>DAOUJK010000075.1:0-39541 GCA_034422795.1 Dehalococcoidia bacterium | reverse complement strand
GCGGCGCTCGCGGGGAGACGTCCTGTACTGTCCACAACGACGCGGAGCGGTTGTCCACGAGCAGGCAGCGGAGCGTCGCGCACGGTGAGGAGGGGGTCGTCCGCGAGCGCCGTGCCGATGCCGACCATGACGGCGTCGGCTTCGGCGCGCAGGCGGTGCGCCTCCCGCCGCGAGGTCTCGTTCGATATCCAGCGGGAGTCGCCGGAGCGGGCGGCGATCCTGCCGTCCAGGCTCATGGCGAACTTCGCAACGACGAACGGCAACCCGGTGGTGACGTGCTTCGCGAAGGCTTCCACGAGCCGCCGTGCCTCCGGCGGGCTGTCGTCGACGGTGACGGGAATGCCCGCCTCGCGCAGGTGTTCGACGCCCCGGCCAGCGGTGTGCGGGGCGGGGTCCATCACGGCGATACGCACCGATGCAACGCCCGCCTCGACGAGAGCGTCGGCGCAGGGGGGCGTCCGGCCGTAGTGGGCGCACGGCTCGAGCGTAACGTAGAGGTCGGCGCCGCGAGCGGCATCTCCTGCCATGCGGAGCGCCTCGGCCTCGGCGTGCGGGCCGCCGGGCGGTTGGGTGCGTCCCTCACCGACGACGCGCCCGTCGCGCACGAGCACCGCGCCAACGGGCGGGTTGGGGCTGGTGCTTCCCATCGCCTCGCGGGCGAGTTCAATGGCGCGCTGCATGTGGTCCGCGGCGGTCACGGCGCGATACTCCTCAGAGGCTGCCGTACGTTCGGGCCTCAGAGGCAAGTATAGCGGGGCGTCTCAGGAGGACGCCCCAGGTCACCCCCATCCTAGCCTTCCCCCATCAAGGGGGAAGGAATCAGGCGGAGGGTGAGTCGAAGTCCATCTGGATACGGCTGGGTGTGGGCTCCTGCTGGCCCTGGTACTTGGAGCCGAGTTCCGCCGAGCCGTAGAGGTGCTCTGCGGGCGTCGAGAGGCGCAGGAACGATATCTGGCCGATCTTCATGCGGTAGTAGAGCGTGATGGGGAGGTTGGTGACGTTGCTCAGCTCCAACGTGAGGCGTCCCTTCCATCCGGGGTCGACGTAGCCCGCGGTGGAGTGGATCAGGAGCCCGACGCGGCCGAGCGAGCTCTTGCCCTCCAACCGCGCCACGAGGTCGGCAGGAACCTCGACGTGTTCGAGGGTGCTGCCGAGCACGAACTCGCCCGGGTGGAGCATGAAGGGCACGTCATCGCCCACGGTGACCTGCTCCGTCAGCGTCTCGTTCATGGCGCGTACATCTATGTAGGGCACGTGGTTGTTGCGGAACACGAGGAAGCTGCGACCGAGGTGCAGGTCCACGCTGGCGGGCTGGATGCATCCCTCCATGAGCGGGTCTATCACGATGCGCCCGCTGGCTAATTCCTCGCGTATCGTCCGGTCGCTGAGAACCGTCATCTGTCGCTTCCTCCGTGGAGACATCCACGCAACTGGGCTAAGCGGGGCGCAATCCTTCCCTCCCACCCGCCCGGAGCGCTTGTGGGGGGCACCCCCACTCCCCCGGCAGAGGAGCACCGCCCTCTGCACTCCCGGTTCGCACAACTTCATTCGGCGAGTTCACCGTCCAGGGGCCTTGCGCAGCCTCACGGCATACCCCACGCCTCGAAGCACCCATGCCCCCGCGTTGACGTTGTGCAACCGTCTTTCCACCGGCGAGCCGCCATTCTAGCAGCGGCGGGCGTACCATAGTCACAGGAGCAGGCGGAGCGCGCGATGAAGCACCCGTGGGCAAACATGTTCGTGCTGCTGATCGCCACCGGCTCGGTCGTGACGGGCTATTACGCGTTCGTCGCGGCTGAACCGGAGCAGGCGTGGCAGACGAGTGCACACCGCGCGGCAGGGCTGGCGGTGGTAGCCGTGCTGGTGTGGAAGGTGCCGAACCTGCTCCGGCCGCTCAAGCGTCGCTGGGGTACATGGACGGGGCAGGACTGGGTCGCGGTGGGGGCGCTCTCATTGCTGCTGACAGACATCATGCTGGGCGTAGCATGGTCGCACATCGGGCGGTTCTCCTACCTCGGTTCCTCCGGCATGACGTGGCACGCGCTGCTGGTATTCCTCATTGTGCCGATGATCGTGTGGCACCTCGCGCGCTACCGGAAGCTGCTGCGTCCACGCTACTGGGCGGAGCGGCGCTCCGTGCTGCGCCTGGGTGGCCTGGCGCTCGCAGGTACAGTGTTGTGGCAGATCGGAGCACGGCTCGACGGGGTAACAGGCGTCGCGCAGGCCAAGCGCTTCACGGGCTCCTACGCAGCGGGCGACTTCACAGGCAACGCCTTCCCCACTACGTCCTGGCTGAACGACTCGCTGGAGCCCATCGACCACGGGGCATGGATGCTCACGATAGCGGGTGCGGTGGACGCTCCGCAGACCGTGCGCTACGACGATCTGTCGGCTACGGAGGAGGAGACGGTGGTCCTGGACTGCACGGGAGGGTGGCACTCGACACAGTCGTGGCAGGGTGTGCGGCTCGGCACGCTGCTCAAGCATGCACGCCCGCAGACCGCGGCGGCGAGCATCACCGTGACGTCGGCGACGGGTTACTACCGCCGCTTCGGGCTCCGGCACGCGGAGGGACTGCTGCTCGCGACGCACGTTGGCGGAGAGCGTCTGTCGCACGGTCACGGCGCGCCGGTGCGGCTGGTAGTGCCGGGGAAGCGAGGCTTCGAGTGGGTGAAGTGGGTGACGCGGATAGAGGTGAACACGACAGGGGCATGGTTGCAGCCGCCCCTGCCCCTGCAGTAGACAGAAGGACACAATGGCACATCCGGGATATGGACACAGAACGGCAAAGAATGACGGATAGCTACCAGGTGGTCATCGTCGGAGGAGGGCCGGTAGGCGTCGCCCTTGGGGTGGAGTTGGGGATGCGAGGCGTCTCGTGCGCCGTTGTCGAGCGTTACGCGGAGCCACAGCGCATCCCCAAGGGACAGAACCTGAGCCAGCGCACGCTGGAGCACTTCTACTTCTGGGGCATCGTGGACGAACTGCGCGCGGCCCGCGTCATGCCGAACGACTACCCCATCGGTGGGGTAACGGCATACAAACACCTGATGAGCGAGTACTGGTACTCGCCTCCGGGGCGCGAGACGGTGCACTCCTTCTACTACGAGGAGAACGACCGGCTGCCGCAGTACCTCACGGAGGCTGTCCTGCGGAAGAGACTTGCTAAGCTGCCCAACGTCACCACGTTCTTCGGATGGACCGCCGACAGCGTTGAGCAGGACGCCGACGGCGTGCGCGTCGGCATCACTGAGACAGGCGCGACGAGCGACGGCTTCGCCTGGGCCGGGTTCGGACCGCAGGACGACGTTCGCCCCGCCGGGGGGGAGCGTCGAACACTCGAAGCGGCATACGTCGTCGGGTGCGACGGGGCGCGGTCGTTCGTGCGCGAGTGCGCGGGCATCACGTCAAGCGGGGAGGACTTCGAGCAGAGGATGCTGCTGGCAGTGTTCAAGTCGCGCGAGTTGCACGAGGCGTTCTCGCGGTTCCCGGAGGTGACGACCTACCGCGCTCTGGACCCCGAGCTGCAGGGGTACTGGATGTTCTTCGGGCGCGTGGACGTTGGAGAAGGGTGGTTCTTCCATGCGCCGGTGCCCAACGACACGGTCCAAGAGCGCTACGACTTCCAGGGGCTCCTGAACCGCGCGGCGGGGCTGGAGTTTCAAGCGGAGGTTGAGCACGTCGGCTTCTGGGACCTGCGCGTCATCGTGGCGGACTCGTACCGCAACGGGCGACTGTTCATCGCCGGGGACGCGGCCCACAGCCATCCTCCCTATGGGGCGTACGGGCTCAACAACGGGCTGGAAGACGCAGTAAACCTGGGCTGGAAGCTTGCGGCTGTCGTCAACGGGTGGGGTGGCGAGACGCTGCTGGAATCGTACGGAGAAGAGCGCCGGGCCATCTTCTGGGAAACGGGGCAGGACTTCATCGCGGCAGGCATCAAGTCCGACCGGGAGTTCCTGGAGCGGTACAGCCCCGAACGGGACCGGGAGGAGTTCGAGGAGCAGTGGAAAGGGATGGGGCGCAGGTCGCGCATCGGCGTCTACGAACCGCATTATGAGGGCTCACCCGTGATATGGGGCCCTCCGGGGGGAGTGAGCAGCGCGCACGGCAGCCATACATTCACCGCACGGGCCGGGCACCATCTGCCGCCGAGCACACTCTCCTCAGGTCGGGGCGTGCACGAAGAGTTCGGCACGGACTTCACGCTCCTGGCTTTCGATGCCGACAAGCAAGCTATCGCCAGTTTCGAAGAGGCCGCGTCTGCACTGGGTATCCCGCTCACGGTCGTGCGCGACAGCTACGCGGAGACCCGCACGGCGTACGAGTCGCGGCTCATCCTCGTACGTCCGGACCAGTACGTGGTGTGGTGCGACGACGCCCTGCCCGACGGCGCCAGCGCCGCGGACATCCTGCGCCGGGGAGTCGGCGTCACAGCGTCGTAGACGGGCTACTCAATAAGGGCTCCGACCTCGATCTCGACGAGCATCGCGGGGTCGATGAGGCGACTCACTTCCACGATCGTTGAGGCGGGGCGGATGTCTCGGAAGAACTCGCCGTGGGCCCGAGCAACCGCCTCCCAGTTGGCCATGTCCGTCACGTACATGCGCGTGCGGACCACGTCGGCGA
The DNA here is from genome assembly GCA_034422795.1 of Dehalococcoidia bacterium. Taxonomy (GTDB): domain Bacteria; phylum Chloroflexota; class Dehalococcoidia; order Lucifugimonadales; family Australimonadaceae; genus Bin16. The sequence goes on along the minus strand of DAOUJK010000075.1, from coordinate 34,912 downwards.
GAGACGCGCCCGCCTTCTGCAGCGCCGCCTCGATGTTGCGCAGCGTCTGCACGGCCTGGGCGTAGGCGTCGCCGAGGCCAACCACTGAGCCGTCGGCTGCGGTCGCGACCGTGCCGGAGACGTAGACGACGTTCCCCATCCGCACGGCACGGGAGAAGCCGATGGAGGACTCGTAGGGGCTGTTGCCGCTGATGTTCGTGCGTGGCATGGCGCTCCGCTAGTAGAAAACCGCGCGGGAGTTGCCGCCGCAAGGGGCGACGGCCTCGCCGGTGATGCAGCCCGCCTGCTCGGAGCAGAGGAAGACGACAACCGATGCGATCTCCTCCGCGGTCACGAGGCGGCGGATGGCGTTGTTCTCGGCGACGCGTTGCTCCGACTCTGCGAGCGTGATGCCCTCGCGTTCCGCGATGCGCTCCAGCCGCTCGACAAAGGCTGCCGTTCTGCTCAAAGCCGGGTGGATGGCATTGACCGTGATGCCCTTCGGGCCGAGCTCCTCGGACATGACCTTGGTGAAGTTCATCACGGCGGCATTGCGCATCCCGCCGCTGATGCCCGCCGCGTTGCGTGTTGCCATGCCGTCCATGTTGATGATGCGCCCCCATCCCCCGCGCTCCATGTACGGGACCGCTTGCTGCGCACAACGTAGGTAGCCCATGATCTTGACGTCGAAGTCGCCGCGTATCAGGTCCTCGTTCAGTTGCGCGAGGGAGTCCGGGCCGCCCGCGAAGCCGACGCGCGCAGCGTTGTTCACGAGGATGTCCAGTCCGCCGAGCGCGTCCGCCGCATCGGCGACGAGGCGCATCACGTCCTCTGCGATGCCGGTGTCGGCGCGGAAGCCGACGACGCGCACGCCGGTCCCGGCGGCGATCTCAGCAGCGACGTCACGCGCCGCGGACTCGTCGCGGGCGCAGAGGGCCACGTCCGCGCCTTCGCGCGCCAGTTCCCAAGCGATGGCGTAGCCGATACCGCGTGTGCCTCCGGTTACCAGCGCTCGCTTGCCGGTTATGCCAAGGTCCATCGTTCCCCTCCGTGGTCGAGATACCCGCCGCAGTACCCTTCGACCAAGGTGCTCATACGGCGCTGAATCTGAGCTTCTTGGTCGGAGTCTCAGGAGTAAATCAAACCCTCGCTCTGAGCTTCTTGGTCTCCCTGGTCAGGGTGTTTCACAGGCCGTGGCCTGCTTCCCACGACCAAGGAACCAACAATCTCATCGTTTTCGAAATCTGCCCACCTGTCCCATAGAGTCTGCCTATACCCTGCGCCGCGAGTCATAAGTCCTGTCTATAGGTCGGGGCAGGCGCACAGCCATGTAACCAGCGTAGCGGATGCGGGGGCTGCAGGGTAAGGGGCAGATGGCGCAACTCCATCGAAGGGAGTCTCCCGGGTCCGCTGCATCCGGCAAGCGGGGCGGCTGCGAACGCAGCCGCCCCGATGATCCTCGCTGGCTCCCCGCTCCTATCCGGCGAAGACGGTGCCGAAGACGACGGCAACGATGGACATGAGCTTGATGAGGATGTTGAGCGACGGGCCGGACGTGTCCTTGAACGGGTCGCCGACGGTGTCGCCGACCACGGCGGCTGCGTGCTCGTCCGTGCCCTTGCCGCCGTGCGCGCCGGCCTCGATGTACTTCTTGGCGTTGTCCCAGGCGCCGCCGGAGTTCGCCATGGTGATGGCGAGCAGCGCTCCCGCCGCGATCGCACCGATGAGCAGTCCGCCCACCGCCTCCTTGCCGAGGAACGGGATGACGCCGACGGCGATGGGCACGATGACGGCGAGCAGACCAGGGATGATCATCTCGCGGAGCGCGCCCTTCGTGCTGATGTCCACGCAGCGGGCGTACTCGGCGCGCACGCCTTCCTTGCCCTCGCGCAGGCCCGGGATCTCGTTGAACTGCCGGCGCACCTCCTCAACCATGTCCTGCGCGGCGCGGCCTACGGCCTCCATGGTGAGCGCACTGAAGATGAACGGCATCAGCGCGCCGATGAGCAGGCCGACGAGCGTCGAGGGTTCAAGGAGGTTGATTTGATCGAGACCGACGATCTTGGCGTAGGCGGCCATCAGGGCGAGCGAGGTGAGCACCGCCGAGCCGATGGCGAAGCCCTTGCCGGTGGCGGCGGTGGTGTTGCCGAGCGAGTCGAGCGCGTCAGTGCGCTCGCGTACCTCGGGGTCGAGGTGGGCCTGCTCGGCGATGGCGCCGGCGTTGTCGGCGACGGGGCCGTAGGCGTCAGTGGCGAGCGTGATGCCGAGGGTGGAGAGCATGCCGACCGCGGCGATGGCGATGCCGTAGAGACCGGCAAGCTCATGCGCGCCGATAACCGCCACGGCGATGACGATGAGCGGGATAGCGGTGCTCAGCATGCCTGTGGCGAAGCCACTGATGATGATGGTGGCCGGTCCGGTGACGGAGCGCCCGGCGATGCCTCGCGTGGGCTTGTACTCGTAGCTGGTGTAGTACTCGGTGCTGACACCTATGATGACCCCCGCGCCGAGTCCGACGGCGACCGCGCCCCAGAACCGCCAGACCATCTCCATGCCGAACCCGCCGTCCACCTCGAACAGCCAGTAGATGGCTCCGAAGGAGCCGACGAGCGCGAGGAAGCCTGCGGCGAAGATACCGCGCCGCAGCGACCAGAGCAGGCTGCCGATGCTGGTCGTCTCGCCCGTTCGCACGAGGAAGGTGCCGATGATGGACGCCGCGATGCCGACCGTAGCGATCAGGAAGGGGAGGACCGCGAGGCTGGACTCGACCTCGATGCTAACCCGGGATTCGTCGTTGATGCCGACGAGGAACGCCGTGCCTGTCGCGGCGAGGGCGAGGCTCGCGATGATGGAGCCGACGTAGGACTCGAAGAGGTCCGCGCCCATCCCAGCGACGTCACCAACGTTGTCGCCGACGTTGTCAGCGATGACGGCGGCGTTGCGGGGGTCGTCCTCGGGGATGCCGGCCTCGACCTTGCCAGCGAGGTCGCCGCCGACGTCAGCGGCCTTGGTGTAGATGCCGCCGCCAACACGGGCGAAGAGGGCGATGCTGGACGCACCGAAGCTGAACCCGGCGACGATGTCCTTGTCGCCGAAGACGATCCAGAGGATGACCGCGCCGAGCAGTCCGATGCCGACGACGGTGATACCCATGACGCCTCCGCTGGAGAAAGCGACGCGGAGCGCGCGGTTGAGTCCGGTGCGCGCAGCGGAGGCCGTGCGCATGTTGGACTTGACCGCGATGCGCATACCGATGAAGCCCGCAAGCGCCGAGGAGACAGCACCCACGATGTAGGCGATGGCCGTCTCCCACTGCTGCTCCTCACGGGCGAGCCCGAGCGCGAGCAGGACGATGAACACCAGAACGACGAAACCCGCGAGCACGGTGTACTCGCGCTTGAGGAAGGCGTTCGCGCCCTCCTGGATAGCCGCGCCGATCTCCTGCATGCGCTCGGTACCTTCGTCGGCCTTGAGCACGCGCACAGCGAGATACGCAGCAAAAGCGAGCGCCACTGCGCCCGCAACGATGGCCAGTATGAGGCCTTCCATCAGCATCTACCTCCCGGGGGCATGGGCACGGCCCACCGCTGCCCCGCACATGTGATTCTCGCCGGATACCGGCAGTGGGCTATTGTCTCCGCCAGAGCGCCCCGAGGTCAAACCGGCGAGACCGGATCTAACTGCTAAGAGTTCGCGAGATCCGTCTCGTGCCGAGAAGCCTCGTAACTGCCCGTGATGGTCCCACGCCACTGCCAGAGTACCCGCACCGCGCGCTGAAGTGCGTTGTCCCTATTTCTTGTAGAAGCCTTTGCGCAACCACCCTCGGTGGGGCGTAGTTCTTCCCACCCACCCGCCCGAACGCTTTGTGGGGGACACCCCCACAGCCCCCGGCAGAGGAGATGTCCCCTCTGCACTCCCCATTGGGCACCCACCCGGGTACCTTTACAGGTGATACAAGGTCTCCCTGTAGGGAGGGAGGACCAAGCACCCGTCCCTGTAAGGCACTCACCTCATCGACTCTGACTTGCTACGACCGGACACTTCCGCTCTAGCACGCGTCGGGGCGGTCGTTGAGCAGGCGTTCCAGGCGGCGCTGGCGCATGGTCATGGTGAGGTCGCCGCGGGTGCGCTCGAGGACGCCGCGCAACTGGTCGGTTGTGCGGCGGAGACCGGAGGTGAGGGCGTCCGGGAAGTCCATGACGACGAGGATGTTGTAGACATCGTCCATGTAGCGCATCAGCTCCTCGGCGCGGGAGTCGTCGTCGCGCCGGAGGGAGTCGAGGATGTAGCGCCGGAGTTCGCTCGCCGCCTCGGCGAGCCCGTTGAGGTAGGAGGGCGTCTCGACGCCGACGTCCGCCGGCAGCGGGAGTTCCGTGCGGGCGATGAACGCGAGGACAGCGCACGCCTCGGCGTACTCCTTCTGGGCGTCCTGGGTGTAGCCGGTGAAGTAGAGGTCCGCGTGGCCCTCCAGGGTCTGCTGTGTCTCGCGCACCAGCGCCCCAGCCGCCGCGATGAGTTCACGCGCCTCGTCGAGCTCGTTGCGGTGAACGGCGCGGATAGCGTTCGCGGAGGTCCGCACGACCTCACGGGAAACCTTGATCGCCTGCTCGCGCAGTTCGTGCTTGCGGCGGAACTCGTCGAGCGAACGTGCGGCTATCTCGTCGATGCGGGCCTGCGTGCTGCCTGTTGCGTCGTCCATGCGGCATAGCCTAGCAGAAGGAGGCCAACCCACCCCAACCCCCGGCCCCGCGCGCTGCCCGCGCGCCCTGGATTCCCGCCGGTGCGGGAATGACGATACTCTCACGGGACCCGTTCCTGGAATTCCCTGTTCCAGAGTGACGACGAGATTGATTGTGCAGCGTTTCACTTACTCCTCTGCTGTGCTATGCTCGCCCTCGTGGTCACCCGCTGAATCAGCGGGGGTCCGGCCCTGCCATGGGAGGAATCTGTCGAGCAGGCCATGGTCAACCCGAACGAGCACGCGCCTCTGTCCACGCCTTCTCTCCTGACGGGAGCGGAGGAGCACGGCGCGGTCTATGGGCAGACGATGCCCGGCTGGGACATCGACCGCATCGAGGGCGAGGCGGTCGAGCAGTTGAAGTGGAACGCGCAGGAAGCGTTCCCCGACCCCGCGATCCAGATACCCGAAGAGATCGCCAGCAATGTGGCGGTGACGTCCGTAGACGCACTGTTGAACTGGGGGCGCCGGTCGGCAGTGTGGCCAGTGGCGTTCGGGCTCGCGTGCTGCGTGTTCGAGATGATCGCCTCGGCGATGTCGCGCTTCGACCTCGCGCGGTTCGGGATGGAGGCGATGCGCGCGACGCCCCGCCAGGCCGACCTGCTCATCGTCTCCGGCACGCTCACGTGGAAGATGGCGCCCGCCGTGCGACGCATCTACGACCAGATGGCCGAACCGAAGTGGGTGATCGCGATGGGGGTCTGCGCGACCAGCGGCGGCCCGTACTACCAGGGCTACAGCGTCGTGCCGGGCGTGAATCACATCGTGCCGGTGGACGTGTACGTACCGGGGTGCCCGCCGCGTCCCGACGCCCTCCTCTACGGCATCATGCAGCTCCACGAGAAGATCAAGAAGTACAGCCTTGGGCCACATGCCGCGGGAGTGGACCGCGCATGACGACCGCCACGGCAGGCAACGCGCTCGCCGAATCGCTGCGCTCCCGGTTCCCGGACGCCGTGGTGGACTCCGACGAGAGCGCAGTGTGGGTGGAGCCGGGCGCGATAGTGGACGTGTGCTCGTTCCTCCGGGACGACCCCGCGCACGACTACAAGATGCTCGGGTCACTCACCGCGGTCGATTACGTCGAGTACTTCGAGGTGGTGTACCACCTCACGTCCCTCAGCGGGAACGCGACCGCCATCCTGAAGGCACGCGTGTACGGAAGAGACGACGTGTCGCTGCCGAGCGTCACCGGGGTGTGGCGCGGCGCAGTGCTCCAGGAGCGCGAGGCGTGGGACCTGATGGGCGTGGGCTTCGACGGCCACCCCAATCTGAAAAGGATCCTCACCTGGGAGGGGTTCCAGGGGCACCCGCTGCGGCGGGACTACCTCGAGCCGCCGCTCCCCTACACCTGGCCACAGGGAGGCTAGGCGATGGCGATGCGCACCGAGCCGGTCGTCGTCAACGTGGGGCCGCACCACCCCAGCACCCACGGCGTGTTCCGCATGAAGCTGACGTTCGACGGTGAGAACATCCTCGACGCCGAGCCCGTCATCGGCTACCTGCATCGCGGCACGGAGAAGCTGGCCGAGGAGCGGCAGTACACCCAAGTCGTCACGCTGACCGACCGGCTGGACTACGTCGCGTCGATGACGAACAACCAGGCGTACGTACTCTCGTGCGAACGCCTCGTGGGCATCGAGCCGCCTGAGCGCGGGAAGTACCTGCGCGTCATCGCCGCGGAGTTGCAGCGCATCGCGAGCCACCTCATCGGGGTGGGGTTCTTCCTGCAGGAGCTTGGCGTGTTCGGCGGGACAGCGCTGATGTACGCGTTCCGCGAGCGCGAGCGCATCCTGGACATGTTCGAGATGCTGTGTGGGGCGCGCATCACGCTCTCCTACATGCGCATCGGCGGCGTGCTGCAGGACGCCCCGGAGGAGTTCTGGCCCGCGCTGCGCTCCTTCCTGAACGACATGCCGGGGTACGCGGACGAGTTGCAGGCGCTGGTGTTCGACAGCGAGATCGTGCGGAGCCGCGCGATAGGCGTCGCGCCGGTATCGGCGGAGGACGCCATCGCGGCGTCGTTCACGGGCCCCATCCTGCGTGCGTCCGGCGTCGAGTGGGACTGGCGCAAGGCGGCGCCGTACGACGTATACGACCGCGTCGAGTTCGACGTGCCGACCTGCGAGGGCGGCGACAACTACGACCGGTTCTGGGTGCGGATGCTGGAAGTGCGGCAGTCGCTCCGCATCATCGAGCAGTGCTGCGAGCAGGTCGAGCCCGGGCCGGTGCGGGCGACGATGGCGATGCTGTTCCGCCCACCTCCCGGAGAGGCATACGTGCCCATCGAGGCGCCCAAGGGCGAACTGGGGTTCTACCTGGTCAGCGACGGCTCGATAGCGCCGTACCGCTGCCACGTGCGCTCTCCGTCCTTCATGAGCCTCACGCTGTTCCGGGAGATGCTCGTGGGGTGGAAGCTGGCGGACGCCATCGTCACGCTCGGCAGCCTTGACTTCAACATGGGTGAGGTTGACCGCTGATGGGCGAAACGCTCGCAGGGAACGTCATCTACCGGAACGTCTACCAGTTCGTGCAGGACCTGCTGGGCGAAGAGTGGTCGTGGGTCGCGTACGCCGCGGCGGGGATGGCGATCATCCTGCTCGTGACGAACGCCGTCATGGCCATCGGCACAGTGTACACGTGGTTCGAGCGCAGGCTGCTCGGCCGCTTTCAGGGAAGACTCGGACCAAACCGGGCAGGGCCGTTCGGGGTGCTCCAGCCGATAGCCGACGCCATCAAGCTCATCACGAAAGAAGACATCATCGCGGTGGGCGCCGACCGTATCGTGTTCACCCTCGCGCCCGTCGTCATGCTCGCGCCGACGCTGCTCGTGCTGGCGGTCATCCCGTTCGGCGCGGGGTCGTGGCTCGCCGACCTGAACGTGGCCGTGCTGTACATCGCGGCGGTGAGCGGCATCTCGACAATAGCGGTGATGATGGCGGGGTATGCCTCGCCCAACAGCTTCTCGCTGTTCGGGAGCATGCGCGCGGTCGCGATGCTGGTGAGCTACGAAGTGCCGCTCGTGATGGCACTGCTGGGCGTGACGGTGCTGGCGCAGTCGATGTCGCTGGTCGACGTGGTGGAGGCGCAGGCGCTTCCGTTCCTGCTCGTGACGCCGCTGGGCGCGCTCATCTTCCTCGCAGCCGTGTCGGCGGAGCTGAACCGCGCGCCGTTCGACGTGACGGAGGCGGAGTCCGAGCTGGTCTCCGGGTACATGACCGAGTACAGCGGTATGAAGTACGGCGTGTTCATGCTGGCGGAGTTCACGAACACCGTCGTGGCGGGCGCCATCTTCGCCGTGCTCTTCCTGCAGGGCTGGAAGTGGGCCATCCTCCCGTCGCACGTCTGGTTCCTGCTCAAGGTGGCAGGGTTCGTGTTCGTCGCGGTCTGGGTGCGCGCAACGCTGCCGCGATACCGGCTCGACCAGATACTCGCCGTGGCGTGGAAGTACCTCTTCCCGCTGAGCCTGCTCAACGTGCTGCTGCTCGCAGCCGAGGTCATCGTCTGGCCGGAGCCGAGCACTGCAGAACTCGGCATCATGGCGGCGATCAACTGGGCCGTCACGGTACCGGCGGCGTTGCTCTGGTCGAAGGTCGTTTCGCTCCGCACCGCGCCTCCCGCACCCTCAGTACTCTCAACGGAGGGACGCTGATGTACGGCGAAGGCATCCTGCGCGGGCTGGGAGTAACGCTGCGCAACCTCGTGCGGCGTCCGTTCACCGTCCAGTACCCGGAGTCCCGCATCCCGCAACACCCGCGCTTCCGGGGTCAGGAGTTCACCTGGTACGAGCAGCGATGCACGGGCTGCGCAAGCTGCGCGAAGTACTGCCCGCTCGGCATCATCCGCATCGTGACCGACCCGGACGGGGGCAACGAGCAGGACGGCGGCAGCTACAAGGTGGACGTCTTCGACATCGATCAGGCGCGCTGCATGTACTGCGGGCTGTGCGTGGAGGCGTGCCCCTACGACGCGCTGCACATGGGCTCCGGCTTCGAGGCCGCCCAGTACCGCCGCGCCGACCTCGTGATCGACATAGACGCGCTGAAACAGCGGGAGAAACATCCCAGCACCTGGTTCCGGCCTCAGCTGGAACGCGAGAAGGCAGACCCGCACCACGACGCGCCCCAGGAGTGGGAGAGCGTCGGGCGCGAGCCGTTCCTCTGGCACCCCAAGCGTCCGGGGCAGATGCCGGAAGAGATGGACCACCGGTCCAGCGCCGCTGGCGATTACGGGAGTGAGCGTTAGCCGTGGCGTTCGACAACCTCTTCTTCGAGATCGTCTTCTGGGCTCTGGCGGTGGTCACCATCGGGTCGGCTGCGCTGGTGGTGCACCTGCGCAGCATCTTTCGCGCCGCGCTGATGCTCGTGGTGAGCTTCCTGGGCATCGCGGGGATCTTCGCGATGGTGAACGCAGAGTTCCTCGCGGTCGTGCAGGTGCTGGTCTACGGCGGCGGCATCGCAGTGCTGGTGATATTCGCGGTGATGATGACGCGCGACGTCGACACAGGGAACCGCTCGACCGCCGTGCAGCCAGTGGCGATGGCGATGGGAGCGGCGCTGTTGGCCGCGCTCGCGTACAGCATCGTGCAGGCGGAGTGGGCGCTGCTGCCGGACTCGCTGCCGGGGCCGATCGCCACGGTCTTCGTGGAGACGCCGACGCAACTGGGCCGACTACTGCTGAGCGACTACGTGCTGGCGTTCGAGGTGGCCGGCGTGCTGCTGCTGGCTGCAGTCATCGGAGCGCTTTCGCTCGTACGGGAGCGGCACGATGCTTGAGCGGCTGCTCATCATCTCGGCGGTCCTGTTCTGCATCGGGCTGTACGGGGTGCTGTCGCGCAGGCACATGATCGCCGTGCTCATGTCCGTGGAACTCATGTTCAACGCGGTGAACGTGGCGCTGGTGGCGTTCTCGCGCTACACCGTTCCGGCGTCGCTGCGGTTCCCAGGAGCAAGCGCGGACGTGGAACGATTCGTGCTGGAAGGGCAGACGCTGGCGGTGTTCGTCATCGTGGTCGCGGCGGCGGAGGTCGCGCTGGGGCTTGCGCTCATCATCGCGCTGGCCCGGAGACGCGACACGATCCATATCTCAGACCTGAATACGCTGCGGCGTTAGCGGGACTCGCATGTGGGTTGACTACAAGAGAGCACCGAACCTGATGCTCGCCGAGATGTGGAAGGAGATCCTCGAGGGCGAGGGCCTGCCCGTGCGCTTGCTGCCGGAAGGCGGCCTGCTGGAGTACAGCGAGACGTCGGCGTTCCGCATCATGGTGCCGCGGGGCCGCGAGCACGTGGCGGACGAGATCCTGAGGAAGTTGTAAGCGATGCTCCCGGAAGCAGCAGCCTGGCTCATCATCGGCCTGCCGCTCCTGGCGGGGGTGTTCTGCATCGCCGTGATCAGGCCCTGGATCCGCTCTCTGTGGCGGTACGCCGGCTACGTGGGCATCGCAGGCACCGGCGCAGCGTTCGTGCTGAGCCTGATCGCCGTCAACGGCGCGATGGGGAACGGCGATGCAGGCTACGAGCCGCACGCGTGGTTCGCCGTCGGGGCTATCGAGGCGCAGGACGGCTTCCGGATGACCGTGGGCATCTTCCTCGATCCGCTGTCAGCCATCATGGCGGCGGTCGTCTCGGGCGTCAGCATGGTCGTGCAGGTGTTCTCGCTCGGCTACATGCGCAAGGACGCCCACGACGCAAACGGCGAGTGGGGCGACTACCCCCGGTACTTCACCTACATGTCGTTGTTCACGGCCTCGATGCTGGGGCTGGTGCTCGCGTACAACCTCATCCAGCTGTTCGTGTTCTGGGAACTGGTGGGGCTCTTCTCCTACCTGCTCATCGGGTTCTGGTACCACCGCCCGGCTGCCGCTGCCGCCGCCAAGAAGGCGTTCATCGTCACGCGGATCGGCGACTTCGGGTTCATGCTGGGCATCCTCTACCTGTTCCTGAACCGAGGCGAGTTCACGGCGCTGGGACTGAACCCGTTCGAGATACCGGCCATCCTCGAAGCCGCGCCTATGTTGTCCGCGGGTGTGGCGACGTGGGTAGCGCTCGGGCTGTTCGCAGGCGCGGCCGGCAAATCAGCGCAGTTCCCGCTGCACACGTGTCTGCCGGACGCGATGGAGGGCCCGACGCCGGTCAGCTCGCTGATCCACGCGGCCACGATGGTTGCCGCAGGCGTATTCCTCGTTGCGCGGTTGTTCGGGCTGTTCGAGGAGAGCGCGGCGGCGATGAACACGGTCGCCATCATCGGCGGGTTCACCGCCGTGTTCGCCGCGGCGATGGGCCTCGCAGCGAACGACATCAAGCGTGTGCTGGCATTCTCGACCGTGAGCCAGTTGGGCTACATGTTCCTCGCGCTGGGTGTGGGCGCTCCGGGCGTGGCGATGTTCCACCTGTTCAACCATGCCTTCTTCAAGTGCCTGCTCTTCCTCGGCGCGGGCTCGGTGCATCACTCGGTGCACACGTTCGACATGCGGTTCATGGGCGGCATCCGCCGGTGGATGCCCATCACCTACCTGACCACGCTGGTCGGTGGATTGAGCCTTGCAGGGATATTCCCGCTCGCCGGCTTCTGGAGCAAGGACGAGATACTGACCACGGCGTGGAGCGGGACGCACGCAGCCAACACCGGCGTGGCGCAGCTCGTGTTCTGGCTGGCGCTCGCGGCGGCGTTCATGACCGCGTTCTACGTCTTCCGGCTCATCATCATGTCGTTCCACGGCGAGTTCCGGGGCGGCATCGAGTCCGTGCCGCACGAGGAGCGCATACCGGACGAGGCACACCACCACGTCCACCAGCACGAGTCCCCTCGCGTCATGACACTGCCGCTCATCGTGCTCGCGGTGTTCGCGGTCGGCTCCGGGTTCGTGGCGAACTCGCTGGTCGATATCGGGCCGGTGCCTGCACACTGGTTCTCCCACCTGCTGCACGAGGACGCGCCGAAGTTCAACATCGGCATCGCGCTCGCGTCGACCGTGGTCGCAATCGCCGGGACAGGGCTGGCGGTGCTCGTCTACGGAACGCGGACCGTGTCGTTCGACGGGCTCGGACGCCTATGGCGGTGGGGGCACCGCTTACTGGTGCAGCGCTTCTACATGGACGCGCTCTACGAAGACCTCATCGTCCGCCGCGCGCTCTACCGCGGGCTGTTCCTCGTCTCCGACTGGTTCGACCGCCGGATCGTTGACGGCTTAGCCGATCTGGCAGGTTGGCTGGGGCGCAACAGCGGTCGCGCCATCGCCCAGCTGCAGACCGGCCACATCCAGGTGTACGGCGTCGGGGTCTCGATGGGCGCGGCAGTGATACTCATCTTCTACCTGATGCAACGCTGAGCAGATGCTGACCGCAATCACATTCGTACCGATGATCGGCGCCGCGCTGGCGTTCGCGGTGCGCGGCTCCGCGCGGACGACGCGGCTCATCGCGCTGACGACGGTGCTTGCGGAGCTGGGGCTGACGATCTCGATGTACGTCATCTTCAGCGCGCAAGGGGATGTCTACCAGTTCGTGCAGCGGGCGCCATGGGTCTCCGCGTTCGGCATCGAGTTCCTGATGGGGGTGGACGGACTGAGCGCGCCGCTGGTGCTGCTGAACGGCATCCTCGGCGTAGCGGCGGTGTTGGTGTCGTGGCGGGTGGAGACGCGCGTGCGCGAGTACTTCATGTGGCTGCTGCTGTTGCAAGGCGCGGTCATGGGGGTCTTCGCGTCACTGGACATGATCCTGTTCTTCATCTTCTGGGAACTGGAACTCGTGCCGATGTTCTTCCTCATCTCCATCTGGGGAACAGGGCGCAAGGACTACTCGGCGATGAAGTTCCTGCTATTCACCTTCCTCGGCTCGGCGTTCATGTTCGCAGCCATCCTGGCGCTCTACTTCTCCTTCCCGGCAGGCGAGCGCACGTTCGACATGACGGCGCTCATCCACAAGGACCTGACCAACCTCATCGTGCCGTCGTCGCTGGTGTTCAGCGGTTTCCTCGTGGCGTTCGCGGTGAAACTGCCCATAGTGCCGCTGCACACGTGGCTGCCCGACGCGCATACGGATGCGCCGACGGCGGTGAGCGTGATGCTCGCGGGCGTGCTGCTGAAGATGGGCGGCTACGGGCTGCTTCGCATCAACGCCGGGATGTTCCCCGACGAACTGGCCACAGCCGCGCCGCTGCTGGCGATGCTCGCCGTGGTGAACGTGCTGTACGGGGCGTTCATCGTCATGCGGCAGACCGACCTGAAACGCCTCGTCGCATACAGCAGCGTCAGCCACATGGGGTTCGTCGTGCTTGGCCTGGCGTCGGTCGGCGCGGGGGCGTCGCAGCTGGATGGCACGGGGCTGAACGGCGCCGCGATGCAGCTGTTCACGCACGGGACGATCACGGGACTGCTGTTCGTGGTCGTCGGACTGGTCTACGACCGGGCGCACACGCGGCACATCGCGGACATGGGCGGGCTATCGGGACGGATGCCGCTCATAGCCATCGGTTTCATGGTGGCTGGGCTGGCCTCGCTCGGCCTGCCGACGACGAGCGGTTTCGCTGCCGAGATCATGGTGTTCCTCGGCACGTTCCCGGCGTACGGGCTGGCAACAGCCCTTTGCGCGTTCGGCGTCGTGCTGGCGGCGGGTTACATCCTGTGGACGGCGCAGCGCACGATGTTCGGGCCTCCCCTGGAGCGGTGGAGCCACCTCCAGGATGCGACCCGCGTGGACGTCGCCGCGATGGGCGTGCTCGTCGTGCCCATCTTCGTGTTCGGGGTCTACCCGGCGCTGCTGACGGACGTGTTCGACGCCGGTATCGCGCCCATCATCGCATCCTTCGCCGAAGGGCTGGGGGGCTAGCGCGTGGGCATCGAGGGCAGAGACCTCTTCCTCATCGCACCGGAGCTTGCGCTCACGGTGGCGGCGACCGTCGTGGTGCTCTCCGGCCTCGTCTCCCGGCAACGGCAGTTGACGCTCGTGCTCGCGCTGCTTGGCCTCGCCGCGACGTTCGCATTCGGCATCGCACTGTGGGGCGACGTACATACGAGCGGGACGCAGTCCGCCTTCAACGACTCGCTCGTCGTCGACAAGTTCGCTCTCTACATCAAGTTCCTCGTTGCGGGGACCGCGGCGCTGGTCCTCATCGCAGGATCGGAGTACGCAGAACGGTTCCGGCCGTATGAGTCAGAGTTCACCGGGCTGGTGCTCTTCTCAGCGAGCGGGCTGATGCTGCTGGCGGCAGCGGCTGACCTCATCACCATCTACGTCTCGCTGGAGCTGGCGACACTGCCGGTGGTGGCGCTGGCCGCGTTCGTCAGGACACGTATCGCGCCCATCGAGGCTGGAGTGAAGTACCTGCTGCTCTCCGCCGTGTCGTCGGCATTCCTGCTGTACGGGTTCGCATTCCTCTACGGCGCGTCGGGCACGATGCAGGTTGTGGCCGGGGACAGCGGCGCGCCGACCATCGCGCAAGCGTTGGGCGACGGCATGCCGGCCGTACCATTCGGAGGGCTCGCGATCATGGCGGGAGTCGTACTCGCGACTGCCGGTTTCGGCTTCAAGCTCTCCATGGTGCCCTTCCAGATGTGGACGCCGGACGTGTACGAGGGCGCACCCACGCCTGTTGGCGCGTTCCTGGCGACTGCCAGCAAAGCCGCTGCCTTCGCCGTGGTGCTGCGACTGTTCTACGAAGCGCTGGGGGACTCGTCCGCGGACTGGTCAACGTTGTTCGCGGCACTCGCGGCCATCACGATGACGATAGGGAACCTCGTGGCGATAGCGCAGAGCAACGTGAAACGCCTGCTGGGCTACAGCGCCATCGCCCATGCGGGCTACATGCTCATCGGCGTCGCAGCCGTAACGGCGCATGGACAGGACACGCCCGACGCGTCCGGCATCACGAGCGTCCTCTTCTACCTGGGCGGTTACGCGGCGATGACCCTGGCGGCGTTCTTCGCGGTCATCGTCCTCACACAGCGCAGCGGAGACGAGCGCATCGAGGCGATGGCAGGCATGGGACGGCGCGCGCCGCTGGCGGCGCTCGCGCTGGCCGTCGCGCTGCTGGGGCTCACCGGCATCCCGCCTACGGTGGGATTCATGGGCAAACTGTTCCTGTTCAATGCCGCGGTGAACTCCGGGCTCGTCTGGCTCGCAGTTGTCGGCGCCGTCAACTCGGTCGTCTCCGCCTACTACTACGTGGGCATCATCCGGACGATGTACCTGCGCCAACCGGCAGGCGACGCCACACCCATCGCGACGGCGTTCTCCGGAAAGCTCGCGCTGGTGGTAACGCTGGCAGCGATCCTCGTGCTGGGGTTCTGGCCGGGCGGCCTGCTCGAAGTGGCGCGCACCGCCGCGAGCGGGTTGGTTTCCTGACACCTTGCCCTGCCTCCCGCCTTCCCACCCGCCACGTATGATGAGTTCGCAATGACATCCGAATCCAATCGCCTCTACGCAGACCTCGCGCACCTGTGGCCAACCATGAGCCCACCCGAAGACTACGCAGAGGAAGGCGCTCAGCTTCGGGACGAACTCCGCAAGCGCCTCGGCCCTGGCAGGTCGCGCATCCTCGAACTCGGCACGGGCGGCGGACACCTGCTCCACCACATCGCCGACGGTTTCGACGCGACGGCGGTCGATCTCTCCGAGGGGATGCTCGCCCACTCGCGCCGCCTGAACCCCGAGGTGACGCACCATGCCGGGGATATGCGGACGGTCCGCCTCGGTGAGACATTCGACGCGGTGCTCATCCACGACGCGATCGACTACATGACGACGGAAGACGACCTGCGCGCCGCGTTCGCAACAGCGCGGGCGCACCTGCGTCCCGGCGGACTGTTGCTGGCCATCCCGGACGATTACGCAGAGACGTTCGCGCCACCCCGCGTGTGGCACGAGACCCGGGGCGCAGGAGATACGGAACTGACGTTCGTTGAGTATTCGTGGGACCCCGACCCGAACGACACGCAGGTGGAGACGGTGTACGTCTTCTTCTTCGAGGAGAACGGGGAGCTACGCGTGGAGGTCGACCGGCACGCGGTCGGCCTGTTCCCGATCAGTACGTGGGAGCGCCTGCTGACCGGCTCCGGGTTCGAACCGGAGCGGGTGGACTATCCGCACACCGACGACGGCAGGCCGATGTACCTGTGGGTATGCACTGCGATGGACGCAGGCGCTCACGTAGAATGATGCACGCGAGAGACGCATCGAAAAGAGGAGACTGCGCATGGTGGAAGGCATAGCAGGCCGCGTGGCGATCGTTACCGGAGCGGGGCGCGGCATCGGGCAGGGCGTCGCACTGCGGCTGGCGAAAGAGGGCGCACTCGTCGTTGCGAACGACCTCGACCAGGGACCGCTTGACGAGACGCTGCGGCAGATCGATGAAGCGGGCGGCACCGCTGTGGGACTCGCGGCGTCGGTGACGGACGCGGATGTCGGGGAACGGCTGGCGTCGCTGGCGGTAGAGCGCTTCGGCGGTCTGCACATCGTCGTCACGGCGGCGGGCTTCCTCTGGGACGGGATGATCCACCGGATGACGGACGAGCAGTTCAATGCCATCGTCGACGTGCACCTTGGCGGGACATTCCGGGTGGTGCGCGACTCATTCAAGGTGATGCGTGAGCAGGCGCGACAGGAGAAAGAGCGCGGTGAGGCTGTGCCCGCGCGGCACATCGTAACCATCTCTTCACTGTCCGGGTTCGGGAACCTGGGACAGGCGAACTACTCGGCGGCAAAGGCCGGCATCGCGGGGTTGACGCGGACGGTAGCCATAGAAGGCGCGATGTTCAACGTGCTGGCGAACTCGATGGCGTTCGGGTTCATCGACACGCGGATGACGCGCGCGATGGAGTCGCAGAGCGAGTACGTGCGCGGGGCACCCCAGGGCATACCGGAAGCCGCACGCAACAGGGTGCTGGAAGCGATACCGCTGAAGCGCGCTGCGACCGTCGAGGAGGCCGTCGGGCCGATCATCTTCCTCTGCTCCGATCTCTCAACCTACGTAACCGGGGCGTTGCTGGAAGTAAACGGCGGCGTCCACATCTCGTAGCGGAGAGCACGGCGCTGGTTCAGTCGTTCGAAGAGTACGAGAGCAAGCCGCGCATCCACGTGGCGGAGTACGTGCGGCTCAAGCGGTGCAGCCAGACACTGGCTTTCATGCGGCTCTCCATGCGCATCTACAAGCAGGCGTGCGAGGCCTCCGGTTACTACGCCGGAGGTATCCGCGCCAAGTGGTGGCGAGGCGAGTTCTACACGTATACGGTCTGGGAAGACCGGGACTCGATGGCGGCCTTCGTGCGCACCGGGCTACACGCGGAGGCCGTAGCCCAGGTCGCTGGGTTCGCCGCGCCGGGTTCCTGCTACGTGGAGTTCATAAGCGACGAGCCGCCGGACTGGGACGCCGCCCGACGCCATCTCTCCTCACCGACGGGCTACTTCTCACCGCCGCTCTGGGGCGACCTCCGGGGACGCTAGAAGAAGTCGTGCAGGCGGTCCTTGAGCACAGCGTGGACAGCTGCGAGCAGCAGCACCATCGTCGTCAGAAACACGACGAGCTGCCAGTCCACGCCATGCGCGACGATGGCAAGGGCAGTCCCCGCGGCAGGCGCATGCTCAGTATCCGTCAGGGCCATCAGCAGCATCGCCAGGCCGACGGCGAGCGCGGCGTAGAAACCGAACAGCAGGGAGAACCCGTCGGCAAACTGTGCACCGGTGAGATATTCGACAAAGAAGTAGACCAGGGAAGCAGCTACGACAGCCACGGCATGCCCACCGATACTGTGCCGTGGATGCGCAGTTGTGCTGCGCGGGCCGATGAAAAGGATGAACGCGGTCGAGGCAATGGCTGCAACGAGAACCGCGCGGGCGACGCTGTCCCCGGTGAGGAGGTCAGCCGCCCAGAGGGCCAGCATGAGCGACACCGCAGCCAGCCCCACCTGGAAGAAGTAGACGCGCAGCAGGATACGGCCACGCGTACCACGCGTGAGCCTGGGATTGATGAGCCGGGGAGACCGGCGCAGGGGGCGCGAACGGTGCTCAGGCGCGGTGGCGGCGCGGGTGCGTTGGGGCGGGCGGGAGCTGCTGGACAGCACGCTCCGCCGGATAGGCAGGCGAAGCCTCGAGACAGGGTTGGTGAATCGCTGTCTCATCGATCACCGGAAGAGGGTGAAGAACCGGTCCTGGTACTCTTCGAACAGGCCCCAGCGTTCGATTTCCCGGTGAACGTCGCGCGGTTCCCGCTGACCGCGCCGCGCCTCTTCCATCAACCGCTCGATACGAAGGCGGGCGTCCATCGGGACACCGCCTTCCGTGCGAAGCAGCCCCTGAGCGCGCATCTCAGAGACGTTCGCCTGCGCAGACTGGGTAGTGAACTCATAGATGAACTTCATCAGTGAAAGGTCCCACAGGTCATCGGAGCCGGTTATCACGGCTTCCAGCGGCTTGCCCTCCCTGTCCAGACGGTCGACGATCCTGCGCGTAACCTCGTCGACGGTACCGGAGACGACCACCGTCTCCGCGCCCTCGTTCTTGTAGTGGTACATCAGCCCCGGATGGTCCGGCCCGACTTCCTCGGCCAGACGCTGCAAGTAGCGATCAGCGTTATCGCCGAAGCCTTCATGGTGCAGCAGGTAGTACGGAGTGACGACCCTTGGACGCTCGGCGCGGACGACTCCCTCTCGCACAACGGATTCCTCGTTCCCGCCATGCGACACGTTGAGGTCTCGATAAGAGGGCTCGGTTACCAGGTAATAGCGGACGGAGGTTGAACCGAACGTCGCCAGACCTTGTCGAGGAGGCCTGACAACGTGGGTACTGGCGATAGCCTCCATGAGGCGTACGTCCTGCTCGTCCATGATTCCATTATAGCGGCGTCGCCCGCCACGACGGGCCGTATCAGGCGCGCCATTTCAGAGCGGGTGCCTGCGCCTGACGCCCAATACCTTGACCTTGACATCCGACGCTGGTAACCATGCAGTCATCACGTTCCGGAGGAAGACACATGGGCAAGTACCTGTTCCAGGCCAGCTACACACAGGCGGGCCTTACCGGCCTGCTGAAGGAGGGAGGCACACAACGACAAGCGGCGTTGGCGCAAACGATCGAGGGGGCCGGTGGCACCATGGAGTCGCTCTATTACGCATTCGGCAAGAGCGACCTCTACATCACCGCCGACCTCCCTGACGACGCAACCGCCGCTGCTGTCTCCTTGAATATCGGCGCCGCTGGCGCACTCAGCGTGAGTATCACCGTGCTCGTGTCGCCGGAGACGGTAGACGAGGCTATCAGCAAGAGCATCTCCTACCGAGCGCCCGGGGCCTAGAGCCGGCGCCGTCCGCGTATCGCGGGAATTCAGGTAGAATCCCCCGCGATATGCGGACGCGAGCACAGCCAGCCGCCGAACAGTTCTGGGAAGCGATAACAGAGGGACGGTTCGAGTTGCCCCGTTGCGGACTCTGCAGCGCCTGGCAAGAGCCGGACGCGGTGTCATGCGAGCGGTGCGGAGCTTCCGTGCTGGGCTGGGAAGTCGCACCGGGAGGCGGAGTAGTGTTCAGCACTATGGAGCCGCTGAACGGTGAAGGTCAGCGCATCCGCACGATCGTAGTCGTGGACCTGGATGCGGGGCCCCGTATGATGGGAGTGGTGGAGGGGAAGGTCGCAGGCGTACATGTCGGAATGCGCATTGCCGGAGTCTTTCCTGCACCGCCCGGGGCAGAAGGACTCCCGTTGTTTGCGGAATCCGCCAACTAAAGAGTGAGCGAATAGCTGAAGCCGTCAGTTATAGAAATTATCTATATCTATGCGCGTTTCCAGCCGGTTCGGCCTCGTGAGCGCTGCCTTCCGATTTGCTCAGAGTACGCCGAAACCGGTATACTCCAGAGCAACTCCCCGCGTGAATTCCCCCTGCCATCCATCCTGGCGCGCTACCGCAGGGGTAACGGCGCAGTCGCAAGCAAAAGATTTCATCTATGACAGACTACGACGTGGCGGTCATCGGCTCAGGTCCGGGTGGATACCCTGCTGCGATTCGAGCCGCCCAGTTGGGGTTGAGCACGGTGTGCATCGAGCGGGAGTCCATCGGAGGTGTATGCCTCAACCTGGGCTGCATCCCCTCCAAGGCGCTCCTGCGGAACGCAGAGGTGCTGAGCACCGTCTACAACGCCTCCGAGTACGGTATTGAAGTGAACGGGGTCAAGGCCGACTACGCTGCAGGTGTCGCCCGGAGCCGGAAGGTCGTCGACCGCCTGGCGAAGGGTGTCGCGTCGCTCTTTCGGCGAGACGGCGTCGTCTACATGGAGGGCACCGCGACCATCACGAGTCGCCACGAACTCTCCGTGGACGGCGAGCACATCGGTTGCGGGAGCATGATCATCGCAACCGGAGCGCGGCCTGCACTCCCTCCGCCCCTGACTGCGGACGGAGAGGTAGTGGTGACGTACAGAGAGGTCATCGTCGACGAGCGGGTACCTGGGCGCGTCGTTATCGTCGGCGGCGGTGCGACCGGCATCGAGTTCGCCTACCTCTACAACGTCTACGGCGCGGACGTAACGCTGGTGGAGTTCCTGCCGCGTGTATTGCCGAGAGAGGACGAGGAGGTATCGCAAGCGCTGTCCCGCGCGCTGGGGGGGCAAGGCATACGCCTGCTCACCGGGGCCTCGATCACGTCCATCGCCGTACAGAACGGCACCGCGCGGGTGACCGTAGCAGCGGCCGACAACACGATCGAGTTAGAAGCGGACCGCGTTCTCGTCGCAGCGGGCATAACCCCTAACACGGAAGGGCTCGGCGTGGAGAACGCCGGGGGGACCTTGGAGCGCGGGTTCGTCCGAGTGGACGATCGCTTGCGCGCGAACGGAGAGAACGTCTACGCCGTAGGCGACGTGAACGGCCGTCTGCCCCTCGCTCACGTAGCGCACGCTGAGGGCGTGTACGCGGCGGAGCACATCGGCGGATTGAACCCGCCTGCGTTAGACTACCCCGGCATGCCGCGCGCCACCTACTGCAACCCGCAAGTGGCCAGCATGGGGCTGACGGAGTCACAGGCGCGCGAGCAGGGCTACTCCGTAAAGGTAGGGAAGTTCCCTTTCCTGGCGAACGGGAAAGCACTCGCCGTTGGACACAGGGAGGGATTCGCTAAGATCGTGACCGACTCATCTACCGGAGAGTTGCTGGGCGCGCACCTGGTAGGTCATGAGGTAACAGAGCTGCTGGGCGAACTGAGCATGGTCCGGCTGCTCGACGGGACGGATGTCGAGATCGGCAGGCTGGTGAACATCCACCCCAGCATGTCCGAGGCAGTGAAAGAAGCGGCACTGGCCGCCATGTAGAGAGCGGCACAGCGCAGACCATAACCAAGGGCCTACAGGCCGAGTGGAGGAAGGTATGAGTGACGGGAATTTCGACTTCGCCCTGGCGATCGGAGGGGAAGCCGGCCAGGGCATCGCCACGCCCGGTGATACCCTCGCCCGCATCGTTGTGCGGCGTGGTCTGCACCTTTCCACCTACAACGCGTACCAGTCCATCATCCGTGGTGGGCACATCTTCCTGACTGTACGGGTGGCGGACAGGGAGGTGCGCAGCCATGGCGACAAGCTGGACATGCTGTTGGCGCTGAACCAGGACACGATGAACCGGCACCTGCGATTGCTCGGATCAGGCGCGGCAGCCCTCTACAACAGCGACACCATATCGCCTGGCGACCATGCGGACGGCGTGCAACTCTGTCCCCTCCCGGTGAACGACCTTACCGGCTCGCAACGGTCAGGCCTGAACCAGAACACCGTAGCGCTCGGCGCGATGATGCACTTGCTCGGCCTGGACTTCGGCTTGCTGGAAACGAGCATCAACCAGCAGTTCGCCCGCAAAGGCGAGGACGTGGTGAACGAGAACGTGCGCGTCGCCCTGGCGGGGTACACGCACGCACAGGAGAACTTCACCCCGTTCCCGATGCCGATGCCCGAGGGCGGCGAGCCACTGGGCGTCTGGTCGGGCAACGAAGCGCTCGCCATGGGCGGCGCCGCAGCAGGCGTGAAGTTCTACGCCGCCTACCCGATGAGCCCGTCCACAGGTGTACTCCACTGGATGGCGCAGAACGCCCGCAACCTCGGCATCATGGTGCGTCAGGTAGAGGACGAGATCGGCGTCGCGAACATGGTCGTAGGCGCTGCCCACACCGGGGCCCGTGCGATGTGCGCGACGTCCGGCGGCGGCTTCGCCCTCATGACCGAGGCGATCGGCGCCGCATCGATGATGGAGATCCCGTGCGTGTTCATCAACGTTCAGCGCGCGGGACCGTCGACCGGCGTCCCCACGAAGACAGAGCAGGGCGACCTCTGGCAGGCCCTCGGCGCCAGCCAGGGCGACTTCGAACGGTTCATCGTCAGCCCCAAGGATGCGCTGGACGCCTACAACACCGTGCCGGAACTGTTCAATCTGGCCGATAAACTGCAGTGCCCGGGCATCATCCTCTCCGACCTCCTCATCTCCGAGGGCAGATACAGCGTCCAGCCCTCTGACATCAACTTCTACCCCAACATCGACAGGGGCGAACTCATCACGGAAGGGACGTCCAACGGGGACGCTTACATGCGCTACAAGGACACGCCGAGCGGCGTTTCCCCTCGCGCAGTGCCCGGGACCGAGGGCCACGTACACACGGTGGCGACGGACGAGCACGATGAAGACTCGATGCTGCTCTCCGACGAGTTCACGAACCCGCACCGCCGCCGCGCGTCCGTCGAGAAACGCGCTCGCAAGTTCGAGGCCGCAGCCAGCCTCATCGCGCCGCCCGAGATCGAGGGCGCCGCGAACGCAGAGGTGACCCTCGTTGGTTGGGGTTCGACCGCCGGCGTCATCCAGGAGGCGATCGAACAATTGGCAGAGCGGGGCATCACGGCGAACCAGTTGGCGATCAAGTGGCTGCTCCCCTTCCATTCGGAAGAAGTCACCGCAGCGCTCACGAGCGCCAACAGGTTCATCATCGTAGAGAACAACTACTCCGGCCAGTTCGCCCGCTACATGCGGGGTGAGACGGGCCTGAACGCCTACGGCCACATCCGCAAGTACGACGGCGAGCCGTTCGCGCCTCACCACATAGCAGAGGGCGTCGCGGACCTGCTCGGCAGCGGGGGCGGCGTCTTCGTCCCCTACCAGGAAGTCGTCGTCTAAACCAAGGAGAAGACACCATGACCACGATCCAACTGACGGCACGTGACTTCAAGGGCAAGGTCGACCCCGACTGGTGCCCAGGCTGCGGCGACTTCGGGGTCCTGAACAGCCTGCAGCGCGCTGCCGCCGAACTCGGCCTCCGACCACACGAGATCGTGACGGTCAGCGGCATCGGTTGTTCGTCCAACCTGCCGGGCTACATCAACACCTACGGCGCGCATACGCTGCACGGGCGCTCGCTGGCTTTCGCCACGGGCGTCAAGATGGCGAACCACGAACTCACCGTCATCGCTACCGGCGGCGACGGCGATGGTTACGGCATCGGCGGCAACCACTTCACCCATACCGCCCGCCGCAACGTGGACCTCACCTACGTGGTGATGAACAACCAGATATATGGCCTCACCACCGGTCAGGTATCCCCCACCAGCAGGCTGGGGCAAAAGACCAAGAGCACCCCTTTCGGCAGCGTGGAGTACCCCATCAACCCCATCACCTCCGCCATCATGAACGGCGCAACCTACGTCGCGCGAGGCTACTCCGGCGATGTGCGGCACCTGACCGAGCTCATCAAGGGTGGCATCGATCACCAGGGGTTCGCCCTCATCGACGTGTTCAGCCCCTGCGTTACCTTCAACCTGGACAACACGCACAACTTCTTCAAGGACCGCATCAAGAAGCTCGAGGACGAGGGGCACGACGCCGGCGACTGGGCTGCTGCCTGCGAGAAGGCGATGGTCTGGGGCGACGAGATCTACATCGGCAAGTTCTACCACCTGGAGAGCGAGAAGGAGTCGCTCACGGCGCTGGAACCCGTGCTGCGCGACGGCCCCGTCGCCAGGCGCACGGGAGGACTCACCGAGGAGCAGGCCGACCGCATCGTGCAGCGCATGATGTAACGCGTAACGCGAGCATCCACTCAACGACGGACGGCCCACACATCGGTACCGGTGTGTGGGCCGTTCGCTAGGCAGTGCGGAGCCGTGTAACATGCCACCGGCACCCAATGCCGCACGTCAGGCCCCAGATGTCCATCACCCCTGAGCAGCAGGCCGAGATAGACGCGCTCCGTGACGAGAAGCAGGAGACGCGCCGTGCCACCGTGCCTGCCCTCGAAGACATCCTCTACCAGGCGCTACCTGTGTTGGACCACGGGTTCGTCCGCGTGGTCGACTATATGGGCAACGACGCGGCGATCGTGCAGTCGGCTCGTGTTTCGTACGGGCGCGGGACGAAGCGGACCCGGGACGATCAGGGCCTCATCAACTATCTGATGCGGAACGCCCATACGTCGCCGTTCGAGATGTGCGAGATCAAGCTGCACGTGAAGCTCCCGATCTTCGTGGCGCGGCAGTGGATACGACACCGCATGGCGAACGTGAACGAGTACTCGGCGCGCTACTCCGTGCTCGACAGGGAGTTCTATATCCCTGAGGGTGACCAGCTGGCCATCCAGTCCGCCACGAACAATCAGGGGCGCGGTCAGGCAGGTGCGGGAGAACAACTCACCCTTGGTCCGGCGCACACATCCCAAGCGGCTTCGCAACCCACGCCGCGAAGAAAGACCGCAAGGGAGCGGTCTGCCGAGGCGCAGCGGGCCCGAGCCGCTCAGGTCGAGACGCAGCGGGTCCAGGAGTCCATGGCTGAAGACGCCCAGCGCTCGTTCGACCAGTACGACAGCCTGCTCACCGCCGGATTTGCACGGGAGCTGGCGCGCATCGGCCTGCCTTTGAGCACGTACACACAGTGGTACTGGAAGACGGACCTGCATAACCTGCTGCACTTCCTCGCGCTCCGCGGGGACGCCCACGCGCAGTGGGAGATACAGGAGTACGCCCGCGTGGTCCTGGACATCGTGGAGCGCTGGGTTCCCCTCACAGCGAACGCGTTCCATCGGTACCGCGTCGGCGGCGCGCGCCTGAGCGCGGAGGGACTGGAAACCGTAAAGCGCCTGATCGCCGGAGAGGAGATCGACGCCACCGCGCTGGAGATGTCGCCTCGCGAGTGGCGCGAACTCAAGCACACCCTGGGACTCGACTAAGCGCTGGCGGTCTTGCCGTCGAACAACCGAGGCCTTCATGAGAAAAGCCCCGCTCACTTGAGCGGGGCCTTTCAATCGTATCGCTAGCGCAGTGCTGACGGATCAGGCGAACGCGCGGCGGCGGGAGCGGAAGACCACCAGCCCGCCACTGAGGACGAACGCAGCGCCCAGTACGAGAGCCGCCAGCGCAACCATCGGCACCAGCGAGTCGCCGGTGGCAGGCGGAGCGCCAACACCGGGGCGGAACGCGCCGAGGTCCTGAGACAACTCGTAGACGTCTACCGCGCCATAGGGTGACTCTTCCTTCCTGGTTACCTGGTCCAGTCCCTGACCATCCTGAGCGGTGCCGGAGTACAACCGGGATGCCCATGCAAGGAGGTTCTTGGTTTCCTGCTGGACTTCGATGGTGTCCGCGCCTGCACCGGTCACGCGCGACGCGGCATCGCGCACTTCACGAGCAAGCCGTTCCACGTTGTTCGATGCGTCGATGATGCCATTTGCGACACCATCGACGTTCTCGTCTTCGCCGCTGGCGTACGAGAAGATGAGGTCGCTGGCGATCGCTCCTACTTCCCGCGCCTGGGCGACAACGCCGTCCAGCAGGTCCGCAGCCGCGCCCGCATGAGTCTGCTTGTCAGCCAGAGACTCCGACTCAGCAGCAGCCTCAGCATGCGCCAGAACCTGCGCGGCCTGATCGCGCAGGGCCGTCGCCGCACCGCCCGCACCCACGAGAGCGCTTACGTGCGAGAGAACAGCCCCACGGGTCGCCGCGCCATAGGCGATAATTCCGGAAGGAGCCGGGTCAGGGTCTTCCAGCGGCTCTACGGTAATCACGAATACGGGGTAGCGCGCAAGAAGGTCCGCGCCGCTGGGAGAGACGTACTCGCCCTGGAGGTACGGCCCGCGACCGAGGAAGCCGGTGCTTACCTTGTTGTCATCGGCATCTATGATCCAGCCCTCGTACCTGGAACCGTGAGAGAGGACGGCCGCGTCGGTGAAATCGATCACCAGGCTGTCGCTTGCCGCGTTGGCGTCGCGGAAGTGGGCGGTACCGCCAAGGGCAGGTTCCCTCGCGCTCGCGCTGAGAGACATGAGCAGGGTCAGCGTCAGCACCAAGGCTACGCTGATGGAGAGCTTTCGGCGTGTGAACATCCCGCCTCCTGTTAGTCCGGTAACTCTTTGCGCATCAACGCGTGACCGGATGATGCCTTCCGGACACACCTAATGCATATCATATCCTTCGCCAGGGCGATAGCCAGTCTGGCTTTGGACGGCATTATAGTACATCATCCGCGTTCCGCCATAGTTTTTACAGCATCCTCTCGCTCAAGTTTCAGCGGATACACGCTCGGCCCGCCTGTTTGACCCGCCGACCCGGCGGTTATACCATGCCACGCAATCGAATAGCGAACGTTCAGGGGAGCCGGGCATGCGTCCGGCTGAGAGGCCCATATCGGGCGACCCTCAGAACCTGACCTGGGTTATGCCAGCGTAGGAAGAGCGATGCACCGCGTATGCCGCGAAGGGCCGCTCCTCCAGTGAGCGGCCCTTCGCTATGCAGGAGGAGACGCGATGTCCACCGAGGCCTGGGCCCTTGTCGCAGCTATCGTCACCATGGCCGTCATGTCCGCCGCGGGCATCACTTACTCGAGGACGAGGCGGCAGACGATCGAGGACTTCGTCTCCGCGCGCGGCTCCATCGGGAGCATGACCGCGATGGCCACCATGACTGCCTCCCTGCTCGGCGCGTGGATCCTGTTCAGCCCGGCTGAAGCGGCCACCTGGGCGGGTGTAGCCGCCATCATCGGGTACGGTATCGGGCAAGCCGCTCCCATCGTGGCGTTCACCATCGTCGGCCCCCGCATGCGGAAGCTCGCGCCGAACGGCCACTCTCTCAGCGAGTTCGTCTGGCAGCGGTATGGCCGCGCGATGTATCTCCTTACGCTCCTCATCGTCGTCCTGTACATGTTCACCTTCCTCGCTGCTGAGATGGGAGCGATCGCACGGGCAGTGGGGCAGGTTGCCGACGCGCCGCTGCTACTGACGCTCGTGCTCGTCGGTGTCGCAACGCTGGCCTACACCGTCTACGGCGGCCTCCGGGCCTCCATCTTCACGGATAACATCCAGTTCGCCGTCATCATCCCCCTGCTCATCGCTGTCCTCATCGCCACGCTCGCCCACTTCGGAGGTTGGACCGCGGCCTTCGATGCGGTCCGGGAGGAGAACGCGGCGTTGCTCGACGTGACTCAGCTGCACGGCATCGAGTTCGGCATCACCCTCGTGATCGCCATCCTCGCGGCGAACCTCTTTCACCAAGGGCTCTGGCAGCGGGTGTACGCCGCAAGGACGGACGCCGATATCTGGCGCGGGTTCCTCTCAGCGGGCGCTATCGTCGTCCCGCTCATCATCGCCGCGGGGCTGTTCGGGCTCTGGGCCGTCAGCAGCGGGCTGGTGAACGACGACCAACCGGCTTCCATCGCGCTCTTCTCGCTGGCGCTGGAAGTGTTGCCCGGCTGGGCGCTCGTCATGCTCGTGGCGCTCGCCCTCATGCTGGTGATGAGCAGTATGGACACGCTCCTCAACGGCATGGCGAGCGTCTTCACGACAGACCTCTCCCGCATCCGTGGGGGGCGCGGGCTGCTCCGCTCCACCCGACTTGTCACCGCGCTCCTCATCGTTCCTGCCGCCATCGTCGGTTTCGCCTTCGACAGCGTGCTCTACCTGTTCCTGATAGCAGACCTCGTCTGCGCCGGGGCGATGGTCCCGGTATTCGCAGGCATGTGGAGCCGCCATTTGAGTGGTGCGGGGGCGGCGACAGGGGCTGTAGCAGGCATCGTTGTTGGAGCCATCTTCTTCCCCACGAGGAGCCTCTCGGGTTGGTGGACATGGGACGGTCTCACGAACGTGTGGCACATCCTTGCGTCCGGGAACCTTCTGGCCAGTTTCCTGCTGGCTGTCGTAGTTTCGTCGGCAGTCACGGCGCTGTTCGTGCTGGCAGCCCGGCGCCGTGGCGCACCGGGGTTCGAACTCGATGCGCTGGCGGACGAGATACGCCCATTGGAGAGTGAGGCATGAGCCGCCGCCCGTCGACACTGGCTGGAGATGCTCATGGCTGAGCCATTCAGCGCCCGCTTGAAGGCAGTTGCCGCAGACATATGGGATGCTCAGCACGAGCACCCGTTCATCCGAGGCATCGGCGACGGGAGCCTGGATATCGCCCGCTTCCGGCACTGGGTGCGCCAGGACTACCGCTTCCTGATCGAGTACGCCCGGATGCTCGCGACGGCGTCGGCCCGAGCGCCCAACCTGGAGGCGATGACGAAACTGGCGCAACTCACGAACGAGACACTGAACACGGAGATGTCCATGCACCGCTCTTACGCAGCGGAGTTCGGCATAACCGAGGAAGACCTGGAACGGGAGGAGATGTCCCCCACATGCCGGGCGTATACGGACTTCCTCGTCCGCACGGCAGCGACGGGTAGCTTTCCGGAACTCGTGGGTGCGCTGCTGCCGTGCATGTGGGGGTTCTCGGAGGTCGGGCAGCGACTCGCCGCACGGGGGCGCCCAACGGACCAGCGCTACGTCGCGTGGATAGACATGTACGCCTCCGATGAGTTCGCCGAACTGGCAGCATGGTGCCGCGATCTGTTGGACCGCACCACCGACGGACTGCCGGAGAGAGAACTGAGCCGCGTAGAAGAAGCCTTCGTCACCAGCTCCCGCTACGAGTACCTGTTCTGGGAGATGGCGTGGAATCAGGAGGAGTGGCCGGTATGAACCAGGAGCACACCCCCATCGCGCTGACCATCGCGGGTTCGGATTCCGGAGGCGGGGCAGGTATACAGGCCGATCTCAAGACATTCGCGGCATTCGAGGTCTACGGCGCGAGCGCCCTCACTGCCGTAACGGCGCAGAACACGCTCGGCGTTACCGCGGTCCACGAATTGCCCGTGGATGTCGTTCGGGCCCAGATAGACGCAGTTGCAACGGACCTTGGCATGGATGCAGTGAAGACGGGGATGCTCTCCAGTGCAGCGATCATCGAGGCCGTCGCGGAACGGCTCGAACACCACGGTGTGCGGCAGCTGGTCGTGGACCCCGTGATGGTTGCGAAGGGGGGCGACCGCCTCCTGCGCGAGGACGCTGTAGCGGCGCTGGCATCCCGGCTGCTGCCGCTGGCGCTTGTCTGCACACCGAACGCAGAAGAGGCCGCCGCACTCTGCGGACACCCCGTAGAGACGATGGAACAGGCGCGGAGTGCCGCGCGGACCATCCACGGTATGGGTTCCCGCTATGTCGTTGTGAAGGGAGGACACTTCGGCGAAGACGCCGTAGACGTCCTGTACAACGGCTCGGCGTTCGCGGAGTTCCCGGCGAAACGTATCGCTACGACCAGCACCCACGGCACCGGCTGCACATTCGCTTCAGCGGTCGCAGCGGGGATCGCACGGGGGAACACCGTGGAGGACGCAGTGTCCGACGCCAAAGCGTATGTCACCGCGGCTATCGCCAGCGCTCCTCCCATCGGAGGGGGGTATGGCCCCTTGCACCACTTCCACGCATGGTGGGCGGGAAAATCCGACTACTAGATGAAATCTCGCAACGTCTGAGCAAGCTTGGCCCGTGCTATACTGCCCGCACCACAGGAGCATTGAGGCCTCGCCCAGCCTCTGTGCGAGGAGGTGTGAAAGGGTGGCAACACGACGGAAGGGAGATCTGGCGTACCGGGTTGCTGAGAAGTTGAACAGTACTCGGGCAGATGGAGATAGAGCACTCAACGCGGTGCTCGACTGCATTACCGAAGCTGTAGCGGCCGGCGATCGCGTCGTCCTTACCGGGTTCGGCTCTTTCGAGTCCCGCCAGGTGAAGGAGCGGCAGGTAACGGCCATCCGGGGGCCACAGGCGGGACAGCGCATCACGGTGCCCGCTCACCGGCGCGTCGGATTTACGGCGGGCGCTGACCTTGCAGGAGCGGTCCGCAGGTAGGGGAGCAACAAGCTACTCCCGGTTCCTACTACCGTTTCAAGGCCACCTCCCCCCATGAGGACGGGAGGTGGCCTTTTTGTTGCTCGTCGCCCCTGCCAGACCCATGACGATGGGCCGTTTCCCCAGAACGGCATCGCCACTACCATGGACCCCATGAACGGCCAGCGGTACATCGCCTTGTTGGACCTGGATGCCTTCTACGCCTCGGTAGAGGTGCTCGAAGAGCCGTCCCTTGCGGGGAAGCCGCTGCTCATCGGAGGCAGCCCCACGTCGCGAGGCGTGGTGGCGGCGGCTTCGTACGAAGCGCGGAAGTACGGCTGCCGCTCTGCCATGCCCATGTCCCGCGCCGTACGACTCTGTCCGGAAGCGGTTGTCCTCCGGCCACGCTTCCATCTCTACCGCGAATACTCTGGGCGAGTGATGGACATCCTCCACCGTGAGTCCGGCGTCATCCAGCAGATGTCCATAGACGAGGCCTACGTCGACCTCACGCCCGTATCGAAGGACATGCAAGAGGCTGCCAGCCGCGCCCACCGGATGCAGGGCCGGGTACGTGTTGACCTCGGCCTCCCGTGCTCTATAGGTGTCGCGAGCAACAAGATGGTCGCGAAGGTCGCCTGCGAAACGGGCAAGCCTGGAGGATTCGTCATCGTGGAGCCGGGAACGGAATCGGCATTCCTCGCGGACCTGGACGTGCGCTCCCTGCCCGGCATCGGCCCGCGCTCCACGGAGCGTCTGAAGGCGCACGGGTTTCACACACTCGGTCAGATCGCCGCCGCGTCGCCAGAGGCGCTGGTAACCGTACTGGGGCCATGGGGCGCGGCGCTCAAGCGGCGGGCACAAGGGGAAGATCCATCTCCGGTGGAGACGGACAGGGAGACGAAGTCCGTGAGTGCGGAGGAGACCTTCGCGGAAGACGTGAACGCTCGTGAGTCACTGGCGGAGGAACTGCGGCGCATGACGGAGCGGGTAGCGCGATCGCTGGAGCAGCACGGACTGGTGGGCCGCACCGTTACACTCAAGCTCCGCCTTTCCGACTTCACCACTCTCACACGCTCCACGAGCCGGGATAACGCAACAGCCTACGCCGATGCGATACTTGCAGACGCGCTGCATCTGTTGGACGCCAACTGGGAACCCAGGACGAACGTTCGCCTCATCGGCGTCGGCGTCAGCAACCTACGGCCCGTTCAGGCTCCGGGGCAGCTTGCCTTGGATATGGACGACGGAGAAGAGGAGGACTAACGCTTGCTGCTGCTCAACGAACAAGAAGTGCGGGACCTGCTTCCCATGAGCGAGTGCGTAGACGTGCTGGACTCAGCATTCGCCGAGTGGGCAGCCGGATCGATCTCCAACATGCCCCGCTACCGGCTGCCGCTCATGCGAGGAGCACAACAACTGATGGCCGGTATGTCAAAGGACGCTGGAGGAACCGGCCTGAAGACGTACGTCAGCGGCACGCAAGGGCCCGGCCGTATGGTGGTGCTCCTTTTCAGCACCGACGACGGCTCTCCCCTTGCCATGCTCGCCGCCAACGCCCTTGGACAGATACGCACCGGAGCCGCGAGCGGCGTGGCTACTCGCCACATGTCTCTTCCGGACGCCGACACCGTCGCCATCATCGGGAGCGGTTCCCAGGCGGGTACGCAACTCGCTGCGGTCGCTGCGGTGCGCCCCATCGAGCGGGCTCTCGTCTACAGCCGCAATCCGGAGCACCGCCAGGCATTCGCGCAACGGATGTCGTCCGATCTCGGGATGGACGTGCGCCCCGCCGAGTCTGCACACGAAGCCGTATCCCAGGCTGCCGTCGTTTGCGCCATCACCAACTCGCGCGAACCAGTGTTCGATGGGGATTCACTCACTCCCGGAACACATATCAACGCGGCCGGGAGCAATCACTGGATGCGGCGGGAGGTCGACGAAACGACCATCCGACGCAGCGCTGTCGTCGTCGTGGACGACCTGGAGGACGCGAAGATAGAGTGCGGCGAGCTCATATGGGCCGTCGAGCGCCGGGCATTCCGCTGGGAGAACGCGGTGGAACTGCGTGATGTCGTCGCCGCACGTGCAGCGGGCAGACCGTCGCCGGAGTCGATCACGCTCTTCGAGTCCCAGGGACTGGCGATGGAAGACGTTACCGTCGGTATGCATGTGTACAGAAAGGCATTGGAAGCCGGTATCGGCAAGGAAGTGGAACTCTAGTTCCGACCTTCTACGGAGAACGAGGCCAGGACCATGGCGGAAGAGCAGTACGAGCCCCGGCAGATAGACATCGCGCCCGACGGGCTGCACATCATCTGGAAAGACGGGGTGGAAACGCTCCTGCCTCACCGGTACCTGCGTGGGCACTGTGGCTGCGCCCAGTGCGTGGACGAGATAACCCACCGGCGCAGAGTTGGTGTGGACGACGTGCCGTCCGACGTGAGGATAGAGGACTACATGGAGGTCGGCCGCTACGCCATAGGCCTGCTCTTCAGCGACCTGCACGACACCGGGATATTCCCCTACAAGCTGATCCGCGACCTTGCGAGCCAGTCTGCCGGTAGTTGATCACCCTCGGCCATCGAGGGTGACCACCCCTCCGCACGTGCTTACGCCGTCATCCCCATGCGTTCCTTGAGTGCATCCACCGCCTCATGAGCGCCGTAGACTGTCGTCAGCCGTCCATCCACGCGGATCCGTAGTTTCCCGATGTGCCCCGTCTTTGCCAGCAACCACAGCGACCAGTTCAGTGCGGAGCGTTTCATGCGAGGGAAGGTCCTTATCAGCTCGTCACCCTGGTACTCGAACACCTCGTCCGGGCGGCGCATCAGCTCTTCGTACACCATCGCCTGTAAGGGGGGAAGGCCACCTTCGGCAAGCAAACTGTAGTTGGCGATCTGGGATATCTTCATCGGCGCGTCCCTCTCGACACACAAACCCTCTCTTGAGCGACAACCAGTCTAAATGCCCCACTCGAAGCTCTGGAACCAGATTCAGTTGCGGGTAAGCACCTGTTCACGGACCTACAGCCCGCACCCTCAAGCGTGTCTGATACACTGACGGTGTTCCTCTACCCGCCCACGCTTCTGTGTGCGCCGCCAACTATGACCAATCAACCGGAACCGGAACTCTCCATCGCGCAGGTACGGCAGGTCGCCGCGCTGTGCCACATTGCTCTCACGGACGAAGAGGCCGAGCAATTGCGCGGTGAGATGGCCCAACTCCTGGACGAAGTGAGCGTCCTCCAACGCATCGATACCTCTGGTATCGAGCCAACCGGCCACGCGGTTGAGGAGGTCCACACGATCATGCGCGACGACGTTCCACGCCCGCCTCTGGAGCAGGAAGACGTCCTCGCAAACGCTCCACGACGCGAAGGCGCCTTCTTCCGGGTACAAGCCGTGATGGACGAGTCCTGACCGATGGGCGACCTGCACTACCAGACCGTAAGTCGGATGTCCCAGTCCCTTGCTGAGAAGGAGTTCTCCTCCGTGGAGCTCACGGAGTCCCACCTGGAGCGCATCGCCAGGATCGACCCGCGCATCGGCTCCTACCTCGCCGTGACTCCTGAGACCGCACGCGCGCAGGCCGCAGATGCCGACCGCCGCATCGCGCGGGGCGAGAGTGAGCCACTCACCGGCGTCCCGATGCAGCTCAAGGACAACCTCTCCACTCGCGGCATAGCCACAACGTGCGCGTCGCTCATGCTGGACGGCTACACGCCCCCATATGACGCCACGGTAGCGTCTCGCCTCGCCCGGGCCGGAAGTTCACTCCTCGGCAAGGGCAACATGGACGAGTTCGCGATGGGCTCCTCCAACGAGACCTCAGCATTCAAGCCTGTTCACAACCCCTGGGACCTCTCCCGCGTACCCGGTGGATCGAGTGGAGGGCCCGCGGCAGCGGTCGCCGCGGGGCTGGCGCCCTACGCTCTGGGCTCGGACACGGGCGGTTCCATACGGCAGCCCGCCGCACTCTGCGGCATCGTGGGACTGAAACCCACCTACGGGCTGGTCTCACGCTACGGACTCGTTGCCTTCGCATCTTCACTCGACCAGATCGGCCCGCTGACGCGCTCGGTCGAGGACGCTGCCATCGTGCTCAACGCCATCGCCGGTCACGATCCGCTCGACTCCACCAGCATCCCTGCGGAGCCGCCGGACTACACGGACGGGCTCAGGAACGGGGTGCGCGGGTTGCGTATCGGCGTCGTGCCGGAATACCTCGGCGACGGGATCGACCCAGCCGTCGCGGAATCGGTGAAGGCGGCGCTCACTGTACTCGAATCGCAGGGCGCGGTGGTCGAGGAGGTCTCCCTGCCTACGTCCCGAGCGGCCCTGGCGGTCTACTACGTCCTCGCTCCTTCCGAGTGCTCCGCGAACCTCGCCCGCTACGACGGCGTGAAGTACGGCTACTCGGACCAGGAAGCGGACGGCATGTGGGCCGCGCTGGACGCGACGCGACGTAACGGCTTCGGCGCAGAGGTACGCCGCCGCATCCTGATGGGGGCCTACGCGCTCTCAGCCGGATACTATGATGCCTACTACAAGAAGGCCCAGCAGGTGCGGACACTCATCCGCCGGGAATTTCACGACGCCTTCCAGCGCGTTGACGTCCTGGCGCTCCCCACTTCTCCGACCACGGCATTCGAGATCGGCGGCATCGTCGATCCCATCGTCATGCACGCGAACGACATCTGCACCATACCTGCGAACATCGCGGGCATCCCCGGCATCTCCGTCCCGTGCGGGTTTGCAGGCGGCCTCCCCATCGGACTGCAGTTACTCGGGCCCCACCTCAGCGAGCCCACGCTCCTCCGCGCCGCCTACGCTTACGAACAGGCCTCGGAGTGGCGCGACCGGCATCCGGAACTGTAATCGCGCCGCTAGCGCGTGATGTCCCGTCGTTGGAACAGCACGAGCGCGGTGACGAACCCCGTGAGTCCGACGCCGAACAGCACCACTACGTCGCGCAGCAGCGTCGTGCCGTTCGTTGCTATAGCCAGGGGATCGAAGTAGTAGAAGATCGACAGGGGCGCCAATGGCTCCGCCG
>DAOUJK010000074.1:0-55753 GCA_034422795.1 Dehalococcoidia bacterium | reverse complement strand
GCCGACGTGCGGCTGTCGGAGCGGCTGAAGTCGCCGTACGACATGGGGTCGAGCTTCTCGAACCTGCGGGTGCCGACGGTGACGAGCTGCCACGAGTACATCATGAGCGAGGTGCCGGCGCTGTTCCCGGAGCTGCGGTGGGGGTTCGTGGAGGTGAGCGCGCAGTGGGTGCCGTGGCTGGTGAAGGAGGCGCGCCGCCGCGCGCGGAAGCTGGGCCGCGACGTGCCCTACGACATCTTCCCCGAGTACCGCATCTACGCCGCGTGCGAGACGGACGACGACCTGCCGTTCATCCTGAAGTACGCGGGCCCGGACAACATCGTCATCGGGACGGACTACGGTCACACGGACATCTCCAGCGAGACGGACGCGATCGGCATCTTCCGCGCCACCGACTACGACATCACCGAGGAAGAGAAGATCAAGATCCTCTCGGACAACCCGCGCCGGCTGTACGGGCTGTAGGGGGAGGGAATCCCGGTCAACATGCCTGGAGGCAGGGAGGCGATGGAAGTTCTGAACAGGATCGGAGTGGGGTCGGCGGCGAGGGTGTCAGGTACAGGAGGCGTAGTCCTCGGGTTGATCGCTGGGATCGCCTATTCCTTCGGTGGCGCCATCATCGACGCACTCGTCAGCGCAGGGTGGGTGACTTCGGACGAAACGCCTGGGCTGAGCTCCGGGACGGCACTTGCCTTCGGCGCTCTCCTTGGAATGCCGGTTATCGGCGGAGTTGCGGGGTCCGTGGCCGGGGCGTTCGGAGCCTGGCTGTACAACTCGGTGGCCAGCCGGGTTGGAGGCGTCAGGATCGACCTCCAACGATAAGTCCACTCCTCATGAGAGGGACCGATCACTCCCCGGCGGCACCGCTCTCGAACATCTGCGTGACCGTGGCGTCGTCGAGGCCGAGGAAGAGAAGATCAAGGTCCTCTCGGGATAATCCGCGCAGGCTGTACGGGCTGTAAGGGGGCTCGCACGGGGGATACCGATGGGCTATACTGACTGCGATCGAGGCCCGTGATGGTAGACGCGCAACCCAGACCGATAGAGAGCCACGACGTGCACGCGGAGCGGCTGATGCAGCATGCCTGGGAGCAGTTGGAGCACGGAGACCGTCTCCAGGCTTCCGAGAAGGGCTGGGGGGCGGTGGTGCACGCTCTCAAGGCGATCTCGCGCAAGCATGGATGGCGTCATCGGACCCACAGCCATAACGCAGTGCTTGCCGAGCACCTGTCGGAACTGAGCGGCGACGATCTGATATTCCTCCTGTACCAGGCTGCGCAGGCCATGCACGTGAACTACTACGAGGATGAGATGCGTGAGCCTGAGATCAGGCGCTTCTTGACGGGAGCCGCCGACCTTCTCGAGCGGCTGACCGCAGCGGAGGAGAAGATCGGCCCGGATGCGCCTGCTCCCGTCTACCCCCGCGCCCGCCGCCGCGCCTGAGAGAGGCCGTGGTCCGCTGGTCGCCCGGCCCCGAACCCCGCCGGTTCACCCTCATCCTGGCCTTCTCCGCTCAAGGGAGAAGGGACCAGACACCCCGCTCCACGCCCCAAGGGCCCTCACCCCCGCATCAAGTGCGAGGCAGGCTCTGACCCTCTCCCCCCAGGAGAGGGGACTACTCACTCCCCCGCAGCGCCGCTCTCGAACATCTGCGCGACGGTGGCGTCGTCGAGGCCGAGGACCTCGGAGAGGACGTAGCGCGTGCCCTCGCCGTAGTCGGGGGCGGACGCCGACGGGAAGTGCGGCTCCGCGTCGCTCAGGATGAACGGTGCGCTCTCCACGACGCCGCCGTCCGGGAAGCGGCGGTAGAAGCCGCGGCTCGCCATCTGCGGGTCGTCGTCGATGAGTTGGCCGGCGTGCAGCACCGCGCTCGCGGCAACGCCCGCCGCCTGCAGCGCCTCCGCCGCTTCGTGCGAACCGCGCCGGGCAGTCCAGGCTTCGATCGCCTCGTCGATCTCGTTGTGGCAGGCCATGCGGCCTGCGGCGTCGGCGAAGCGGTCGTCGTTGGCCCAGGCGTCGCGTCCGATGAGGCGTGCGAGCGCGGCCCACTCCTCGTTCGAGGCGACGGTGAGCGCGCACCACTGGTCGTCGCCGTCACAGCGGTAGACGCCCTGCGGAGCGAGGTGACTGGAGCGGCTGCCGGTGCGCGCAGGCTCTTCGCCGTTCGCCTCGTACTCCAGCAGCGCAGGGCCGAGGTAGTTGATGGTGGACTCGAGCTGACGCAGTTCGATGTGCTCGCCGAGCCCGGTGACGTTGCGCCGGTGGAGCGCCGCGAGCAGCGCGACGAGCGCGTGGCCAGCGTTGCAGGTCGTGTCGGCGTAGGCGAAGCCGACGTCCGTGATGTCGCGGTGGGGATAGCCGATGAGGCCGTCCAGCGCGGCGCGCGCCTGGAAATAGGAGCCGAGCCCCTTGTAGAGGCGGTGCGGGCCGGTCTTGCCGAGCGCGGGCATGCTCATGGTGATGACGCGCGGGTTGATCTCGGCGAGGCGCTCCGGCGTGAAGCCCCAGTTCGGCAGCACATCCGGCCCGAAGTTGTCGACGACGACGTCGCTGCGCTCGACGAGCCGCACGATGGCGTCGCGCGCTTCCTCGAAGCCCATGTCGAGCGCGAGCGAGCGCTTGCCGACGTTCAGGTTGTTGAAGCTGACGACGGAGTCCGGACTCATGTTGCCGCGGTTGAGCGCCGCGCCCTTCTTGAAGCGCTCGACCTTGACGACCTCCGCGCCATAGGCGGCGAGCCACTTCGTGTGGAGTGGCCCGGCGATGACCCAGGTGAAGTCGCAGACGCGCAGCCCCGCGAGGGGACGCGCGGCTCTCCGCGCCGCGTCACCCTCACCACCTCGCCCCACGTCACTGGTTGTCATGCTGAGCGGAGCCGGAGGCGTAGTCGAAGCATCTCTCGGGAGACGTTCGGAAGTACGGCCAGCCGCCTGAGAGATTCCTCGGCTTCGCTGCGCTCCGCTCGGAATGACATGCTCCCCTTCACCCAGCGCGGGGGCGGGCGCGCCCTCGCGGAGCCCTCCGGCGAAGCGATAGGGCGGGCCGGCGTCGGTGAGGGCCGCGCCGTCGTGGGGGCTGGTGCGGAAGAAGCCCTCGCCCGCGAGTTGGGGGTCGGTGGTGAGCTCGCCGACGCTGTTGAACGCCATGAGCATGATGCCGCGGTCCTGCGCCTCGTGCATGAGCGTTCGGGCGTCCATCGTGCGGAAGAAGCGGTCGAAAACGGGCTCCAACTCGTTGAGGCCCGCCGTCCGCGCCGCCGGGTCGAGCCAGCGCTCGTCCCGCAGCCCCTCGCCGTGGCCGTGCGATTCGAGCCAGTCCAGGAGCAGCGGCCACTCCCGGTCGGAGCTCTGGCTGAGCAGTTGGAAGCGGACGAGGCCGGGGTTGCACTCCCAGATGCGGCGGTAGCGCTTGCCGCTGGAGCCCTGGCCGTGCCCCGCGCGCTTGATGAGCGTCCTGTGCGTGACGTACATCGGCATGACGTCGTACTGCATGAGCGCGATGCCCTCCTGCAGCGACACGTCCACGAAACCGCCTTCGCCGGTGGCGTCGCGGCGCGCGAGCGCGAGCAGGATGCCTCCCGCCGCGTGGGCGGAGCTCTGGTGGTGCGCGAAGCCCTCGCCCATGCTGTTCGGCGGGTCCTCCGGGAAGCCCATGCGGTACATCAGGCTGCCCGCCGCCTGCGCCACGAGGTCGGACGACTTCCAGTTCGCCCGGGGCCCGCTCGCGCCGAAGCCGGAGATGCGTGCGTGGATGAGGCCGGGGTTGATGGCCCTGAGGGCTTCGTGGTCGAGCGGCGGGGACGACTCGTCCTCGACGAGCACGTCTACCGACGCCACGAGCCGCTCGAACGTGTCGTATCCCTCGGGGGTCTCGCGGTCGAGCACGACGCTCCGCCTGCCACGATGGAAGTGGAGGAAGTGCAGGCTCACAGAGGGGTCGGAGCGCAGGAACGGCGGGAGGCGGCGCTCGGACGAGCCGCCGGGCGGTTCGACGTCGAACACGTCCGCGCCCAGGTCGGCGAGCAGTTTCGCGCAGTACGCGCCGCGCTCGCCCGTCAGGGCGATGATGCGGATGCCGTCCAGCGGGGGCATGAGGTCCACACTCCGGTCAGCCCGTGCTCAGCATGAACACCCAGCTGGGGACAGCGTCGAAGCCGAGCGCGACGAGGCAGTTCTCCAGCCCCGGCACCTGGCGCTCGCCTGCGCGGCCCATCACCTGCATCGCGCCCTCGCGCACGTGTCCCATGCCGTGCAGCCGACCCTCGCCCTGG
The DNA here is from genome assembly GCA_034422795.1 of Dehalococcoidia bacterium. Classification (GTDB taxonomy): domain Bacteria; phylum Chloroflexota; class Dehalococcoidia; order Lucifugimonadales; family Australimonadaceae; genus Bin16. The sequence goes on along the minus strand of DAOUJK010000074.1, from coordinate 51,483 downwards.
CTGCCACCGAACGTCGTCACCGGGAGCGCGCCACCGGGCCCGGTGCGCCCGTCGCGGGTGAACTCGTGCGCCTCGCCTCTGCCCGCGAACCCGAGCGCCTCCAGCCATATCCAGACGACAGGGCTGAAGCCGTCGTACAGCTGCGCGGCCTGCACGGCCTCTCGCCCGATGCCGGACGCCTCGAAGATGGCGTCGCCGCGCTCGCGTGTGCTGACGAACCCGGATATGTAGGCGGGCCTGTGCGGCAGGGCGGTCGCGCGGTCGGCGGTCGTCAGCACGACGGCTCCGGCGCCCGTGACCGGGATGTCGTAGTCGTAGAGGCACATCGGTTCATAGACCCAGCGGGATGAGAGGTAATCGTCGAGCGAGAGCGGCTTGCCGCGCCAGTAGGCGTACGGGTTGAGCTGCGCGTGCCTGCGCAGGGCGCCGACGACGTCGAACAACTCTTCGCGGGTCGCGCCGTAGTCGTGCATGTAGCGCTGCAGCCACATCGCCATCGCGCCGATGCCGACGCCGTACGGCGCGGTGTACTGCTCCGGTCCACCCGAGGCGGACGACTCGGAGGCCGCGTAGCGCACACCGGGTCGCTCGTACATGGCGCGCAGGCAGAGCGCGTAGTTCGCCGTACCCGTGACCAGCGCCTGTATCGCCGCCGCCACGGCGTCTCCCACGACGCCCCGGTTGAAGTCGGACGCCCAGCGCAGATTGAGGCCGAGCGCGCTTGCCATGAAGCGCTCACTCACCTCGTCGACGCCGTCCCAGTGGAGCGCGGAGGCGTTGGGCGCCTTCGGCGTGCCGGCGTAGCCGTCGATGTCGGCCGGCGTCAGACCAGCGTCGGCGATGGCGTTCCGCGCTGCTTCCATCGCGACGTCCGGAAGGCTGCGCCCGGACTTGCGCTCCATCGGCGTGTAGCCGACGCCGACGATGGCCGTCCTGTTGCGGAGGGCCGGGTCCATCAGGCGCCTCCTGGGGAGGCGGGGCGGAACTGCGGGACGGCGACGCCCTCGCCACGGTCCTCGAACGCGACCTCCACCCGCATCCCGATGCGCACGTCGTCCGGTTCGCAGTCGATGAGGTTCGTGGTGAGGCGCAGCCCCGGCTGCTCGTCGAGCTCGATCTGCGCGACGAGGTAGGGCGGGTCGAAGCCGCGCATGTAGCTCTCGTGCATGACGGCGTAGGAGTAGACCGTGCCGCTTCCGCTCGCCGCGACCCATCGCAGCGCGCCGAGGCAGCGCGTGCAGGCGGGACGGGGCGGGAAGACGTAGCGCGCGCAGGCGTCGCAGTACGGCAGCTCCAGCGCATGCCGCGCCGCGGAATCCCAGTAGGGCTGCGACTCCGGGTCAGGAACGGGGACAGGACGGGCGTTGGTGGTCATGGCTCGCCTACAGCCCGTAGAACGCCTTGGGGTTGTCGTAGAGGATCTTGTCGACGGTGGACTGCGGGATGTCGCCGTTGTCGGCGCGCTGCTGCAGGAGCTTCTGGAACTCCAACTCCTTGGACTGGTCCTGGTGCGTGTAGTCGGAGCCCGCGAGCAGGTTGTCCTCGCTGATGTAGCGCAAGGCGTACGGCAGGTCCTCGTCAACCTGGACCGTCACGTAGATGCGGTTGGCCTTGAAGATGTCGTCCGGCAGCTCGAATGCCGGGTCAGTGCTGATGTTCGACTCCTGGCTGCGGGCGAGCCTGCGGCGCAGGTCGTAGTCGACGAACGGCACCCACGAGACGCCGGACTCGATGCAGCCGAACCGGAGTTTCGGGAACTTGTCCGGCACACGGTGGAGGATGAGCGAGTAGATGCCGTGGATGGCGGGCATCCGCAGCTTGATGAACGCCCCGTACGAGAGTTCCCGCGCGGGGGTGTAGTCCGGCGTGCCGGAGCCGAGGTGGAAGCAGATGGGCAGGTCCAGCCGCTCAGCCTCTTCGTAGAGTGGGTAGAAGTACGGGTCGACGCACCACTTGTCGGCTTCCAAGTCGCCCTTCTTCAGCACGCCGCACGCGCCGTTGTCCCTGGCGAAGCGCAACTCCTCCAGCGCGGCTTCCATGTTGCGCACCGGCGGGACGCACACCCAGCGCAGCCGCCCGTGCGACTGCGCGCAGCGGTCGGCCAGCCAGCGGTTGTAGCTGCGGGTGATGGCGAGCTCGGCCTCCGCCGAGTCCGCAGGCTCAACGAGGAAGAGCGAGGGGTAGATGACGTGCGTCTGGGTGCCGAGTTCGTCCATGTGGCGGAGGCGCGTCTGCACGTCCAGCAGCTCGCGCGCCTCGAGCGGCGTGCCGCTCTTGCCGTCGTCGCGGATGCGGCGGTGCTTGCGCTTGCCGTTCACGAGCCAATAGCGGACCGGCGGACGGTTCGGGTCCGGGTTGGACGGGTACTGCGTCGTAGGCTTGTAGGCCTCGTCCTCCGGCGCGATGAAGTCCCACGTGTCGTCGGTCTCGTCGACGTGCGTATCGCTGTCGATAACCCGGAACTGTTCCGCCATGCTGCGCCTCCCCCGTGCGGTGGGGCGCAGTATAGCCCGCGCTTCTCCCCTCGTCATGCTTCGCATTCGCGGGTTGATGACAACAGGACTATCACCGCGGCACCTCTGCCCCACGCGCCTGCTCCCGGTGCGGTATCCTATGAGCCGCACGGAACCCCGGTCATCGAGCGGCGTCCGCAACGGCGGGCGCCGACGCATGTACAGCACGGACGGCACATGACAGCAACAGCCCAGTCCCACCTCCGCAACATCGCCATCGTCGCGCACGTCGACCACGGCAAGACGAGCCTCGTCGACGCGATGCTGCGCTACAGCCGCGTCTTCCGCCCGGACCAGCAGGTCGACGAACTGATCATGGACTCGGACCCGCAGGAGCGCGAACGCGGGATCACGATCCTCGCCAAGAACACCGGCATCAGGTACGGCGACGTGACGGTCAACATCATCGACACGCCGGGCCACGCCGACTTCAGCGGCGAGGTCGAGCGCGTCGTGAATATGGCCGACGGCTGCCTGCTCGTCGTCGACGCGGTCGAGGGGCCGATGCCGCAGACGCGCTACGTGCTGCGCGTTGCGCTGCAACAAGGGCTGCGCCCCATCCTCGTCATCAACAAGATCGACCGGCCCACGGCGGACGCTGCCGCCGCACTGTCCGCAGTGCAGGACCTCTTCCTGGAGCTCGCGACAGACCCCGACCAGCTCGACTTCCCTGTGCTGTACACGTCCGCGCGCAACCGGTACGCGCTCGCCGAGGAGACGGACACGCCGAGGGATATGGGGCCGCTGTTCGACGCCATCGTCGAGCGTGTGCCGCCGCCCGTGGCAGACCCCGATGCGCCGTTGCAGATGCTGGTGGCGGCGCTGGACTACGACAACCATCTCGGTCAGATCGCGGTCGGGCGCGTCTCGCGGGGGCGCATCGCGAAGGACGAGCAGGTCGTGCTGCTCGGGCAGGAGGACAGCGCGGCCCCGTACCGAGTGGAGCGGCTGTTCACGTTCCGCGACCTCGCGCGGCATCCGATCGACTCGGCGTCGGCCGGCGAGATCGTGGCGCTCTCCGGCCTGCGGGGCGTCCGCATCGGCGACACGGTCGCCTCGCCTGCGTCGCCGGAGCCCCTGGAGCGGATGAGGGTGGAAGAGCCCACGGTGCGGATGACGTTCAGCGTCAACACGTCGCCGTTCTCGGGCCGTGAGGGCCAGTACGCGACGTCCCGCATGCTGTGGGACCGTCTGCAGCGTGAGCTGCAGACGAACGTGGCGCTGCGCGTGGAGCGCACCGACAGCGCCGACGAGTTCCTCGTGAGCGGGCGCGGCGAACTGCACCTCTCCGTCCTCATCGAGAAGATGCGGCGGGAGGGAATCGAGTTCCAGGTCTCCCGCCCCGAAGCCGTCACTCGTGTCATCGACGGGAAGGTGCACGAGCCCTACGAGCTGCTCTTCCTCGAAACGCGCGACGACTACATCGGCCCAGTCACGCAGGAGCTTGCGTCGCGCCTCGCGCAGATGGTGGACATGCAGAGCGACGGCTCCGGCAGCGTGCGACTGCAGTTCCGGCTGCCGACGCGCGGCCTGATCGGTTTCCAGAGCTTCTTCATGCGCGCCACGCGCGGCAACGGCCAGATGAGCACGGAGCTCTCCGGCATGGAGCCGGTGAGCGGCGAGGCGAAGCCGTCGCGCGCCGGAGCCATCGTCTCAGCGGAGAGCGGCGTCGCCGTCACGTACGGCCTGCAGAATGCGCAGGAGCGGGGCGAGACGTTCGTGGAGCCGCAGACGCCGGTCTACCAGGGCATGATCGTGGGGCGGCACAACCGGGAGCGCGACATGGACCTGAACGTCTGCAAGGAGCGCAAGATGACCAACATGCGCTCCGCGACGCAGGAGATCGTCGAGCGGCTCGCACCCGCCGTACGGTTCAGCCTGGAAGAAGCGCTCGGTTTCGTCAGTGACGACGAGCTCGTGGAAGTGACGCCGAAGAGCATCCGGATGCGGAAGCGCATCCTGGACCCGGACGAGCGGTACCGCGTCAACCGCGCCCGCGCCAGGGCGGCGCGCTAAAGTGCGCTCGTGCCCAGCGGTTCACATAGACGCTGCCGGGCGCGGTTGACGTCCTGCTTCACACCGGGAGTACGCAAAGCGCCCGGCGTTCGCTCGCGCTGATCAGCTGCGCCAGCCCGTTGTCGAGCGTGACGAGTTGCCCCCCATGTCGTATGGCTGTGGCGAGCAGGACGGCGTCCGTGATCTGACGGTACCCCTGTAGGCGGGTTGCCACCGCCTCGGGCAGGTCAAGCAAAGAATGGTCGAGTGACCAAAACGAGTGTGCCCCCAGTCGCGTGAGCTCTCCGAGCAGCGCGATGGCATCGGTGGGCGTGACGGCATACCGGACCGCCGACGGGTTGCAAGAGACTCGAACGAAGCCGGCCTCAGTCAGCGCGCAGGTTGCCCAACCCGCCTCTCGCTGTCCCTTGAACCACGACAGGACTGCCTCGTGGTGCACGTGGTTGGGCCAGGCCAACGCTACCAGGACGTTGACGTCCAGCAGGGCGGTCACGGCCAATCGGCCAACGTGCGGTATACGTCTTCGCTGGTGAATGGCTCGGCATCGGCGGGTACGCGGAATACGACTGCGTCCTCATCCGATGCGATAGCCGCACCCTTGAAGCCGCGCCGAGCGAGTTCCGAAAGCGCGCTGCCGAGACTGCTGCCGTCCCGGTCAGCCAGCGCACGCGCCACTGCCAGCACGTCGTCGTCTATGGTCAGGGTCGTCCGCATAAGAGCATCATCGCATCACAGCATCGACCAGTCAATCGATGCACGCGGCCTTCCCTGAGGAAGTGCGCGTTCCATACTCCTTCCCGTGCAGTGTGTCGTATAGTGAGCGTCAGAGTCCGCCCAGGGAGCATTCGATGGCCATCAGACTCTCCAGCCTCTTGAAGGACAAGGAAAGGACTGCCGGCGTCGCCCCGAGCCTCCGCGAATACGAAGACCGCTTCAGGGAAGCCGAGCGCGACGGATCGGGAGGCATCGAGGGGGATCATAAGGAAGTCAACAATCTCTATTACGACCTGGTCACGGACTTCTTCGAGTATGGGTGGGGCAGGTCGTTCCACTTTGCCCCTCGTGTCCCCGGAGAGAGTTTCAGGGCATCGATCGCGCGGCACGAGCACTACATCGCGCACACACTCGGACTCGGTCCCGGGATGTCCGTAGCTGACATCGGTTGCGGCGTCGGCGGACCGCTGATGGAGATCGCCCGGTTTTCCGGCGCACGCATCGTGGGGGTCAACAGCAACAGCTACCAACTCGACCGGGCCCGGATACTGGCGGCGGAAGCCGGGCTCTCTGACCTGGCGGACTTCCTGCACTGCGACTTCCTGCACGTCGATGCCCCCGACGAGTCGTTCGACGCCGCGTACTCCATCGAGGCAAGCTGCTGCGCGCCGGACAAGGTCAGCATCTACAAGGAGATCTTCCGCCTGCTCAAACCGGGCGCGTCCTTCGCGGCGTACGAATACCGCATGACCGAACGCTTCGACGCCGAGAACCCAACGCACCGCAGGCTCAAGGCCGACATCCAGCTGGGGGGCGGCCTGCTCGTCATCGACGACAAGCAGACGATCGACGATGCGCTTCGTTCGGTGGGGTTCGACGTACTGGGGACACGGGACCTCGCGGAGCAGACCGGTCCGTCAGTCCCCTGGTACCAGCCGCTGGCCGGCTCAGGGCTCTCGCTGGCGAGCTTCCGCAGTTCAAGGGTAGGGCGCAGTATCACGAACAACTCGTTGCGTGTGCTGGAGGCGCTCCACGTCGTGCCCCGGGGATCGCTTCGCGTGGCGAAGACCCTGGACCTCTGCGCGGATGGGATGATCGAGGCAGGCCGCCTCGGCATCTTCTCCCCGATGTACTTCATACACGCTCGCAAGCCGTCGTAGCGCGCCCGTCGTACTTCTTCTCCCGCCTGTGTCGTATAGTGCGGTCACCAAGCGAGGAGGCGCGCACCCATGGCCGACGGCGAGCTTAAGATAGGGTTCATCAAACCCGGCGCGGGAAACACCCACTACGACGAGTTCGCCGCCATGATCCCTCCCGGCATCGATCTGGAGATGGTGGACCTCGGCGTCCTGCGCACCGCGCTCACCGACTTCGCGGGGCGCGCCGACGCCATCGTCGAGCGCGCCGTTACTCAGACGCGCGAGTCCGGCTGGCAGGGCGTCATCGTCCCCGGCGCGCCGGTCGAAGTGCAGAACCCCGGCCTACGCGCCCGCCTGGCGAACGCGCTGGACGTGCCGTTCACCACGGCGCTCGGCGCGGGCGAGAATGCGCTGCGGGCGTTCGGCGCGAGCCGCATCCTGCTGCTGACCCCGTTCGACGCGTATATGAACTCGCTCGTCGTGCCGCACCTCACCGCGGCAGGGTTCGACGTGCAGTTGGCCGACCTCGGCTTCAACAGCGAGCAGGAGGCGGTCGACCTCGATGCGAGCGTCGTGTTCGACATGGCGCGCGGCGCGGTGCAGGCGGCTGACGGCGTGCAGGCGCTCTACTTCCAGGGCGCGGTGCTGAACCCGCTGCCGGTCATAGACGAGATGGAGGCCGAGTTCGGCCTGCCCGTCGTCGCGAGTAACCCCGCGATGCTCTGGTCCGTCGCCTCGCAACTGGGCGGCGCGTTCAGCATCGAGGGCAAGGGGCGGCTCGTCCGGGAGTGGCCGCCGCTGCCGTAGTGGGCAGGCGTAAGCAAGGAGCGAACGAACGATGAGACTCGGCATAGCGCTACCCATCGAATTCGGCAGCGACCCGGCGGGCGATGTGCTCTCGGAAGGCGCACGAGCGGCGGAGGCGAACGGTTTCGACAGCGTCTGGTTCTTCGACTCGATCGGGCGCGGGCGGATGTCGCTCGACCCGCTCATGGGCGCGGCGGTCGCGGCAGCGGCGACCGAGCGCGTCGAGGTAGGTCTCGGCATCCTGCAGGTGCCGCTGCGCCACCCGGTCGAACTCGCGAACCGCGTCCTCACCGCGCAGGTGGTCTGCGGCGAGCGTCTCCTGCTGGGGGTCGGCTCCGGCTCGACGCGCGGCGACTTCGAGGCGGTCGGCAAGCGGTTCGAGGACCGGATGACGCTGCTGCGCGACGGGCTGGCGACGATGCGGCGGCTGTGGAACGGCGAGACCGTGGACGGCGTGAACCTCGCTCCGTCCAGCGCGGTGCGCGGCGGGCCGCAGGTGCTCATCGGCAGTTGGGCGGGGCCGCGATGGATCACCTCTGCGGCGAACGACTACGACGGCTGGATAGCGTCGGCGTTCTTCTCCGGGTACAACACGCTCAAGGAAGGGCTCGACCGCTATCGCGAGGCCGGAGGCCAACGCGCCGTCGTCACCAACATCTCGCTCGACCTGGATGCGCCGACGGAGTGGCTGCGGGATACGGAGAACGCCTATCACCTGCGCTGCGCGCCCCCGGATGCGGCGGCGCGCCTGCAACGGCTCGCGGACGCCGGATTCGACGACGCGGTGGTTGTGTGTCGTGGCGCCGCTCCCCCGGACCTCGCGGCGATACGCGCGCTGCTGCCGTAGCGGACGGCGATGACGGAAGCAGGGATGCAGCCACACGCACCGAGCGAGGTTCCTGCCTCTGCAGGAATGACGGAAGGGCGCACTCCTGCGCCAACCCTCGCACACCTTGTGCAGAAGACGGCGCGGCGGCTCGAAGCCGCAGGCATCGGCGACGCCCGGCTGGAGGCCGACCTCATCTGGACGACGGCGCTCGGCATCGACCGCGCTGCGTTGTACGCCGCGTTCCGCGATACGCCCTCCGATCAGGAGGCGCAGCGTGCCGAAGCGCTCTGCGAGCGGCGGCTCAACCGCGAACCCGTCGCCTACCTGATGGGCACGCGCGACTTCTACGGCCTGTCCATCGCCGTCGGGCCAGGCGTGCTCATCCCCCGCCCCGAGACCGAGACCGTCGTCGAGGAGACGCTGCGTCTCATCGATGGCGAAGCGTCTCCCGTGCTGACCGACGTGGGCTGCGGCAGCGGGGCGATAGCCGTCGCGCTGGCGATCGCGCGCCCGGATGCGGTCGTCTACGCGCTCGATGTTGCACAGCGAGCGCTCGAACTGACCACACTCAACGCGGCGAACCACGGCGTGAGCGAGCGTGTCCACGTGCTGGAGAGCGACCTGCTCGCGGCGTTGCCGCGCCCCGTACACGTTGTCGCGGCGAACCTGCCGTACGTGATGTCGGACGAGATTCCGCTGCTGGAGCCGGAGGTGTCCCGCTACGAGCCCCGCGAGGCGCTGGACGGCGGCGCGGACGGGCTTGCGCTCATACGCCGCCTGCTCGCCAAGGCGGGCGGTCACCTGCTGCCCGGCGGCGCGCTGGTGATGGAGATGGACCCGCGCCAGATCGCAGCAGCCAGCAGCGTTGCTGCCGCCTGCTTCCCCGGCGCTCGCGGCCGCACGGTGCAGGACCTCGCGGGGCGGGAGCGCGTGCTTGTGGTGGATACGGGGTCGCAGCGTTGACCTGCGGCGGGATGCTTGGCACACTCTGGGCGAGGAACAAGGAGGGAGCGAGGAACCATGAGCCACCATGATCATCACGACCACGACCACACTGAGCCGCCGTCCGACATCGAACTGCGCGTGAAGGCGCTGGAGTCGTTGCTCGTCGAGAAGGGCCTCGTCGACCCGGAGGCGCTCGACGCGCTCATCGACCTGTACGAGGACAAGATCGGCCCGTCGAACGGCAAGCACGTCGTGGCGCATGCCTGGGCGGACGAGGAGTTCAAGCGCTGGCTGCTCGACGACCCGAACGCAGCCATCGCCTCGATGGGCTACGTGGGGTCGCAAGGCGAGCAGGTGCGCGTTGTGGAGAACACGGACGACGTGCACAACCTCGTGGTCTGCACGCTCTGCTCCTGCTACCCGTGGCCGCTCCTGGGACTGCCGCCCGTGTGGTACAAGTCCGCGCCGTACCGCGCGCAGGCCGTCGCCGACCCGCGCGGCGTGATGCGGCAGTTCGGCTCGGAGATACCGGAGGAGAAAGAGGTGCGCGTCTGGGACTCGACCTCCGAGATGCGCTACCTCGTGCTGCCGCAGCGGCCCGAAGGCACCGAGGGCTGGAGCGAGGAGCAGCTCTTCGACCTCGTGACGCGCAACTCGATGGTCGGCGTGGAGCAGGCGCGGCATCCGGCAACGGCAGGCACGGTATGAACGGCGTCCACGACATGGGCGGGCTGCAGGGGTTCGGGCCGGTGCATCCCGAGCCGGAGTCCGAGGAGCCGGTCTTCCACGCGGAGTGGGAGAGCCGGGTATACGGCATCACCCGGCTCATCGGCCGCCTCGGCCTGTGGAACCTGGACAAGTCGCGCTACAACAGGGAGCAGTTGCCCCCCGCCGAGTACCTCGCCAACTCCTACTACGAGAGCTGGTTCGCGGGGCTGCAGAAGCAGTTGGTGGCGTCCGGCCTCGTCTCGGAAGAGGAGCTGCAGACGGGCAGGGCGTCCCTGCCCGTGCCGGATCGCATCATGGAGCGGGTCGTGAACGCCGAGCAGGTGCGGGCGGTGCCCATCATGACCACCAGCTACCTCCGCCCCGCGCAGGCGCCGCCCCGGTTCGTGCCGGGCGACCGCGTGCGCGCGCTCAACCGTCACCCGCGCGGCCACACCCGCGAGCCGCGGTACGTTCGCGGCCACGTCGGCACAGTACACGAGCACTACGGCTCCCAGGTGTACCCGGACCTGAGCGCGGAGGGCGTGGACGAGGGACACCACCTCTACAGCGTGTGCTTCGACGCGAGCGAGCTGTGGGGCGAGTCAGCCGACGCCAACAGCGTTGTCTACGTCGACCTCTGGGAGGACTACCTGGAGCCCGCGCCATGACGGATACGCAACCGCTCACCCGCATGGGCAACCTGGGGGACATCCCGCTTGGCGGCGACGGCAGGCCGGTGTTTGGCGCACCGTGGGAGGCGTCGGCGTTCGCACTCGCGGTCCGACTCTCCGGCGAGGGCCAATTCACATGGGACGAGTGGGCGGCGACGCTAAGCGAGGAGATACGCTCGGCGCAGCGGGAGGGAGACCCCGACCTGGGGGACACGTACTACCGGCACTGGCTGCGCGCGCTCGAGCGTCTCTGCAGGGAGCGTGGCCTCGTTTCAGACGCTGAGGCGTCCGACCGCAAGGAGGCGTGGCGCAGGGCGTACCTCAACACTCCGCACGGCAAGCCGGTCGATCTCTCGGCGGGCGCTTGAGGGCGCGGGTCGCCTGCGAGAGAGGGCCGGGTGCCGCGTCCGGACACCCCTCCCACAGACGCCGCAGCGGCACTGCCCCCACACGGCACCGCGGCACACGAGGCTTGCTTCCATTTAGCGGGATATCTGTTGCGGTACTGTTACGCGGGCGTTACGCGCCTGTAACGATTCCCGACCCGTCGCCCGCTCCCGGGCTCCTTCAGCAGGAGCGAGCGCGCAGGCCGCAGTCCGTATACTGAACCCATGCGCCACGGAAGAGTCGCCCCCATAAAGTCACAGAGCGCCCTCGGAAGAGGAAACCTCCGGCGCGTATTGGGATTCCTGGCCCCCTATTGGTTCCGGCTCGTACTCATCCTCGCGACCGTTGCGGCAGCGGCGTTCATCGGGCTCGTGCCAGCGCTCCTCGTGCGGGGGATCATCGACTCCGCGATCGCGGGAAACGACAGACCTCTCCTGCTGGGGCTCTCCGCAGGCTTGTTCGGAGCAGCCGTGGCGCTTGGGCTGATCGGGGTGCTCCGGAGTTACCTGAACACCGTCGTCAGCCAGCGGATCATGTACGACCTCAAGCTGCGGATGTTTACGCGGCTGCAGTCGCTCTCGCTGCGGTTCTACACCGAGGCCCGGACGGGAGAGTTGATGTCCCGGCTGACGAGCGACATAGCCGGCATCGACACCATCATCTCCGGCACACTCGTGACCATCTCGCAGAACGTGCTCATCCTGACGACAACCCTGGTGACGATGCTCGCTCTCGACTGGCGTCTGACCATCGTTTCGCTGATGGTGCTGCCCTGGCTGATCATCCCGACGGTAACCGTTGGGAAACTGCGCCGCCGGCTGCGCACGGAGCGGCAGCAGCGGAGCGCCGCGGTGAACTCGCTGATGGCGGAGAGCCTGGGCATCAGCGGGCTCATGCTCATCAAGACGTTCACCCGGGAGCGGGAGGTGCAGGCGCGGTTCCAACGCGAGAACTGGGAACTGATGGAGCTGCAGGTCCGCGAGGCGCTGGTGGGGCGCTGGTACTTCATGCTGTTGTTCATCGTGACGACCGGCGGCCCGGCGGTCATCTACTGGTTCGGCGGAGGCCAGGTAATCTCCGGCTCACTGACCATCGGGACGATCGTGGCCTTCGTTGCCCTCCTCAGCCGCCTCTACACGCCGGCAACGGACCTGATGTCGCTGCACGTGGACGTGGTGACGTCCGCCGCGTACTTCGAGCGCATCTTCGAGTACCTGGACCTCGAACCCGATATCGCGGATGCGCCCGGCGCGGTGGCCATAGCGGATACGCCGGGAAGACTCGCCTTCGAGGGTGTCGTTCTCGAGTACACCCCGGGCCAGCGAGCACTGGACGGACTGGAGTTCGAAGTGAACCCGGGCGAGATGGTGGCGCTGGTAGGGCCCAGCGGAGCGGGAAAGACGACCACGACCTATCTCATACCGCGGTTGTACGACCCTACGCACGGGAGGGTGCTGCTCGACGGTGTCGATATCAGAGGCCTGACCCTGGAATCGCTGCGAGGGCAGATAGGGTACGTCTCCCAAGAGACGTTCCTGTTCCATGACACCGTAGGCGTCAACATGCGGATCGCGCGCCCGGATGCGACCTACGAGGAGATGGTGGAGGCTTGTCGCGCCGCGTCCGTTCTGGACGTTGTCGAGCGCCTCCCGGACGGTTTCGACACCGTGGTCGGGGAGCGGGGCTACCGGCTCTCCGGCGGCGAGAAGCAGCGCATGGCTATCGCTCGGATGCTGCTGAAAGACCCCCGTATCCTGATACTCGACGAGGCCACGTCGTCCCTCGATTCACACTCGGAGCGGGCGGTGCAGATGGCGCTCGCCGAGCTCACCGAGGGCCGTACGACGATCGTCATCGCACACCGGCTCTCGACGGTACTGGCGGCGGACGTGATCCTGTACATCGACGAGGGCAGAGTGGTCGAGCGCGGGACGCATGCCGAGTTGATGGCACTGGACGGCCGCTACGCGGAACTGTGCCGCGCGCAGTTCGCGACGACGCTGTCAGGGAGCGGTTGGCTTTGACCAGGGAGCAGCGCGACGCTACGGCTGCGCGTCTATCAGTACGAACGCGATGACGCACGGTGCGTCGCCCCGGTTCACCCAGTTGTGCACCGTGGCCCGCTGCACCAGTACATCACCCGCCTGCAGGTGCACCTCAACTCCGTCGTCCATTTCCATGTCGATCTCGCCGGACATCACGACCGCGTAGTCGATGGTGGGCGTGACGTGCATGTCGTACTCGTTGCCGGGTGAGAACTCGATGATGCGGAAGATGGTGCCGCGGTAGGACGGCGGACGCTCCACGGTGCGCGCGCCGAGGTCCTCGCGCCCAATGAGATCCGCCGGGTTCGAGTCGGTCATCCAAGCGAGCACGGTTTCGACGCCGGGTCGCGGGACGCGCTTGTTGCTGGCCGTGTCATCGATGAACACGACGGCCTTCCCGTTGTCGTCGTGGCCGGTTACCACCCTGCGAACGTTCAACGCCATCAGGGGCCTCCGTCTGTAGTGATACTGCACCCGCATCCTACAGATGCGTCGGTGCGCCGCGCTACAACCGGGAGAGGTCGATGCCGTTCGGCGTCGTGAGTGCCTTGTTCAAGGGGTGAGGCCGATGCTATCCTGCTCCCATGCCGGGCCGGTGCTTCCGGTCCTTCCCAAGAGTGGGCCTGTGGCGCAGTTGGGAGCGCGCCTCAATGGCATTGAGGAGGCCGGGGGTTCGAATCCCCCCAGGTCCACCACCCGTTACTCATTTCATAACTCGGTGGCTGAGGACGAGCTGCAGAGCGTTGCGTTGCGACACGGTCGGGCAGCGTCTCCACCAGAGTGTCGTCGAAGTCGAAAATAACCATACCGATAGCCACGTATCCTCCCACCCCGCACGATGACGGTCGGAGTCATCACGTCTCTCGGATTACAGAGCGGCGCCCTTGCAGGCGAGGTCTGCGCGTTCTGCGAGGTCGAGCAATCCTGGTTGAGCGTCAGAGCCGCTGCTCGTCCGTCATCGCTCCTACCCGGCGCGGACCCCACCGTCCACGGTGATGTCAGAGCCGGTGATGAAATCGGCCTCGTCGGAGGCGAGGAAGACGACGGCGGCCGCAACGTCCTGCGGGGTGCCCTGCCTTCCCACCAGATTGGTGACCTGCCATGTCCTCGGGGGCGCGCCAGGCTCGGCCTCGGTAAGTATGCGGTTGGGCGTGACAGTGTTGACCCTGATGCCGTGTGGGCCGAGCTGGATGGCGAGCGAGCGCGTGAGGTTATAGACGCCCGCCTTCGCGGAGGGGTAAGCGACGGCATTCGATCGTCCTGACAGCCCGGAGGTTGAGCCGATGTTGATGATCCGTCCGCCGCTGCCCTGGTCGACCATGCGCTGGGCGACGTACTTGGAGACGAGGAAGACGCTCTTCAGAGAGATGTTGATGACCCTGTCCCACTCACCCTCGTCGGTCTCGAGTATGTCCTTCCGGTCGACGACGCCGACGTTGTTTACGAGGGCGTAGATGTCGCCCCAGGCGTCGACAACCCTGGCCACCATCGCCTGAACGTCCGCGCTGTTCGTGACGTCGCAGGCTATCGGGAGCGCGGCAGCGCCGTGCTGGGAGTTGATGGCGCCGGCGACAGCCTCGGCGCGCTCCCGGATGATGTCCACTACCGCGACACGCGCGCCCTCGTCGGCGAGCGTATGGGCGATGCCCTCGCCGATATTGCGCCCGGCGCCGGTTACGATGATGGTCCTGTCCCGCAGGCGCATGGGCTTCCTCGTGGAGTAGCTAGGTTCCGATCGGGAGCCCCAGGTGCCGGTCGAGGAAGTCGACTATCAGCGGCCACCCCCACTCGGCCGCTGCGGCGTGGTAGAACTCCGGGATGTCCTCGTCGAAGAAGGCGTGCCCCACGCTCTCATCGTTGTAGAAGTGGCTCTCGAACGTTTTTCCCAAGGCTGACATCCGCTGGCGGAAGGTCTCTGCATCCTCTGGTGGGACTACCTGGTCGCCCTGGGCTGACATCCACAGCATCGGACCGCTGATCCCCTCGGCCAACTCCAGTGGGGTGATGGGTGTGCGCGGCGAGGGCTCGGTACGCGCGATACCTGTGCCATAGATGACGGCCGACGCTCGTACGTCCCGGTTGAGCGCGGCTGCGAGGTACGCCACCATTCCGCCCATGCAGAAGCCGATCACCCCTATGCGCTCAACATCCACCCCGGGGTGCTCTCGCAGGTAATTCAGGGCTCCGCGGCTGTCCGCGGCGAGGCCGAACTGTGAGATGGTCCGGCGGGCCTCGTAGGCCTGTTCGCGTTCCCGGGGGAAATCGAACTCCGTCCGATATCCCAGCCGGTGGTAGAGGTCAGGCGCCGCCACCACGTAGCCCTCGGCTGCCAGGCGCACCGCCATAGACCGGTGCTGAGCGTTCAGACCGGGCAGCACGTGAAAGTAGACGAGGCCGGGGAGCTTTTCCGCGGTATCGGGTTCGGCCACGAACACCGCCATGCTCCCTGCTTCGGACGGGAGATCGACCCAGCGCGTGTTGACCTCCATGGGGCCCTCCGCTAGAACGATTCGCTGCCGGGGCTGTCCGGCACCGCGGCGCGACGGCTCTCTCCAGACCGTTGCCCGCCGGGTTGCGACGTGCATCTTATGGTCAGGTTGCGAGAAGGGCAATCGGCTCTCCCTGCCCGTTGCTGCTCACGATAAGGGCCATATAGTGTAGCGACGCCCACGGGACCCCCAGAGGGTAGGCCAGCCAGCGGCCAACCATAATGACAGGACAGGAGGCCATGGCAACCGAGGAGACAGGTAGAAGGCGACGGCGCATCGCCATAATAGGTGGAGGTGTTTCGGGGCTGGGAGCGGCATGGGCGTTCCATCATCACCCGGACCGCTTTGACTTTCGCCTGTTCGAGGCCCGGGACCAGATCGGCGGCAACGCCGTCACCGCCGACATGCCCCAGGACGATGGGAGCTCGATCCCTTTCGACATCTCCGTTACCGCATGCATCCCGTCCGTGTATCACCACGTCCTCTTGCTGTTGGAGCGGTTCGGCATTGAACTGGTCGACACGAGGTTCAGCTACAGCGTGAAGTACGGCGACCAGGTCTACGCCCACGATCTCGATTCCGACATCAGGGGGCAGTTGCAGTCCGAGATAGCGAAGTTCCAGCGGCTCTTGCGGCGCCTGCACTGGTTCGGGCGGCTGACCCGCTCCCGGTCCAAGTGCCTGAACGTCCTCAACCCGTTCAACTACATCAGCATGGGGACGGTCCTGAACCTGGGAGGGTTCTCCGGGGACTTCCGGTACAAGGTCTTGAAGCCCATGTTCGTCAACTTCCTGATGGCGACGAACGTGTTCGATATGCCCGCCGCGCTCTTTGCCCGGTACCTCGACTTCTTCGACATCGAGAAAGCCACGCCCATGTGGACGTGGGACCAGGGGACGCGGCGCATCTACGAGGCCCTGACAGCCGGTTTCCGCGACAGGATCTACCTCAGCCGGCCCGTCCGGAAGGTGTACCGACAGACGGGCGGCGTCGTGGTCGAGGACCATGACGGCGTACAGGAGACGTTCGACGACGTGATCCTTGCATGCAATGCGAACCAGACGCTGATGGTCCTCGACAAACCCACGTTCCTCGAACGCTACATCCTCTCGTCGGTACGTTACGAGAGCGAACTGCACAACCACACAGTCGTCCACTCCGATTCCTCGGTCCTCCCCGACAACGAGGCTAATGCCCTGGCAACGCGGAGCAATCACATCGAGCAGTACGGCGCGAGACCGGACAACTACGAGATCACGTACATCATGCACAACCAGCAGCCGTGGGCCAGCCGGTCCGACAAGCCGTGCCTGGTGACCTACAACCCGGTAAGCCCCATCGATGAGCGAAAGGTCGTCAAGAGGTGGTGGTTCCAGCACATCGTCCATGACGTGCGCCACGTCGTGCTGCTCGTCAACCTGTTCCGCTGCATCCAGGGCAAGCGGCGGACATGGCATTGCGGCGCCCATACTTTGGTCAACAGCCAGGAGACCTGCTTCGTCTCCGGGCTCGCCACCGCGAGACAACTCGGCGCGGACTACCCCTTCGACGACCCCGCAGCGAAACGATCGTTCAACTACTACGGCAGCATCATGTACGGCTGGCGCTTCAGGAAGGCGTAGAGACGAGGCTCGGAAGGCGCTTGCCCGTGCCTTTCACGGGTGATACCGTGCGCCGCATGATGAGGGTACTTGCTCCATTTACCCGAACGATACGGAGTTTCGGGTTGTGGACCATTGCCTTAGCGGCGGGTCTCATGTTTCTGGCGGCCGCGTGTGGTTCGGAACCCACGCCCACTGCCGCGCCTACCCCTACGCCCACTCCCGATCTGAACAGCGTGCTCTCCAGTGCGGGGGAGGAACTGGCCTCTCTGTCGACGGCAAGGTTCCAGATGGTCGACGAGATGGAGTCCGGGGCCAAATTCTTCGGAATGACGCTCAAGACCGTCGAGGGAGAGATCAAGTCTCCCGACAGCGCCAGGATCGTGGTGGGTGCCGTGGCCCCCGGCCTGGGATTCGTGGAAGTCGAGATAGTGGCGTCCGGGGAACAGGCGTTCATGAAGTTCTCCCAGGATGCGCCATGGGCCCCTCTGCCCGTAGACCAGGTGCCCTTCAACTTCGGGGGGCTGGGCGCTACATTGAGCGAGTTGCTATCCGTTCTCAGGGACCCGGCCATCGCAGGCAGGGAGTCCGTAGGGGGAGTCCAATCGATCCGCTTGGAAGGGGATGTCGTCTCCGAGGATATGTTGAACCTCATCAGATCGGTGGACCCGGGTAATCCGATCACGCTGACCTTCTGGTTCGACGAGGCCTCGCATGAGGTGCAACAGTTCAGGATAGGCGGCAAACTCTTCAACGATGACGCCGATGGAACGACGCGGCTGGTGACTATCACGGACATCAACACCCCTGTCGACATCCAACCGCCTGATCTATCCGGGTCGTGAACGCCGTCGGGTCCAGCCTCGCCTCACTTCGTTCTTCCCAGACCGCGGTGCTGGGGATCATCTGCCTGGGGGTATTCTCGACCGCCCTGGACCAGACCGTGGTAGTTGCGGCCCTGCCTGCGGTGATGGTGGACCTGGAGATCCCACTTACCGACCTGGACAGAGCGTCATGGATCGTGACCGGATACCTGATCAGCTACACCGTGGCGATGCCGCTGGCAGGACGTCTGTCCGACGTCTACGGCCGGATCAGGATGTTTCACGCGGCGCTGGTCGTCTTCTCCATCGGATCGGCGTTCGTGGCGCTCGCGCCTAACTTCGAATGGGTGGTGTCCGCCAGGGTAGTCCAGGCCTTCGGAGGCGGGGCGACGGTCCCCATAGGTCTGGCCATGGCCGTAGCAGCAGTGTCGCCGGAGAAGAGGGGGGTCGCGATAGGACTCGTGGCGGCCTCGGCTGAAGCCGGGTCAGTCCTGGGCCCACTCTATGGAGGGGCCATCATCGAGTTGCTGGGCTGGCGGTGGATATTCTGGCTGGACATACCCCAGAGCCTCTTCCTCATAGCGCTCCTGGCCATCCTGCCGAACCGCGCCAATCCTGCAGCCAGGATGGACTACTTCGGAGCGCTCGTGCTTGGAGCGGCCCTCACCGTGCTCAGCATCGGGCTATCGCAGAGGAGCATCTTCTCCGGAGAGTCGATCGTCCCGTACCTCCTGGTCGCCGGTGGAGTGTTCCTGGTCCTCGTCCTGGTCGTGCTGGAGAAACGCGCCGTCCAGCCGCTGCTGGCGTCCTTCCTGTACACCTCCAGGGCGTTCCTGTCCTCCAACATCACCCAGTTCATGGTGGGGGTGGCCCTGATCATCTCGCTGGTATCCGTGCCGCTGATGGCTGGCACCGTCATGGAGAAGAGGGCCTGGGAGAGCGCCCTTCACCTGGTCCGTCTGACAGCCGCCATCCCGTTCGGCGCGGTGGTGGGAGGCTACATCCTGCGCTGGACGGGAGTGAGGACGGTGTGCATAACCGGCCTTGCGTTCATAGGAACGGGGCTGCTGTTCATGAGCGGCTGGGAGACGGAGGTGGAGGAACTCAGGCTGACTATGCCCCTCGTCATGGCAGGCCTGGGGTTCGGGCTGGTCATCCCCCCTATCGGCGTCAGCGCTTTGAGCGCGGCGCCCAGCCACTACTGGGGAGCGGCGGCCTCATTGATCACGGCCGCTCGGATGGTGGGGATGGCGCTGGGGCTGGCGGCTCTGTCCGCCTGGGGTATCGAACGCTTCTACAGCCTGACCGCTCACGTTACTATCGGGTCGACGTATGAGGAGACCGAGGCCCCCCTGATAGAAGCCGGAGTTACCGTGTTCCAGAACCTCTTCATGATCTCGGGTTTCCTAGCCTTGTTCGCCATTCTCCCGGCCCTGCTGATGAGGGTGGAAGACATCGAAGAGGAAGAGGGAAGCTTCATCTGAATCGAGCGATGACAATCCAGACCAATGAATCCCCCAACGCTCCCTTGCCCTCCCCGTTTCCCGAGGGTTGGTACTTCGTCGCAAGCCGCAAGGCCATGCAGAAGGCACGGCTCATCCAGAAGACCTGGATGGGGGAGAACATCATCGTCTGGTGTGATGACGACGGGAGCATCTGCGTCGCCGAGGCCTTCTGTCCGCACCTTGGCTCCGATCTGGGGCCTGCTGCCGGAGGGCGCGTGCGTGATGGTCGGCTCGTCTGTCCCTTCCACGGCTTCGAGTACGATGCAACCGGTCAGTGCGTCGCCACTCCCTACGCCCCGCCGCCCCGGGCCGCGCGGTTGCGCGTCTTTGAAACGCAGGAGATAGCCGGGCTGATCTTCGGTTGGTGGGGGACCGATGGACGGGGGCCGCAATGGCGCCTGCCCACCGACCTGTCAGACCAGACCGGCTGGAGTGGCTTCTCCATACGCACCCTTCGCTTCCCCGGCCATCCGCAGGAGACCACGGAGAACTCGGTGGACCTCGGGCACCTGCGCTACGTCCACGGATACGGCAGCGTGGACCGCGTCGTGGAAGTGTCGGTGGACGGGGCCTACCTCCGGAGCGACTTCGACTTCAGGCGGAATTACCGGATAGCCCGGATACTACCGTTCAACATGGACGTCTCCGCCAGCACCCATATCTTCGGGCTGGGCTACTCGTTCGTGGAGATCCGCGAGCACACCATCGGGATGGATGCGCGCCTGTGGGTGCTGGCGACGCCCGTCGACGGTACGCTGATCGACCTGTCGCTGGTCTCGCAGGTGCGGGAGATACGCAGCCCAAGACGCCGGATAGCGGGCCTGGGGTTCCTCCCCGCGAGGTTGCGCGCGCCGCTCATGAACCGGTTCATCGCCGCGCAGCAGGAGCAGGACGTTCGCCAGGACGTGGTCATCTGGAGCCGCAAGAGATACCGCTCCCTCCCGCGCCTTTCCCGCTCCGACGGCGAGATCATGACGTTCCGCGCGTACTGCGCGCAGTTCTATCCCGACGCTTGCGGGCCTGCGCTTGCCCTCTCGGGCACATCCGGCGAGGCTGTAGAATGACCACTCGAACAGGATCTGACCACCTCCACTAAGCCGCGCCAGGGGACCCATCGTGAACAAGATACTCGACAAACTGAGCCGGCTCGTAACGGCCCGCCCGTGGCTCACGCTTCTCCTCCTCCTCATCGCTACCGTTGTAATGGTCATGGGGACGCAGCAGCGTTTACCGCCGACCGAAGGCGCAAGCGTTGCCTTCCTTCCTCCAGGCCATCCCATCGCTGAAGCAACAAAAGAGATAGATGACCGGTTCGGGGACTCCGGCGAAGTGATCGTTGTCACACTCCTCTTTCGTGGGGAGGCGCTCACGCCGGGGGGCCTCTCCCAGATGGATAGCCTGTTGGATGAGATCATCCGGGATCCAGGCGTCGGCGAGCTGCTGGCGCCCGGCGATCCGGTCGTTGCCCCATCGTCGCTGATCGGCGCCGTGCTCCAGGTGGACAGTTTCGAGTCGGTCACGCAGGAACAGATCGACTCTGCACGCAACGTGCCGGGGATCGGGGAGGCGCTCGCCGAGATGACTGGCACCGACACCGACGGCACGCTCGTTGCGATCGCCATCGTGCGTCTGCGCGACACGGGCGACGAGCGCGTTGACGATGCCGAACGGAGGATCAGCGAGCTGGCTGCAGAGGACGAGGGTGCGTCGCGTGTAAGCAGCCTGTCGTCGGCGATCATCGAGGACGCGTACAAGAAGGCGACAGAGGAGGGGATGGGGCCGCTGGTCGGGCTGGCGCTGTTGCTGATCGCCGCTCTGCTCCTGCTCTTCACCCGCGCCCTGTCGGACATGCTGCTGACGCTGCTGGGGCTTATCGTCGCGATCATGTGGGTTGTCGGCGCCGAGGGCTGGCTTGGGCCGAATGGACTCCGAGTGATAGGCCCTCCCAGCTCGCTCACTGCGATGGTGCCCGTCATCATCATCAGCCTCACGGTGGACTACGCGATCCAGGCGATCTCTCACTACCGGGAGCAGCGGCTCGCAGGCGAGCCCGTTGTGCGAGCGGTGCAGATCGGTCTGCGGAACGTCACGGTCCCACTGATGCTCGCCGCGGTCACGACGATCGTCAGCTTGTTGGCGACCCTGTTCTCGCCGATAGGTGTGATCGGAGACTTCGGTGTTGTCGCAGGGATGGGTGTGGGGTTGAGCCTGATAGTGATGCTGACGCTGGTCCCCGCGGCCCGTACGATCCTCGACCGGCGTCGCGAGGCACGCGGCACGTTACGGCAGCCCCGCCCGCTTTCGAATGCGCTGCCCGGCATCCCGCTGGTAGCGGAGGTGCTCGGAAGACGAGTGACGCGCCAACCGGCGCCCTATATCATCGTCGTGCTTGCAGCGACGATCGCGCTGGGGTTCGCCGCTACTGACCTCAAGTCAGAGTTCAGCATCCGCGACATCCTTCCCAGAGACGGGACCATCGTGGCTGACATGAACACGCTGGACGCGACCGTAGGCGGTTCGACGGAGATGGCCAGCGTGCTGGTGAAGGCCGAGGCTACGGGGACCCGCACGCTCCTGAACCTGCAGGACCTCAGGAACGCTTTCCAGGACGAGCAACGGCGCCCGCGCGCAGCGGCAGGGCCGCTCCTGGCGTCGTACGAGTCGCTCCTGGAAGACTGGACCACCGACAGCGGACAGCCCGGCGACAACTACGACCGCGAGCTTGCGGCGCTCTTCAGCGAAGCTTCATTGGGAGTGCAGCTCGATCCGGCCCTGATGCAGGAACTCCTGAACAAGCTCGGGGAGAGGGAACCCGCGATCGCCCACGGCCTCGTCAATGATCCGAACGGCATCGACACCATCCTGTTGCAGTTCCCGACCTACTCGAACGATCCGGGAGCAACCAAGACACTCCAGGACGATCTCGAAGCGCTCTGGGCCGGAGACGATACCGCTCTCACGGTGCTTTCCGAGAGTGTCGTCTCGATCGGGGTCACGGACGCCATCACCGACCGTCAGACAGAGGCGATCAGCACTACCATCGCGGCGGCGCTCACCGTCCTCGCAGTCTTCTTCTGGCTGACGGCGCGCCAACCGGCACTGGCGGTCGTCGCGGTGGGGCCCATCGTGCTCGTCCTCGTCTCGGTGCTGGGCACCATGGCGTTGCTGGGCATCCCGTACTCACTCGTCACATCGATCATCACGGCGCTCTCGATAGGGATAGGCGTGGACTACACCATCCACGTGATCCATCGCTACCGCGAGGAGTTCACCCGCTCGCGCAATCCGGAGAGCGCGGCGGTCCGGACGCTCGCGACCACGGGTTCGGCGCTGTTGGGTTCCGCGATAACGACTGCGCTGGGGTTCGGAGTGCTGATCGCTTCGCCCTTGCTTGCTTCTCAGCAGTTCGGCATCACGGCCACTATCACCATCGTCTACTCTCTGATCGTCTCCGTCCTGCTCGTGCTGCCTGCGATGGTGGTCTGGGGCGCCTACCAGAATATGCGGCTGCGCTCCATGGTGGAGCGCCAGTGGGCCGAGCTCGACGTGGCGATAGAGGGCATACACCAGAGCCACGAGCGGGAGCAGGGCGCGTCGTAGCGTTGCTGGAAGGCTCAAACGCCGAGGGCTGGACGACGCGATAAGAGGGTCGCCAGCCTCGGCGCGTTCGGGGTGCCCCGGTCAGGCGACCAGGGGTATGTCGCGCCGCCGCTCGGCGATGCGGAACTTCAGCTTCTTGCTCGGCTTCATCGACGGGACCGGGTTGAACTTGAACTTGTAGTTCGAGGGGGACACTTCGATGTTGAAGTAGTGCGCGGTCATCAGCACGTTGATGGCCAGTTGCAACTCCATCCAGCGGGTGCCGAGGCAGGTGTGCGTGCCCAGCCCGTAAGGGGCGTACCCGGGACTGTGGTGCTCGTTGCGCGGCGCCTTGTAGCGGTCGATGTCGAAGGTGGACGGGTCGGGGAATACGTCCTTCATGTAGTGCGTGGCTGTCGTGGCGATGAAGACCTGTGACCCCACCGGTAGTTCGTAGTCCTCTACCACGCACGTATTCATCACGTTCCGGATGGACATCGGAACGACGGGGTATATGCGCACGGTCTCCATGAGGAAGCGGTGCGTGACGTCTATCGCCTGCATGGTGAAGTCCGCACCGTCCGGGTCGCCATCGTCGAAGAGGGCATCGGCCTCGCGCTGGATCTCGCGGTAGAGATCGGGCTGCGACGCCATGGCGTAGAGGGCGAAACTGAACGCGTCCCCCAGATAGACGCTGGCGATCAACGCCGCCGAAAGCTGGAAGCGCAAGGTCGTCTCCGGCACGAACTGCGGGTCGCTCGCGTGCAGGCTGAGCCAGTCGTCCGCGAGGTCTCGTGGAGAACCGGCCCGTTGCGCGGGTGTATGGACGCTCTGGATCCGTTCCAGGAGCGTGTCCACTGCTCTTGCCCGGCGTGTCATGCCCGGAGTGCGGAGCATGAACTTGGGCAGGGCTTTCATGATGTGCGTGAGGAGCGCCCGCTCCTTGAACTTGGCCAGATCGTCGAAGATGTCCTGGGAATCGACGCTGACGAAGAGCGGCGAGAGTTGCGCGTTGATCATCTGCCGGCTCATGCTCGTCGCAGGGTAGATGTCTCCGACCTTCCAGCCCGACATGTGCTTCCGGGCATGGCGGTAGAGGATGTTCAACTGCCCTTCCAGCCGCCCGCGGGAGTACGCCGGTGACATGGCCTTCCGGAGCCGGAAGTGATCGGCGCCGTCCATGGAAGGCATCACCCCGTTCGCGCCGTAGACCTTCTCGAAATCGGAGAAGTAGTCCTTGGCTCTCAGGTACATGCGCCCATGCCGGTGCACCCAGTGGTTCGTTGCTGCCCCAGCGAGGAAGATCATCGGCTTTCTGAAAGGCGGGCGGAGCTCGAAGACCGGGCCGTACTCTTGCGCGAGGTCAGCAAAGAGCGCGGGTATGTTCCCGGTCCGAAGATGCCGGCTGAACAGCAACTTCCGCAGCGGGACGGCGGGGATCTTCTTGGTGAAGGCGGAGTGTTGCAGCAGCGGACCGGCGATGTTCTGGGAGACCGCCTCGGCGATGGAGCGGCCGATCAGGTCCATCCTGCAGACGGCCCGGATGCGCTGCTCTATCTCGTCGTCGAGCTGGAACATGAAGCGGAAGACGTCGCACGTATCGATCAGGGCGATGATGATGACGTCTCTTGGATCGGGTATCTCGTTGTTGAAGATGACCTTGCTGATACGGGTCCTGACGAACTGGGCCGCGGTGCCTTCCGTGGACGTGTTGGACAACTCCGCCTGCAGGACATTGCGGGACAGAGTCCAGAATTCTCCGTCGTGATGTTCCAGGATGTTCAGGTCAACGAGGCGGTCCAGCGTCAGATCGACGACGGATTCCGCACGCGGGGCGAGCCGCTCGATCCAGTACTGGGTGTTGTGCTGGGCGGGTTCGCCTGCGATCTCCTTCAGGATGGGGTCCAGAGCAGGGTCACCCGTTTCTGTCCGGTCGACGATGAACAGGCTCTCGACGTCCGTGTCGATGCGGCTCATCAAGGAGAGTTCCGCGAGCACGGCGCCTGCGACGGTGCAGTTCAGGTCCCAGCCGGGCACCTGGTGAAAGTAGCCGCTCTCCTCGTTGAGGAGCATCAGGATGAGCTCTTCCGGCAAACTCAGCGCCTGGGTCGCTACGCCCTCTGTGGAAAGAGTCATCAGTCCCGGTCTCCGTGCATCGTCTCGGCACCTAAGGCCGCTGATGCCTATTAGCACCTTAATGGCAGTATGACTCTCCGGTTGGGGGGTGTCAACGCAGTTCAGGCCGTGATAATCGGTGCAATGTAGCTGTGGCAACTCGATATCGCGGCTGCGGGAATTGAAAGTGCGGCACTCGCCCACCGAGCCGCGCTTGGAGCATGGCCAGGTTAAACCGGAATCACACCCGGCCAGGCGACCCGGTGCCCGGTCGGAGACCCTGAGTTCTGGCACGTCCACGGCGCAGCCGTCCTGTGCGGGCGGACAACACGGATGAAAGGCGTATCCGCTCAGAGGGTATGACAGCCGTTCGTCACAATGCCTGCTCCATCGCAGTGAGACGGAATCTCAACAGACCGGCCATCCCCACGACGCCTTGCGACTCGATTTGCGTGTGGGAGATACTCATCCTGCGCACGCGAGTCTGTGGCAGTTGCGCAGCCAGGCTCAAAGGAGTACCGAATGAAACTGTGGTCGATTCAGAGGGTTGCCTTAGCGTGTCTGATGCTGGTCCCGGTACTTGTGGCCGCCGCATGTGCGGATGAACCGACACCCACGCCCACGGCTCCGCCCGCAGAGACACCTACACCTGCAGCGGCATCCGCAGCGATGCCTACGCCCACAGCTGCACCCACGGCGACCCCTACGCCGGTATCGCCATTCAGGATCGGCGTGATGGAATCGCTTACCGGCCCCGGAGAGACCTACGGCACGGTTGCGAACCAGGCCAAGCAGATGGCGGTCGACGAGATCAACGCAGCCGGCGGCATCAACGGGCGCGAACTCGAACTCGTCGTCGAGGACTCGAAGTGCAGCGCCCAGGATGCGATCACTGCCTACAGGAAGCTCACCGACGTGGACGGGGTGAAGATCATCCTCGGCACGTCGTGCAGCGGGGCGATGCTCGGGGCGGCGCCCCTGGCGGAAGCCGACGGCGTCGTGCTCTTCTCAGGGCTGGCGACCAACCCGGACATCGCTGAAGCCGGCGACTACATCTTCAGGACCGCGATGAGCGACGCACTCCTTGGCATCGACACCGGCAACGAACTCTGGGCCGACGGGGTCCGTACACTGGCCACTATCACGGAGGCGACCGACTATGCCGAGGGCGTGCGGCGCGCGTCCGTTGCCCAGTTCGAGAAGCTGGGGGGCGAGGTCGTGGCGGAGGAGCGGTACCCGTCCGACATCACCGACTTCAGGAGCCAGCTGACGAAGCTGTTCAGTGCGGACCCCGACGCGCTGCACATCGCCGCACAGGCGGAGTTCAGCGGCGGCACCATCGTCAAACAGGCCCGTGAGTTGGGCTTCGACGGGCCCATCTACGGCGAGGTCGTAGTGGTCGGAACGACAGCCCTGGAGGTCGCGGGTGAGGCCGCCACCGGGGTGAAGGCGATCGCGGCGGTCCTCGATCCGGCCAACCAGGTAGCGCAGAGGGTGCTCCAGGACTTCCGCGCGCGCTACGACTACGTAACGCTCCCCTGGTTCCTCGGGTCGGCGTACGACGACGTGTACATCACGGCCGAGTGTCTCAAGCAGACCGGCGACGACCAGGATGCGGACGGCTTCCGGGACTGCTTGTACGGCGTCACGTGGAGCGGGACCATTGGCGAGAACTACAGCTTCGATGAGAAGGGTGAGATCAGTCTCTCCAACGTCGTCGTAGAGGTTCTGCCCGTAGCCGAGCGGACGGAAGAGAACCAGGGGTACGAGGTCCTGGGCGGGGCTCCGACCTCGTAGAGAGCATCACAGTGAATGCCCGCGACCGTGTCGCGGGGGTAAGATGCCTTCGGTGCTACGTTTCGCGGCATATCGTGAACGCCAGGGGAAGGTCCTGGCGGCAGCCCTGGCCATGGCGGCTGCGGCCTACGTGGCCTGGAAGATAACCGAGTCTCCTGATCAGGCCGTGCAGTTCGCGTTCAACGGTCTGTCCGTTGGCGCCGTGTATGCCCTCCTCGCGCTGGGCTTCACGCTCGTCTACAGCACCGTCTGGTTCTTCGACCTGTACTACGGCGCCGCCGCCGCCATGGGAGCATACGGCGTCTTCTACCTGCGTACCTCCGATGCGGTGGGCGGGAGCCACGTCAACAATCCGTACGTGAGCGCGTTGTTCGCCGCGGTCGTTGCCGGAGTGGTTGCCTGGGCGCTTTACGAGGCCTTCTTCATCCGCCTGCTGCACCGCTTCGGCCCGAGGCGCCTGTACGCCGGCGGTGGACTGCTGGCAGCTGCCACGGGCGTCTACACGGGGTTCGTCCTCACGAACCCGGACCACCTGCACTTCCTGCTCAGCCCCGCCGTCGGGGCTGCGGCAGCCATTGCGATCGGGTGGCTGGCGTACAGAGTGTGCGCGCGGCTTTTCGCGGGGGTGTCTGCGACGCGCCTCCAGACCATCGCCGCGGCTGTGGGTATCCTGACCGGAGCATACGCCGGTTTCCTGCTGGCAGACGCTCCCGGCTCCCGGCTCTACCTGAGCTGGGCGATGTCCTGCCTGGTGGCCGGGACCGTGGGCGTTGCGTTGTACCGGGGCCTGTACGTCTCCATGCGCAGGCGGGCCCGGTCGCCTCTCATCATGCTGGTCGCCTCGCTGGGAGTGCTGCTCGCCATCACCGCAGCGACTGCCATCGTGTTCGAGAGCGCGCCCCGTCCGCTCCCACGGGCATTCGGGAGCGAACCGTGGACGCTCTGGGGCGGCAACATCAAGGGTTTCAACGTCTTCACCGTTGCCGTGGCTGTCGCCGGTTTCCTGGGGCTGCTGTTCCTCCTCAAGCGCACCTCTCTAGGCAGAACGATACGCGCCATCGGCGACGACGAGGAAGTCGCAAAGGTGGTCGGCATCAACACCACCGTCGTCGTAGCGATGGTGTTCTTCATAGGAGCGGTCTTCGCTGCCGCCGCCGGCCTGCTGAGCGGCCACGACACGGCGATACAGCCGCGGATGGGGCTGCTGCTCATGCTGAAGGGCTGGATAGCCTCAGTGGTAGGCGGTATGGGGAACCTCTACGGCGCGATGCTGGGGGGATTCGCGCTGGGAATGGTCGAACAGTTCGGCATCTGGGACCTGGCCGGCGAGTGGAAGGACGTCATCTCGTTCCTCATACTCATCGTGTTCCTCTCTTTCTGGCCCAGGGGACTGTTGCCGAGGGGATAGAGATATGTCTGTGGACTCCAGCAGGATCGCCAGCCTCGTGCGGGGACCGGGCGCCTTCATGCGACTGGCCAGGGGCAACCTGGAACTGTGGGCCAACCTCGTTGTCATCACGTGGGCCGTCGCATTCGCGGTATGGCAGGGGCCCGGGTTCGCCATCACGCTCGGCACCGTCTTCGCCATCTGGGCGGTCCTGGCGGTCAGCCTGAACCTCGTGGTGGGGTTCACCGGGCTGCTGTCGGTCGGTCACATCGGCTTCTTCGGGATCGGCGCGTACACCGTCGCCATCCTCACATCCAACGCGGCCTACGAGCAGTTGCGGACGGAGGCCATCCCCACGTTCGGCTGGCCGTTCTTCGCCGCGCTGCCGGTCGGCATCGTTCTGGCGGGGCTGACGGCCATCGCCGTGGGCGTCGTATTCAACAGGTTCAGGGACGACATCTTCGTCCTGGTCTCCTTCGGCTTCGCGGTCATCTGCTTCAATGTCTTCCTGAACGCGCGGGCGGTGACGAGAGGGGCGTTCGGCATCCACGAGGTCGCCAAGCCTGCGATCGGCGGGTGGGTGTTCGACGATGAGTTGGCGTTCCTCGCGCTTGCCCTGGTGTTCCTCGCGGTCGTCGTGCTCGTCTCCTGGTTCGTCGTGACCTCCTCATTCGGACGGGTGCTGACCGCGATCCGGGAAGACGAGCGCGCGACGGAGGTCTTCGGCTACCAGGTAACGCACTACAAGCTGGCAGTCTGGGTGCTCTCGGCGATGATGGCCGCCGCCGTGGGTGGGCTGTTCGCGAGTTGGACGACATTCATCGACCCCAACTCGTTCATCCTGCTGGAGTCGATCCTGCTCGTGTCCATCGTGATCCTGGGCGGGCTGGCCACGATCTGGGGTTCGCTCCTCGGAGCGATGGCGTTCGTGCTGCTCGAAGAAGGCATGCGGTTCCTGCCGTTCCTGCCCACGGAGTACGTAGGCCAGGCGCGCCAGGTCGTCCTGGGCGTGCTGCTGGTCCTGCTGATGCTCTTCAGGCCCCAGGGACTGCTCGGGAGGTACAGGCTGTGAGCAGCGCAGCAGAAGGCCGCACTCCCTACGCGCTGGAGACGATCGAGGTCGCGAAGCACTTCGGTGGAGTGCACGCCGTCGACGGCCTCTCCATCGCGATCCCCCGTGGACAGATCACCTGCGTCGTGGGCCCCAACGGTTCCGGCAAGTCGACGCTCATCAACCTCCTGAGCGGGGTGCTGCCGCTGGATGGAGGCGTCGTCGTTGTCGACGGCGTGCGTCTCCGGATGGTGAAGCCGTACGAGACGCCCGGCCTCGGCATCACTCGCACGTTCCAGGACGTGCGGCTGTTCGACCAGATCAGCGTCTGGGACAACATCATGGTCGTGCTGACCGAGCGGCGTCTCCTGCCGGCGCTCTTCGAGCGCGCCCGGAACAGCCAGCGCGAGCGGACGGAGGAGATACTGCGGAGCGTCGGCATGTGGGAGAAGCGGCGTTCCCTGGCGATGGACCTCTCCTACGGCCAGCGGAAGCTGCTGGAGATTGGGCGGGCGATGGCCCTCGACGTCAACACCTACCTGTTCGACGAGCCGTTCGCGGGGTTGTTCCCGCAGATGCTCGAGCGCGTGAAGGACATCATGCGGCAACTGCGGACCGATGGCAGGACTCTCCTTTTCATCTCGCACAACATGGACATCGTGCGGGAGCTGTCCGATCACCTCATCGTCATGGACAGCGGGAAACTGCTGACCGAGGGCGATGCGGAAGACGTGCTCGCCCGCTCCGAAGTGATAGAGGCGTACCTGGGGGTCTAGGGACCGGCGACTGCAAAGCGGTGAGGACGTGGAAGCAAGCAACGGACAACCGGGCGTAACGTCGGCGGACGTCCCGTTCATCCTGGAGATGGACAGCGTCTCCGTGCGCTACGGGGCGGTCAGCGCCCTCGAAGACGCCTCGCTGGGCGTTCGCACGAGCGAGGTGGTGGCGGTGATGGGGCCCAACGGGGCGGGGAAATCGACGGTGCTGAAGGCGCTGATGGGCCTCGCGCCCGTGGTTGCGGGCCACGTGTACTGGCGCGGAGAGCGGCTCACGTCCGCCACGCATGAGATCGTGAAGCACGGCATCGCGTTCGTTCCCCAGGGCAGGCGGCTGTTCACGCACCTCACCATCGAGGAGAACCTGGAGATGGGCTGCCCCTACCTTCGGGACAGGCCGGAGGTGCGACGGCGCATGGAGTCGGTGATGGACCTGTTCCCCGTTCTGCACCAGAAGCGGCGCGACCTCGCGAGCCAGATGTCGGGCGGACAGCAGCAGATGCTGGCGCTGGGACGGGGCCTGATGGCCAATCCGGAGCTGCTGCTGCTGGACGAGCCCACCCTTGGCCTGGCCCCCAACATCGTGAAGGAGGTCTTCCAGACGATTGCGCTCATCAGCGAACGGCTCGGCACGACGATCATGGTCGTGGAGCACAACATCAAGGGCGTCCTGGACATCGTCGACCGTGCCTACATCCTGGACGCCGGCCGCGTCGTCTTCGAGGGCACCCCGGCGTCGGTTCGGGAGACGAACATACTGACGGAAGTCTTCCTGGGGAAAGCGCAACGCGCCGATCCCGAAGAACCGTAGACATCGTTGCAGCGCGGGCGTGCTTACGACCTCTGTTGGAGAGACATGGCGCCCACGACACCGGACACCGAGGGCTCATCCTCGAATGCCCACAACCGTGACAGGAGAGATTCGGTCTGCTCCTGTCCCATCGCGCCCTCCACGAGCGAGCGGAACTTGGCCTCGACCTCCTCGTCCGAGAGCGGGTTGGCGGCATTTCCCTTCGAGTTCTCGATCTCAACCACGTACGTCTCTCCGCCTGCGACAGCCTCGATGCGCGCCGCCTGCGCGCGGGGGAAGAGCGCGGTCATCTCCGGGTCTTCGGTTACTTCGATGTGAGCCATCAGCTCGTGCACGGCAGGGTCGGCGATGCGCTCGTCCGTGAACTGCCGCATGGTGACCTCACCGTCGAAGAGCGCCGCCGCGACGACGTAGGGCATCGAGTGATCGGCGGTCTCACGGTCGTCCACGCGCCATTTCTCAGGGTCTGCGGAGCTCGTGACCGCCTGCCGGTAGGTGGACACCGAGATCCTGTCCGGCAGTACGCCTCCGAGCCGCTCGCGCAGCCGCAGCGCCGCCCAGATCGCGGCCTGCGCGTTGAACTGCGCGGGGAACGCCTTGATGCTGCTGAGGTCCGTGTGGAACCGGTCCGACGCTCCGCCGAGCGGGGGCAGCGGCGTCCGCGCGCCGAGCATCCCCGCGAGCCCGCTATCGGCGTAGAAGGGCTCGTCCGGCCCTGTCATCCCCTTCTCTGCCAACCTCGCCGCGAACACCCCGGCCTGTGCTGAGTTGGCGGCTGAGCCAGCCTTCCACATGGACAACTTTCCATCCCGGGCGATCCGTAGCCCCAGGTTCGCCGTGAGGGCTATGGAGATGGCGTGCGCGGTGCGCCCGGCGTCCAGCCCCAGCGCCCTCGATGCCCCTGCGGCCGAACCGAGGGCGACGTGCAGCGAGTGGTCGATGAACTTTGCGGAGGGCTTGTGTACCTCGCCGAGACCGCAGAACACCTCGTACGCTGCGACCATCGCAACGAGTGCGTCGCGCCCGCTCAGTTCGAGAGCGTCCGCCAACGTCAGCGTCGCCGCGATGGTGTCGCTGGGGTGTCCCCCCTCCATCGCGAAGTACGTGTCGTTGAAGTCGAGGTAGCGGACCATCAGTGCGTTGGCGAACACGGCGAGTTCCTGCGTCGTGTACTCGTCGGTGAACCACACGCGACCGGGAGTCGTACCTGCCGCCTCCCGCGCCAGTGACCGCGCAACAGCGACCGGCTCCCCGTCCCGCCCCCCGATCGCGCACCCGATGGTGTCGACCACGCGGACTTTCATCCCATGCACGGCACCCGCCGGGATGTCGTTGTAAGCCAGCCCTGCAACGTAAGAGCTGAGATGCTCGGTCAGCGCGTCCATGGCGCCGGGCATCCTAGCAGACGCGTCCCGTTCGTCCGGCTTCGGCGCC
This sequence comes from Dehalococcoidia bacterium, assembly GCA_034422795.1. Classification (GTDB taxonomy): domain Bacteria; phylum Chloroflexota; class Dehalococcoidia; order Lucifugimonadales; family Australimonadaceae; genus Bin16. Next base: position 19,340 of record DAOUJK010000074.1, on the reverse strand, counting down.
CGGACCGCTCCTCATTCAGGGCATTGCGTGCCCTGTAGTCTGTAACCCGGGGCTGCTGAGCACCGTAACGGTGGCCACCCTCGGAGCACGACCCGACGGGGTCACGTCACCGCAGCAGTTCCTCGACGTACTCCGGGAACAGACGCTCCAGGTCTTCCAGTCCGGCTTGCAGACCCTGCGGCTCGCCATCTGATGGTGCAGGCGTGCCCTGTATCTTCCGGTGGCCCTGAAGCCAATGAGTGAGTTCTTCGATCACGTCGGCAGGAACGACTTCCGCGAGCGAGGCCTCGTAAAGCCCGCCGTGGCGCTCCATGTTGTCTATGAGCCGGGTAAGGTAGGGCACCAGATCGTCGCGCTCGTCGCAGACCCGTTGGACGAATGCCCGTGAAACCGGATACTCCATGGAGACACTCTTCCCGTACCCTCAACTGAGAGGAAGGCCGCCCGCGACGTCCGGGTGCGGCATCAGCCGGTCTTCACCGAGGTCCATCAACGTCTCGTGGCCTTCTATCGGTGTATCGAGCCTGATGTTGTAGAGACCAGGGAAGGGGCTCTCTATCACCGTTCCGGGAAGTGCCGGCCACGGTAGAGCGGGGATCAACTCAGGGCTGAGGTCGCGCATGTTTACGACTACCCTGTCGCCTGCCTGGTACGACATCCTGAATCCCCCTGAGCCTTATGGCGAAGGGTATCATAGCGCCTGTCAGGTGACTGAGAGGGTGTGCCCTTCGGGTTGGCCGCCGTGGCAAGAGGGAGTAGATTGAGGGCTGCTGCATCCTGTCGGGAGTAGCGGCCTCGTGTGTGGTTCAAGTCATTCAACCCGTCCCCCGAGCGGTCCGCACAGATGGCGGGAAGATAGGAGGAAGAAACATGGTGAATATCCTTCCGTCGCTTGGTGACCGGTCCCTGCGTAGCCTCGTCGATCTGGAACGGGGCATGATCAGCCGCGAGATCTACGTCAACGAGGACATCTATAAGCAGGAGTTGGAGCAGGTCTACGGCCGGGCCTGGCTCTTCATCGGACACGAGTCGCTCGTTCCCGATCCCGGAGACTTCTTCAAGTCCCGGATGGGCGAGGAGTCCGTGATCCTGGTCCGTGACCATAAGGGTGCGCTCCATGTGTTCCTCAATACCTGCAGGCACCGGGGCATGAAGGTCTGCCGCTACGACGACGGCAACACGCGCCTCTTCACCTGCCCGTTCCACGGTTGGAGCTACGACACCGACGGGAAGCTGGTGGGTGTTCCACATTTCAAGGCCGCCTTCCACGAGGAGCTGGACAAGAGCGAGTTCGGACTCCATGAAGTAGCCCATCTCAGCAACTTCTACGGGTCTATCTGGGCAACCTGGGACCGCGATGCGCCGTCCTTCGAGGACTACCTGGGCGCCTATGCGGATGGCGTTCGCCGGTGTTTCGAGAGCATGGACGGTATCGACAACGGCGTGGAGCTCTTCCAGCCTGTGCAGCGCTGGCGTCTTCCCTGCAACTGGAAGTTCCCCGCGTTCAGCTTCGACGGCGACCGCATGCACGGCGTCACGACCCACCGATCGATCAATGTTGCCGCCATCGGGCCGCAAGGCGACCGTAACGAGGGCGACAGGCATCCGATGAGGGCCCGGTTCCCTTCCACCGCCTACGAGATGTCGATTCGCGAGTTGGGGCACGGAGGACATAACGCCATCTATGAACTTCCCGGCCTGGCGCCCTACGTCGACACCTGGCAGACCGAGCCCCCTGAAGTGGATGAGTACTACCGTCAGGCGAGGGAGAAGAAGGCGAAGAAGTACGAGGGTCGTTACCTTCATGGCGGCGGCGCCCTGATCTTCCCCAACGTAAACATCCAGGAGCAGAGGATCCTGCACTGGCACCCGCACGGCGTAGGAGCGACGGAGAGTTGGCGCTTCTACCAGGTGGACAAGAATGCGCCCAAGGCAGTGAGGGACGCTCAGCGCCGCTACATGATGCGCTACTGCGGCCCGGCAGGGCTCACCGAGTCCGACGACATGGAGAACTGGAACTACGCGTCGGAAGCGAGCAGCGGCGCGATGGCACGGCGTTTGCCGTATCCGTTCAAAGCGGGGCTTGGCCACGACCACACCGACGACCGCGTTCCAGGGATGACGCTCAACTTCGACATCGCCGAAGAGAACCAGCGTTCCCGCATCGCGCGGTGGCTTGCCTTCATGGAGGCCGGAAGCTGGAACGACCTCTATCCCCTCAACAAAGGGAAATAGCGGGCGCCTGCATCCTCACGCGGAGAGACTGACATGACGACTGACATGACCGTGGAAACCATGCGGCAGATGTTGGAGCGCCTCATGCTTCAGCGGGATATCGAGGAGTTCCTCTCGATGGAGGCTGAACTGCTGGACGAGCGGCGCTATGACGAATGGCTCGAGTACATCGCGGACGACATCCACTACCACATGCCCATCAGGCGGAATGTGAAGTTCGGCGAGCAGTACAGGGAGAACACCAGCGCCGACTCGGAGATATCCTGGATCGACGAGGGGAAACGCGTGCTCATCGGACGCGTACGCCAGATCAACACCGGGATCCACTGGTGCGAGGAACCGCTCTCCCGGGTCCGCCACGTCGTCTCCAATGTGCAGGTCTACGATCCGGAGGGCGACGAGGTGAAGGTGCGCAGCCGCTTCATCGTCTATCGCAACCGGATGGAGGATGAGGTGGACCTCTTCGCCGGCAAGCGAGAGGACGTCCTGCGACGCGACAGCGAGACAGGTTGGAAGATAGCCAGGAGGACCATCATCCTGGACCAGAACGTCCTGTTGGCGAAGAACATCACGTTCTTCTTCTAGAAAGTTCCGGCGACGTAACGACTTGTTGGAGAGCGAGCGGCCATGACTCAGAGCGAACCGTCAAAGCAGATCCGTCGTACAAGAGGCGCGGAGATCATGCTCCAGGACCTTCCTGTTGGCGCCCGTCTGGTCCTGAAGGGCGGGGCGGAAGTGGAGGTCGTAGAGAACCCGCGGGACGGACAATGGCTCTTCGTGCGCCCTGTCGGTTCCAGCGATGAGCCGGAACTGGTCTTCGCCGCCGACGTCGTCGAGTTGCCTGAGCAGTAGCCTACCGTCGGTGCGCGCTGAGCGCCATGCAAAGCGGCCGGGTGAAGTCGTGCCGCATCGGCGGATTGAAGCGTGAGGCTGGTGGAGATAGGGGGACTCGAACCCCCAACCTCCGCATTGCGAACGCGGCGCTCTCCCAGTTGAGCTATATCCCCACGCATGCGCACTGCCCTCCAGAACGAAGGGCCAACGGCCTTCCTACTATAACATACGTATCGCTCGTCCCCCGGTCTCGGACTACCTCTCCGTCTGCCTGTAGTGCCGTCCGCGCCCGCCGCCTTGCGGTTGCCCGGCGTTTGCTACAATAGCCGCTGTGCTGGATATAGCGCGCGCGTTCCCGCGTAGCTCAGTTGGTAGAGCGGTCGGCTGTTAACCGATTGGTCGTAGGTTCGAGTCCTACCGCGGGAGCCAGGCTCAACAGGATCCTGCGCCGAAGGAGAGTGAAACAGAATGTGCTTGTGTTGAAGCCCAGCGGACCGATCCGATAACGCAACCACGAGAGAGCGTACCCCGTGGTGGCGGACCACCGCGGGTGAACACAAAGGAGACGCACATCATGGCGCTACGCATCAACGACACGGCCCCCGACTTCACCGCTGACACCAGCAACGGCACCGTCAACTTCCATGAATGGATAGGCGATGGCTGGGCGGTCCTCTTCTCCCACCCCAAGGACTTCACCCCGGTCTGCGCGACCGAACTCGGCTACGTCGCCAAGGTGAGCGGCGAGTTCGCCAAGCGCAACTGCAAGGTCATCGGCCTCAGCGTCGACAAGGTGGAAGACCACCAGCGCTGGGCAGCCGACGTTGAGGAGATCGGCGGCGCGCCCCTCAACTTCCCCATCATCGCCGACGACCAGCTCAACGTCGCCAAGCTCTACGACATGCTTCCCGCCGAGGAGGAGCCCGGAGAGGGCCGCACTGCGGCGACGAACCAGACCGTCCGCACCGTCTTCCTCGTCGGCCCGGACAAGAAGATCAAGATGAGCCTCACCTACCCCATGAGCACGGGCCGCAACTTCGACGAACTCCTGCGCGTCCTGGACTCCTGCCAGCTGACGGCCAACCACAAAGTCGCGACACCTGCGAACTGGAACAAGGGCGAGGACGTTATCATCCTGCCTGCCGTCGACAACGAGGCTGCCAGGGAACTCTTCCCGGACGGCTGGGAGACGGTGAAGCCCTACCTCCGCAAGGTAAAGGACCCCAGCCGGTAGCCTGCATGCCGCCTGATCCCTTCCTCCCTGATGGGGGAAGGCTGGGATGGGGGTGATGACCAGAAAGCCCCCGTGCGTCTCGCACGGGGGCTTTTCGTCTTGCTGCCGCTGGCGACCCGGACCGGATTTGAACCGGCGATCTCCGCCTTGACAGGGCGGTGTGTTAAACCAGGCTACACCACCGGGCCGCGGTAGCTTGCCCCGGCTCCACCGGGGCGGTCAGAACGCTCAACCGATCCCATGATACCCCACGATGACGAGGTCCCCCTCGACCATCACCGGGGTCACACGCTCGCCGCCTGTCAGCCGCTCCAACTCCTCGACGAGTTCGGGATGGTCTTCGAGGTCGATCTGCCGGTACTCGACCCCATCCTTCCTGAGGTCGTGCAGCAGCGCGTCCGAGTAGGTGCAATCGGGGCGGGTGTAGACGATGAGTTCGGCGTTGCTGACCATCGCGCCTTCATCATAACAGCGCGCGGCCTGATAGGCTAGGGAGCTGTCATCCACGTGTGCGGAGCCGGAACATGCCCATGATGCGAGCCGCCATCCTCAGAGGCCTGCGGGACATCGTCTGCGATGAGGTCCCTGCGCCCGAAGCGGACGGACGGAAGGCGCTCGTGCGGATGCACATGGCGTCCATATGCGGCACGGACCTGCACTACGTCTACCACGGCTGGCCGCGCAACACCTACCCGATGGAGCCGGGCGAGCCCGGGCACGAGGGCGTCGGCACCATCGTCGACCCCGGCGAGACCGGCCTGCGGGAGGGAGCGCTCGTCCTCACCGTGCCGAACATCTGGGAGGCGCGCAACTTCGCCGAATACCAGGTGGTATCCCCGCATTTCATCATCGAACTGCCGGAAGGCCGTCCCCTCGCGGAGTTGATGATGGCCCAGCAGTTGGGCACCGTGATATTCGCTGCCCGCAAGTTGCCGGAGATGACGGGCAAGACTGCCGTCGTCATCGGACAGGGCAGCGCCGGCCTCTTCCACGACTTCTACCTGCGACGTCTCGGTGCAGAGCGCATCATCACGATCGAGCCGAACGACGATCGCCGCGCGGCGGGCATCGCGCTCGGCGCAGACGACGCGCTCGACGTGACGGGCGATGCCGCAGTGGATGCCGTACTGCAATTGACGGATGGGCAGGGGGCTGAGGTGGTCGTTGATGCGGTGGGCGGTCACGAAACGCTCGATCAGGCCGTGCGGATGGCGAAGGCGGAGGGACACGTGCACGTTTTCGGCCTGCCGACGGGGTTCGACCCGGTGCCGTTCGACCTGGGCACTTACTTTCTGAAGCGGCTGGACGTCCGCACGATATTCGGCGCGCAGGACGAGCCGGGTCTCGTGTCGTTCAAGCAGGCGCTCCGGCTCATAGCGGAGGGAGAGATAGACATGTCTCCCTACGTGACGCACACACTGCCCCTGGACCGAGTGGGCGACGCTTTCCAACTGGCGCACGAACCGAGCGGCGGCGCGCTGAAGGTTTCGCTCACGATGTAACGCCCCACGCATTCCATATACGGCCGATTTGGGGTATGATTCCTGAACGCTTGACACGCAGCGGTAAACCCTTATAGCCTCTGCGCCGCACTCGCGGTAAACACGTAGTGGTCTGGCTGCGAGCATTGGGTTAAGGAGGAAAGCCGTGATTCGAACGCATTCGCTACTGTCGCCGCGGTTCGCATTGGTTACATTGGCCGCTGCCGTTCTGGTAGGGCTCGCCCTCGCGGCGGCGCTTTCCGCGAACACGGGCGTACGCGCAGACGGTCACAGCACGGGGACGGAGACGCTCGTCGTCACCCCGAACGAAGCGGACTTCGTTCCGGGCACACGCAGTTCCGGCACTGAGGTGTGGATCTACGGGTCGGGCTTCAACGCAGGACAGAGCGTCCTCATCCTGATCGCTGACCAGCGTGGTGTTGCCACGGACGTCGGCGCCCTTTCGGGCGTTGACGTGGTCGCCAACGATGAAGGTGCGTTCGGGTTCCTGTGGACGCTTGGCCGCTTCACTCGCACCGGTGTTGGCGGCGAGGGCATGGAGTCGGTCTGGGCGGTGGACGCGGGCACATTCGACCCGCTGGCTTCCGCACCGCTGGCGCTGTGCAATCTCAGCGGCCGTGCCGAAGACGCGGAAGTTCCGGCTCACTGCTCGGCCTGACGTCCCTGGCCCGTTTGAAGAATCGTTGAGCAGGAGGACTCAGTGACAGGCGTTACAACAACAACAACAACGAAAAGGACCGCGGTTATTCTGACTGCTGGCCTCTTCGCGGTGGGCTTGCTGCTCGCAATCGCGCTGACCACCGGTCCGGGGGCAAGCGCAGACGGGCACGTGACGGGAGGGGAAACCATAGTGCTCTCCCACACCGAGGTCGATTTCGACACGGGCGCGAGCCGCTCTCCTGAGGAAGTCTGGGTCTACGGCTCCGGCTTCACCCCGGGCATCGAAGTTGAACTCCTCGTGGCGGACTTCCAGGGTGCGCTCTACGTCATCAGCGCCTGTCGCTGGGACAACGAGGGCAACTGCGATCCGGGTCGTTATCGTGACGGCGCAGGCAGCGTCTGGCCGCTCATCGTGAACGAGGACGGCGCCTTCGCGACCAAGTGGCGGCTGGGCCGCTTCACTCGCCCGAACGTCGGGACAGAGCGCATGGCGAGCATGTGGGCTGTGGACAAGGGTACTTACACCTTCTTGGCCAGCGCCCCGATCGCGCTCTGCAATCTGACCCGTAATGCAGATCTTGAAGAAGGCGCAGAACCCGCGGAAGTCCCCGGCTTCTGCTCGACGTAGAGCGTTGAGGTCCACAGGAGGTAATCGTGACTAAGGCAATCGCAACTCACCCCCGGGCCATGGTTCTGGCGCTCATCGCTGCGGGATTGCTGTTCGGCCTGGTAGCGGGCAATGCCATCTTCTCACCGCGTGCCGCTGCCGATGGCCACGTCTCGGGCACCGAGAGCGTCGTCACCAAGAGCGTCATCGTCAACCACCAGCTGGGCTCCCGCTCATCCGGTGAGCAGGTCCGGGTCTGGGGCTCCGGCTTCGCTCCCGGTCAGGAGGTCATCCTCCTCATCAACGACGGCCCCGGCACGCCGTCCGACATCACCAACTACGTGACCAACACGAGTGAGACCAACACCCTTGTTGCGAACGAGCAGGGCGCGTGGACGACCGTCTGGACGCTCGGGCGGTTCACCCGCCAGCGCTCCGGCATCGGCCCCGGCGACGGCGATGTGGAGCGCATGCGCACCCTCAGTGTCGTGGATCCCGGCACACTCAGCGTCATCACGTCGACCCCGTTGGCCTTCTGCCGCCTGAGCGACCGTGTTGCTATCGCAGAAGACGTCGCTGAGTTGGAGTCAGATCTCGCGCTGCTCCAGGCTGACCGCGACCAGGGCCTTGGTGAGAAGCCGGTCAACGTCTCGGATGCAGCTTGGGCGCTCGCCACTGCCTTCTACCCCGCTTTCGAGGCGCAGCTCGACGCGGACATCGCTGCAAAGACTGCGGACATCGAGGCTACCAAGGCGGAGTTGGGCGTTCCCGATCACTGCCCAGCCTAGTCCTCTCGAGTCCTGATGACGAGTACACAAGGCCCTCCGGAGACCCCGGAGGGCCTTCTCTTTTGTAGCGCCATTGGACTCGCCACTCCTACAATCCACCTGGCCCTGACCACATCGCGAGGCCTCCCATGCAGCCCTACCGTGGCATAGACCTGCTGGACATCGAGTCACAACTCACCGACGACGAGCGCCAGGTGCGCGACACCGTTCGCGCCTTCGTGGAGACGGAGGCCCTGCCTGCCGTCGTTCCGCACTTCCGGGAGGGCACGTTCCCGATGGAGCTCGTCCCGCGTATGGGCGATCTGGGCCTGTTTGGCGCGCATCTGGAGGGCTACGGCTGTGCCGGGCTTGGCCCCGTCGCCTACGGCCTCATCATGCAGGAGTTGGAGCGCGCCGACTCCGGCTACCGCTCGTTCGTATCGGTCCAGTCTTCTCTGGTGATGACCGCAATCCATCTCTTCGGAACAGAGGAGCACCGCGAGCGCTATCTGCCTGACATGGCCGCGGGTCGTGTCCTCGGGGCGTTCGGCCTCACCGAGGCAGACCACGGCTCCGACCCCGCCGGCATGGAGACGCGCGCCGTGGAGACCTCGGACGGCTTCACGCTGAACGGCGGCAAGATGTGGATCACCAACGCCGGCATCGCCGACGTCGTAGTGGTCTGGGCGAAGCTGGGCGACGCAGTGCGGGGTTTCCTGGTGGATACGTCCTTGCCGGGCGTACGGCGGGAAGACGTCCATAACAAGCTCTCCATGCGTATGAGCGTGACCAGCGCGCTCTTCCTGGAAGACGTGCGCGTGGGAGAGGACGCGCTGCTCCCAGGCACACGTGGGCTCGGTTCGGCGCTGGCGTGCCTCAACTCCGCGCGCTACGGCATCGTCTGGGGGGTCTGTGGGGCGGCCGCGGACTGCCTGCACACCGCTATCGAATACACGAAGGAGCGGGAACAGTTCGGACGTCCGCTTGCCTCGTTCCAGCTCGTACAGCAGAAGCTGGCGGACATGGCCACGTCGCTCTCCAAGGCGCAACTGCTCGCGCTGCAACTCGGCCGGCTGAAAGATGCGGGGACGCTGCACTGGTCGCACGTCAGCATGGCGAAGTACAGCAACACGCTCGCGGCGCTGGAGATCGCCCGCACCAGCCGCGACCTCCTCGGCGCCGCCGGCATCACCGACGACTTGCCCCCCATGCGCCACGCCATGAACCTGGAGACGGTGCATACCTATGAGGGCACGCAGCACATGCACCAGCTCATCCTGGGGCGTCACCTCACCGGCATCAACGCCATCTCCTGACTCCCGTCACTCCAGCGAAAGCTGGAGTCCAGGTGACCGGGAGGTCACGCGAAGTGCGCGACAGCGCACACGGGCGGTTTGCCTCGCGCGCTCCCCAGGCGGATAATCCGCGTAGGAGGGTGGCCGATGAAAGCGGTGCGATTCCACGAGTGTGGGGGTCCGGAAGTGCTCCGCCTCGAAGAGGTCCCCGGCCCTGAACCCGGCGACGGCGATGTGCTCGTGCGGCTCGCGGCCTCCGGCGTCAACCCCGCGGAGGTGTCACGGCGCGGGGGACGCATGGGGCAGGTGGTGGATCTGCCGGCCATGCTGGGCATAGAGGGCGCAGGCGTAGTCGCGCAGATTGGGAGGGACGTTGCGTCCGTGCGCGTTGGCGACCGCGTTATCGCGCGCCAGCCGCCGTATTCGTATGCAGAGTACGTTGTCGTGCCGGAACGCTCCGTGTACGCCGTGCCGGACAACCTGGGTCTCGTCGAAGCTTCCACGCTCACTATCATCTACACCACAGCCTGGTCGGCGCTCCGGGTCCGCGGCGGCGGCAAGGAGGGCGACACCGTTCTGGTGCAAGCCGCGGCGAGTGGCGTTGGTATCGCGGCGATTCAGCTGGCGAAGCAACTGGGCATGACCGTCCTCGGCACCGCGAGCAGCGCTGAGAAGTTGGAATGGGCGACCGGGTACGGGCTGGACCACGGCATCAACTACGTGGAGCAGGACTTCGTCACGGAGGTGAAGCGGCTCACGGACGGACGCGGCGTGGACATCATCGTGGACGGCATCGGCGGCGACGTTCTCGCGAAGGGCATCAGCGCGCTGGCGCGCGGTGGACGACTAACCGTATTCGGCGGCGCCGGTGGGCGCGAGACCAGCTTCTCCGTTGTAGACCTCTACCGCAATGCGGTCTCGATAGTCGGCGCGGGCGGCGGGCTCACGCCGCGCGAGGACTTCGAGATGATCCTCGGTTGGTTCGACGAAGGCAGGCTCAAACCCACCATCGACCGCACGTGGCCGCTCTCTGAGGCCGTCGAGGCCCATCGCTACCAGGAATCGCGACAGATCAAGGGCAAGAGCGCGCTCGTCATCAGCGAGGACAACTGACCCGTACGAAGGGAGAAGACGATGGCGTCCGAGTGGGTGAGCATAGACGTTGACGGCAAGCCGGTGGACGCGTACCTCGCGCTGCCGGACGCTCCGGGTCCGCACCCGGGCGTCGTGGTGGCGATGCACGTTTTCGGCATAGACCGGTTCGTACGGGAGAAGTGTGACGAGCTCGCAGAGGCGGGCTATGCCGCCATCGCGCCCTACCTCTTCCACCGCTCTGACGTGACGAACGAGCGGTTGACGGGCTACGCCTTCGAGGACCCGGCGCGCCGCGAGGTCGCCATGCCGTTGAAGGACAGCCTGCGGGACGACGATCTGCTGCGGGACATGCTTGCCGGCCTCGAGCGCCTGCGCGGTCTGCCGGACGTGTCGGGCCCGTTCGGCGTCACCGGCTTCTGCATCGGCGGGCGCATCGCCTACATGCTCGCCGTACGGACGAAAGAGTTCGCCGCTTGCGCGGACTTCTACGGCGTGGACGTGGACCTGTCATGGGGCGATGGTCCGGCCCCGTTGAGCCTGACTGCCGACCTCGACTGTGCGCTCACAGGCTTCTTCGGCGACCTGGACGCCAATCCGGCGCCGCCGGATGTCGACAAGCTGGAAGCCGCGCTCCGCGCCGAGGGCAAGCCTTTCACCTTCCACCGCTATCCCAACGGCCAGCACGCCTTCAACGATCCCTACAACCCCGTGCGCTACGACCCGGAGATCTCAGCCGACTCGTGGCCGAAGCTCATCGGTTTCTTCGACGGCGCGCTGAAAGCGAGGGAGCCGGTCGCATGACCGCCGTCGTTGGCATATTCGAACACCGTATGGCTGCCGTTGCCGCTGAGCAGTTGCTGGAGGAGGCTGGCTTCGGCGACCGCACAGGCGTCACTTTCGTTCTGCCGGACGATGGCCCCGCGCCCCCGCGCCTGGCTCGGCGAGGAGAGAGCATGCTGCGCGCCGCGGTGAAGTGGGGCATCTGGGGCTCGCTTATCATCGAGGTGCCGTCGCTCATCGCGCTGCTTGTCTATCCGATGGACCTCAACGTGAAGATCCTGCTCGCCGCAACCGTCTGGAAGTTCGGCGCGGCGTTCGGCTCCTGGATCGGGGCTATGTCCGCGGGCGAGGAGGGCCTCGACGACGAGCACGCCGCCGAGTACGAGGCGCTGCTCGCCGCGGGCTATGCGCTCATCGCCGTGGACGTTCGAGCGCGGCACCGTCCCGGCATACGCGGAGCGCTGCTGGAGAGCGGCGCTCTCAGTCTGCGGGACGTGCGCGGCTCGTTCGTGCTCAAGCAGCCGCCCCGTCCAAAGCAGGCCGCCGTCTCCTCCTGATCCCGCGTCATCCCGGGCGGAGCCGCTTCACCATCGGCACGTGGTCGATGCCCGCCTCCACGAACCCCGGTCCCGTGACCGCGTACCCGTGTCGCTCGTAGAGCGCCTGCACGTATGTCTGCGAGTGCAGGCCCACCTCCTCGATGCCGAGCCTCTGCGCCTCGGCCTCGAGCGCCGCCAGCAGCAGCCCCGCTATGCCCCGCCTGCGCCACGCGGGCAGCACCGCGACGCGCCCTATCCGCGCCTCGCCGTCCCGCGTCAGCCGCGCCGTGCCGATGACCGCCGTACCGTCGCTTGCGACGACGTGCACCGCGGTGGCATCCGCGTCGTCGCGCTCCAGTTCCGGCGGCACGCCCTGCTCGCCGATGAACACCTCATGTCGTACGGCGAACGCGCCCCGCATGTCCGCGTCGCCCGACGCCACCCGCACCTGGATGCCTTCTCCTCCGGCCATGCCGCGATTATAGGAGCGCCGCTATAATCCGCGTGCACTCTCTCCCGGAGCGTTCCCATGAAGCTATCCACAGACCGCATCCTCACCACTCACGTTGGCAGCCTGCCGCGCCCGGACGACGTGGCCACGCTGCTCCTGCAGAAGGAGCGCGAGGAGCCGTACGACGCCGGCGAGCTGGATGCGCTGGTGCGACAGGGCGTCGCCGACATCGTCGCGCGGCAGCACGCCGCGGGCGTGGACATCGTGAGCGACGGCGAGATGAGCAAGGTCGCCTACTCCACCTACGCCAAGGACCGGCTCACCGGCTTCGAGGGGGACAGCGCGCGCCGTCCCAACCTGGACGTGGCGCCGTACCCGGACTTCCGCGCCAAGATGGCGCGCATGACCGGCGACCAGCCGATGCGCCGCCCGCAGTGCGTGGGGCCGGTGGAAGTGAAGGACCGGGAGCCGCTGCGGAAGGACCTCGAGAATTTCAGGGCGGCGCTCGAAGGCGCGGGCGTGACCGATGCGTTCATGACCTCGTCCTCCCCGGGCGTAGCCTCCGTGTTCATGCCGAACGCCTGGTACCCGACGCACGAGGCGTACATCGACGCGCTGGGCGCGGCCATGAAGGAGGAGTACGAGGCCATCGTCGGCGCAGGGTTCGTGCTGCAGGTGGACTGCCCCGACCTGGCGATGGCCTTCCATACCGGCTTCCAGGGATTGACCGAGGAAGAGTTCCTCCGCCGCGCCGAGCATCACATCGACGTGTTGAACGGGGCGCTGGAGAACGTACCCGCGGAGTCCGTGCGGATGCACGTCTGCTGGGGCAACTACGAGGGGCCGCACGACTACGACATCGCCGTATCGAAGATCATGCCCATCGTCCTGCGGGCGAAGCCGACCGCGATCCTGTTCGAGGCGTCGAACCCGCGCCACGCCCACGAGTGGAAGGAGTGGCGCGACACGGGCATCCCCGACGACAAGGTGCTCGTCCCCGGCGTGCTCGACTCCACGAGCAACTTCGTGGAGCACCCGGAGCTGGTGGCGCAGCGCATCGAGACGTTCGCCGCCATCGTCGGGCGGGAGCGGGTGCTTGCGGGGTCGGACTGCGGCTTCGGCACGTTCGCAGGCTACGGGAAGATGGACCCGGACATCATCTTCCGCAAGCTGGAGTCGATGGCGGAAGGCGCTGCGATCGCCTCAGAACGCCTCTGGGGCTAGGGCACCCGAGGGACACTCCGCCTTGCCCAACCCCACCGCGTGCGCTGCCCTGCGCACGTGCGACCTGGCGGTCGCGTAGCGCCCGTCCGGTTCACCCCCATCCCAGCCTTCCCCCGTCGAGAGGGAAGGGGCCAGGCCACCCGAGAGATGTTTCGACTCCGCCTGCGGCTACGCTCAACATGACAAGGGCAGCGCCTGCGGAGCGGAGGGCCCTCACCGGCTGCCATGCGGCAACTTCCTCTCCCCAGGAGAGGCGGGGGCGGGGATTCCCGCCTTCGCGGGAATGACGGAGGAGGCGCGGGAATGACGGGGGTTAGCGAGTCGCCTTCAGCAGGACAGTGCGCTCGTTGATCTCGTCCGCTTCCACGGTGGAGAAGCCGGCTTCCTTCAGCCACTGGACGTGCATGTCCACTCCGCCCGCCTGCGCCGCATAGTCCAGATTGGCGAACATGCCGCCGTCGGCGATGATGTCGTGGATGTCCTTGTAGATGCTGGCGATCAGACCGTCGTCGTACATGTTGTGGATGGCGATGGCCGACATCACGAAGTCGAACGGCCCCCCGAGTCCTGACGCCCAGTCGCGCTGGGAGAAGTCGCTCCGGACGTAGGCCGTGCGGTCCGCGTACGCGGCGAGGCGCTCCTTCGCGTGGCCGAACATCGGCTCGGAGATGTCCTGCAGGGTGACGTGGGCGTTGGGGAACTTCGCCAGCAGGTGGGCGGAGAGAAGCCCGTAGCCCGCGCCGACGTCCAGTGCCCGGATGGCTTTGTCGGTGGGGAAGAGCGCCGCGTCGACCGTCGTCTGGATCATCGGTCCGCGCTGGTCCTGTCTGCCGTCGTCGCGCGTGACCCAGTTATCGACGAACTGTTGCTCCTCCCACTGTTCCGGCACGTCGTGCGTTTGCGCCCAGGCAGCCTTCCGGTGACGTTCGGTCGTCATTGTCTTGTTCTCCTTATCTGGGCGCCCTCACCCTTCCCCTCCCGGGGCGAGAGGGAACCGGACATTCAGCCGAGGGGGTGCGCTCCGTTGAGTATGGTCTCCAGCGTCTCGTGCAGCGGCTCGCGCAGCCGCGCGCCGAAGCCGGTCACGACCCGCGCCGCCGCGAACGAGCCGAGCTTACCAGCATCCGTGGGGTTGAGGCCATGCGTCAGCCCGTAGAGCGCGCCCGCGGCGAACACGTCGCCCGCGCCCGTCGTGTCCACGACGGGCACCGCGTGCCCCCCCACGCGAGTGACGACGCCGGCGTCAAAGACGAGCGCTCCATCCGCGCCGCAGGTCATGAACACCAGCGGGGCGTCGGCGCCGACGGCCCGCAGCCGCTCCTCGCGGGGACCTCCTCCGCCGTATATCTCCGCCTCGTGTTCGTTGCAGAAGAGGATGTCCACGTACTCCTGCGTCACGCGCTGGAACTGTTCGATGAAGTGCGCCGCTATCGCCGGGTCCGAGAGGCTGAGCGCGACGCGCACGCCTGCGTCCGACGCTGCGGCCATCGCCCTTTCCGCGGCCTCCGCGCACGACGGGGTGGTGAGGAGGTAGCCCTCCACGTAGACGATGCGGCTGGAGCGCAGGGCGTCGAGGTCGACATCGTCCGGGCCCAGCGTGGAAGCGGCGCCGAGGCTCGTCTGCATCGTGCGCTCGCCGTCGGGCGTCACGAGGATGACGCAGGCCCCGGTCGAGCCGCTGTCCGCGGGGGCCACGTCGAACTCGACGCCCGCCTCCGCGAGGCTCTCGCGGTAGAGCGCGCCGTGCATGTCATTGCCGACCTTGCCGGTAAAGAAGGCGCGTCCGCCGAAGTGGGCGACGGCGGTCATCGTGTTCGCGGCCGATCCGCCGGCGGAGCCGTGCGACGCGTGCCCTGCGAGGCTCTTCAGCAGGACGGCCTGGGACTCCGGGGGGACGAGCGTCATGATCCCCTTCTCCATGCTGTGGCCCGTGAGGAACGAGTCCTCCACCTCCACCTCGGTGTCCACTATCGCGTTGCCGACGCCGTAGACGTCGTACTCGTGTGCCATCGGTCTCTCGTTCCTCTCCCTTCGGCGGTGGCTTCGTGCAAGGGCGCAACCTACACCGCCGCGCGCCGGAGCGTCAACGCGGGGGGCGTCATTCTGCACCGGCGGAGTCTAGGGCGCGCTGCAGTGCACGCGGAGGGAGCGCCTCGCGGCCCATTTCGGCGCCTTCTGCTGGTTCACGTTGACTATGTGACACGCGCCCGTTGCGCGGACGCCACCACCCTCTCTACGCTGTCTCAGGCGGCCAGACCCACTCGCCGCCAGCCGCTGCGCCTCGTCTGACCGCCCTGTCAGGTTTCGTCGATTCCCACGGGCATCGTGTCGAGCGCAAACGGCGAAATATCATGCGGAGGTCAAAGCAGCCATGTCCGAGCCTGCGAGTGAACTGGACACAACCGGACAGAATTTGACGCGATCGGAGAACGCGGCCCTCACCGCCAGGCAGCAGATGGCCCTCCCTTACATCGCCGCCACCCCCTCCGTGACCAGGGGCGCTAAGGCTGCCAATATCGCCCGCGCCACCCTCCACGTCTGGATGAAAGACCCGGCCTTCCGCAGTGAACTCGAACGCGCCCGTAAGGACGCAGTGGAACTCGCCTACGCCGAGCTTCAGGGACTCGCTCTCAAAAGCGTCACTGCCCTTGCCGGACTCCTCGAGCATCCTGACCCCAGGGTCAGGTCTGCAGCCGTCCGAACTGCCCTCCACCATGCCGCCCGGGTGAGCGAGTCCCGCGAGGTCCGCCAACGCGTCGAACTCCTCGACCGTGCCGTAACTCTTCTCAAGAACGAGATGTAGGAAGGAGACAACCCCATGCTGGCCACGATCCGCCGCCTCGAACGCTACCTCGTCTGCCAACTCGCCCAAGTCTCTCTCGAGCCCCTCGTCGAGGACTACCTCGAGCGCTGGCAGGCTGCCTTGGACAGCCGCCGGATGCTGCCCGACCCGATCGAGTTCGCCCAGACTATCTCCGATAAAGGCGTTCCCATACTTGCCTTCACCCCGCTCCATGCCTACCTCACCGGGTGCGCTGACGACTGGCGTCTCCCCGACCCTGATCGCATCATCGCCACCATCGTCCACGGCCACGCCGAGATGCGTCTCAAACTTGACCAGACCTGCCGCTGCCCCGCCCGCAAGAACCTCTGCGGCGCCCTCGCCTCTGGCGAGTCCACCCCATACGACTGAGTTCGCGCGGTGCATCCTCGTTTGACACGTCTGGGGGCGGGGGATAGACTCCTATCGTCCCAGTAAGCACCGATGGTCAGTCCGTCGGTGCGCTGCCGGAGGGCGGCTCACCTTCGCTGGGCATACGGAAGAAGTTGCGCTAGATGTACGGCGAACGCCGACCCGAATTCGATCCGGACCAGGTAGTCCAGAACCTCCGACAGAGCTGGGAAGGCATACGTTCACGCCTTCCGGGCGGCGGTTCCCGCCTGTTCATCTTCGGTCTCATCGTGGTGGCCCTCGCCCTGTGGCTCGGCACGGGGTTCTACACCGTGCAGCCGTCCGAGCAGGCGGCGCTCCGCCTCTTCGGCGCGTTCCGCGGCACCGAGGACGAGGGACTCCACTGGTATCCGCCGTCGCCTATCGGCACCGTGGACGTGGTCTCCGTCGAGGAGACCCGGCGCATGGAGCTCGGTTTCAGGACCAACGCTGGCGACGTCATCGTGGACGAGGCGGTCGAGTCGAGGATGATCACCGGCGACCTGAACATCGTGGCCATCGACCTCGTCGTCCAGTACCGCATCAAGGACCTGGGGGACTTCCTCTTCAACGTCGCCGATCCCGGAGACCCGGCGCGGCCGGACGCCGGGGAGGGCCGTCCCGACGGCCGGACGCTCAAGGACGCCGCCGAGGCCGCATTGCGACAGGTTGTCGGCCAGCGGTCGATAGACGATCCGCTGCGCGTGGGCAGGGAGGCGGTGCAGGTCAGCACGCAGGCGTTGCTGCAGGAGATCGTCGACGACTACAACGCGGGCATCGAGATACTGAACGTGCAGTTGCAGGAGGTCCAGCCGCCGGACCAGGTGCGCGACGCGTTCGACGACGTCAACAGGGCGCGCGTCGACCGGGAGAGCCGCATCAACGAGTCGCTCGCCTATGAGCAGGACAGGCTCCCCCGGGCGCGCGGCGCGGCGGAGCAGGTGACACAGGCGGCGCAGGCGTTCAAGGAGGCCCGCATCGCCAGGGCGCAGGGTGAAGCAGCCGAGTTCACCGCCGTCTTCACCGAGTACGCGCTGTCCCAGGAGGTAACGCGTACGCGGCTGTTCCTGGAAGCGATCGAGGACATCCTGCCGGGCGTTACCCTCTTCATCCTGGACGATTCCACCGGCGGCGCACTGCCGCTCCTGCCGCTGACAGAAGGCGTTCTTCCGTCAGCCGCAGCTCCCGCTGCCGGCGCGGGGAACGGGGGCTGATGTGAAGATCCTCGTTCCCTTCCTGATCCTCATCGTCGCCGCGGTCATCGTCGTTCCGCAGGCGCTGTACACGGTCGACGAGACCCAGTACGTGGTCGTCACCCGTTTCGGTGAGATACAGAACATCGTGCGCACGCCGGGCCTGAAGGTGAAGGCGCCGTTCGTCGATACCGCGAACGTGCTGGACAAGCGCATCCTGCGCATAGACGTGACGCCAACCTCCATGCCGGACCAGGACAACCAGTTCCTGGAGGTGGACGCCTACGTCCGCTACCGGATCGAGGACCCGCGCAAGTTCATCGAGCGCCTGCGCAGCGAGAGCAACGCCAACGCGACGATCCAGCAGATCGTCATCGCGGCGCTCCGCGACGAGGTCGGCCGCAGCACGCAGCCAGAGATCATCGGCGGACGCCTCATCGGCATCGAGGAGGACCGCACCACTGTCGAGCCGCTGCTCAACGACCAGGGCGTACCCACACGTGCTGCCATCGTCGCCCGAGCCCTTTCAACCGCCAACCAGGTCGTCAAGTCCCCCGAGAACGACTTCGGGGTGGACATCGTCGACATCCGCATCAAGCGGGCGGACTTCCCGGGCGCGACGGAGGACAACATCTTCACCCGCATGCGGACGGAGCGCTCCGTACAGGCACAGCGTCTCCGCGCCGAGGGAGAGGAGCTGTACCGCCAGCGCATCGCCGACGTCGACCGGCAGGTGGAGATCATCTCCGCTCAAGCAGACGAGACCGCCAACCGGCTCCGCGGTGAAGGTGAGGGAGAGGCGATCAGCATCCTTGCCGAGGCGCTCGAGCAGGACCCCGAGTTCTTCGCGTTCCGGCGCAGCCTCGCGGCGTACCGTGCCGTGCTCGGCAACAACACCACGCTCGTGCTTCCCGCCGACTCGGACCTCTTCCGCTACCTCCAGTCCGCCAGTGGCGAGAGTTCCCCGGACGGCGGAGACTTCCTGGGCGACGTGTTCGGCCTCATCGGCACTCTGGCGGAGAGCGGCATGATGTCGGAGGGCAGCGAACCATCCGGCGACACTGATGGCTCGTAGAGCCGCCCTGCTAGAATGAGGGGCGTGGACCCCGCTCTCATCCGCAACTTCTGCATCATCGCCCACATCGATCACGGTAAGTCGACGCTCGCCGACCGCATCCTGGAGATCACGGGCGCGGTCTCCGCGCGCGAGATGCACGACCAGCTGCTCGACTCGATGGACCTCGAGCGCGAGCGCGGCATCACCATCAAGGCGCAGGCCGTCCGCATGGGGCTCGCTTACCAGGGCCGCGACTACGAGCTGAACCTTATCGACACGCCCGGCCACGTCGACTTCTCGTACGAGGTCTCACGCTCGCTCGCGGCGTGCGAGGGCGCGCTGTTGATCGTCGACGCGGCGCAGGGCATCCAGGCGCAGACGCTCGCCAACGTCTACCTCGCACTGGAGCACGACCTCACCATCGTCCCGGTCGTGAACAAGATCGACCTGCCTTCCGCCGAGCCCGACCGGGTCATCGAGGAATTGGTCACGGCGTTCGGCTTCGACGCGGACGAAGTGTTGCGAGTCTCCGCGAAAGACGGCACGGGCGTGCGCGCACTGCTGGAGGCGGTCGTGGAACGGGTGCCGCCGCCCGAGGCGCACGAGGAGAAGCCGCTGCGCGCGCTGGTGTTCGACTCGAAGTACGACTCGTACAA
>DAOUJK010000073.1:0-53287 GCA_034422795.1 Dehalococcoidia bacterium | reverse complement strand
GTCGCCGCGGCGCTCGCCGAAGAGGAGATCAACATCGAAGCGATCGACGGGCGGCGGGCGGGCGAACTGGGCATCATCACGCTGAGCACCAGCGACGACGACGCGGCGCTGCTCGCGCTGCTCAAGGCCGACCTGCGAGCCGTGACGTCGGACGCCATCGTCTTCCACCTGCCAGACCGGCCCGGCGCACTCGCCGGCGTCGCGCAACGCTTCGAGCAACACGACCTCAACGTGCGCACCATCCACATCATGCACCGCCTGGCGGGGCAGGCCATCGTCGCAGTCACCACAAGCGACGACGACCTGGCGCGAACGCTGCTCGACAGCGACTCCCTGCTCTAGAGCGCGCATCCTTCGAGCAGCCACGCCCGCGAACGCCTCCTCGCCATCCCTGCCCGCCGTTCGGGTACAATCGCGGCACGCAAAGGAGGACGACATGCCAGTGCAGGACCTGCGTGAGTGGATCGAGCGCGTCGAGGAGATGGGCGAGTTGACCCGCATCGAGGGCGCGGACCCGCACCTGGAGGTCGGCGGCCTCACCGACCTCTACCAGTGGGACATGGAGAACCCCGCCCTGCTCTTCGACAAGGTCAAGGGCCACCCGGAGGGCTACCGGCTGCTCACGAACATCCTCGCTTCGCTGCCGCGCATCTGCCTCACGCTGGACCTCCCCACCCACCTCACGCGCCAGGAGTTCGTCCGTGCGTGGCGCGACCGCCTCAAGGAGCTGGCGCCCATCGCGCCGAGGCAGCTCGAGGACGGGCCCGTGCTCGACAACCGCCAGGTCGGCGACGAGGTGGACGTGACGCAGTTCCCCGCCCCGTTCTGGCACGCGGAGGACGGCGGCAACTACCTCGGCACCGGCAACATCGTCATCATGCGCGACCCGGACACCGGCTGGGTGAACGCCGGCACCTACCGCGTGCAGGTGCACGACAGGAACACGCTCGGCATCATGATCTCGCCCGGCAAGCACGGACGCATGATCCGCGAGAAGTACTGGGCGAAGGGCGAGGCGTGCCCGGTCGCGGTGTCGTTCGCGCAGGACCCGCTGCTGCTCCTGCTCGGCGGGCTCGAGGTCGACTACGGCGAGGACGAGTTCGCGGTCGCGGGCGGCATCCGCAACGAGCCGCTGGACGTCATCGCCGCGCCGTTCACCGGCCTGCCCGTCCCCGCCACGTCGGAGATCGTCATCGAGGGCGAGATACCGCCGGACCAGTTCCACCAGGAAGGGCCGTTCGGCGAGTGGACGGGTTACTACGCCAGCGGCGAGCGCGACATGCCCATCATCAACGTGAAGTCCGTCAACTGGCGGAACAACCCCATCGTGATGGGCTGCCTGCCCGGCAAGCCCCCGAACGACAACACTTATTTCCGCAGCCCCATGCGCGCCGCGATGCTCTGGGACGAGCTGGAGCGCGCGGGCATCCCCGGCATCGTCGGCACCTGGTCGCACGAGGCCGGCGGCGGGCGATTCTTCAACGTCATCGCCATCAAGCAGATGTACCCCGGCCACGCGAAGCAGGTGGGACACGCGACCACCGCCGTCCACGCGGGCGCGTACGCCAACCGCTTCGTGGTCGTCGTCGACGACGACATCGACCCCACCGACACGAACGAGGTGATCTGGGCGCTCTGCACTCGAACCGAGGTGACGGAGGATGTCGACGTCGTGAAGCGGATGTGGAGCACGTCGCTCGACCCGATGGCGTATGCGGGCGACGAGGGGCCGCGCTACTACAACAACCGCATGATCATCGACGCGTGCCGCCCCTATGACCGCCTCGCGACGTTCCCGCCGGTCGCCCGCGCGACCCAGGAGCAGGCCGCAGCGCTCCGCGCCCAGTGGCCGCAGCTCTTCACCGCGGACGGCAAGGTCCGCAAAGACGTGCGCCAAGCGAGCCGGAACGGGGGGTAGGCCACCGGGACGCGCAGAATGGCCAGGTTCAGGAGAGGGTGGCGCCGTAACGCCCCTGCCTGATCGCTCCTGCTGAGCCATTACTCACGAGTGCACGGGGATGCCGGGCCCTCTGAATGTGGGCCATTGTGCGCCATTGTGGGCCATTTCACTCCTGCGCCAGCAGGAGAATCTCTGCCAGCGGGCGAGCCATGGGCTATTCGATTCGGTCTCATCCACCTCCCGCCTGACATGAGTAGAGCGTCCTGACCAGCGTACGCGGCAGGGTGGCGTTGGGGTAAGGGGCGCGTGTCAGCAGAACTGCCCTGCACGGAAAGGACCCATTCAAGGAATGGCCAAGAGTTGGCATGTGCTAGAATTATGGCTACCGGTGTGTCACATTTGCTCAATGCGGTGAGAAATGATCGAAAAGAAGAAACCCACGCCACAGACTAGACGCGCTCGCAAAGTGACAATTGCAGATCGTGCTTTCAACCGAGCCACTCTCGGCGAAATCGAAAGGCTATCTGAGATAGTCGAGCAGATGTTTTCCATAGGTTCCATTGCTGGTACATATCGCACAAATGAGCTTCTCCGGGCCACAATCTCTCCAATATCAGATTTATTTCGGTCCAGTGAGGTGTCGTCCTTATTCGACCAATCTTCGGTATTCTCGAGAATTAGCCAATACGAATCTCTTATAAGAGACCAATTCACATTACCCACAGCAACTGACCTCTCGCGTTTCACAGCGCCTCTGTCTGATGAAATTGCAAAGATCATCCGGCCTTACGAGAAAGATTTGTCTTCCATCCTATCTACGATGGAATCCATGCAGAGTTCATGGCTGAATACCTTGGCTGCAGCCGATTCAATTTTGGGGTTCACACGGCTTCAAGGAATCGGCCATGCCTTGAATACGATGCCAGCCTTCGGTCCTGAGCTGACTGAGTCCTTGAGACTTGCCTTGGGAGATTGGACTAAGAGCATCCGATGGTCAAGCAAGATTTTCTCTGATCCTCTAGCTCGAACTTCGTTTTATGCAGCGCAAGGCTTGGATCCCAACCTAACTCTTTTCCCTCCAAGGGCTTTCGACGAGATTCTCACCGAGTCTAACCTCCAAATAGAACCCATCCCTATTGTTGAAGAATATGCCCATGACTATGGCCACAATCTAGAAGAAGACGATGATGAAGAGGATGCTTTTCTGCGGACCAATGAAGCGCATGATGTTTTGCAACGATTTGAAATTCAATTGCGCAGATTTATTGACGAACGGATGACAGCAGCGTTCGGTAGCAATTGGATTAGATATAGGGTCAATCCACGTACGCAGCAGGCGTGGGTCGAGAAGAGACAGAACGATATCAAAGCTGGACGAGAAGCAGGACCGCTAATTGCTTATGCGGATTTCAATGACTATGTCAGAATCATTACACGAAGGGACAACTGGACGAATATATTTGAGGAGGTCTTTCAAGTAAAGACTTCCGTAGAGGAATCGTTCCGACGTCTCCACCCGATCCGTATTTGTACCATGCATGCCCGTCCAATCACACAGGATGACGAACTCTTCCTACGAGCGGAGGTCGTACGCATTCGCAGGTCTATCGGAATCTAGCGGATAACCTGTCCCAACTCATTCCCACGCCACCTCCAACTCTCCGAAGGGCGCCCACAAGGGACGCCCCTACACCGGACAGGGAACCCAGGGGACGGGGCAACCTGCGGAGTCCGATGTTCTGACATCCACCCCTTACGCCCACAGCCCACACCCGCGTACTCTGCCCTCGGCGGTTTCAGCCACGGAGGAGCAGCGCGTGGAACAAGAGACCGGGATATATGGTCGGCGTTCGATCCGGCTCAGGGGATACGACTACACGCAGGTCGGGGCGTATTTCGTGACCATCGCGGTGCGGGGTCGGATGGCGCTGTTTGGTGAGGTCGTGGATGGAGCGGTATGCCTGAACGACGCGGGGGAGATGGCCTGCGCAGCCTGGCAAGCCATGCCCCTGCGTTTCCCATTCGTCGAGATGGATGCGTTCGTGGTGATGCCCGACCACGTGCACGGCATCGTCGTGATCCGGGACGGTGGGACAAGGGCGCCCATGAAGGACGCCCCTACACCAGGCCGCGCCGACTCCAATGTGACACTGGTCGCTCCGGCGTTAGGCGATGTGGTCGGAGCATACAAATCGCTGACGACAGCGGCGTACATCCGCGGAGTGCATGATTCGCAGTGGCCACCGTTCTACGGACGGCTGTGGCAGCGCAATTTCTACGAGCGTGTCATCCGAGACGAATACGAGATGAACGAGCTCCGGGCCTACATCCGCGATAACCCGTTCCGGTTGGAATCGGGCGGTCTGATGTAGGGGTGCCCCTCGTGGGTACCCAGGCATTCCGCGATGGCCGACGTTGAGGTAAACGAGCGTCCCCCGAATGGGCACCCATGAAGGATGCCCCTACACCGGACAGGGGCCTCCCCGTGTACATCCGCGATAAGCCGTTGCGATTGGAATCGGGTGATTTGGGTGTAGGGGTGCCCCTTGTGGGTACCCAGGCATTCCGCGATGGCCGACGTGGGGGTAAGCAAGCGTCCCCCGAAAGGGCGCCCATAAAGGACGCCCCTACACCACACAACCCCCCCTAGATATCCGCCGACCGCGGCCTGAGCGATTCCGGGTTGGCGTCGACCCACTTCCAGTAGTGCTCCCACGCCTCGGAGACCTCGCCGGCGGTCCGGCGGGCGAGCCTCGGCTGAAGGATGAGCTCGGGCATCGCCGCGGGCGTGCCTATGAGCTGGGCGTGCCACGTCATCTCGGCGAGGTGCTCGGTCGCGATGGCGTCGATCGTGGCGGTTTCGACGTTCGGGCCGGTGAACACCATGCCGTGGTTCTGCAGATGGCAGGCGTTCGCACCCTGCATCCGCTCGGAGACCGCCCTGCCCTGCTCGACGCTGCGGATCAGCGCCTTGTCCTCGTCGTACATGACCGGCTCGTGGGCGACGGCGGTCGCGAGTTCGGGGTCGAGGAGCGGGAGGATGGTCGCGCCCGCGAGGCCCATCATCGTCGCCCACTTCTGATGGGTGTGGATGATGGAGCCGACGTCCGGGTGCGTGCGGTAGATCTCGGCGTGGATCGGCCACTCGCTCACCTTCGTGATCTGGCGATCGCCGGCGCCGACGATGTTGCCGTCCAGGTCCATGACGATGAGGTCCTCGGCGCGGACGCGATGCATCTGGATGTGGGGCCACGGCTTGATGAAGAACGTGTCGGTGCCGGGGATGCGTGCGCTGGTGTGGCCGCGCGTCGTGCCGAGGCCGGTCAGGTAGAGGAGGCGGTGGGAGACGGCCACCGTCTCGCGCAGTTCCGCCAACGTGTCGTTGTTCATGGTTCCGCTTCCGTACTCCCTATCAACGTCCACGAAGGACGCTCGTCCAGTACCCTCACCCCAACCCTCTCCCCTTGTAGGGA
This sequence comes from Dehalococcoidia bacterium, assembly GCA_034422795.1. Classification (GTDB taxonomy): domain Bacteria; phylum Chloroflexota; class Dehalococcoidia; order Lucifugimonadales; family Australimonadaceae; genus Bin16. The sequence goes on along the minus strand of DAOUJK010000073.1, from coordinate 47,914 downwards.
GAGGGGGCCAGACACCCCTCACCCACGCATTCCCTCCGTGTCGCCTGTCGGCTACTCTGGATTCCAGCCTTCGCTGGAATGACGGGGGCTGGCTACAGCCCCGTGTGGCGGACGTAGGCCGCGTCGCGGTGCTCGTCGAGCCACTCCTGGTTGCCCCACTCGCCGCGGGCGACGCCGTCCCGCACGTCAGGCTTCGGCGGCTCCCAGCGCTTCGCCACGTCGGCGGCGAGGTACTCGTCCTCGATCCATTCCGGCGAGCCGATGAGCATCGCGCGCCACGTCAGCTCGGCCTGCTCCTCGGCGTCGGCGGCGGCAAGCATCGACTTCGAGACCGTCGTGCCGACGAACACCATGCCGTGCCCGCGCAGGTGACAGGCGACGTTCCCGCCGAGCCACGAGGCGACCGCGGCGCCCTTCTCCGGCGAGTCGATAGCGTCCGGCGGGCCGGTGTAGACCGGCCAGCGCTCAGCAGCAACGGACGCCGTCGGCGGGTGGATGACGGGCAGCACGTCGCGCCCGGCGAGGCCGAACACCGTGCACCACTTCTGGTGCGTGTGCGTGATCGCGTTCACCTCGGGCCGCGCCTTGTAGACCTCCGTGTGCAGCGCCCACGAGCCGACGCGCCCCGGGTAGCGCTCACTCGCCTGCACGACGTTGCCGTCGAGGTCGATGAGCATGAGGTCGTCCGCCTCGACGCGCTCAAGGCTGACGGCGGGCGTCGCGCGGATGAGAACGAGGTCCGAGTCGGGCACACGTGCACTGACGTGTCCCTGGTAGGCGCCGAGGCCGTAGTGGTGCAGGAGCCGGTTGGCCAGCGCCACCTGCTCGCGCAACGCCTGGAGTTGAGCGTCGTCCGTCATGGCGCGGATGCTACCACACGTAACGGCGCCAGAAGGTAAAGGGGAGGCGGAGGCATCGTCATGTTGAGCGCAGCCGGAGGCGAAGTCGAAACATCTCTCGGGGTCCTTCGACAAGCTCAGGATGAGCGGCAGTACGGAATGTCCTCCCGAGAGAGGTTTTGACTTCGCTCGGAACGACAGGCCTTACCACTTGGCAGTGCGTTTATCTCGCTTCTATAGTGCGCTTGCACTATGGACGTCCAGCCCATCATCGTCGCCGTCTTCGCAGCGTACTTCCTCGCGCTGATCGTCATAGCCCTCGTCGGCGCGATACGGATGCGCGAGATGGCCGACTACGTGCTCGCCGGCAGGCGGATGAGCAGCATCACGTCGGCGCTCAGCGCCAGCTCGTCCACGACCAGCGGCTGGACGATGCTCGTCTTCCCGGCCCTGGCGTTCTCCGAGGGCACCGTGCACCTGTGGACGCTCGTGGCCATCGTGCTGGGGGCATGGTTCAACTGGACGTACGTGGCAAGGCGGTTGCGGCGCTACACGATAGCAACGGAATCGCTCACGCTGCCGGACTTCTTCGAGAAGCGGTTCGCGGACCGGACGGGCGCGCTTCGGACGGTGGCGTCAGCGCTGACACTCCTCTTCATCATGTTCTACGTCAACTCCGGGCTGATCGGCGGCACGAAACTGCTGGGGACGATCTTCGGCCTGGAGCACAACCTCGGCGTGCTGATAACGCTCGCCGCGGTCACGTCGTACACGTTCATCAGCGGTTTCATGGCCGTCTCCCGCACGGACGTGTTTCAGTCGATGGTGATGCTCCTGTGCTTCATCATCCTGCCGCTCACGCTCATCTCTACCACTACCTCCCCGTTCAGCGGGGAAGGACAGCCGGCGGGGTTCCTCAACCCGTTCACCGGCGCCGGGAACGAGACCATCACCGCCGTGTTCATCCTCTCGACCGCGGGCTGGGGCCTGGGTGCATTCGGTTCACAGCGCGTGCTGCAACGCTTCATGGCGATAGAGAACGAGGAGAGGGTCACCCAGAGCCGCAACTTCGCCGTCACCTGGATCGTCCTCATCTTCTCATTCGGGTTCCTGTTCGGCATCGTGGCGCGCCCCGCCCTCATGGAGATGGGCCTGCTGGGCGGCGAGAGCCTCTTCGACCCGGAGCGCGTCTATTTCGTGGTCTCTGAGGCGTTCTTCATCCCGATCTTCACCGGCCTGCTGCTCACGGGCGTGGTCGCCGCCATCATGAGCACGGCGGACTCGCAGCTCCTGCTCGGCTCCGCCATCGCCACGGACGACGTTCCGCTCATCAGGCGGCTCGGTCGCCGGCTGGAACCCGTGCGCGTGCTGTGGGCGTCCGGCAGGGTGTGGCTGGGGCGCACGCTGCTGCTGGTCATCGGCGGCATCGCGGGAGTGCTGGCGATCGCCTGGCCGGACTCGATAGCGAGCCTGGTCGCCTACGCGTGGGGCGGCATGGGCGCCTCGTTCGGGCCGGTGACCATCCTCGCGCTCTGCTGGCGCAGGTTCAACTTCCCCGGCGCGCTCGCCGCCATCGTGACGGGCGCGACGACGGTCAGCGTGTTCCAGTTCACCTCGGGCGGCCCATGGGGGGTGTTCGACATGGCCATCGCCAGCGCGCCCGGCTTCATCCTGGCGATACACGTCGCCGTCGTCGTCACGCTGCTTACGTCGCCGCCCTCCGCCGAGGTCACGGAGCAGTTCGACCGCGTCAACGCGGCGCCGCCGGCGTAGGCTGGCTGCCGGTAGCCGCCAGCCGTCCTCTCCCCTAAACTGCCTCGCAGCGGGCGCAGTCCCTGTTCCCCTGGCATACGAGGAGGGCAACGTTGGAGTATCGAGAGGTTGGCAACACCGGTGTCCAGGTCTCCGAGATCGGGTTCGGCGGAGGCGGCAACGCCGGGCTGATGGTGCGCGGCACGCATGAGCAGCAGCGCGAGGCCGTCGCGCGCGCCATCGAGCTGGGCATCAACTACTTCGACCAGTCGCCCGATTACGGCGACGGGGTCTCCGAATCGAACCTCGGTCGGCTCATGAAGGAGTTGGGCTTCCGGCCGTACCTCACCACGAAGATCGAGGTGCGCGCCGAGAACCTGGACGACATCGCCGGTCACGTGACCCGCTCGCTCGACGAAAGCCTGGAGCGCCTCGGCGTCGACTACGTGGACTTCCTCCAGGTCCACAACGGTCCGCTCATGGAGCGCCCCGAGCTGTCAGGCCGCGCCTACGCCCGGCTCTGGATCGAGGACTACCTGAGGCCCGGCGGGGCGCTGGATGGCCTGCAACTGGCGCAGCAGAGCGGGAAGGCGCGCTTCATCGGCTTCATCACGCGGGGCGGCGACGGCGACGCTGCGCGCCAACTGATCGACACCGGCGTATTCAACCTGATCAACGTCTCGGTGCACCTGCTCAACCCGTCGGCCAGCATCAAGCCCGACGGGATGCGCTTCGATGCCGATTGGGACGGCATCCTGAACTACGCTGCAGCGAACGGCGTCGGGGCCGCCATCTACTCCCCGCTGGCAGGCTGGTTCCTGACCGACAACGCCGTGGAGAAGGGCGAGGCGCACCCGATTGCACGAGGTTCGCGCAGCCCGGAAGCCGACTCAGAGGGGCTCCATTGCGCGCGGGCGCTGCGGTTCTTGTCGCGGGACCTCAACCCCGACACGCAGGAGGACGACCACAATCTGGCCGGGGCCGCGCTCCGGTTCGTGCTCTCGCTCAACGGAGTGTCGACGGTGCTCGGCGGCTTCTCGGATGCCCATCAGGTCGAGGAGAACGCCGCCAGCTCCGGCAAGGGCCCGCTCTCCGTGCAGAACATGAAGCGTATCGAGATGGTCTGGCGCGCCAACTTCGGGCTGGACGCTGCGGGGGAGTAGGACAGCCGCCATTAGAACGGGTTGAGGACCGGGACGCCCGTGGGCTCGAAGTGGCGGACGTTGCGGGTCACGACAGTCAAGCCGTGCTCGAGAGCTGTGGCGGCGATCATCAAGTCTTCGCTCTGGTGGCCCAGCGCCCCGGACAGGATGCCCCAACGCCGCGCCACAGCAAGGTCAACCGGCAGGATGCGTTCGCCGTACACGGCCAGCACATCGTCCAGCCAGGAAGCCAAGGTAAACGCAAACTCGGGGTTGCGGCGCTGCTGGCGGGCTATCCCGCGCTCCACTTCACCCACCGACACCGCGCTTATGTACAAGTCCGACATCCGCTGTGCCGACACCCAGTCCAGAAGCCCGGAATTGCGGTCGCGCTTGCGCAGTGCCGACATCACGTTAGTATCGAGGAGGAACATCAGAATTCGACGTCCCGAAGCTTCCACGGGAACCGCTCGAATTCCCCATCGTCCTGCGGCATGGCAAGCAGCATCTCGACGAACGACGGCGCTGCCGCCTTTCCGTTACGGCGCAGGCGCTCGTACTCCTCGACGGCCAGCACTATCACCGCGGGCTTCCCGCGCCGCGTCACACATTGCGGTGTACCTGCCAGCGCGGCGTCGACGACGGCGCTGAACCTGTTCTTGGCGTCCTGTAACTGCCACTCGGTCATGGAGCACTTCCTGTCCAGTTCTTCTGTCTAGATTATTGTACTGGCCAGCAGGCTCCGTCAAGCCTCAGAGTGGTAGAGCGTCGTGTGCTACACTCCCGGCGCACCGACCGAGATGCTCCGACGAAGGTCTTCCCTTGAACAGAGCCCTGCACCAGCGATTCCTCGTACTCTGCCTGCTGCCTGTCCTTACGCTGGCGGTGCCGGCCTGCGGCGGGCGTGACGACGCCGGGGAGAACGAGCCCTTCAGGATCGGCGTGATGGAGTCGCTGACAGGCGCCGGCGAGACGTACGGCACAGTGGCCAGCCAGTCCAAGCAGATGGCCTTGGACGAGATCAACGCCGCGGGCGGCATCGACGGGCGCAGGCTTGAGTTCGCCGTCGAGGACTCGAAGTGCAACGCTGCCGACGCCATCACGGCGTACCACAAGCTCACCGACGTAGACCGCGTGAAGATCATCCTCGGCACCTCGTGCAGCGGCGCTATGCTCGGCGTCGCTCCGCTGGCGGAGGCCGACGGCGTGGTCCTGTTCTCCGGCTTGGCGAGCAGCCCGGACATCGCCAACGCAGGGGACTACATCTTCCGCACGCAGATCAACGACATCGAGGTAGGCATCGCCACCGGCAACCTGCTCTGGGCGGACGGGGTACGAACGCTCGCCACCATCACCGAGGCAACGGACTATGCCGAAGGCGTGCGGCGCAACTCGGTCGCCCGGTTCGAGGAGCGCGGCGGGCGGGTCGTGGCAGCCGAGGCGTACGGTTCCGACATCGCCGACTTCAGGACGCAACTGACCAAGCTGTTCGAGGCCAACCCGGACGCGCTCCACATCGCGCCTCAGTCCGAGTTCTCGGCGGGGACCATCATCAAGCAGGCCCGGGAGCTCGGGTACTCAGGCCCGATCTACGCCGAGACGGTGTCGGTCGGAACGACCGCTCTCGACACAGCAGGCGACGCCGCAACCGGCATGAAGGCCATCACCGCCGACCTGGACCCGGACAACGCGAAGGCGCAGGAAGTGCTGGCCAACTTCAGGGAGCGCTACGACTACGTGACGCTGCCGTGGCACCTGGGCTCCGCGTATGACAACGTCTACATCGCGGCCGAATGCCTCAGGCGGACCGGCGACGACCAGAACGCGGACGGCTTCAGGGACTGCCTTTACGACATCACGTGGAGCGGCGCGATAGGCGACAACTACAGCTTCGATGCGGACGGCGAGGTCGTGGGGCTCTCGCGGGTGGTCGTGGAGGTATTGCCGGTGGCCGAGCGCACTGCGGACCGGAAGTACAGGATGATCGGCCCCGCGCCGAAGGAGTAGACCGCCGGGACGGCGTAGGCCGGCAGGCTGACCACTGACCCGAGCACCCTGGAGCGGAGAGGGAGATGACCGACGCCGTACCGACCCGCATGACCGTCAGCAAGAGCGAGGCGCGCGCGACGCGGGGGATGGTCGCGACGAAGGACGCTCACGCCACGCGGGCTGGCCTGCGGATGCTCGAGAGCGGCGGCAACGCGGTCGACGCGGCGGTTGCGGCCTGTTTCGCGGTCGGCGTCGTGGAGCCGGAGTCCAGCGGCATCGGCGGGGGCGGCTATCTCGTCTATCAGGTCAGCGGACGGGGTGGCGTCGTCGGCTTCCCGATGCGCGGGCCGCTCGACGCGCGCCCGGACATGTACGAGCTCACCGGCGAGGCTGCGGTCGGCAACTTCGGCTGGCCCGGCGTCGTGAACAACGAGAACCTGGACGGGCCGCGGTCGATCGCGACGCCCGGTGCCGTGGCGGGACTGTGCGAGGCGCACCGGCTGTTCGGCAGGCTGCCGCTGCGCGAAGTGCTCGCGCCTGCGGTGTCGCTCGCACGCGACGGCCACTCGCCCGGCTGGACGAACATCTACTCGTGGGGGCTCCTTTCGCACCGCCTCTTCGCGTTCGAAGAGCTGCGTCGCATCCTCATGCCCGGCGACCGGCTGCCCGCAGGCGACGCGACCACGCCCGCGTTCCTCCGACAGCCGGAACTGGCCGACGTGCTGGAGGCGATTGGGCGAGACGGCCCGCAGGCGTTCTACACCGGAGACGTAGCCCACGTGCTCGTATCCGGCATCCGGGACAACGGCGGCATCCTCTCCGAGCGGGACCTCGCGGAGTACCGCCCGTTCGTGTGGGAGAACGGGCTGGAGTTCCCGTACTCCGGTTGCACGGTGCGCGTGCCGCCGTTCGCCTGCGCCGGAACGACCTCCGCGATGACGCTTCGCCTGCTGGACGGGTTCTATGCGCGCTCGATGGGCCACAACTCGCCCGACGCGCTCCACGCCTACATCTGCAGCGCGCGCCTCGCCTACGCCGACCGGTTCGCGTACCTGGCCGACCCCGCGTTCGTGTCCGTGCCGTGGCGGGGCCTCGTCTCCGACGGCTACGCCAACCTCCGGCGCGGCCTGATCGACATGCGGCGCCTCCACCCTATCGAGCCGGGAGACCCGTGGGTGTTCGACGACGTCGCGCCGGGTGAGCGTCTGCCCGCGAGCGCACCGGCGCTCGACTCCGGCACGACGCACCTGTGCGTGATCGACGCTGAGGGCAACGCGGTCTCGCTCACGAACACGCTCATGGCGGGCTTCGGCTCCGGCTTCGTGCCGAAGGGCACCGGCGTCGTGATGAACAACGGCATGATGTGGTTCGACCCGGTCCCGGGACGTGTGAACTCCATCATGCCCGGCAAGTACCCGCTCAACAACATGACCCCTGCCCTGGTGCTGGACGACGACGGCGCCCGCATGGCGGTCGGCGCGACCGGCGGCCGCCGGATAACGAACTGCGTCACGCAGCTCATCTCCAAGGTGCTCGACTTCGACATGGGGCCGCAGGAAGCGATAGACGCGCCGCGCGTCGACTGCTCGCAGCCGGCCACGCTCGTCCACCGGGACCTGGACCCCGGCGTGATCGCGGAGCTCGAACGGCGTGGCCATCGCATCCAGGTTATCGGCGAGGGCCACGTGCAGGGCGGGTTCGCCAGCTTCGCAAGTCCGGTCGTCATCACGCGCGACCCGGACGGCGTCCTCCGCGCGGGGGTCGACACGTTCCACTCCGCGTACGCCGAGGGCCTTTAGTCACGGGCAGCCCGGTTCGTCGCTTGGCCATGCACTGCCGTTCCTCACCGTCATCGTTGGCTTTCGCGTGACCCTGCCTAGTTGCGCTGCGTCACCAGGACATTGTCCAGCAGGCCGTTCCGCACGGCCCACAGCACCATCTCCTGTTTCGACTTGATGCCCAGTTTGTTCTGGATGCGGTAGACCGTGTTCCGGACCGTCAGAGGTCGGTTGCCCCTGATATCCGCGATGGCCGCGTACGACTTCCCTTGCGCGAACAGGGTCAGTATCTCCTGCTCTCGCGCGGTGAGCTTCCGCAGCTCCGTCACGTCGGTCCGGCGCGCCTTCGCGCGTATCCCGGCGAATACACGACTCGTTATGTCGCCGGGTATGCAGTACTCTCCCGCCGCAACTCGCTTCACCGTCTCGATCAGACTGTCGCGTCCGGAGTACTTCTGCAGGTATCCCGTCGCCCCCGCCGCAACCGCATCTATGACGGTATCGGCCTCTGTCGCGGCGGTCAGAACGAGCACTTTGGTCTCCGGGCTCGCGTCCACTATCTCCCGGCATGCATCGATCCCGTCTTTCAACGGCATGAAGACATCCATGATGACCACGTCCGGCCGGAGCCTCTCCGCCGCACGCACCGCCTCCTCGCCGTCCTTCGCATGCCCCACGACTTCGAACGCTCCTGAACGTTCAAGTATCTCCCGAAGGCCGTCTCGCATGATTTCGTGGTCATCAGCGATCAGCACGCCTACCAGTTCTGTTGTAACCATGTTCACCAACCTCCACGGTGTGTCTCGTCAAGATGCGTCTCGTACGGCACTACGCACGTCACGGTCGTTCCATCTCCCGGTCCATCGGACCTCGCTTCCAGTGTGCCTCCCATCCGCTCGGCGTCCCTTCTCATGTTCCTGAAACCATGCCCGCGCTGCGCATAGTCGGGCGGAAGGCCAACGCCGTCGTCGGATATCGACATCTGCACGCTCTCTCTCCCGAAGTCGAGGTTGATCGTAACCCTGGCCGCTGACGCATGCCGCATGGCGTTTGTCATGGCATTGTGCGCGATCGAGAAGAGCAGGCCCCGGGTCACTGCCGAGAGCGGCGGCTCCTCGCCGGACTGCACCACGTTCGCGGGCACCGAGGTGATGGTAGTGAACGCCCCCGCGTGCGCGTCGAGCACTTCGCCGAGCTCCCGGCCGTCGAAGATGAGCCCGCTGTCTATCGGGTGCCGCAGCTCCCACATGGACCCCCTCGACAGCGCATACGTCGCCTTCAACCTCGCGATCTGCTCCTCGCTCTCCGGGTCGGCCTCCGCGATCGCAGACTCGATACCGAGCCCGATCATGTACGCGGACTGAGCAACGGTGTCATGGATCGTCTGGGACAGCTCGATGCGCTCTTTATGGAGCTCCCGTTCCCGCTGAACGGCCGCCGTCCTCCTGATGCGCTCGAACCTCGCGATGAGGTTGACCACTACCACTACTCCGTACATGGCGGCGATCCTGGCGATCAGTACCTTCTCCTCTTTCGCAGCGATGTCGAGCCCTTCCCCGACCGCCAGTACCACCAAGGTGTACAGGACGGCAGCCATGGTCACCCACGCGAAGCTGATCCTGAAGGAGGCGAAGGCCACCGCGAACAAGGCGAGAGCCGGGTAGTACAGCAGGAAGCACAGCGTCGCCAGCCCCCCGCCAACAGCGGCGCCCCCGGTGATCAGGACCATGTCCATCGCGCTCAGGGCAAGCACACCCTGCCAGTTGACGTTCCTGCCGGTCCGGATCAGGAAGTGGACGTAGCCGTTGGAGCACACCGCGAGCAGGGCGAGCAGGACGAAACAGACGTGGATGGGAAGCGTGTAATCCGGGCGGTAGACAAGCAGGGCCAGGGCGACCGCCAGGATGGTCCAACGCACCCACACGGAGATCGTCGCCGCGTGGCGCAGCCCTTCAGGATCGTTCCAATCCGCTGTTCCGGCGCGTTGTGGTATGAGTTCGGTGTAGGCACTCATGGAGTCGAAACTACCTCGATCGTAAGGCCTGTCCGGCGCACTGGCCCCTTCTACTACTATGATACAGGAGCGCAAGGATACTAATACAAGAGCACAGGGGCATTGATACAGAAACAATTGAACGTTTGATACAGAGGCACGGGCGTTCTGGGAGCGAGGTGGGCTTCCGTTCGTGGCGGGACAGCGCTGATGTGAGCGCGCCTTACGGACCCAGCACAAGCCGCCTGACCTGAGCGACGTGCGCGACCTCGTGGTCCGGTGGGTCGAGGTCGTCCGGCCACGACTGCCCGTTCGACACCCACGCCGTCGAGAGCCCGACGCCCTTCGCCCCGACCATGTCCGCGGCGACGTCGTCGCCCACGAACAGCACGTCCCGGCTTGGAGGTACCCCTAGGCACTCAAGCGCCAGCCGGAACATCGCCGGATCGGGCTTCCGAGATCCCGCCTCCTCGGACACGATAACGCACCCGGTCAGCCCCTCCAGCCCGCGCGACCTGATCGTCAAGTGCTGCCCCGACGATGGTCCGTTCGTGACGATGCCCCACGGCACGCCTGCCGCGTTCAGGTCGTGCAGCAGCGGGGGCACGTCCGGGTCCTGCGGCAGGACAGAGCGCGACGCTTTCAGATACCACTCGGCCAATGCCTCGTGCGACAGCCCGATGCCCGGCCACTCTTCGAGCGTACGGGCGATCAGTCGCTCCCTGCCTGCCAGGCCTCTTTCGTCGAACGCGGCGAACCTCGCTTCCGCTTCCTCGGCCGATGTTGCCGCGCGCACGGCGGGCCACGTCTCGTACAGCAACCGACCGGTCGCACGGATCGCCGCGTCGCGGTCCCAGAGCGTGTTGTCGAGGTCGAAGAGCACGGCGGTGTAAGGCGGCATCAGGCCTTTCCTCCGTATCCAGGCAGACTAACGTCGTTCTCCCAAGGCACGACCGTGATGCCAGGCCAGGTCTGCTGCCAGCGTTCGGCTTTCTCCCGGTACTGCCGGGGCAGATCGTGCACGTGGTTGGGGCGGACGACCATCTCGAAGACGTCGTCGAAGCCGAACGGAGCGTACACGTCGTAGCCCCCGCCGGCCGCCTTGCGCAGTCCATGGGCAGAGCATCGAGTGAGGAAGCCGTCGATGCCCTCTCCCGTGCTGTGCAACGGCTCCTGGGGGACACCGAACTTCTCGGGGTACCAGAGGTGCACGCGGGCCTGATTGCGGACCTGTATGTCGACGTCGAGGTCCGCGAAGGCCGCCGCGCAACGACGGATAACGCGGTCCTCTGCCTCCCAACTGAGGTCGCTGAGGTCGCAATAGAAGATGTCGTAGTCGACGATGCCATGGGACAGCGGAAACCCGCTTATGTGGTTCCAGACGCTCTGGCAGAGACATCCGGCGGCGAGATAGGAGTCCGGCAGCCTCAGTTCCGGCAGCCGGTCTGTCAGCGCACGGATGGTCTCATTCCCAACGACGATGTCGACGAACAGGGTCTCAAGGTCTGGCTGCGAAGAGCTGGCTTTCACCGTGCCTGCCCCGGCTCGTTGAGCCCAAGCAACGCCAGCAGCGAGGCCATGTCGGTGAATCGCTCGGCTCGCGTCGATCCTGCATCCGCTACGTCTGGGTTGGGCATGAACGCCAAGACCCTCGTCCCGGCTGCCAGGCCAGCCTCGACTCCTGGGTCGCTGTCTTCGATGACCACACACTCCGACGGAGAGAACCCCATCGTCTCCGCAGCGTGGAGGAACACGTCGGGATGGGGTTTGCCGCGCGCCACCATCGCTGCGCTGAACAGCCGCCCTTCGAACCAGGGATAGAGGCCCGTGATCCTCAACCGCTGCGCTATCGCGTCAGGAGAGCCATTCGAGCCGACGCAGATAGCGATTCCTGCAGCAGCGACCGCCCGTACTGCGTCAGCGACGCCGGGGATCGCGAGGAGTCCATCCTCCACCGCGACCCGTTCCGCTTTCTCGATCAGGCTCTCGATATTGTCCGGGAGTTGCACGCCCCAATGCGTCAGCACCGTATCGTGGATCTGAGCATTGGAAACGCCGTGAAAGCGTGCCCGTACCTCGTCCAACTCCAGTCGCAGGCCGTGGCCTGCAAGAGCGCGTTGCATAGCCCGAGAGGTCAGCGGTTCGCTGTCGACCAGCACGCCGTCGCAATCGAAGATCACCAGTTTGGGGGTAGTCGGCGGCAGAAAGCTACTTGTCATCAGTCTCCATCTACGTCAACCCCGCTAGAGCAGCGGCACCTGGGGAGCTGCGGTGGTCGGCAGCAAGCCGGTCGCCCTCGGGTCGTCCACAACCTCGATCTGCCTGCGGAACGGCACGAACCCGGACCGGATGTAGAAGTCCAGGGCGCCGGGATGGTCGAGCGAGCACGTGTGCACCCACAACCGGTGGATGGGACGCGCCCATGCAAGCTCCAGCGCCCGGTTCATCATCCACCGGCCCGCGCCCTTGCCGACCATCGCAGGGGTCAGCCCGAAGAAGCCCAGCTCGCACTCCCCTTCCGCCCGGTAGTCGAGTTCCACCAGACCCTCTTCCTGCCCCGCCGCCTCGAACGCATAGGCGTCATAGAGCGGGTCGCCGAGCACGGTCCGTAGCTCGTCGTCGCTCATCTTCAGGCGCGAGGCCCATAGCCACTCCTCGCCTATCCGCCTGAACAGGGCGCGGTACCGGTCGACGGCGGTGGGGTCGACGTTACGGAGCGTCCATGACGGTTCCGAGCGTTCAGCGCGCTCCGGTGGGCGTTGGAACATCTGCAGGTGTGTGACGACCGACGCTGTCTTGCCGCTGGGGATGTCGCTGTAGCCGTCAGGGATATCCATCTCTAGTCCTGGTGGTAGTACTCCAGGCCGAGGTGGGTGATCTGCTCCTCGCCCATCATCCAGCGCAGTGTGTTCTTCAGCTTCGTCTGCTGGATGAACAGGTCGTGCTCCGGGTAGAGGTTCCGCGCATGTTGCGGGCTCTTGAAGTAGAACGACAGCCACTCCTGGATGCCGCCCATCCCCGCCCGCCGGGCCAGGTCCATGAAGAGGATGAGGTCCAGCACGATAGGCGCGGCGAGGATGGAGTCGGAGCAGAGGAAGTCGATCTTCATCTGCATCGGATGCCGCAGCCACCCGAACAGGTCCACATTGTCCCAGCCCTCCTTGGCGTCGCCGCGCGGCGGGTAGTAGTTGATGCGCACCTTGTGGTAGGCGTCGCCGTAGAGGTTGGGATACATCTCCGGCTGCAGGATGTGCTCCAGCACGCCGAGCTTGGACTCCTCTTTGGTGCGGAAGTTCTCAGGCTCGTCGAGTACCTCGCCGTCGCGGTTGCCGAGGATGTTCGTGGAGAACCAACCGTTCAGTCCCAGCATCCGCGCCTTCAGCATCGGGCCGATGACCGTCTTCACCAGCGTCTGGCCGGTCTTGAAGTCCTTGCCGCAGATGGGCACGCCCCTGTCTCGCGCGAGCCGTTCGAGCGCCGGTATGTCGACGGTCAGGTTCGGCGCGCCGTTGATGTACGGGATGCCCTCTTGCAGCGCGGCGTAGGCGTAGATCATGGACGGCGCGATGTTCGGGTCGCTCGCGTGAAGCGCGGACACGAAGCTCTCGATGTCCTGGTGTATCTCTTCTTCGGTAATGAATTTCTCGGTGGACGCGCACCAGATCATCACCAGTCGATCGCAGCCGTTCTCCTCTTTGAACCGGCGCATGTCCTCCCGGATGGCGTCGACCGCGTCGAGCTTGCTCTCGACCCGCTTGACGTTCGTCCCCTCGATGCGCTTGGCGTAGTCCTGGTCGAAGACCGCCGGCATCGGCTCGATGGACCTGAGGTACTCCGCGATGGGTTCGATCTCGTCGTACCGGTCGAGCACCCCTGCCCGGAGCGCCGCCTCATAGGCGTTGTCCGGTATCGGGTCCCACGCGCCGAAGACGAGCTGGTCCAGCTCCGCGAGCGGCGCGAACTCCTTGATGAGCGGCGCACGGCTGTCGGTGCGCCTGCCGAGCCGGATGGTCGCCATCTGCGTGAGCGAGCCGACCGGTTCGCCCGAGCCCCGGCGTATGTGCTCGACGCCTGCGATGACCGTCGAGGACACGGCGCCCAGTCCCACCATCAGGACGCCCAGCCTGCCGTCCGCGGGCGCCACGCCGTTCGCGCTCGGTGCCACGAAGTCCCGCGGTTCGAGGCCGATCCCGCGTCTCCGTGCGAGGTCGAGCAGCGTCCCGTGCCACTGGACGGGGATCCTCCCTGTCCGGGCCCAGTGCTGCACCGTGCTCTGGCGCCTGCCCAGCAGTCCCGCGAGCGCGGACTGCCCCCCGAAACGGTCGATGATCTGCTTTGCGGTGTTGTGCTGTAAGGTGCTCATGGACCTATGAGATACCGGAAAAATCGTTAGCTGTCAAGCGCCGGGCTGAGCACGTCCGCTCCCCCGGCGGCGTGCAGCGCGCCGCTGAAAGCCTCGATGGCATGCAGCGGGTCTCTTCCCGCGAACTGCACGCGCGCGATGAAGTGGCGCTGCTCCGTCACCTCCGCCAACGCGAGCACCTTCGCAGCCGCCTCTTGTGGCGTGCCGCAAACGACCATCGCATCCACCAGCTGGCTCACCTGCGCCCGTGACAGCCCCGATACGGTCGAGACGTCTGCGAGCGCCGGGGTCCGCTCCCGCAGCACTCGGGAGAAGACCCTGCTGCGGCGCAACACGTTGGAGAGCGCATACTCTGCGGCGCTCTCATACGCATACTCCGTTGATTCCGCCATGAACACCGGCAGCCCGAGCGCGACCGGGACCTCATCCACGTTTCGCCCCGCTGCGCGAGCGCCGGCCTGCACGTGTCCCAACGCAACGGCCCGCACCTCAGGATCGACGCCCACCATCGCGTAGGCGCCGTCGCCGGCAGCCCCCGCGGCCTCGAGCATGCCAGGGCTGCTGGCGTTGACGTAGACGGGCACGAGCGGCTTGGACGAGAGCTCGGCTGCCAGCGTCCGGCGGACCGTCTCCGCGGCGCTCCTCATCTCCAACACCGTTGCGCCGGGCCTGCCCACGTAGTCAACCGCGTTCTGCCCGCTCCCTATCACCAGGCGTGCGCGTCCGGGCGCGAGTTCCCCCAACGTCGCGGCCAGCGTCGCCAGCATCCGGGGGTCACGCGATACCGGGTTCGCGACCGACGGGAAGAGCGTTACCCGTCCCGTGCGCTGGGCGGCGAGCGCAAGCCGAACGAATACGTCCCTGCCCGTGTGCGGGTGATCGGGCATCCCGACGCCCGCGAATCCCAGCTCCTCCGCCCGCACCGCGAACCGCGATGACTCTGCAAGCGGCGGGTTCGTCGGGTCGTTGACGTCGATGCGCAGGCCGGGTCCCGCTGCGGCGTCGGACATGGAGGCCGCACCTCCTGGGAAGATCGCGCCCACCATAGCACTGAGAGGACTACCGCCCACGGTCAGTTGAGCGGTTGCATAGGCGGCGCATTGCGCGGGCCGCCTTGAAGGGTTAGGGTAGAATGGTTTATAGGGATTCTACCCTGACGGTGCTCCGATGAGCTTGAACATCAAGAATGAGGAGACCTGCCGCCTTGCCGGTGAACTCGCCGACCTGACCGGCGAATCGATGACGGGCGCCATAACGGTCGCGCTCCGGGAGCGCCTCGAGCGCGAGAGGCACCAGCGCAGCGTCGAGGAGCGGCTCCGGCGGATACGCGCGATCGCTGAACGATGTGCTGCGGAGTTGCGCGAGGCAGGCCCGCCGATAGACCACGCTGAACTGCTCTACGACGAGCGGGGCCTGCCGAAGTGATCGTAGACTCATCGGCGGTCTTGACGATCCTCTTCGGCGAGGAAGAGGCTGCTCAGTACGATAGAGCGATGACCGAAGCCTCGCTCTGTCGCATGTCGGTTGTGAACTTCCTGGAAGCAGCGATGGTCCTCGAAAGTCGCATCGGCGACGCGGGAGGCCGCAACCTCGATGCCTTCATCGCGGAGACACCCATCGAGTTGGCCCCGGTGACCGTTGAGCACGCGTACGCCGCGCGGCGGGCGTGGCGGCGCTACGGCAAGGGCAACCATCCCGCAGGGCTCAACTTCGGCGACTGCTTCGCCTACGCACTGGCCGAGACTACCGGCGAACCCCTCCTGTTCAAGGGCGGCGACTTCGCTCTGACGGATGTCGAGGACGCGTTTGGCAGGCGGTAACTGCCGCTATCCTTCCTCCAACTCGGCGAGGCGAGCACGCGCGACGCTCTCTACCAGCGCCAACGGCAAGACGGCCTCCGGCTCGACGACAAGCGTTGTGCCGGAGGTGCCCATGGCGGCCACCATTGAGTTTGCCTATCACGGGAAGTAACCCACCACGACACAGTGTTTTCATTCCTTCCTGGTTCTTGGCGTATACTTTATCTCTAGAACCGCACAAACTGATTGTTCTTGTCGTGCGGCGCTTCTGTGAGTATTCATGTAATGTTGAGTACGCATCGAAAGCACTCTTCGTATAAAGATGTCTCTATGACCATTCCACAGATCAGCAAGGCGGTCACGTTCCCTTTTCGTAATCTGTTCCGCGCGATCCAATTGACTGAAATATCCGATCAAGTCATATGCTGGTAAATTCTTCTTCTCGACCATCGCCTCCACTGATTCCCGAATCTCCGGCACGTTAATTGCCGTCACAATCTGCTCAATATTAACCATAGCCCATACGAAAGACAGCCAGTTCAAAGCATCTTTTATTCGAGACAATTTCCATTCTGGGTTTCGACTCTTTATGTAACGAGCATACTCCGCCATTTCCTCTTCGTCGTCCAACAAGAGTCTGACCAATCGCAATCCGCTTTCTGCGATGATCTCTACTATATCTGCAATTTGGTCTTTCTCCAGATTTCCATACCGGTTCCTCAAAATCTGGCCCATTACTTTATTATTTCTCATAATTCTAAAAATCGCATTTACAGGTTCGATATCTTCTGGTTCACCACCATCTTCTTTCAATGTTACCGGATTCTCTAGAACGTCTTCGTCGAGGACCCGGAGTTTTCTCCTTTGTTCATCAACCGTATCCTCTGACAAAATGCTCTCTGGCAATTGCCTTACCAAGTTATCGAACCTCTTCGTCTCTTCTCGGGTTAGGGTTGCAGGTAGAACATCGTCTAAGGCACACATGGTGCCCAACAGTATGTCATCTATGATGCTGTTGCTATGTGCGTGATGAATCGTAAACAGCAAGGTCAGGTGATTAGCTTCATTGTGACTATGTTCGCACATCTCCTCTATGATTGGCCTTGCTATATTGTTATTATTCGCCAAGAACTTGCCCAAGAAGAAATAGTACATGTAACTTGATCTGAATGATCCGTCCTCTCGGATTATCCCATAGTTGCCTTCCTGCAACCTATTGATCGTGGCCTTCTCAATGTAAAACCTTTTTTGGTATTCAACCTTGAAGTTCTGAAAATCAAAGCTTTCACTCTTCTGGAGCTCACGTCGCGAATAAATGGCGTAGGCCAATTGCTCAGCGAAATTAAAGCAAGCGTTGATACTGTCATCGGTGTTTGATATTCCAGATCGAAGCAGATTCGCCGTTATCAACACGTAGTAACAATGCCCATAGGATGTTATATTCATATTGGTTGGCATATATGCCTCGTACGTTTGCAAGATGGACAGCACATAAAACGGATAACGTGGCACAATATTGTTCGCAATAATGATTGAATTCACCTGAGATTCGACCCGGTCTACTAATCCATCCGTCACGGTTTGGCCTGTTTCCAACAATGCCAGTCTTCGTCGAATTAGCTCTTCTTGCTGAGCACGTGATAAGGGTTCAATAAACATCGCCTTAAAGTCAGCCATTCGATGTTCATCCAGGAAAAAGGCGTAATAGACATCTGAGGACGTCAGCACGACAATTTTGTCAAACATACTCTCAGCTAGCTCGACCAAGTCCAACGCAGGTTTGGTGTGAATAAAGTTGTCCACGATTAATGTCTTGTTCTCTTGCCTCTTCCACAAAGAATAGTCTCCGCTGAACTCTCTGTTATACGTTTCTTCCAAGAATACTTCGTTTCCACGAATACCATTCTGTGCAACATCCACAAAGAGGACAGGTTCTGATTGCTCAATAAGCGACATGCAAAGATATTTCCCAAGAGATGTCTTACCGGATCTTTCTTGGCCATGTATCAGGACGCGGTCAAAGCCAAATACCTGTTCCGTTGTTGAAATTGTGGTTTCCTCAATCTTCTGGTCAGTAACTATTCTCTCATTACATGTCATCCGCGGAAATATGAAGAGGTCCTTGAGTTGTATGTACTGCTGTGACAGGAATTCTGTCTCGTTTAAGTCCGAGATGAATCCTGCCCTCGGAATAAAGGTCGTTAGTAGGTCAAGGATCACTCTCTTGGTTCCTTCATAGACTTCTTGCCAGGCCTTATCGTAGTCGGTATACGAGGCAACTGGTTTTCCGTCGTCTGGTAGTGCTTTGAGATCGTCTTCTTTGAGCAGGTCTTTCCAAGCCGACTCGCGAAGAATGATAGGAATGCGGACAATTGGCTTGTCCGATTCAGCAACTAGTTTTTTTGCCAAATGCCATTCTTTTATACATTCTTCAGAGTAAATGAAGTCACTGCTAATGAGAAAAACCACTATATCTGCATCACTCATCTCTTTTCTTATCCTTTCGGAAATATTCTGGCCTGGTAGTATCTTGTGGTCTGACCACTGTCGTATCAAGTGATTGCGTTCCAACATCTTCATAGCTTTCTCCATAGACTCTCGATGGAATTCGTCTTTATGTGAATAAGAATAGAACAACCGTAATGGCCTTGTTGCTTGGATTTCAGTCATGCGATTGCTTACTCCTTCCCTGCTGGTGAGTACGCCGTCTCTGTTATCACAGGTAGATGCAATTGAGCAAGAGCTTATCTCCATCTCTCCGCGATGACGCTTGTGGGTTGCATTACTAGTCACGACCATTAAGGGGTTGACAGATATTAGTCATAAATCAAGATTTGTCTGCCTTACTAATACTAGTCGTTCAGGTTGGCAATACTTTGTTGATATCAACCGATCACTATGTGCGTGCCTCTCCACTGACATCCGCCCCTTTCGCGGTCGCCCCCTGCCCGCGTACGCTGGTCCCATGAGCGAGACGACGGAGGCAGGACGCCCACGTCTCCACCGGCGCGGGAGTGAACAGGAATGAGCGGAAATGGGCGGTCCTGACGTGGAATGAGCTGCGGATGAGCGGTTTTGAGCAGTCCAACAGCTCATCCGAAGGGCCGTTCCCAGGAGTGAATCCCGACCCGGTGAGCAGAAATGAGCTGCGTTTCCCCCCGGAACGTTCGCTGCCGCCCCGGTCCGGCCCCTCTCCCCTGGGAGAGGGTTACTCGGGTGGGGGGCGCTCCCCATTGACACCCCACCCCACGACACCTAGCCTCACGCGCAGGCAGACACCAGACGCCACGGAGGAACGGATGGCCACAACAGCAGGGACCGCGCAGGAGGAGTTGGCGCAGCTGACGCCGGAGGAGCTCTACGCCCTCTACATGGAGAAGCAGGTGAACTTCGGACGCGCCGCGCTCGCGCTCGACAAGCGCAGGAAACTGGGCCGCGTCCACGTCCCCGCCGAGGAGGCCGACGTACCGAACGCCGGGCCGAACCAGCGCATGATCGTGGGGCCGGAGCTCGGCTTCAACGTCCACAACCTGCACGTCTTCACCTCGGGGCGCGCGGGCGGCTCGGAGCGCTACCACACCCACGGCGACGCGCTCAAGTTCTACGTTAAGGGAGGCGGACAGGAGCTCATCGAGGACGTGCGCTTCGACGTGAAGGTCGGCGACTTCTGCCACATCCCCGCGAACATCTGGCACGGCACCGAGAACCCGCACCCGGAGCCGCTCGTCTTCCTCGCCGCGCAGCAGTTCCCCGGCACCTACCGGCAGGTGCCGACGCCGTTCGTCCACCTCACCGCGCCCCACAAGGCCCCCGAGGTGAGCGACCTCTCGGACGAGGAGCTCGCCAAACTGGAGCCGTGGCCGCTCTACCTCCGCTACCTGGAGGAGCAGATGGCGTTCGGGCGCGTCGCGATGGAGATGCAGCGCAGGCGCGAGCAGAAGCGCCTGCACGTCCCGGCTGAGGAAGCCCCTGTCATGGAGTGGGGCCCCGGAAGGCATCACATCATCTCGCCGGAGCTCGGCTTCGACATCTACTCGTTCCAGCTGTTCATGGAGAACGTCCCGGCCCACACGGAGAACGGCACGCCCCAGACCTCCGGCGACGCCGTCCGCTACTACATCAGCGGCGAGGGAGTCGAGGTCATCGGCGAAGAGCGCGTCCGCGTCCGCGCGGGCGACTTCACCTGCATCCCCGCCGGAACGCGCAGCGAGACGACGAACCCCCACGACGAGGACCTCCGCTTCATCTCCTGGCAGCAGATACCGGGCACCTACGTCCAGGTGCACATGCCCGTCCTGCCCGTGGAGTAGCCCATGACCACCTACCGCGGGCAGGGCATGGCCCGCATGGAGGACGAGCGGCTGCTGCGCGGTGGCGGCACGTTCGTCGACGACATCCAGCTCGACGGGATGCTCCACGCCGCCGTGCTCCGCAGCACGGAGCCGCACGCCCGCATCCGCTCGATCGACACTGCCGCCGCGCTCGCGGGTCCGGGCGTCGCCGCCGTCTACACCGGCGCCGATCTCGACGGCGTCGTGCCTGACATCGGCGCGATACGCCGCGAAGGGATGGGCGAGACGGCTGTGCCTGAGCACCCTGTGCTGGCCAGGGGCCGCGTCTGTTACGTCGGCCAGCCCATCGCCATGGTCGTGGCGTCGACGCGGGCGCAGGCATTCGACGCGCGCGACCGCATCGTCGTCGACTACGAGCCGCTCCCGCCCCTGCTCGACCCGCGCGAGTCGGCGTCGGACGCGAGCCCGCTGCACCCGGACATCGGCACGAACGTTGTGATGCGCACCGAGGCAGGCGCGGGCAACGTCGCCGAGGCGTTCGAGAACGCCGACACGATCGTCGAGGCGTCGTACGAGATACCCCGCCTCGTCGCGATGCCGATGGAGTGCCGCGGCATCGTCGTGGCGCCGGACGCCGAGAGCGGGCGGATCACGGTGTGGACATCCACGCAGGTGCCGCACCGCGTCAAGACGTTCCTCGCGATGCTGCTTCCCGGCGACGTTGACGTGCGCGTCATCACGCCGGACGTCGGCGGCGGGTTCGGGCGCAAGATCGAGGTGTGGCCGGAGGAGGTCGCCGCGGCCTACGCGGCGCTGCGGCTCGGCGCGCCGGTCAAGTGGACGGAGCAGCGCTCGGAGAGCACGCTCGCGTCCCACGGTCGCGGCTTCACGGCGGACGTGGAGGCAGCCGTGCGCTCCGACGGCACGGTGCTCGGCGTCCGCATCCGCATGCTGGCGGATATGGGAGCGTACTTCCTCACGTCCAGCGGCGGGCCGCT
Organism: Dehalococcoidia bacterium; assembly: GCA_034422795.1. Classification (GTDB taxonomy): domain Bacteria; phylum Chloroflexota; class Dehalococcoidia; order Lucifugimonadales; family Australimonadaceae; genus Bin16. Next base: position 26,969 of record DAOUJK010000073.1, on the reverse strand, counting down.
CGGCAACGCCGTGCAGCGCGTCGCCGGGCCCTACGCCATCCCCGCGATGGACGTGGAGTGCCTGGGTGTGACGACGAACCGTCCTCCCACCGGCCCCTACCGCGGCGCGGGCGGCCCCGAGGCCGCCGTCCCCATCGAGCGCATCATGGACGACGCCGCGCGCCGGTTGGGCATGGACCCCGCCGAGATACGACGCCGCAACTTCATCCCCACCGACGCCTTCCCCTACCGGACGGCCACCGGCCTCGAGTACGACTCCGGCGACTTCCATACCGCATTCGACCGAGCGCTCGGGATGGCCGGCTACGCGGGGCTGCGCGAGAGGCAGGCGTCCGAGAGCGGCCCGTTCCGCACCGGCGTCGGCGTCGCGACTGTCACCAAGGCCTCAGGCGGCAAGGCGAATGTGCGCAAGAGCCTCTCCCGCGTCGAGATGACGCCGGACGGACGCGTGATCATCGTCACGGACGTATCCCCGCACGGCCAGGGCACAGCCACGTCGTTCTCACAGATCGCGGCGGACACCCTCGGCATATCCCCGGAGATGGTCGAGCTCCACCACGGCGACACGGACGAACTCGCGTCGGGCGGCGGCACTACGTCGAGCCGCGGCCTCGCGGTCGGCGGCAACGCGGCCTACGTCGCGCTGCTGGAAGTGAAGAAGCGATTGGACGCGGCGGGAGGTATCGTCCCCGCGAGCGGCATCACCGTTGAACTGGAGTGGGAGCTGCCCGCCAATCCGTTCGGCTTCGCCGCGCACGTCGCGGTCGTCGAGTTGGACGAGGGCACCGGCGACGTGCGCCTCACCGATTACGCAGCCGTGCACGACTGCGGCCCGATGATCAACCCCGTCATCGTGCGCGGCCAGATCCAGGGCGGCATCGCGCAGGGTATCGGCCAGGCGCTGAGCGAGGGGATGCTCTACTCGTCGACGGGCCAGCCGCAGACCGCCAGTTTCATGACTTACGGCATCCCCATCGCGGAGTCCCTGCCCGCGTTCCTGCTGGAGAACCAGCAGACGCCCTCGCCGACCAATCCGCTGGGCATCAAGGGCATCGGCGAACTGCCGACGGTCGCCGCGCCGGTGGCGGTCACGAACGCCGTCGCGGACGCGCTGGCCCGCTCCGGCGCGGACGTGAGCGGCGTCGACATGCCCCTCCTCACCGAGCGCGTCTGGCGCGCCCTGGGGTAGCGCGGCGCCGTGGCCACAGATCACGGAGGGGCCCGCGCATTCTTGACGGGCTCCGGGTCCTGTGGAACCGTCACGCTCTGGACGTAGGACTCACTCCTGAGGTCACTGACCCCGGAAGTTGGCTCGGCCAGAGCCGGCAATGAAGCTTCCGGTTTGCGCGGCGGCGTAGATGGCGCCGCCTCGAGGTCCAGCTCCGGCGGCGACGGCTCCCGCGTGGGGTCCGTCGCCGGTTCCGACAGCGGGTCCGGCGTCGATCGTGGCGTGGGGCTGGCCGTCGGCTGTGGCGTGGGGATGGCCGTCGGCTGCGGCGTGGGGGTGGGCGTCGGATCAGGCGTAGGGGCAGGCGTCGGCTGCAGAGTGGGCTCCGGTGTGGGTTCGGGCGTCGGCTCAGGTGTCGGCCCAGAACCCTGCCCGGTCGCCGACTCCGATGTAGGCTCGGACCCTTGCCCGGTCGCCAACTGCGATGCAGACTCGAGCGTGGGCTCGGGCGTAGGTTCAGTCGTGGGTTCCGCTGTAGGCTCAGGGGTGGGTTCGGGCGTCGGTTCCGGCGTCGGCTCAGGTGTCGGCGTAGGCGTAGGCTCAGGTGTGGGCGCCGGCGGTGTCGGTGTGGGCGTGGGTGCAGGCGGCGTCGGTGTGGGTGTGGGTGCAGGCGGGGGGTCCGACGGCGGCCCGCTCTGCCGGCCAGCCGTGGAGCCTTCGCCGGAGTCCGACCACGGGCTGGTCCCCTCGTCGTTCAAGGCTTTCACCGAGACCTCGTACGCCGTATCGGCGGCCAGTCCCGTGAGGGTGGTGCGTGTCTGCAGACCGGTGAGGGCCCGCTCCGTCCACTGGCTCGTGCCCTTCTTCCGGTACGCGATGGCGTAGGACGTCACGGCCGGTTTGCCCGTCATGTCCGGCGCCGTCCAGGTCACGTTCAATACCGAGGTTGGGGACCCGGTCGACCGGACTGCCGAGGGAGCGGCGGGCGCGGGCGGCGGCTCGTCAGCATCGGTAATGGTGATGGTCACCGTGGTCTCGACGTCGACGATGTGGTTATCGTTGATGCCGATGACGCTGAGGCCGTCGCTGGCCTCGACAACCACTGTGTAGGAGGACTGGGCCTCATAGTCGAGCACGGCGCCCTGTGCCACGGTGATCTGTCCCGTGGAGGCGTCGATATCAAACAGGGACGAAGGCGTCTTCAGCGAGTAGGTCAGTGTATGGCCCTCGGTGTCGATGGCGGTGACCGGAGCGCCTACGAGGGTCCCGGCCGGCGAGTTCTCCGGCACCTCGCGGACCGAGGCCTGTTGGGAGAATGCAGGCGGGCGGTTCTCCTCCGCCGTGGAGCCTTCGCCGGAGTCCGACCACACGCCCGCGCCTTCGGCGTTGCTCGCCCGCACCTGGACTTCGTAGGTCGTGTCCGCTGTCAGACCGGTGAGCGTCGTGCTGGTCCCCGTGCCGGTGAAGTCGTGGGTCTCCCAGTTGCCCGCAGTGTCCTTCTCCCGGTACTGCACGTCGTAATCAGTGATGGGCGACCCGTTGTTGGCGGGGGCCGTCCACGTCACGTCCAGCGTGGTCGTGGGGTTGGTCGTCGATCGCGTCGCTGTCGGCGCGGTGGGCGCGTCCGGCGCCAACGCGTCCGCCAGCTCGATGGTCAGGCTGACGGCGGCGGTCTGCCCCTGCACGGTCCACGTCACCTTGCCGGTGTAGGAGGACTTGACCTCGTAGTCCAGCGTCGCGCCGGGGGGCACGCTGATCTGGCCGGTGGCGGCGTTGATGACGAAGTCCCCGGTGGTTGCCGCCTCGCCGGTCAGCGCATACGTCAGCGTCCCACCGTTGTAGGGCGTGCCGGTCACCGGCTCGCCCACCAGCGTGCCCGAAGGGGAGCTCTCGGAGATGCTCCGGGTCGCGCTCGCCGTGCCGGTCACGATAACGGTGCGTGAGGCGTACCCGCCATACCCGTCGGATACGCCGTAGGTGGCGGTCGCAGCGGCGGGGTTGACGGCGGTCACACGCAGGGTGTCCGCGTCGTCGCCGGTTATCGCGGCGGTGAGCACGCCGGGATATGCCGACGAGGCCGAGTAGGTCAGCGTGTCCCCGTCCGCGTCCGTGAACTTGTCGTTGATGACGTAGTCACTGGAGGCGCCGACCGCGACCGTGCCGTCAGCAAGGTCCGCAACGGTACTGGCGGTCGGTGGGTTGTTAGTCGTCCCTTCCCCGATGTCCGACCACGGACCCGCACCCTCCTGCGCGGTCACGGCGCGCACCTGCACCTCGTACGTCGCACCCGCGTCCAGGCCTGTAAGACTCAGGCTCGTGCCCGATACCAGTTTGACGGTCTCGTCGTCAGCGTTGGTGTAGGTGTAGTCCGTCCACGCGTTGGCGGTCTTGCCCTCAGCCACCTTCTTCCGGTACTGCGCCTCGTAGCCGGTGACCGTCAGGGGATTTATCGGCCAGCCCACCGTCGGCGCCGCACCCCAACTGACGTCCAACCCCGGATCCGAAGGCTCGCTGAACTCCGTACGGCTCAGCGTCGGCGTACCGGCCTTGCTGGTCTGGAGGTCCGTGATCGTGATGGCGACGGTGGCTGTTGCCGTCTGCTCTTGCACCGTCCAGCTCAGCGTCCCCGTGTAAGAGCTCTTCGTCTCATAGTCCAGGCCTTTCGCCACGCTGATCCAGCCGGTCGAGGCATCGTGAGCGAATGTGCCGCTGTCGAAGGCGTCCCCGCTCAGCGTGTAGGTCAGCGTGTCATCGGTCTCAGGGTCGCCGTCGTCGTAGGCCACACCTTGAATCAGGCGCACGTAGTTGCCGGGCGGAGCGTTCTCGCCGATGCTGGCTTGTATGGTGCCGACCGTGCCGGTGACCTGCACCGTTCGAGATGCATACCCGCCGTACCCGTCGTGCACCCCGTAGGTGACGGTGGCCGCGGCCGGGTTACGGGTCTGTATCTTCAGCGTGGCGCTGTCCATCCAGGCCTTTATCACGCCGGGATACTGCGAAGAGGTCGAATAGGTCAGCGTGTCGCTATCTGCGTCCTGGAAGAACCCGTCCGAGAGGTCCGTGGTGCTGAGCGAGTTCCCGAACTTGAACCATTGCAGGGAGAAGGCGGCGATCGACTTGGCGGTCAGGTTCGGCGGGGTGTTGGCCGTGCCCTCCTCGGTGTCCGACCACGCGCCGGGGCCCTCCACGCCTCCGATGGCGCGCACCTGCACCTGGTAGGTCGCGCCCGCAGTCAGGTCCGGCAGGGTGACCCTGGTGGGGGTGGCCGGCAGGACGCTGATCTTCGTGCCGGCGTTGTTGGGATCATCGTACTTATAGAGCACCCAATCGTTGGCATCCTGGCCGTCAGCTGCCTTCACCCGGTACTGGACCTCGTAGCCCGTGACCTGTAGAGGGTTGATTGCCTCCCCCGTGAGCGCTGGCCTCGTCCAACTCACGTCCAGCGCCGGGTTCATCGGCACGTCAGATGTGGTGCGGGCAAGCGTCGGCTTGGCAGGCTTGCCTGCCTCCACGTCCGTTACCGTGATGTTGACGGTGACGCTCGCCGTCTGCCCCTGCACGTCCCAGCTCAGCGTCGCCGTGTAAGAGCTCTTGGTCTCGTAGTCCAGGCTCTTGCCGGAGCCCAGGCTGATCCAGCCGGTCGAGGCATCGTGAGCAAATGGCCCCGTGGCGCCAAACGCGTCCCCGCTCAGCGTGTAGCTCAGCGCCGCACCCTGGTAGGCCACCCCCTGGATCAGGCGCACATAGCGGCCGCAGCAGGCGTTCTCGATGATGCTGGCCTGCACGGTGCCCATCGTGCCGGTGACGTCCACTGTCCGGGACACGTACCCGCCGTACGCGTCGCTCACCCCATACGTGACGGTGGTGGCGGCCGCGGTCGGATTGCGGGTCTGTATCTTCAGCGTGGTGCTGTCCATCCAGGCCTTGATCACGCCGGGATACTGCGAAGAGGTCGAATAGGTCAGCGTGTCGCTATCTGCGTCCTGGAAGAACCCGTTCGAGAGGTCCGTGGTGCTGAGCCAGTTTCCGAACTTGAACCACTGCAGGGAGAAGGCGGCGATCGACTTGGTGGTCAGGTTCGGCGGGCGGTTGGCCGTGCCTTCCCCGGTGTCCGACCACGGGCCGTCGCCCTCTTCGCTGGTAACGGCCCGCACCTGCACCTCATACGTCGCCCCCGCGTCCAGGCCTGTAAGACTCAGGCTCGTGCCCGATACCAGTTTGACGGTCTCGTCGTCAGCGTTGGTGTAGGTGTAGTCCGTCCACGCGTTGGCGGTCTCGCCCTCAGCCACCTTCTTGCGGTGCTGGGCCTTGTAGCCCGTGATGGTCAGGCCGTTGGCGGGGGCTGCCGTCCACGTCACATCCAGTGCCGGGTCCGAAGGCTCGCTGAACGTCGTGCGGGCCAGCGTCGGCGTGCCGGGCTTGCCTGTCTCGACGTCCGTCACCTCGATGGTGATGCTGGCGGCGGCGGCCTGACCCTGCACCGTCCAGTTCACCTGCCCCGTGTAGGAGCTCGTGGTCTCACGGTCCAGCGTCGCGCCCGACTTCACGCTGATCTGCCCCGTGGAGGAGTCGATGACGAAGGCGTTCGCCGCAGCTCCCGTGAGCGTGTAGGTCAATGCCGCGCTCTGGTAGGGTGTTCCCATAACCGGGGCGCCCACGGCCGTTCCGGCGGCGGAGTTCTCCGCGACGCTGCGCGTCACGCTCGCCGTGCCGGTGATGGTAACGGTGCGTAAGACATAACCGCCGTACGGGTCGCTGACCGCGTAGGTGACTATCGCAGCGGCGGGGTTGACGGCGGTCACGCGCAGAGTGTTGGAGTCGGTGCCCGTTATCGCGGCGGTGAGCACGCCGGGGTATGCCGACGAGGCCGAGTAGGTCAGCGTGTCGTTGTCGGCGTCGGTGAACTTGTCGCTGATGTCGTAATCGCTGGAGGAGCCGACCGCGACCGTGCCGTCGGCGAGGCCCGCGCCGCTGGTGGCCGGCGGCGTGTTGGCCGTCCCCTCCCCGATGTCCGACCAGGGGCCCTCGCCCTCCTGGCTGGTCAGGGCGCGCGCCCGGGCCTCGTAGGTTGTGCCCGCCGTCAGGTCCGGCAGGTTGACGGTGCGCGTCGATGCCGGCAGCGTCTTGGTCTGGCCGCCGTTGCCGTCGTCGATGGTGTAGTCCGTCCACGCGTTGGCTTCCTCGCCCTGCGCGACCTTCACCCGGTACTGCGCTTCGTAGCCGGTGATGGACGTGCCGTTGGCGGGGGCTGCCGTCCACGTCACGTCCAGCGCCGGGGCGGACTGCTGGCTGAACGTGGTGCGGGTGAGGGCCGGCGTGCCGGGCTTGCCGGCCTCCAGGTCATTTACTCTGATGGTAATGTTGACAACCGCTTTAGCGCCGCCCGCCGTGTACTCCATCTTGCCCGTGTAGGAGTTCGTGGTCTCGTAGTCCAGGCTGGCGCCCTGCGCCACCCTGAATTGGCCCGTGCGGTCCGCGTCGATAGTCCAGAGTCCGTCGGGGAACCCGGTCAGTGAGAGGGACCCCAGGTCGGCTTGGGGCTTGCTGGCGGTGCGGCTGAACAGCCGTCCCACGACGATCCGGGCTCTCGCGTTCTCGTTGACGGAGTAGGTCTCACTCCGAGCGCCCTTATGATGAACCCTGTAGAACGCGGTCCCTCCATAGCCGTCGCTGCCGGTGAGGGTAATCTTCACCCAGTCCGTGACCGGGTGCCGGAGGAAGGTGTGGAAGCTCCGGTTCCCAACGTTTCCGGTGATCCATCCGCGGACCACGACGCCGTTGTCCGACACATGGTTGAAAGAGAGGGTATCGCCGTCGGCGTCCGAGAAGGATCCTCCGTCGAGGTTGTTCGTCCAATGGACTGTGTAACCGTATTTACCGGGATCAACTTCCTTGTATGTGTCCAGCACGACGATAATGGCGGGCGGCGTGTTGGCCTGACCTTCCCCGCTGTCCGACCAAGGGCCGGCGCCGACGCTGATCGTGGCGCGCACCTGCACCTCATACGTCGCGCCCGCCTCCAGGTCCGGCAGGTTCAGGGTGGTGGCCGTCGCCGCGAGCGTGCCGCTGTAGGCCGTCCATGCGTTGGCGGTCTCGCCCTCAGCCACCTTCTTGCGGTACTGCGCCTCGTAGCCCGTGATGGTCGTGCCGTTGGCGGCGGGGGCCGTCCACGTCACGTCCAGCGCCGGGTTCATCGGCACGGTAGACGGGGTCCGGGTGACCGTGGGAGCGGCGGGCGCCGACGGCACAACCTGTGAGGTGGCGCCCTCGCCTGACGGCGACCAGGAGCCCGTGCCCTCCGAGTTGTGCGCCCGCACCTGCACCTCGTAGGTCGTCTCTTTCGTCAGGCCGGTGATCGTCGTTTCGGTCCCCGTGCCGGTGAAAGCGTGGCTCGTCCACTCCGCGGGGTCCTCACCCTGCGCGGCCTTCTTCCAGTACTGCACGTCGTAGTCGGTGATGGCCGCCCCGTTGTCGGCGGGGGCCGTCCACTCCACGTCCAGGCTGGTAGTGGGATTGGAGGCGGACGCCGTCACCGCGGGCGCACCCGGCGCGTCCGGCGCGGGCACGTCCGTCACGTTGACCGTCAGGTCTATCACTGCCGCCTGTCCCTGCACAGTGAAATGCACCTTGCCGGTGTAGGAGCTCTTGGTCTCGTAGTCCAGCGTTGCCCCCGTCTTCACGCTGAGCTGGCCGGAGGTCGCGTCGAGCACGAACTGCCCGGAGGTCGCCACCTCGCCCGTCATCGTGTGGGTAAGCGTCTCATCTCCGTAGGGCGTCCCACCCAGGTGCCGGCCCACGTGAGTCCCGGCGGCGGAGTTCTCGGTGATGCTCCGGGTCTCGTTCCCCACGCCGGTGACTGCGAAGTTGATGTCGATGGAGCGCCCGCCGTACGCGTCGTGCGCTCGGTAGTTGACGCTGGACGAAGTCGGGTTGAGCGCCTTCACAGTTAACGCCCCCTCGCTGATCCAGCCGATTAGGATGCCGGGATGTTCCGGTGTCACCGAGTAGGTGAGCGTGTCCCCGTCCGCGTCCAGGAACTGTGTCGAGATCGTACCGGTCGTCGAGTGCCCCCAGGGGATGCTTTGCGCGTTGAAAGCATGTGAGGTCCATTGGGGCGGCGTGTTGGCCGTCCCTTCCCCAGTGGCCGACCACGGGCCGTCGCCCTCTTCGCTGCTGACCGCCCGCACCTGCACCTCGTAGGTCGCGCCCGCCTCCAGGTCCGGCAGGTTCAGACTGGTCGCCGTCGCCGCGAGCGTGCCGCTGTAGGCCGTCCAGGCAGCGGGGTCCTCGCCCGCTGCGGCCTTCTTGCGGTACTGCGCCTTGTAGCCCGTGATGGTCAGGCCGTTGGCGGTGGGGGCCGTCCACTCGACGTCCAGCGCCGGGTTCGACGGCTCGCTGAACTCGGTGCGGGTGACCGTGGGAGCGGCAGGCGCCGGCAGAACGGTCGTTGCAGTCGAGCCTTCGCCCGACGACGACCACGAGCCCGTGCCTTCCGCGTTGCGCGCCTGCACCTGGAACTCGTAGGTCTTCCCCTTCGTAAGACCGGTGAGCGTCGTCTCGGTCCCTGTGCCGGTGAAGGCGTGGTCCGTCCACTGCGCGGGGTCAACGCCCGCAGCGGCCTTCTCCCGGTACTGCACGTTGTAGTCGATGATGGGCGACCTGTTGGCAGCGGGGGCCGTCCACTCGACGTCCAGGCTGGTCGTGGGACTGGACGCGGACGGCGTCACCGTGGGCGCGCCGGGCGCGGACGGCGCATCCGCGTCCTCCACCCCGATGAGGACGTTGATGACGGCGGCATGGCCATCAACGGTGTAGTGCACCTCCCCCCGGTAGAACTTGGCGAACACTGCGCCGTTGTAGTACTCGATCTCCCGGTGGGTATCGTCGGTCTCGTAGTCGATGGTTGTGCCCTGCGCCACGCTGATCTGGCCGGTGGCCGAGTCGATGACGAACAGCCCGGAGTCCTTCGCCTTGCCCTTCAGGGTGTAGCTCAGCGCCACGCCGTTGTACGGCGTGCCGGTCACCGGGCCGCCCACGTTCGTCCCGGCCTGGGAGTTCTCGTTCACCCTGCGGCTCGTCTTCGCGGTGATAGTGATGGTCGTGCTGCGCGTGACGTACCCACCGTAGGGGTCGCTGGCCGCGTATATGACTTTGGACGCGCCCTGATTGAGAAGGTTCGCCGTCAGCACGGCGCTCCCGGCTGCGCCGGACACGCTCACCCCGAGCAATGCGGGGTGCTCCGCGGACCCTGAGTAGGTCAGCGTGTCGCCGTCGGCGTCCGTGAAGAACGGTCCGTTCCCCAGGGGCTGTGCCTCGTTCCAGGTGACGCTGCCGCCGACCCCCAACGTGCCGCCGCCAAAGGGGACGCTGGCAACGCTCGGCGGCCTGTTGGCCTGCCCGGAGCCTGTGGCCGACCACGGGCCCTTCCCGCCGCCGCTGGTGACCGCCCGCACTTGCGCCTCATAGGTCGCACCCGCCTCGAGGTCCGGCAGGTTCAGGCTCGTCGTCGTCGCCGACAGGGTCCCGCTGTAGGACGTCCACGTGGCGCCCTGCTTGCGGTACCGCGCCTCGTAGCCGGTGATGCCGGTGTCGGTCGGGGCCGTCCAACTCACGTCCAGCGCCGGGGCCGACTGCTGGCTGAATCGCGTGCGCGTCACCGTCGGCGTGCCCGTCTGCAGGCTGGAAGTATCCTCGTCGTCGATGATGGTGAGGACGGCACTGCCGACGCTCAGCACAGCGGCGGTCCCCGAGATGACGATCGTCTCGCTCCCTTCCACCACCGTGTCGTCCACGAGAGCGAAGGTCAGGGTCACCGACTTCGAGGTGAGACCGGAGGTGATCGTCACCGGGTCCAGCGTCACGGTGTAGTCGGTCCCATTGGTGGCTACGCCAGACAACGAGAGGTTGACGGTGGTGTTGGCTACGTCGGTGTTCCGCGTCGCCGTGAGCGTGACGCTGACGTTACCGGCGCTCTCGACGAATGAGGCCGGCTTCACGCTCAGGGTAACGTCGGTGTCGGAAGCAGTGGTGACCTCGGTCACGTTGATAGTGAAGTCTATCTCCGCTTCCTGCCCCTGCACGGTGTACTTCACCCTGCCGGTGTAGGAGCTCTTGGTGTCGTAGTCCAGCGTCGCGCCCTGCTTCACGGTGACCTGGCCGGTGGCCGTGTCGAAGTTGAACAGCCCGGAGGTCGCCGCCTCCCCTTCCCAGGAGTAGGTCAGCGTCCCGCCCTGGTAGGGCGTACCAGCCAGCGGCGCGCCCACCGGCGTGCCCACGCCGGCGTCCTCGGCGACCTCCCTCGTCAGGTTCGCGATGCCGCTGACCGGAATGGTCCTGGAGGCATATCCGCCGTACCCGTCGTGCACCCCGTAGGTGATCGATGACGTGGCCGGGTTGACGACCCCGATACTCACGTTGACGGGGTCGGTGCCCACCGTCGATATGCTGATGACGCCGGGATGCGCCGACGAGGCCGAATAGGTGAGCGTGTCGCTGTCGGCGTCCGTGAACTTGTCGCTGATCGAGGTGACGAAGTCCGGGTCGCCCAGCCGGAGGGTGTAGAAGGGCTGGAGGTTGGACGGTACCGTTGACGCCGGCGGCGTGTTGGCCTGCGCGGAGCCGGTGCTCGACCACGGGCCCTTCCCGCCGCCGCTGGTGACCGCCCGCACCTGCACCTCGTAGGTCGCCCCCGCTTCGAGGTCCGTCAGCTTCAGGCTCGTTGCCGTCGACGACAGGGTCCCGCTGTACGCCGTCCAATCGGCGGCGCCCTGCTTGCGATACTGCGCCTCGTAGCTGGAGAAGCCGGTTTCGGTCGGGGCCGTCCAGCTCACGTCCAGCCCCGGGGCCGACTGCTGGCTGAACTCCGTCCGCGTCACCGTCGGCGTGCCCGGCTTCAAACCGGAAGTGTCCTCGTTGTCGACGATCGTGATGACCGCACTGGTGACGCTTCCAAAGAAAGTCCCCGAGATGACGATCGTCTCGTTCCCTTCCAGCACCGTGTCGTCCACGAGAGTGAAGGTCAGGGACTCCGTTTTCTTGGTGAAACCGGAGCCGATCGTCACCGAAGCCGGGAGCGACCCGGTGTAATCGGTCCCACTGGTGGCCGTGCCTGACAACGAGAGGGTGACGGTGGTGTCGGCTACGTCGGTGTAGCGTGTCGCCGTGAGCGTGACGTTGATCTCACCGGCGCCCTCGGCGAATGAGGCCGTGTCCACGCTCAGGGTAACGTCATACACGGAAGACTTGGCCTGCAGGGCCACCTGCGGGGCCGGGTCCACGGTGATGGTGAACCCGAACGAGGCCTCGTCGCCGTCCTCGTCGGCGACGGTGTAGGTCATCGAGTACTCGCCTGCCGCAGCTGGCGTACCGGTGAGGGCGCGGGTCGCCGAGTTGAAGGACAGCCCATCGGGCAAAGCCGGGGTCAGGCTGTGGGTCAGCTCGCCGTTACCGCCTTCGGCTCCGGGCAAAGTGACTTCAGTGATCTTCTCGCCTGCCGGGAACGACAAGGCGGTGATCAGGTTGGAGAAGGACGGCGCCAGATCGGGCGCGGGTTCGGCCCACGTGACGGTCAGTGAGTCCGATGTGGCCGAGACCCCGGCGCCGTACGTGACCGTGACCCGGAACGTCGAGGACCCGGCGGCATCGAGGAGGTGAGAGAGGGTTGGGTCCGTCCCGGCGGGGTCCCAACTCCCTTCCAGGTCCATCTCCCAGTTGTACGAGGGGTCGACACCGGTGGGAGCATTCGAGACGGTCGCGCTCAGCGTCGCGGTTTCCCCGGCCACAGGGTTGGCCGGGCTGGCCGTGATGGAGACCTGTAACAGCACCGGAGTGGGCGCGGGTGTCGGTTCAGGCGTCGGCTCAGGCGTGGGTTCGGGCGTCGGTTCCGGTGTTGGCTCCGGCGTCGGCTCAGGAGTCGGTTCGGGCGTCGGCGCCGGCGTCGGCTCAGGAGTCGGTTCAGGAGTCGGTTCGGGCGTCGGCACCGGAGTGGGCGCCGGCGTCGGTTCAGGCGTCGGCGCCGGAGTGGGCGCCGGTGTCGACTCTGCGGTCGCCTTGACTTCGAAACGCTTCGATACGGGCTCCCCACAGCCCGCGCTGTTGCACGCCTCTACCCGCACCACCCATTCACCGTAGTCTCCCACGGTGATGTTCGTGCCGGAGGACAGCGGCTCCACGCCCTGGTTCAGCTTGTTGCCCGGGCCGGCTACCCGCCAGCGGACGAGGTAATGGTCCGCCCCCTGGACATCGTCCCAGTCCACAGCCACGTCGAGCGAGCCGGACGTGGCGTCGACCTGCAACCCCGTGGGCTTTGCTGGTGCGTTGACTGCCGGTTCAGGCGTGGGTTCGGGAGTCTTATCGAGCGTAGGAGCTGGTGTGGGCTCAGGCGTAGACGCGGGTCCGGTCCAAGTGACAATGAGTGCCGGCGACGTGGCCGACATGGCCGAAGCCCCGGAGCCGTAGGTGATCGTGACCTGGAACTCCCAGGACTCAGTGACTTTGGCAAGGTAGGAGAGGGTTGGGGTCGTCGCAGCGGAATGCCAGTTCTCTCCATCGAGACTCATCTCCCATTCGTATGAAGGGCTGGACCCCGAGGGAGCGTTCGAGACGGTCGCGCTCAGCGTCGCGGTCTCTCCGGCCAAGGGCTCGGCGGGGTTGGCCGTGATGGAGACCTCGAAAGGCACGGGCACGGAAGTGGGTTCGGGGGTGGGCTCAGACGTCGATTCGGAAGTGAGTTCAAGAGTGGGCTGAGGAGTAGGCTCAGGCGCCGGCGTGGGGGTCTGAGCGGGAGTCGGTTCGGGAGTGGACGTGGGGGCAGGCTCAGGCGTAGGCGGGGGGTCGGGTGGAGGCTCAGGCGCGGGCCCGGGTGCCGGTGTTGCCGTCACCTCAGGCGTTGGGGTTGGAGTGACATCGGGAATCGTCCCCTGCGCGATGGCCAGGTTGGCCGACAGCAGGGCTGTCGCCAGTACGAGGAGAAGGGCGACGACCGCCGTGCGCGTGATTGCCACTCCAGAACGGATCACGTCAGTCACCGTCTCCTTCGCAACGTGGCCGTGTTGGAAGGACGCGGGTGCGCCGTGAAACGTCGAACGCGGGAAGCGGAACGGCTTGAACGCCGAACACTGCAGAAGTAACCTGCGGTTGGCTGGAGTTCCTGGTGCGGATTCGAGGTGAGAGTCGGCCGCACCGGAACCATGCTGTCGGGCCCGGCCCTTTCGGGGCCGGGCCTCTACAAGGGCACTCTGCTATAGATACCATCCACTGCATGCTCCTGCGTAAAGCAACTATTGCGCCCCGCATTATATGAGTACATCAGATGTTGTTAATAGCAACTATTGATAAGTACAATGCTTGCTATGGGCAAGCTTGAGGGGCAGACCGTCAGTGGGCTGCCCGGGGACACCTGCCCCGCAGGCCGGATAGCCCATACGTGGCGGATTCCCTCCATCGCCCACTCGATGAGAAAATGGAAGCGTGACAGAACAGAACCCGCAAGACAGCTCCAACCCCCAGCAAGGAAGCCCGGCGCCATCTATGGGAGGATGGATGGCCGGGCTGGCGAACGCTGTCGAACGGGGCTTGGCGAAGGAGCTGGCGCCCTATCACCTGACTCCCATGGAGTTCAACCTCCTCAGGTTCTGCCTGATCGAACAGAGCGAGGAGATCACGGCTACACAGCTGGCGCAGATGCTGCCTGTAGACGCATCCCGCGTCAGTCGCATCGTCACCGCGGTGGTCGACAGGGGCCTGCTGGTCAGGCGGCGCCTGCCGGAGGACAGGCGCGTCGTCATGCTCCACCTGTCCAGCGACGGGAGGGACCTCACGGTCCGGGCTCTCGCGGCCATGGACGCGTTCGTCGCCAGGCTCATGGAGGGGATCGATGAGGACGATATACAGGTCTTCGTGTCCGTCTTCTCCAAAATGGTAGCTAACCACGCTACCTTCGCGGAGCAGTACGAGGAGTAGCCCGCGCGTCCACCTTTCTCCCGCCGTTCCCACGGAAAGCGGGAATTCAGAGTGCCCGACAAGGGCACGCGCCTCCTCTTACACGCGATAAGAATGCGAAGAGACGAGTAACTGATGGGGATTGGTGGCGCGGTCAGGGTGGGGTGCCGCCCTGACCCCCTACGGCTTCCCCGCCACGATCTCGCCGAAGGCAATGGCGCACATCGCACCGGGGGCGTCCTTCCACCTGCTATAGGCATCGGCTATCTGGTCGCACAACTCCCTGGTCGCCGCTCCGTACTTGATAGCCGCTTCCGTGATTTCAGGCCCCAAGAACCACTTGTTGGCAAACTCGTAGATGAAGGCGACGTCCACGGGCGTAGTGTAGATGTCCCATGAGGCCGTCACGCGGACGTTCGTGAACCCAGCCTCCAGGGCGTGGCTTTGCAGCTCCTTCCCCATCTGGGGATGGCCGTCGTCGGCAGCGAGGAGGTCCTCGAACATGTCCCACGCTTTCCTGATCACGCCGAAGTCCGGGTACGTGAAGCACGACTCACCAATCATCTCGCGGCAGCCGATGATGCCTCCCGGCTTCAGGACGCGCTTCACCTCCGTGAGTGCCGCATGGGTGTCCGGGACGTGCATCAGCACGTTATGGCAGTGCGCCACGTCGAAGAAGCCGTCGTCGAAGGGCAACTCAAGCACGTCGCCGACGTGGAATACGGCGTTCCCTTGCCGACGCGACTCGGCAATGGTCCTCGCCAATTCCACCTGCGACTCTTCCATGTCGACGCCGTGCAACTCGCCCGGCGCTACTGCCTTGGCCAGCCCTACCGATATAGTCCCCGGCCCGCAACCGAAGTCGAGCATGCGGAGGCCTGGTCTGAGGTGCGACAACATATAGGCGGCGCTGTTCTCTGCGGTGTACCGCCTGAGGGACTCCAGTATCGCTTCGCTGAAGCCCATCGTGTAGTCGGGAGTTGCGGATTCCTGGGCTGCCGTCTGTGGCGGTTCAGGTCGTGTCTGGTCGAGAGACATGCACTCGCCTCCTCCGGGCAAACTCAGGGAACATACCACATCCAAACGCAACGTGAGCGTTGGTTCCAGACCAATCCCCTGTGGTCATCGCACCTTCCTCAAACTCGACTCGCTTGGTCCTCTATCGGCGCCGAGTCCTACGGCTCGTAGAGGGTCCCGGTCCGGAAGCTCGCCTGACAGTTGCGCCGGAAGCACACGTCACGGACGGCACACCATGACAGCGATGCGCCGTCCGCTTTCTGGTCCAGACCTTTCGGAGAGGTGGTCTACTTTGCGCCGAAGAACTTGCCCTCCACCGGCACCGGGTCGACGTGGAAGTTGTCCGGGGAGTCGCCCGGGATGGGGCTGCCGTCCGGCTTCAGCCGCGTCTGTGGACCTTCACTGCTGCCGATCTGGGCGCCGACCCGGAGCATGAACAGGTTCCGTCCGCCGGTGTTGAGGTACCGGTAGTACGCACCCTTCGGGATCATGATGCCCTCGTACTCGCCGAGCACCTTCCCTTCCCCATTCTCGTCGAAGAATGTGACCTCGCCCTCCAGCACGACGAACGCGTGGTCCTCGTTCGTGTGGGCGTGGACGGCGTTCTCCCCGCCTTCCGCGTTGACCTTGAAGCTCAGCCAGAGCAGGTCCGTGCGGGCGAGGTCGATGTTCGTACGCCCCGCCGACAGGTACGGCCCCTTGATGGAGAACGTGGACGTCCGCGGCCTCGTCTGCGTCTCGGTGGTCATGGCATCCTCCTCGTTCCGTGTACTGCTATCTTACGCCGTCCGGCCAAACGGTGTCTGGCTGGACGCGTTCGGCAGGTCCTAGCCCACGAGGCCCTTGACGACGTCGGACAGGCGCTCGCCGATCATGATAGACGTGATGTTCGTGTTGGCGTGCGGGATCGTGGGCATGATGGACGCGTCCGCCACGTACAGGTTGTCCACTCCGTACACCTTCAGATTGCTGTCGACCACGGCCATGGGGTCGGATGCCGGGCCCATCTTGCAGGTGCCGATGCCATGGTGGTAGCTGCCGTGCGCGCTGCGGGCGAACTCGGCCCAGTCCTCCTCCCGCGTCGGGGAGATGAGCGGCCCGTAGAACTCCTGCATCGACTCGTGCTGCACCAGTTCGTAGATGAACTCCATGGCATTCAGCATCGCCTTCAGGTCATCGGGGTGGCGGAGCATCGCGTCTTCGATTTCCGGCAGGTCGTCCGGGTCCGCGCTTACGAGACGGATGCGGCCCCGATCGCGCTGCTCCAGCAGGTTCGCGGACACAGGCCACATGGTCTTCAAACCTTCCACTACCGTCGGGGGGCGCTGGAAGATGTGGAAGTTCCCGTGCGGCAGGCCGGGGTCACTCTTGTACATCAGGCGGAAGCGCGGGATCACCCAGTCCGGATTGAAGTCGCTGCGCCCCTCG
The DNA here is from genome assembly GCA_034422795.1 of Dehalococcoidia bacterium. Classification (GTDB taxonomy): domain Bacteria; phylum Chloroflexota; class Dehalococcoidia; order Lucifugimonadales; family Australimonadaceae; genus Bin16. The sequence goes on along the minus strand of DAOUJK010000073.1, from coordinate 10,417 downwards.
AACGTCATTTCCATCGTGGCGTGGTCCTGGTAGTTCTCGCCCACGCCCTCGAGCGCGTTGACCACGGGGATGCCGAGGCGTTCCAGGTCACCCGCGGGCCCGACCCCGGAGAGCATGAGTATCTGAGGGCTGTGGTAGACGCCCGCGCAGAGCACTACAACATCCGCCGATACCGAACTGACCTCCCCCATACGCTTGTAGGTGACGCCGTTGACCCGCCCGTTCGCGATGGAGAGCGACTGCACCTGCGCGTCCGAGACGACATCCAGGTTGGGACGGCCACGCGCGGGGTCGAGGTACGCCACCGTCGTGTTCTGCCGCACCCCGTCCTTGACGTTGTAGGCGGAGCTGCAGATGCCGTAAGGGCTCGGCACGTTCAGGTCCGGACACATGGGTAGTCCCATGCTCAAGGCCCGGGCTATGAACGCCCGGACCGGCGCGTCGGCGCTCTCCTCCTCATCCACCCTGAAGGCGCGGTAGACGTACAGCGGACCATTCTCGCCGTGGATGTCGTTGCCGCCGTAGTCCGAGTCGGTCTCGATGCGCTGGAGGATGGGCAGGCACTCGTCGAACGACCAACCCGGGTTGCCGAGTTCGGCCCACGTATCAAGGTCGTGCTTCGTTGGGCGGACGACAGCCATCGCGTTGACCGACGAGCCGCCACCCATCACGCGCCCGCTCACCTTGTAGAATGTGCTGCCGTCGCCCGCCCGCGGCGTCGGGTAGAGCACGACGTACGGCGACTCCAGCACGACGCGGGCCCATCGGCTTCCGTCAGCTATCTCCTGTGGGATGGGTTGCGGGTCAGGCCCTGCCTCCAGCAGCAGCACCTGCCGGTCCGCATCCTCGCTCAGCCGTGCCGCCGCGGCGCACCCCGCCGAGCCCCCGCCGATAACGATCACGTCGTAGGAACGTCTCGCCTGCACTGCTCAGCGCCTCCTCAAGCCGGGACTTCGACCTTTTTCCGCAAGCGGTTGAAGAACTCATCGATGACCTGCACGCCGGTCGCCCGCAGGATCATGTCGCCGACGATGCCCAGGCGGCCCTTGATGTTCACCTCGGCCACGTAGGCCAATTCGGTGGTTGTCCCGCCCGGAGCAAGAGTCATCGTGATGTCCGAGGTCATCGTGCTCTTCGTCAGCGAGTCCTCGCCCTCCACGTGCGCCGTCAGGCGCTTATGGGGGTCCACATCCACGATCTGCGAGCGGAACCTGATGTCACCCGCGACCGGCCCGACCTTGGCGCTCATGCCGCCTTCGAACGTCCGGTCGTCTATCTTCACGAGGTCTTGCATGCCCGGCATGCAGTCTGCGAACTGCTCAATGTCCAGCACCACGTCCCAGACTGTCTCAGCCGTGGCCTGCAGTGACACCTTCCCCTGGTACTTCATTCCGTCCCTTCTCCGACCGGATTGCGCAGCGGAGCCTACCGCAAGTGGCCCCCGTGCACAAACAGGGGGCTGCCTCAGGGAAACGGGCGGCGGCAAGAGTGGGCGTGGGGGCGACCTATTGCGCGAGGAGCCGTGCCACTGGCACGTCCAATGCCTCAGCTATGCGTTCCAGGGTTTCAAGGGATGGCACGTGCTTGCCACTCTCCAGACGACTGAGGTTGGGACGCTGCATGCCGGAGCGTTCCGCCAACCGAGTGCTTGTCATGCCTTGCGCAGTGCGGATGTCGCGCACCCGCGCACCGATACGCTCGGCGCGCGCTGCAGGCGGTTCGGCGTCAGATTGCGGCCTGCCCTTGTAGTAAGCGTAGCTCGGCTCACAGTGGTAGAGGACGGCGTCCCACGGTACCTCGAGTACGTTTCCCGACCGCTGCGTTACCTTCAGATACTCCTGCCCTTCGCCTATCTCCCATTTTGCAGCTTCGGTGTCGTCGGCGCCTGATATGTCCACGAGATCGAGCGCGTAGCACTTCCCATTTTCGAAGTGGACGATGAGTATCTTCGCTTGTCGTATGTAATCAACCTTGCGCAGGCGCCTCCCGGCATCGGCACCCAGACGCTTCTCCAGGTAGGAACGCACGTCAGCAGTCGCACCGGGCTCCCTCCCGAAGAACACGACCTCCCGCGGTGACTCTTCCATCGGAGGAACATCGTCCGGGGTTGAGACGAGAAACAACCAGGGCTTCTCCTTCGCACCAGGGTCGACGAGAAGCGGAGCAGGCCAGATACCCATGTCTTCCACCTGCGTGTCTACGATGTATGCCTGCGCGGGCTCGCGCAACGCCTGCTGGAGATCATGTTTCACCTCAACCCGCGCCGGTGCGAGTTCGTCCGTGAAGCGGTCCGCCAGCTCGGACGACGACGTAATCACACACGCCTTCGCCTGAGCGTACGGGACGGGTTTGTCTTTCGGTCTATCATCCTTCATCGTCGTCCTCCAGCAGGTAGCCAAGGACACGGAGAGCGTTCCGAAGGCGTCGCCCTACCGTGAAATCGTCCATCGGGCGCTGATGTTCGATGTCCCACCGACCTATTTCCGTCTCTCCTCTCCAGATATGGACGTGCAACGGCTCGTGGTCGCCCACCCAGCTCTTGAAGATGTAGCCGCCTGCCCGCTTTACGCCCACAGGCCCGATCCTGGCTGGAGGGTATCACTTATGATACGCACTTGCAACCCCCTGCTGAACTGCATGAGGACGCCCTGACAAAGAGACCACCCCGCCGGTAAGCGAGGTGGTCTGCATCGTCAACGACAGTGGGAGCGATGACGTCCTAGTCCTCCGGGAACATGGCTACTTCGCGCTGCTTCGGGCCGTAGCCTTCCCAGTACTCTCCTGTCTCGGTGTTGTAGCGTCCCTGCAGGAAGCCGCCGGACTTCTCACTTCGGATGATGATGGCCACCGTCTGCTCTCCCAGGCTGCGCTCGGCGTGGATCTCGTACGGACGCACCAGGTCGACGGAACCTGGCTCCACCTTGAAGTTGCCGACCTGCTCGATGGGAACGTAGTCCGGACGGCGCTCCACGCCCTCGACCGGGTGATAGCGCTCGATCATCTCGTGACCCACCAGCACGCCGTAAAGCGTGTAGATGTGCGCGTGGTCGTGGATGCCGCGCCAGGTTGGATGCTCTGGATTGACGACGGGCTTCCGCCTCACTTCGCGCTTCAACCCATTGATCGCGAACCCGTAGTCGGGGTCCTCGTAGAAGAGCAGGTTCTCAGCGCGGTCGGTGAATTCGTTGGCTGGCCACTTTCCCGACGCTTCCTGCACTGCGGGGTCGGCGAGGAGTTCCTGCAGCACCGGTGTCAGCGCGACCCAGCGCTTCTCCGGGTCCGGTTCGTTGGCGAACAACTCCCGCGTCTTCGCGATGAACCTATCCAGCGCGGTCTCGGTCGTTACCGTGGTCATGGCTTCTCCTTCCTTCGGCTATATGGCAGCCGGGACTTCCGCGAGCTTGTAGAGGCTGGCGCAATTATCCCAGAGTATCTTCCTCTTGTCCTCATCCGGGATGCCGAGCTCGATGAAGCTGGAAACCGCGTACGGGTACCGGGAGTCCCCGTGCGGGTAGTCGGTCGAGAACACCATCTTTTCGCTGCCTACCCAGTCTATGGCGTACTTCGCGGGCTCCTCGTCCGGCTCGACTGATATCCAGCACTGGCGCATGAAGTACTCGGTGGGTGCCTTCGTAAGCTCGGGGACGCACACGTCCGCCTCGCGCTCGTATGCCTCGTCGAGCCGCCAAAGGAGCCACGGCGCCCACGCGCAGTTCGCCTCCAGGAAAGCCGCCCGCAGGCGCGGGTGGCGCTCCAGGATGCCCCCGCCGCAGAAGCTGGCGAGCGCCATCATCTGCTCGACCGGTTGCGCGAACACGCGGCGTAGCATGACGTTCGGCCCGAAGTGGTCTCCTGCTTGCCGTGCACCGGAAGACGACGCCTCGTGGAACCCGATGGGGATGTCGTACTCCTCGAGCGCGCTCCACAAGGGATCGTAGAACGGGTCGTGCCAGGGTTTGTCCGTCATCTGGTTGGAACGCATGAACACGGCGCGGAAGCCCAACTGCTTCACGGCGCGCTCGATCTCCGCCACGGCGTCGTCCATGTCGAACGGGGACACCATCGCTGCCCCGATGAGCCTGTCCGGCGCGGGAGCGCAGAAGTCGTACAGCCAGTCGTTGTAGGCGCGCGCCAGTGCCGCTGCGAACGGCGGGTCCATGAACGGCTCCGCCAGCGTGTGCAGCCCGCGGGTGGGGAACAGCACGGCAACGTCCAGCCCTTCCACGTCCATCGCCTCCAGCTGCACCTCGGTGGACCATCCCCGCGCCGCGTGCGTCGCGTACAGCTTCTGGTTGCGCTCGTAGTTGTGGCCGCCGGCCTGGTTCGGGTTGCGTGTACCCCCGCTCCGCGGTGGCGCCCCCCACGGCCTACCGTCCGGATGGACCGTGCGGAGGTCGCGCACGTTATCCGACGTTACGCCCACCTGCGCGTAGGCGCGGTACTTTTTGTCCGTATACCGTTGCCACAGGTCCGGGGGCTCCATGATGTGCATGTCGCTGTCTACGATTCTGAACCCGCCTTTGGCCATCGTCGTCCTCCTATCTCCCGGGTTCGCCGTTGGGCAGTATCACCGCGACCATCGCTTCGAGCCGTTCGTGCGCCTCGAAGCCCTCATTCACTTCCTCCAGTGCGTACCGGTGCGTGATGAGCTTCTCCACCGGCCTGTCCACGATCGTGCGCATCGCCTGCAACGAGCGGATGATATGACGCGGGCCCGCTGAGAACACCCCCTGCACGCGGATCACCTTGCGGGTGAGCAGCGCGGGGTTCGCAGACAACAGGCCGTAGTCCGTCCACTGCCCTATCACAAGGTAGCGCCCGCCGAAGCGCACCATCTCCAGGCCTTCGCGGAACGCCGTCAGGCCGCCCGATGCCTCCACGACCAGGTCGCCGCCTCGCCCGCCGGTGAGCTCCATAACGCGCTCGACGCGCGCTTCTGGCGTAGGGTACTCGTCGATGTCAACGGTCTCGTCCGCGCCGAGCGTCCGGGCGAGTTCAAGCCTGCTCGCCGGCGCGCCGACCACGATGACCCGCCCTGCCCCGCCGAGCAGCACCTGGTTGAGCGCCCCCATGCCGATAGGGCCGGAGCCCTGCACGACGACGGTGTCCGCAAGGTTGACGCCGCCGATGCGGTCTATGCCGTTGAGCGCCGTGTGATTGCCGATGACGCTCAGCAGAGCGCGCTCATCCGAGACGTCGTCCGGGACGCGCAGCAGCCACGGCGTGGCGCTCAGTTGGATGTACTGCCCGAAGCCGCCGCGAAGGTACGGCTCCACATCGCAGCGCGTGGTCCCGTACGACCGCGTGTTCTGGCAGGACTCACCCACGGCGCAGCGGAAGCAGCGCCCGCACGGCGCGTCCCGGAAGATGACGCGGTCGCCCACGCTCAGCGGCTGCCCCAGCACGTCCGTTGATATCTCCGGCGCGATCTCTGCCAGAACGCCGACGTTCTCGTGGCCGAAGATCGTCGGCGCGGGCGTGGCGTCGAGGTGCCACGCATGCACGTCCGTGCCGCAGATGGCGGCCATCTGCATCTGCACGAGCGCCCCGCCCGGCTCCATCGGCAGCACGGGGAACTCCTGCACCTCCAGCGGCTTGTTCGCTCCAACGAAAACGGCAGCCTTGCACGTCGTCATCTGAGTTGCTCCTCCGTCAGTTCCAACCGCTCCGTCCATTCGACCCAGTCGCGTACCGCCACCTCAGGCGGGTACTGTGGCTCGTAGCCCAGCTCACGGCGCGCGAGGCTGATGTCCATCGCGAAGTAGGCCCGTGGCCCCATGCCGCGCGGGTCCAGGCCCTGCCCGATCTCGATCTGCGCACCGGGGACCACGGTGCGGACCGCTTCCGCGAAGTCGTTGAGCGTGTACGTTCGGCCGCTCCCGATGTGGAAGATGTGGCCCTCGAAGCTGTCCACCGTGCATGCGCGGACGACGCTCTGCGAGACGTCCCGCACATAGGTGAGGTCGTGCTGCTGCTCGCCGCCCTGCGGGATGGAGATGGGGCGGCCCGCGATGGCGCTCCGTATCAACCGGCCCCAGATAACGTCGTGGCTGCCGTGGCGCTCCACGCCTTTGCCCAGGCCGTAGATGCCGGCGAAGCGCAGGGCGGCAAAGTCGATGCCGTAGAGCCGGTGGTACTGGATGCCCATGAGCTCCGATGCCGTCTTCGTCGCGCCGTAGACGCTCCTGGTGGGGTACGCCGGGAAGGTCTCATCCACCGGGGCCATCTCCGGTCCCAGATGCTCGTCGGTCATTGGCGAGAGCGCGCCTATCGAACTCGTGAAGGCGACGCGGTCGATGCCGTTCCTGCGCGCCGCCTCCAGTACGTAGACCGTCGCGAGCGCGTTCACTGAGAAGCCGCGGACCGGGTCCGCGTCAGCGGCGTCCGGGTAGACCGCCGCGAGGTGACAGATGCGTTCGATGCGGTGCTCCGCGCATACGCGGTCCAGTTGTTCCAGCGACGTGATGTCGCCCTCGATGAAGGCGAACTCGCTGCTCACATCGCGAAGCAGTGTGAAGTCCGGGCGATTGTCGAACACGACGGGCTCGTGGCCCATGGCCAACAGGTCGCGGGTCACCCAGCACCCGTTCACACCCAGGCCGCCTGTCACGAGGATGCGCAACACCGCCTCCCACTATTCCGGGGCGGAGCGCGGCGTCGTCCCGAGGACCACGCCTCTTACCCCGCCCATAACCTATGCACGCCGGGAGAGACTGTCAAACCCGCTCGTCGCTTTTGCGCGGACCCACGTGCGGCCCTGTAGTCGCATCCGACTCCGCACGCACGTGGCTTGCCGAACAGTCGAGCGTGCGTCGCTCAGACCCTCTGAGCTCCACAACTCTGACCACCGGGTTCCCGCGGGGTTACGCGGCCACTCATCGACCGGTGTAAAGTGGATAGCCTCTGCCGTGGGTTGATGGACCCGGGCGCCTCACCGTAACTCACTCCCCAGGAGGAAGGACCGCGATGCTCTCCCAGCAGGACAACGAACGCTACACCCGCGTCGGCAAGGGAACGCCCATGGGCGAGCTGATGCGCCGCTACTGGCATCCCATCGCCGGAACGTCCCAGATGATGGGCGAGGACCCCACGATGGCGGTGCGCCTCCTCGGCGAGGACCTCGTGCTTTACCGGACGCCGGACAACGCGTTCGGCCTCATCGAGCAACGCTGCGCCCACCGCGGAGTGGACCTGCTCTACGGTATACCGGAGAAGGAGGGCATCCGCTGCTGTTACCACGGTTGGCTCTACGACTTCAACGGTCAGTGCCTGGAGCAGCCCTCTGAGCCGACGGGCAGCACGTACAAGGACAAGATCAGGCTCACCACCTACCTGGTGCAGGAGTTGCACGGGCTCATCTGGGCCTACCTGGGCCCCCAACCGGCGCCGCTGCTCCCGCGCTGGGACGTATTCGCCTGGGAGACCAACGTCACGAGGCGCATCCAGGCGTCCACCCTGCCCTGCAACTGGTTGCAGTGCGTCGACAACGCGCTCGACCCGACGCACTTCGAGCACCTGCACGGCTACTACGGCACCTGGGTCAACGCCCAGAAGGGCCAGGGCGAGGAGTGGGCGGACCGCCTGCCGCAACGCGCGAAGCACCACCTGAAGCTGGGGTTCGAGCGCTTCGAGCACGGGGTCATCAAGCGTCGGGTCACGGCTGGCATCGACGAGACGCACCCTGATTGGCAGACCGGCCACCCCATCGTGTTCCCCTACACGCTGAAGATCGGCGGCGGCGAGGGCGCGCACCGCTTCCTGCTCCGCGTCCCCATCGACGACGAGCACACGTGGTACGTGCGCTACACGACGACCGTGCACCCGGCCGGCGCGAACGTGCCCGCGCAGGAGTTCGGCTCCATCCCGGTCGAGGAGCACCCGCTCTACGACGAGAAGGGACGCCTCGTCAGCACGGACGTGCCGGCGCAGGACCAGATGACGTGGGTCGCCCAGGGCCCCATCGTGGACCGGACGCGCGAGAACCTCGGCGTGACGGACGCAGGCATCATCCTCTACCGCAAGGTGATGGAAGAGAACATCCGCATCGTCGAAGACGGCGGCGACCCGATGAACACGTTCCACGATCCCGCGCAGAACGAGTGCATCCTGCTCCCCAACGAGGCTGCCCCGTTCCCCGGTTTCGACGAGCCCGGCGGCCCCTGGTACGGAGTTATGCCGCGCAGACCGGACGTGGAGGTGTCGCTGCTGTAGCGGCATCCTGATCTGGCGGAAAATGACCCCGCACTTCCCAGAGGAGGGAACGTATGAAACTCGTCCTGTTCGATGACGACAAGACCGGCCTGCTCCGCGATGGGCGGGTGGTAGACCTCAGCCCGGCGCTGGGCGACCTCGCCGCGCAGCCCGCGCAGTGGCGCATGGAAGCGGTGATCGAGGGTTTCGACGACTACCGTCCGAGGTTCGAGCAACTGGCGGAGAGCGAGGAGGGCGTCCCGGCAGGCTCGGTGCAGCTCCGGGCCCCGCTGCCGAGGCCGCGCCACCTGCTCTGCGCGTTCTCCAACTACCTGGACCGGGCCGGCGCCCAGCGGGGCAACATCGACTTCTTCTACAAAGGCGCCACGAGCATCGTCGGCACGGGCACGACGATAGAGGTGCCGGACCTGGAAGGCGCAACGGCCTACCAACCGGAGCCCGAGTTCGCCTACGTGATCGGCAGAGAGGCGCGGCACGTAACCGAGGCCGACGCCCTGGACTACGTCTTCGGCTACGTCAACTTCATCGACGTCTCCTGCCGCGGCCTGCAGGGACGGCGCACCACCTTCCTGCACAAGGGTATCGACGACTGGGGGCCGATGGGCCCGGCGCTCGTCACGAAGGACGAGGTCCCCGACCCGCAGGATGTCCGCGTGCGGCTCTGGCTGAACGAAGAGCTCCAGCAGGACTACAGCACCTCCGCGATGGCGTACTCCGTCGTCGAGCAGATCGCCTGGCTCAGCCGGTACATCACCCTCATGCCCGGAGACGTTGTCGCGTGCGGCACCCACCACGAGGGCCTCTGCAACATCAACGACGGCGACCGCGTCGACATCGAGGTCGAGGGGCTGGAGCGGCTCTCCATCGCGGTGCGCTCGCACGCGCCGAGGCTCACCGAGCGCTGGCGTCCCCCCGGCGTGCGAGACACGGGCGCCGCTGGCGCATAGGCAACTGCGGGCGGTATGTGCCCGGGGAGTGGGCTGGAGTCTGATCCCCTCTCCTGAGGGAGAGGCTTGGACCTTGCCCCGCACTTGATGCGGGGGTGAGGGCCTTGGGTGAGTGGCGCGAGTACGGGTTATGCGGCCCGTCACCGGGTGCCTCGTGCCAGCTGGCTCCAGGCAGCGGTCGCCGACGAACGCCGGAGGTTCTCCTCGACGTCGATTTCCGGGTCCCAGTCGTTCGCGATGACACGCATGCCGTTGAAGCCGTCTGACTCCTCGGAGGCGAGCCAGACCGCGGGCGGGCCCATGACCTCCGGCTGCACGAGCGCTGAGAAGTCGCGGCTGGGGTCGCGGTCGACGAACATGGTGTTCGTGCCGCCGCCGGGAAGCAACGCATTGGCCGTGACGCCGGTGTCCTCCAGCTCTGGCGCCATCGCGGCCACCATCGCCTCGTGCGTCGCCTTGCTCGGCCCGTAGGGGATGTTGCGCGTCATCGTGTCGAGGCTCGTCGTGACGCCGATGACGCGGCCCCACCCGCGCTCGAGCATGCCGGGCACGGCGGCGCGCGCCATCAGGAACGGGCCGGTCGAGTTGACCGCGATCATACGTTCCCAGACCTCCACCGGCTGCTCCCAGAAGCGGAGCGGCCTGTCCGAAGGCGGGAGGAGCGTGCGGTGGTGCACGCCGGCGAGGTTCACGAGGACGTCCAGACGCCCGTGCGCGTCGATCGTGCTCTGCACGGCTCGCTGGGCCTCGTCCCATCCGCTGGTGTCCGCCACGAGCGTGGACACCGCGGCGTCGCCGGCGGTCTCGCGGGCCTCGTTGGCCGTCTGCTGGAGCCAGTCGTTCTTGATGTCCAGCATCGCAACCCTCGCCCTGGCGCGGAGCATCGCGAGCGCGATCACCCGCCCCATGCCGATGGGGCTGCCCGCGCCCGTAACGAGCGCCACCTTCCCGTCGAGTTGCCCGTCAGCCATGAACGTCCTCCTGCCGGACTCCCGCAGTGCTCGCCGTGGCACGGTTCCGCTACCCAGCGGACAGTACGCCGCAGGCGACGCGCCCCCCTGCCCCTCCGATGGGTTGCGTGATGTGGTCGTCGCGGTTCTCGTGGACAACGATAGCTGAGCCGTCGTCGTCCATGAGCATGTCCGCGTCCACGAGCGTCGTGAACATCTCCGCCTGCGCCGTCCCGTCCGGGGCGACGTAGATGTTCGGCAGATCGCCGTTATCCGGCCCCTCGGGATTGAGCAGCCCGTGTTGCTTGT
>DAOUJK010000072.1:0-40919 GCA_034422795.1 Dehalococcoidia bacterium | reverse complement strand
GCGAAGCCCGACCCGGAGCGGCTGTGGCGGCTGCGCGAGGCCAACATGGGGCCTCGCGCAAGCGAAGGCGTCGGCGCCTACCCTGTCGCCGAGGGACGCGCCTACCCCAGCTTTGTCTCCGCGCTCGACGCCGACGGCAACGAGGCGGCCGGCATCCGGCTGCCGGACATCGAGGCGCCCGTGGGGGTGCACTCCGGCTGGAACCCGCGCCACCCGGAATCGGGGTCGCCGGAGCAGATCATCCCGATGGTGGGGTTCTCCCTGTTCTTCAGTCCAGACGAAGTGCGCCGCCGCTATGCGGACAGGGCGGCGTACGAGGCACAGGCCCGTTCGGTGGCGGAGCGGCTCGTCGCCGAGCGCTACCTACTCGCGGAGGACGTTGATGTCGTCGTCGCCGGCGCCCTCTCGCGCTACGACGACGCGCTGGCGGGGGATTCGATGGCGGAGTAGAGGTCACGAAGGGCGATCACCGGCAGTTACCTGCCGACCCTCCCCGAACGCCGTGCTTCGCCATCTCGTTCCTCCTCCAGCAGCAACGCCTGACCCCCCACAGATGCAGACGCTGTTCAATACGGTAGCCTCTGGCTCGCCACGAACGGGACCGTCCCTTGGAGGGAGAGGGGAGTTGGCTGCTATGCTCGTGGCATGTACGTCATCGGCACGGCAGGCCACGTTGATCATGGGAAGTCGACGCTCGTGCAGGCGCTCACGGGTATCGACCCGGACCGCCTCGCGGAGGAGAAGCGCCGCGGCATGACCATAGACCTCGGCTTCGCGTGGGTGACGTTGCCCAGCGGGCGCGAGGTGAGCATCGTCGACGTGCCGGGGCACGAGCGGTTCATCAAGAACATGCTCGCGGGGGTGGGTGGCATCGACCTCGCGCTGCTCATCGTCGCGGCGGACGAGTCGGTCATGCCGCAGACACGCGAACACCTCGCGATCCTGGACCTGCTCGGCGTGCGGCGCGGGCTCGCGGTCATCACGAAGGCCGACCTCGCCGACGCCGACATCCTCGCGCTCGTGCAGTTGGAGGTCGAGGAGCTGCTGCAGACGACGACGCTCGCGGGCTCGCCGGTGTACCCGGTCTCCGCGACGACCGGCGACGGCGTGCCGGAGCTGGCCGCCGCGATAGACGCCGCGCTCGACGAGACGCAGCAGCGCCGCGACGTGGGGCGTCCGCGCCTCCCGGTCGACCGCTCGTTCGCGGTTGCGGGCTTCGGCACCGTGGTCACGGGCACGCTCATCGACGGCTCGCTGGAGGCGGGGCAGCCGGTGGAGATCGTGCCGGGCGGCGTTCAGGCCCGCATCCGCGGGCTGCAGTCGCACCGGCAGAAGATCGACGCTGCCGCGCCCGGCAATCGGGTCGCGGTGAACCTGAGCGGCGTCAGCGCGCAGGAGATAGCCCGGGGCGGCGTGCTGACACGGCCGGGCTGGCTGCGGGCGACACGCGCGGTGGACGTTCGCCTGCACCTGCTGAGCGACGCGCCGCACGGTATCCGTCACAACTTCCCCGCTACGTTTCATTCGTTCGCCGCCGAGGCCCCCGCCAAGGTGCGGCTGCTGGAGGACGACGAGCTCGGGCCGGGTGAAGAAGCCTGGGCGCAGGTGTGGCTGGAGGAGCCGGTTGCCGTCGTTCGCGGCGACCACTTCGTGCTGCGGTCGGCGGACGCGACGCTCGGCGGCGGGACGGTCGTGGACGTGGACGTGAAGCGCCACCGCCGGCGCCGAGCGCCTTTGTTCGAGCGGCTGTCGCGCCTCGCCGAAGGGAGCCCCACGGCGCAGCTGGTGTCGGCGCTGGAAGACCAGGAGCCCGCGAGCGTCGGGGCGCTCGCGCGCCGCGCGAACGTCTCCGAGGCGGAGGCGCTGGCGCTCGCCCGGGAGGCGGTTGCGGAAGGCTCGGCGGTGGCGCTCGGCGGAGGGCAGCCGACAGCCGGAACGCAGCTCTACACGGCAGGCGGGTGGGCGAAACTGTGCGGCAGCGCTCGGGCCTTGCTGGGAGCGTTCCACCGCGACTATCCACTGCGCGAGGGCATGACGCGGGAGGAGTTGCGCAGCAGGCTCGGCCTGCGGGGCAACGGGGCGCAGCCCGCGCTCGACCGGCTGCTCGCGGACGGTGTCGTGATCGCGTCGGGGAGCGTGCTGCACCTGCCGGAGCACAGCGTCGAGGTCACCCCCCGGCAGCGGGCGGCGATAGATGCCTACGTCGCGGCGTTGGAGCGCGACCCGTTCCCGCAAGAGGCGCCGACGCTCGCGCCGGAGCTGCTCGGGCTGCTGGCGGAGCAGGGACGCGTGGTGCGAGCGGCGCAGGGCGTTGTGTTCGACTCCGCGACGTACGAGCGACTCGCGGGAGAAGTGACGTCGCTGCTCCGGGCGCAGGGCAAGGTGACGGTCGCGGAGGTGCGGGACCTGCTGGGAACGTCGCGCAAGTACACGCTCGCGCTGCTGGAGCACCTGGACGACGAGAAGGTCACGCGCCGCGTCGGGGACGAGCGGATGCTGCTGGGGGAGTGAGGGGTTGGACACAAAAAGAGATGACGGGGCAACTGGCCCCGTCATCATGAAATCATCTGCACTTGCTGCTGAGCCTAGACACCTGCGGCTACTAGTGTTTCTGAGACGTCCTTCTGCCAGAGCTTGTGCTGCTTACCCCAGAGGCAGCGATTCAAGACTTCCTCTGCTATCTGCACTGCATTCGTCGCCGCTCCCTTGCGGAGGTTGTCTGAGACGAGCCACATAGCGAGCCCATTCGGCAGGGCAGTGTCCTTGCGGATGCGTCCTACGAAGACCTCGTCACTGCCTTCGCCGTCAAGCGGCATGGGGTATCGGGCGCTGTTAGGGTCGTCCACCACTGTGATACCTGGGTAGCCCGCGAGCAGTTCACGCGCCTCGCCCGGGCTGATGGCGTGCTCGAACTCGATGTTGACCGCCTCGCTGTGGCAGACGCGCACCGGCACGCGGACGCAGGTCGCTGAGACTGGCAGGTTAGCTTCTTTTAGCATTTTGCGGGTCTCGTTCAGCATCTTCATTTCTTCTGAGGCGTAGCCATCTTCATTGAACGAGCCGATGTGCGGCAGAAGGTTGAAGGCGATCTGGTGGGGGTACTGGTCCACCGTCACATGTTTCTGCACCATACCTTCCTCTCTGGCCAAGTCCCTCGACTGTGCATCCAACTCTGCGATTGCCGCTGCGCCGGTGCCAGAGACTGATTGGTACGTCGCAGCAATGACCCGTTTGATAGGACTGACCTTCCTCAAGGCGTCAAGCACCATGACGAGTGGAGTCGTCGAGCAGTTGGGAGTAGCGATAATGCCGGAATGCCAGTCGATGTCGTCTGCGTTGACCTCGGGCACAACCAGTGGCACGGCTGGATCCATGCGCCATGCGTTGCTCTTGTCAATGGCGACACAGCCTCGCTCCCTCGCAGCCTGAGCCATCTCGCGGCTGACTTCGTCGTTTGCAGCTATGAAGGCGATATCACAGTCATCAAAGCTGCTAGGCGTGGCCTCTTCAACCAATATCGTCTCATCCGCGTATGTCAGCGGTGTGCCAGCGGAACGGTGGGACGCAGTGAGGCGTAGGCTTGCCATGGGGAAGGTGTGCTCGCGCTCCTTCAGTACGGTAAGCAGATTCTTGCCGACTGCGCCGGTAGCACCGACCACGACTACCCTCGGATTAGCCACGGTTCTCTCCTCTCACTTCGATTGTTGGCAACACACAACAGCCGCATGTCCTAGGGGACATGCGGCGGGATGGTACTACATCAGTCAAGGATCTGCATTGTTTGGGTAAGCGCGCCGCTTGACAACAAGCGGTACGTGCCTTGTGCACCTAGCCGTCTGTGTGACGGAATGAGCATAACAGATTTTGCTAGTCGATGGGCAAGAGGTTAGTGTCGCAGGCTGTGGTGAAGGGACTCCAAGGCGGGGAAGGGGAGTCACCCGAGAGATGCTTCGATTCCGCTGCGCTCCGCTCAATATGACAATCCAGTCCATCCCGACAGGGCCGGGGGAGGGCGTCCCTACAACCCCATGAGCTTGTCCAGCCCCACGGTGAGGCCGGAGAGGCCGCCGACCTTGCGGACGGCCATGAGGACGCCGGGCATGTAGCACTCGCGGTCGGTGGTGTCGTGGCGGAGGGAGAGGGTCTGTCCGGGTCCGCCGAAAGTGACCTGGTGGTGCGCCATGCGGCCGGGCATGCGCGCGGCGTGGATGCTGATGCCCTCGTAGTCGCCGCCGCGCGTGCCGGTCAGCGGTTCGCGCTCCGGGTCGTTGTGGGCGAACCGCTCCGGGTGCGCCTCGTGGACGGCCTTCGCGATGCCGAGCGCCGTGCCGGACGGCGCGTCGACCTTCATCTCGTGGTGCTCCTCCACGATGTCGGCGTACTCGAAGTACGGGGCGGCCATGGCGGCGAGCTTCGTGAGCAGCACCGCGCCTATCGTGAAGTTCGGGGCGAGGAATCCGCCAAGGTTGTGGTCGGCGCAGAGCGCGCCGATGCGCTCGATCTGCTCCGGCGTGAACCCCGTGGTGCCGATGACGGGCCTCGTGCCGAGCGCCAGTGCGTGCGGGAGCAGGTCCAGCGTTGCCTGAGCGAGGCTGAAGTCGACGATGGCGTCCGAGGGGTTTGCGGTCAGCGCCTCGCGCGCGTCGGTGTAGTAGGGAACGTCTGCGGGCAGCGCCGCGAGCTGGTCCGGCGGCACGCGGTCGATGGCGGCGGTGAGCGTCATGTCCGGCGCTCCGGCGACGGCGCGGAGCACCTCTCGCCCGACGCGGCCCGCCGCGCCGTGGACGGCTACGCGTATGAGGGGCGTCGTGGTCATGCGACTCCTCCGCTGCGCGGCGGACTCAGGAGCGGGGCCCCATCCCCATGGACGAGCCGCCTGCCTCCCGCATGCGGGCTGCCATCTCCTCGTCGACGCCGCGCCGCCACTCGCGCTTGGCGGGGTCTTCCACGTTGACGTGCAGGGTGCCGATGCCGCCGATGGTGAAGTCGAGGCGGTCGCCGTCCTGCAGCGCTCCGAGCCCCTGGTGGTTGGTGCCGGTGCTGATGACGTCTCCGGCGCGGAGGTGGGCGATGCGGGAGATGAACTCGATGCACTCCGGGATCTTGTGCGCCATGTCGTCCGTGTTGAACGCCTGGCGGTCCTCGCCGTTGTTGGTGATGTGCAGGCTCACGTCATGCGGGTCGGGCACCTCGTCCTTCGTGATGATGAACGGCCCCATCGGCCCGAACGTGGGCCACGACTTCACCTGGAAGAAGCTGGTGCGCCCGCCGGGCTCGAAGCCGCGTGCAGAGACGTCGATGAATCCGGTGTAGCCGAACACCTTGTCCAGCGCCTCGTCCTGCGAGACGTTCTTGGCCTCCGAGCCCATCACGACGGCGAGCTCGGCCTCGTGGTGGAAGATGGTGGCGTGGCAGTCCGGGCTGAGGTGGATGGTGTCGCCGTCGCCGATGACGCAGTCGGACGACTTCTGGAAGCAGTCGATCTCCGGCATCGGGCGCTGTCCGAACTCCAGGTAGTTGACGGCCATGCAGAAGATCTGGTCGGGCCGGGGGATGGGCGGGCGGATGCGCACGCTCTCCAGCGGCACGCCCTCCGAGACGTCGCAGAGCTTCTGGAACGGGTCCCGCACCTGCTCGAAGTGGGAGATGACGAGCTTGATCATCTCCTGCGCGCCGTGGGCGTGCACACCCTCCAGCACCTCGGAAACGTCCACGATGTGGGTGTCGTTCTTGACGACGCCGAGCGTCCAGTCGTTGAAAAAGCCGATCTTCATACGCGTCTGCTCCTCCGTCTCGATTGTGTTGTAGGCGCGGTGTCAGCGCAGGATGATGGGGCGTACGACGATGCTCTCGTCGCGTCGCGGGCCGGTGGAGATGAGGTCTATGGGGCAGCCTATCACGTCCTCTATGCGGCGGACGTAGGCCTTCGCCTCGGGCGGCAGCTGGGACAGCTCCGTGATGCCCGCGGTCGGCGCGCTCCAGCCGGGCATCTCCTCCCAGACTGGCGTAGCGCGCTCCAGCAGACCGGGCTCGCTGGGGAAGCGGTGGATGCGCTCGCCGTCCGCCTCGTAGGCGGTGCATATCTTCACGGGGTCGATGCCGTCCAGCACGTCGAGCCGGGTGAGCACGGCAGACGTGAAGCCGTTGATGGTCGCGGAGTAACGCGCCGCGAGGCCGTCGAACCAGCCCACGCGCCGGGGGCGTCCGGTCGTCGTTCCGTACTCCCACGCCCGCTCACGGATGCCGGCCCCGACCTCGTCGTCCAACTCCGGGGTCATGGGTCCCGCGCCGACGCGGGTGGAGTACGCCTTGAACACACCGATGATGCCGACGATCTCGCGCGGCGAGATGCCGAGCCCGGTACAGGCCCCGCCGATGGAGACGGACGAGGAGGTGACGTAGGGGTAGGTGCCGTGGTCGAGGTCGAGCATCGCGCCCTGCGCGCCCTCCAGCACGACGCGCGCGCCCCGGGCGAGCCTGTCCAGGATGCGGTGCTCTACGGAGGCAACGTAGGGACGGAGGGCGTCGCCCCAGGAGCGCACCTGGGCGAGCAGGGCGTCGAAGTCGATGGGGTCGGCGTCGAACACTCTGGTGAGGAGTCGGTTCTTCTGCGCGACGACGCTCTCCAGGCGGGAGGCGAGGTACGTCTCGTCCAGCAGGTCGCCGAGGCGTATGCCGGTGCGCGCGACCTTGTCCACGTAGGTGGGGCCGATGCCGCGTCCCGTGGTGCCGATGGCGTTGCTGCCGCGGGCCTTCTCTTCCAGCTGGTCCAGCAGGATGTGGTACGGCATGACGATGTGGGTGTGGTCGCTGATGAACAGCCGGCTGGTGTCCACACCCCGCTCGTTCAGGCTCTCCAGCTCACCCAGGAGCACGACGGGGTCCAGGACGACGCCGGGACCGATGACCGCGTCCACGTGCGGGCGGAAGATGCCGGACGGTATGAGGTGCAGGGCGAACTCGCCCTTCTCGTTGATGACGGTATGCCCGGCGTTGCTCCCGCCCGAGTAGCGGACGACGACATCCGCCTCCTCGGCGAGGAAGTCAACGACCTTTCCCTTGCCCTCGTCGCCCCACTGGGCGCCGACGATGCCGTAAGCGGGCATCGCAACACTCCTTACTCGTTCCAAGGGAACGTCCCGATAACACACTACCGGCCTGCGCCACAGCCGGGCGCAGGCCGGATGGCAGTATAGCAGAGAGCGGGCGGGGGTATCACGTATGCGAGTTCTTAGCCGTTCGTGGTGAGCTTGTCGAACCATGAACGGAACGAATCTGCCTTACGTGGTTCGACAAGCTCACCACGCGATACTGATTTCATAAAGTGACGCCCCAGCGTAACCTCCGCCACGTCAGCCCCTCCTATCGGACTGTCCTCCGGCGTAGGAACCGTGTAATGAATCGTCGCGTGTCCGGGACGCACCACGATCTCCTTCACGAACGTCCGCAGGAACGCCTTCGTCTCCGCAAGCCCGCTCTCCAGCAGCCACTCACCCATCTCGCGCGCATACGCGGCAACCACCTCGGCGTCCTGTACCCGCGCTAACCGCGCATCCAACTCCACGCGCGCCTCATCCGCAGCCCGCTCCAACCGCTCCTGGTTCTCCTGGTGGTGACGGATGCGCGGCAGGATGTCCTCCACGGTCATATCCGTCTTCTCCACCAGTTGCCACAGACGGTCCATCCGCTGACGGACCTCCCGCATCTCCAACTGCGCGGCCTCCAGCCGTTCACGCTCCCCAGCGATCACACTGTCCATCTCCTCGTTCACCATCCGCACGAGGTCGCGCATGTTGCTCTCGGTGAGGATGTGATTGCGTATCTGCTCGACGATCAGACGCTCGAACCGCTTCGCGCTCAGTCGCGGCGTCGTGCACGTCCCCTTCCCCCGGTTAAGCAGCGAGTGGCAGACGTAGTACGTGTACCGGCCCCTGCCCGACTCGGAGGCTGACAGCGCCCTCCCGCACTTCTCGCACTTCAGCAGCCCACTCAGCAGGTACGGGCTGGCGATGCGCCTCGGGTGCACGCTCCCCGGCGCGCGGGAGCCCAGCAGCCGCGCAGTCCGCTTGAACTCCTGCTCGCTGACAATGGCAGGGAACGCGTGCTCCACGCGGACCGGGGGCACGTTGTCCTTCGCTTTCTTGCCCCACACGAGCGTTCCCGTGTACACCTCGTTGGAGAGCATCCGGTAGATGGTGGCCTTCAGCCACTTCGTGCCGAACGGGCTCTGCACGCCGTCCGCGTTGAGGGCCTTGGCAACGTCGAGGGTCGAGGAGCCGTGCAGCGCCATGTCGAACATGCGGCGGACGACGGCATCGGCTGGCGGGTCCAGCTCGAGCTTGGGCCGCTTCTTCACCCCGTCCTGCACCTGCACTTTCTTGTATCCGTAGGGGGCGAGCATGGGCATCCAGAAGCCACGCGATGCGGACTCCCGCATCCCCCGCAAGACCTCTTGGGCGAGGTTCTCGCTGTAGAACTCGTCCACGGACTCGATGATGGCCTCCATGAGCTTGCCGGTGGGAGTATCGTCGGCGTGCTCAGTGATGGAGACGACACGTATGCCCTTCTTGCGGAGCATGGACTTGAAGGCGACGGCGTGCTCGCGCTTGCGGGTGAATCGGGAGAACTTCCAGACGAGAATGACCTCGAAGGGTGAGTTGGCCCTGCCGCCCTCATCGATCATGCGGCGGAACTGGGGTCGGTCGGCGACGCGTCCGCTCTCGGCCTCGTCGACGTACTGACGGACGATGGTGAAGCCGTTGCGCTCGGCGTACTCGCGGAGTGCGCGGAGCTGGGCGGCGACGGAGAGGTCGACGTCCTGCCGGTCACTGGAGACGCGGGCGTAGACGGCTGCGGGAGTGTGGTTCTGTCGTTCGGTCATGTAAGGGACTCCTTCTGGATGTGGTGCACGTGTCAGCGCGTATGGAATGATGGTCTGATTCTTCCCAGAAGTTGGTCAAGGGGCTGATGTCACTGTCAGGAGAAGGGAGATATCCGACGATGACCGAGAGAAGTCCTGAGATAACCGACGAGCAGATGGCTCAAGTGGTTTACGAGGACGCCCGAGGTGTCCCGCCTGGGTATGCAGCGACGTTAGTAACCTCCTCAATGGTTCCCAAGCCCAACGCCTCGGAGGGGTGGGCCGAAGGCGGATGGAGGACAGACTCGGGGGGCTTGAGTCTTAATCCCCACGGCTGCCCGATCGTTGACATGCACTTGGGGCATACTATGGTTCGTCCACTGTCTGTCGGATCCTAAAATCCTAGGGGGACATAGAATGAGTGAGTTCGATGATCGTGTTCGCGATTCAGAGGTTGTCCACGACCTGCGGCGGGTTGTTTATCTGATCTCAGAGGAGTTGTCCCCCCGAAGATGGGAGCATCAGCGCACAGTGGATCTGGTCGGAAGGGCGGCTGAGGCCAGCAGCAGCGTGCTGGCGAGGTTGACCCTCGTGAGCGCGAACCTCATAACGGAATCGATGCTGGATGGACTCCGGCGGCCCGTTGCTAGAATACTTGAAACAGTCGGACAGATGACGACGTATGCGAACTCCGACGAACCGGACCATGGCTTCGTCAACGGCCAGATTGACGAGTTATTGCATAACGCCTCAACTCTTCCTGTCGTACCCATTCGCACTACACCGCTGGTGCTTCAGAGAGCGGCGTCGCGCTTCGACGACCGAGTGACCTCCTCGACGGCTATGTTAGCAGAGCGCATTAACGCTATGGAGTCTCAAGCATCTGCTGCTGAGACATACGTGCGCGAAGCCGTTTCCGAATTCCAAGGAGCGGCGGGAGATTTGACCGCGCGAGTAGCGGATGCAACCGATAGGCTGGAACGCAACGTCACCGATATTCACGAGAATCATCGTGAGGCTGAGCAGAAGCGCGCCAGTGAATTCATCGAGACTCAGCTTACCCGCGACGCGCAGTTCCACGAGGCTCATAACGACGTAATGTCCCTGCGGGATCAGGCCAGAAGGATGCTCGAACTAGTTGCTGGTGCCAGCACCGGGACCCACTATTCTGCGGAAGAGCGGAGGCAGAGCCGGACCGCGGATAGGTGGAGATGGCTCGCCGTAGCCAGTTTCGTTCTCCTAGGCGTGCTTGTACTAGTGATGTACGTGCTTCAGGTCAAGGATGAGGAGACGCTATCCGCCGTGGCCCTTCTCGGTCGTTACAGCACAGCTCTACCTCTAGCGGCGCTCGCTACATACGCCATTAAGCAGTCAGGACATCATCGTAAGCGGGAACAGGATATATCCCGCGTTGCCAACGAGATGCTGCTTTTGTGGCCGTTCTTGGACCGCGTACCGGAAGGTGAACGGACCGAGCTCCTTCGAGACATTGCTCCATCCTATTTCAAGGGTGGCCTCACGGCACAGGATGCGGGTGACAGTAACCCCTTGATGAACCACGGGGTCCAGCTTCCCGGAAGGCGGAGGACCAGGCAGACTAACGCCGCTGACCAAGGATAAGGGGAGACGACGCATGCGATCCGGCGCGGCTGAAGCCCTTGCGAGTGGTCGAAGATCCCATCAACGCGGCCGCTTTCATATGCGCGAAGTGCGGCAACCAGCCAATCGAGATGGTAGTCCATCCAAGAGAATGCCCCGCTCGGAATCGCAAGGCCGATGGCCTCGCCTAACTCTTGGCGGAAGTCCGCGCCCAACTGAAACTCTCCCAACGCCTGACGGACCAGGAAGAAGCGCTCTTTAGAGTTGAGATCGTCCAAGAGTTCAATCAGGTCGGACATAGCCTCCCCCTATCTTGAGTCGTAGGAAGCATCACCGAACGCCTGTTCCCCACCCGCGTGAGGGAGTGGTCCGCGGTAATCTTCCGCCCTCATCCAGCCTCAAGGCACCGCACCGGCGGCAATGGGCCATTACCTCACTGTGCGGTGGGACGTAGACGCAGTATCAGTCCATGGAGCGGAACGGCTCCAGCCCCTGCGTCCCGGGAACGTAGAGCGGGTGCTTCGGACTGTGGTCCGCGTTGAGGCCGAGGCAGTACAAGGGCATGCCATTCAGTACCCCGCGGGCACGTGCAGCCATTCCGCGAGGTGCGTTGGTACCCCAAGAGACCACCACAAGGGCGGACGCATCGGCGGCTTCGCGGACGTAATGGTCGTTCGTGGCCCACTCCACGGCCGAGAGGACCGCGCTCTGCAGGGCCGACGGCCGCGGGGAGCGGAACGGGTTGACGTTCGTGACAATGAGCCTGTGGTACTCCCAGCGCTGCGCGAAGCCCACGCAGCGCCGGATGGTAGGGTCGTTGTCCACGTCGTCGGCGGTGGAAGGGTTGCACATGATGAAGTTCACGGTCTTGTGCTCACCCTCACCCTTGCCCCAGTGACGTACGAGTGCATACCGGAGCTTCCCGTCGGGCGAGAAGACGGCGGGCTGGTCGAACGAGCCGTTGTTCGAGGCGGAGGTCATGAGGAGTGACTACCAGTGCCAAGGCCCCGTGTTAACCTGCCACAGAACGCCGATGACCCCATCTCCCATGAACCCCCGCATCCGCCATTACACTCTACGTTCTCACAGTAGCACACTGAGAGCGCCCATCGCGGAAGCGACCGGACAGAGCAACACGTATTCGAACACGGGGAGAGAGCGGCGAGTGCGCAGAGAGATGAGACTGACCGAGGAGCAGGAGGAGTTGCGATTGAGCGGGCTGCGGATACTGGCCCGCCTGATCGCACTCCGCTGCCTTGCCGACCTGCAGCCGGACGGCGCCATGGAACGCGAAACCGGACGCCATGGGGACACAGGCGAGGAGGATGTCGACATGCAGGGCATGGAGGAAGCGGCGTAAGGCGCAGGCGCCCCGCCTCACGGGTCAAGCTCAACCCTACCGGGTGTGGGGACTGCTGAACCGGCGGCACATAAGCCAGGACGAGTTGGCGGCGATGGCCGGCAAGTCGTCGGGCTACCTCTCGCAGTTGATGTCGGGAGGCGCCGTCCTGGGCCGAAGCCCCGACGGCTGGTCCGCGCGCTCGGCGCCGCCTCCTTCGACGACCTCTTCACCCATGAGCCGATACGGGAGCAGTGAGTCCTCGCGGAAACCGCATTTCACCGGTTCGGGTCTGCTGTTCTATCTCCTGTGCGTGGGGCTTAACCAGGACGGCGCATGGAAACCGCTGATGCCTAGCCTCTCATTTGGCGTTCCCCTCGCGGCACAAGGAGCCAACGAAATCGACCAAGGCTTCACGCTCGCCGCTGCCCTCCGGATAGATGTGGCGCTTATGCGCAACTCTGATTGCATCCGGCAGGTCCTCTTCGGGCAGTTCGCACCACCGGTCAGGGTTCAGGGCGTCGCAGAACGTCTCGTTGACGGGGAAGTTAGTGTTCAGGGTGATGAATGCCCTGCCGCTCTTGGATGCGTTCAGGTAGACGCCGGGGATGGGCGTACCGTCCCTGCCAGCGCCATACCGCAGCGCGGGTCTCCAGCCCGTCGGCTTGGAGGGGGCCCAGACCCCCAGTTGCCTGAGGCACTCACGCATTTCTACGTATGTCATATGGAGGTCCTCCGAATCAGGCACGAACGGCCCCACAGGCCCGATGGGTACTGGGAGTCACCTGTCTGTGATCGAGCCGGAGTCGCAATCTTCTCAAGCAGGATATCATCGCGGACGCATCAGGCCCGCGTCGCCGAGTACGACGGACGCGCCGGCGCGGATACGAACCAGCCCAGGGGAATGGACTAGAAATCCAATCGCACCTCGCCCGGGTAGCTTGGATTATACCGGACGTGGTCCGGCGAGTGGAACGTGACTGTGAATCCGTGCCTCTCGTAGAAGTGCTTGAGTTTGTCGAAGTGATCGCTGTCGCCGCTGCTCAACCTTCCCCAGATTCCCTTATGCTCCCGTTCCCGACACGCCCCGATGGCCTTCCCGAGCAGCATGGAACCCAACCCACGGTTCTCTACTTCCGGGTCAACGTATATGTCTTCCAGCACTGCATACGGCAACTGCTTCGCACCCTCGTCGTTGGTCATTACGCAAACCCTGCCCCTGCCTCGGAGAGGCTCACGTGTGGCACGCCAATGTATGAGCCTCTCCGGTGCTGTCGATTCCCACTCCATCAGGCCGATTTCCCAGGTCTGCCCGCACCTGTCGCGCCACTGGCCAACCGAAGTCCATTCGAACATTTTGCAGCCCCTTGAAAATGCGATGCCTGCGGAACTCGTTCATTATACGGAAGCGGCATCACCCTTTCGGGAACGCATGTCCCGAATCTCCGCGTCGCCCGGCGCGGACCAGACCCATCCTGCTACCGCAGCAAGGATGGTGGCTATCTACGTCAGCATGCGCCACACCACGAGCACACTGATGACCAGCAACACGACCAGCATGGCACAAACGCGGGCGAGCCTGCCGACCCATCGCCCCGTCCGCTCGTGCGCCGCACACTCGATCAAGTAGCGGTCCTTCATCTCTTCGTATACGACCTCCCAGCCAACCGCATCTCTCTTCGCCTCGTCGCGCTCACGCTCCAGCTCCTCCGCGATGCGCTCCCACCTCCGTACCGCCTCGTCCAGCTCATCCGTCCTGGCCTTGGCGCGCAGCAGCAGCTCCTCATCGCTCAGGTACTCCGGCCCCTCCACCCGCACGTACACGCGGCGCCCTTCCCGCAGCACCTCGACCTCGCGGTTCCTGATCTTGCGGTCCAGTGTCGAGAGCGATACCTCCAGTTCACGCGCCGCCGTATCCTTCGACACCCACCTCACCGGCTCATCCATCGTCCCTCCTCCCCTGTACAGGCTGACAATCCTGACACGTCACAGGCTTGCAAAACTGCAAATTCTGTCCGCCGGGACAGCCGCTTGCTTTAGCGCAGCGTCCCACTTTCGAACCCCGACACGTCAGGCGACGTGTCAGCCGCCTACAGGCCCGGACAAGAGTGAAATCGGGCCGTCCGGCGGCCTCGGCCGACCGCGCATCTCCCTCCTGTGGCACGACTTGCACGGCCCAGCCCACCTGGAGGGATGAGAGTGATGTGTGAGGGGCGCGCCCCTCACACATCACTCTCACGACGCATCACGCTGTACAGGGCATCCCAACGGTAGGCTCGTAGCTCCGACAACCGCAGTCGCGGGCTCACCGGCCCCCACATCGGACGCCAGGAACGGCCCAGTATCCCCGAGCGCTCCAGCACCGGCCGGCACGAGACCAGCACCGGGACCGTCATCAGGTCCATCCGGGCAGCCGTCCGTACGTAGGTCTCCTCGACCTCCTGCTTGTCGACGACGAACAGGGTGAACGGGAGCGGCGGGTGATCCTCCTCCGGTTTCCCCTGGCAGTAGTAGCGAACGTATGGCCACAGCCGGGCCCAGACCCCGCGGGGGTGGCGCGCGCGGTGCTCGCATTCGAGGTAGAACGGCACACGGCTGTCTCCAGCGGTCAGCTCTCCCACGGCATCGGGCGCGATAGACGGCTCTCCGCGCCGGGCAGGCCGGACCGAACGCTCCGTCGGCAGCGTCCACAGCAGCTCGCTCGAAGGGTCGGCCCGAGTCTCCGCCGCCAGCTCCGACAGGAACCACGTCACCGCGTCCGCGTGTTTCGTCTGCCGCGCCCTGGTGTCGATGCGGTGACCCAGGTGCCGCCTGCGGCCATGGCGGTCCCTCGTCAGCGCCGTGCTCCATACCTCCCGCGCAGCGGGAAGGTCGGCCCGGTCCCGGTGGGCGACGTGGCGGATGCCCTCGTCCGACAGCGTGTAGCGAACGCGGCCGCGACTTCCGTGGAGCTCGATCAGGCTCCAGGTGTCCTCGAGACTGCGCATCATCTGGCTGACCCTGCCCTCGGAGACGCCCAGCCAGCGGGCGAGGTGCTCGCGCGGCAGCATCGGGTGGTCGGTCAGCAGGTCGAGGACGCGCTTCTCTGACGGGCTGAGGCCGAACGCCGGCGCCGAGCGCGCCATCCGCTCCGGATGGGGCAGCGAGGCGCGTTTCCGGCCGCGCACCTGCGGCAACGATCCCCGGCGGCTCCGGCGCCGCCAACGCACGTCGTCGAGCGTGCGGCGCCCGACTCCGTACGGCCACGTCCACCCGAGCCAGACGCGGTCGGTCTCGCTCTCCAGCGCGTCCCGCGACTCCACGGTGACGTAGCAGTACTCGAGGTGCAGGCGCTCGCACAGCCGCGCCGTCAGCCGCTGCTCCCACGGGCTCTGCACCAGGACCAGCACCGTGCCGGGGCGGCGGGAGGGGTCCCACTCCGCTATTGCGCGCAGGCGCTCGTACAGCGAGCGGCGGCGCAGCCCCAGCCCCTGGCGCACCACGCCGAACGTCCTCCCGTCGTCCAGGGTGATCGTGGCATCGGACCGGCCCCGCCGGTGGAACTCCACCGACGACCGCAGCGAGTGATACCCCGGCGAGAGCGCCATCGCCAGCCGATAGACCGAAGCCACCGCGTCCATCCGGCGCAGCAGCAGCGTCAGCCACTGCTGCGAGACCGGGTACGCTCGCACGAACTCGGACGCCGTGCCGTACCCCAGCGCCGCGGCCGCCTCACCGATGCCCTCGGACGTCAGGAACCACCTCCCGCTCGTCGGCAGGTGGACGGTCCCGTGGTTGACGCGCGCGGCGATGCCGTCGGCGAGCAGGCCGGTCAGGACGCGGTGCACGGTCGAGTACGCCTCGCCGAGGGTGACCGCAATCTCCAGCGTGTCGGCGAACGGCATCCGGGCAAGCGCATCGAGCAGCTGTCGTTCCGTGAGTCTCATGGGACGAGCGTAGCAACGTAGGAACCGTCCGCGCAGCCAGCGGATGTCACGGAAATTCCGGTGGCCTATCCACCGGCGCTGGTGCCTTTGGCCGTGGGGAAGTAGCGGCGCTGGGCATGCAACCCCAATGGCTCGGCAGGAATAGGTGTCAGAGGGGGAGGGTCTTGCCGGCCTCGCGAAGAAGGCGGCGGCGGTGCTGGGCTTCGGGCATGACCCTGGACAGCGACCCCCAAAAGTCCGCAGAGTGGTTCTTCACTGACCGATGGACGAGTTCGTGGACGACGACGTACTCGATGAGCGCAGGTGGGAGCATCATGGCGCGCCAGTTGAAGCGGAGCGTGCCGTCAGGGGCGCAGCTTCCCCAGCGCTGGCGCTGGTTGCGAATAAGAATGCGCGGGGGCTCTCCCGAACTGAGCCGGGGCCACCAGCGCTCGACGCTTGCAGGCAGGCGCTCCTCGGCGCGGCCCCGGTACCACTGGAAGATCGCCCGCTTGATGCGCTCGCGGCGTTCGTCCCCATCGAGGCCGCGCGGGACGACAACCCGGAACCGCCAGTGGTCGAAGCTCACCTCCGGCGAGCGTACGTCAGCTGGCTGGAAGACCATGCGGACGTTGCGGCCCAGGTACGGCAGCGTCTCCCCGCTGATGAAGCGCTTGGGTGCGGCCTCCAGCAACTCCCCCGACGCATGGCTGAGGATCCACGGCGCGCGCTTGCGAACGATGGCCTGTAACTCCCCGTCGGTCGTCGCGACGGGCGCGGCCACCTGGACCCCGCTGCCGTCCACCGTGATCTGGACGGTCTTGGTGCGCCGTTCGCTGCGACGAACGGCATACTCGATAGCAGTATCGCCGAAGCGGACGCTGTCCCGGCCGGTCACAGGTCCGTGCTCCGGCGGGCCAAGTCCACGATCCGGCTCGCCAGTTCGTCCAACCTTTCCTCGGTGTACTTGCCCGTGTTCCTCAGCGCGCCCTTGATGTCCCGGCGCATCTCCCGCTGGACCTCCAGGTTCGACTGCCAGTCCACCACGGCCACGAAGCCCTGCACGACGCTCTCGACCGCCAACGCGGCATCGCGAGTCTCCTCGTCGAAGTCAACCCGGAGCGACCTGCGCTCTTCGCGCGCTGTCCCGGCAGGGCTAGTAGCGCCGGGTTGCTCTTCCAGCGCCCCGTAGATAGCGAAGGCTATCGCCGACAGCCCGTGTTCCGCCGCAACGTCGTCTTCCCGCATCGCTTCACGCCGCAACTCCTCCATGCGGCGGCACGCCTCAGCGGCGTCAATGAGCTGGTTACGCAACTCCTCGATGATGCGGGAGAGCTGGGCCGACAGACGTTCGAAGTAGGCTGGATTGGCCGCGAGGCGCTCGTTAATCTGCGCGCGGATCGCGTGCTCCATGAGCGACGCCTTCGCCTCCTCGTGGGGAAGCGCGGCTATCTTCTCGTCGAAGTCGCTGTCGAGCACCGAGACCGGCGTCATCAGCTCGCGCACCTCGGCGCTGATGCGCTGGTCCAATAGCCGCTTGATCTTCGCCCCGACCTCCGTCCAGTCGATGGCAGCGTTCTCCCGGAGGAACTGCGCGCGCACGCAGGCGCGTATCTCCGTGAGGCGGGCGAGCCGGTCGACGTAGGCGAGTGCTCGCGGGTCAGGGAGGAACCGGTCCATCAAGTGGGAGAAAAGGCGGTAGTCCGCGTTGAACCGCTCAAACAGGTCGGCCTTGTAGTCGCCTTCCGTTGAGGCGTCCGGCGCGAAGACGGCGACGCATGCCCACGTGTCCGCCAGGTCTCGGCCTTTGAAATGGGATTCCGCCTGCCGAGCGGCAGCCTCGATGACCTGACCGGGGTCCTCCTCCAGTTCGCGCATCGTGTCCTGCACGTCCGGCCAGTCGAACGACGACAGCGCCTGCTCGAGTTCTCGCGACACGCCGCGATAGTCCACCACGAGGCCGTGGTGCTTCTCCGTGGCGACACCGTCCCACTCGTGCGAGAAGCGCCGGTTCACCCGTGCGATGGCCTGGAGGAGGCCGTGCTCCCGCAGTGGCCTGTCCAGGTAGAGCGCCTGCTCAACCGGGGCGTCGAAACCCGTCAGCAGCATGTCCACGACGATAAGCACCTCCGGCTCTCCCGCCGGGTCGACGAAGGCGTTGGTTATCTGCTCCTGGTTGAGGGAGCGCGCCTCGTTGAACTCCGGTCCGTCGTTCGCCGTGGTCGTGATGACGGGGTAGGCGCGTACGCCGAAGTCGTTGAGATGGCTGGCGTAGCGGAGGGCCGCGGCGCGGCTTGGCGCAACGACCTGCGCCTTGAAGCCGTTGGGGCGGACGTTTTCCCTGAAGTGTCGTGCGATGTCCAGCGCGATCGTCTCGATGCGCTGCTCGGCCTCGGCCACCGTCTCCTTGTTGGCATAGCGGCGCCGTATCTGTTCCCGCACCTCCTCCGGCTGATCCCCGAAGAGCGCATCAAAGATATCGTCCAGCCTCTGCGGCCCTTCGATGGCCAGTTCGGGCAGGCGCGCTTCGTAGTAGATGGGCACGGTCGCGCCGTCGGCAACCGACTGCGGGATCGTGTAGGAGTCGATGAGCGGGCCGAAACGGCGCATGGTGCTGCGCCGGAACCCGCGGTCGATGGGCGTGCCGGTGAAGCCGATGAGTACCGCGTTGGGGAGCGCCCTGGACATGCGCGCGCCGAGTATGCCGTACTGCGTGCGGTGCGCCTCGTCCACCATGACGATAACGTTCTCCGAGGGGTTGAGCACGCCGAGGGCGCCCTCCGGCGCGTTCAGCGCATCCTCGAACTTCTGGACGGTCGTCATGATCGTGCGGCTCTGCCCCGTCGTAAGCAGGCACCGGAGGTCGCGCGTGGTCGACGCGTGCTCCGGTGCGGGGAAGCCGCACCGCTCGAACGTGGCCGTGATCTGTCTGTCGAGCTGCGTGCGGTCGGTGACGACGACGATGGTGGCATTGGCGAGGCGCGGCTCCCTGCGCACCTTCACGGCGAGCCACAGCATGGTCAGCGACTTGCCGGAGCCCTGCGTGTGCCACACCACGCCGCCGCGCTCCTCCGGCTTCCGACCCGACAGGATGCGCTCCAGCGCCGCGCGCACGGCGCGGTACTGCTGGTAGCGCGGCAGCTTCTTCACCAGCCGGCCCTGCTCCGGTTCGTACACGACGTAGTCGCGCAGCACGTCCAGCAGCGTCGACGGGGACAGCAGCCCCGCGATCATTTGCGCCTGTCCTTCCGGCTCGAACCCCAGGCGGCGGACCTCGTCTTCCGTGTGAGGCAGCAGGGACTTCCACTCGAAGTACGCGTTCTCGGGCGCGCCGCAGGCGGCATAGGACGCCGCCGCTCCGCAGTGCGCGACACAGAGCAGGTTGTAGTGGAACAGCACCGGCGCGCCCGTCCCGTGCCACTGTGGCGCCGCCTCCTGGTAGCGCCGCAGCTGGCGCACCGCGCGCGACTGCCACTCGCTCCCGAGCGTGGGGGACTTCGCCTCCATCACCACGAGCGGGATGCCGTTGACGAACAGCACGAGGTCCGGGATCACCGATCGCTCGTCGTCCACCCCACCGCCGCGCTCCCCGCTGCGGCGCACGTGGAACTGCGTCGTGACCGCGAAGTCGTTAAGGCCACCCTCGGGGTGCTCGAAATCGAAGAAGCGGACGATGCGCGTCTGCCGCCCGCGCGCCACATCCACGTTCAGCGGCATCCCGTACGTCAGGTACTCGTGGACGATCTGGTTGCGGGCCATGCCCGTAGCGTTGACGTTCTCCAACTCGTGGATGGCGCGGTCCGCCTGCTCCCCCGCCATCCACTCGTTCAGGCGCAGGAGCGCGTCGCGCAACCGCCCCTTGAGCAGCACTTCCCGGCGGTCGCCGCGGTCCACCCGCAGACCGTCGGGGTGCAGGTAGCGCCAGCCGAGCCGTTCCAGCAGCCGGTGCGCCGGTTCCTCGGCTTGGTTGTACTCGTTAATCTTGGTGGGGGAGGTCATGGTACGTAGTCTACTTCTCAAAAAGCTCCACGATGCGACTAACGAAAGGCTTGTCTGCAGTTTCTGCCAGTGAATACCACTCATTCAGGTACTCTTGCAGCATCATAGAAGAGCCAGGGAGGCTCCGAATGGCGTTCCACCCCATAGGGTCTCTCTCCACGATAGGCAGACATGAATATGCGACGAGTGCGTTCTTATCTCTTTGATAGCAATCCTGTCGCAAGCTGTTTTCCTCTGACATGAGCCAGCCCCCTAAAGTTACGCCAATGGGGAGCTGACGTTCCGGACGAAGCAAGCAATTCTCAACGTACTCGTACAAGGCAGCGGCATAGCTATTCCAGTGTGGATACGGTGGTGACGTGACCCAACTCTCTGCCATACGCCGCAGAGTAAAGACGGAAGCCAACTCGCACAATGATTCATGAAACCAGTTGTTAGGATTGCCTTGCAATCGTTCGTAATCTGAAGCGACGTGGCATAGCTCATGTGCAAACTGGTAAGAAAATTGAGCCCACCGCCTGTCCCTTGCCGAAAGACAGATGAAGTACGGGGAAGTGTCTGTGGCCCTATAACACGCCATCGGGTCATCACCATCGGCAGCCGGTAAGACAACGATATTCCAATCCGGCGTGTCCTGAAGATATCGTACAAAATGACCGGCAACATTCTGAAGAAGCAATCGAATATCTTCGATATTCGACTCTCCCCAGCTTCCATTTGCTATCTGTATCTGCAAAACCTAACTCCTGATTCGCACCCGACCCGATAGCAGCGCGTCGGCGGTGGATGCCTTCAGTGCTCGTAGTCCGTCCCGTTCGTCCTCCGCCCGCTCAACGGCCCTGTCTACGCTTTCCAGCACACCGGCAACGATTTCTTGCTCTGGAAGTGATGGCAGCGGAATCTTAATCGTTCTAATCTGTTCAAGCGCGAGTTTCGGCTGCCCAAGTTTGTTAATCTTGAGGAGAATCTGGGACTGACCTGCAAGTGAATCTAGGTAATACATTAGAAACTTGTTGAATAGGTTTGAGGCAGACGATATCACTATCTTTGCTGCATTCTCAGTTAGGTTAGCTCCGTCAAGGTAGGCAGGAATTGTCCCAACAAGCCCGATTGTACCAGCGATAGAGATGTAAACATCTGCAGAACAGATTGTGTAGTTTTTTATTGATTCCCGGATTTCATGGTCAATGAATTGAACAGCCCTTGATCTAATGGTTCGATTCTCGAAGTCCACTACACGAATATAAGGGAACCCGGTATCTTCTGTAGCAAACGATGAACCCTTGGGCAAGCGTTTACCCCCTCGTACTTCGGCCATGTCTCCCAAGCGCACGACCTCCCAGTCCGCTGGAATCGTGCCGAGGCCGGGCACATCACGCCACTCGGAGTGCCAGCCGGGAACGCCATGCGAGAGCAGATCGTGCAGCAGGGCGTCGCGCAGGCGCTCCGTGGCGACGATGGCGTCGTTAGTGCGCTCGATAGCGTCGTCTATGGCGTTAAGCACGGCGGCAATGCGTCGTTGTTCTGGCAGGGGTGGGAGGGGGATGGGGAGGGAACTGTACTCGGCCGCGTTGATGTTCGGCTGCGCTCCTACGCGCAGCATCGAAGTAACCCAGCGGTAGTAGGAAGCCGAGTGTGCGTAGATTTCAACGAACCGCGGGAGAATAACCTCTGGCTTTGGCCGGAAACGAATCAGATATCCTGCGAAGACGCAGGGGCCGTCTTCAGGCCGATACAAGTACGTCCTCCCCACACTGCCGCTCCGTGCGAACAGAAGATCGCCGGTGCCAAGTTCATACCCCAGCACCTTCGCAGGCTCCGCCGAACGCGCATCGCCAAGCCGTAGCCGCCCTTCATCGTTGATGTCTGTGATGCGCACGAATCGGGGCAGGTCGGGGTCAAATGGAAGTGCTGCTGCGTTGGCACCGTACTCAGGGGGAGCACATACATCCCCAAGGCGTACTACCTGCCAGCCATCGGGGATGGTCCCATCTTTGCCTGAGCGCCTCATCAGTCCTATTCAGTGCTCTTCTTCGCGGCGGGGCGTATCTCGTGGATGTTCACAGGAAGTCCTGCCTGTTTGGCCTCCAGCCAGCGTTTGAAGGAAGTCTGGCTTTCTCCTGAAGGCCAGCCGCCCAGCAGCATCTCGACGCTGATGTCCTCATCCAGGTCGGGCCAGTGGATCCCCTGTCCGATGCCAATGAGCCGCCAGTTGCTGCGCTCCTCCGGCGTGGCGTGAACAAGCCTTGGGTACCAAGACAGCGGCACCGCTACGGTGCGACCGTCGGACAACTCGGCGGTGAGGGTATCCTCAGTCACCTCGATGGTCATAGCCTCCGGGACACTGACCCTAAGTGTTGAAACGTTCATTCCAAGCCTCCAGAAGCAAGAACCGGTTCTCCTCAACCATCCTTTCGATGCGGCGTATCTCATGCCGCCTCAACCCACCCGT
This sequence comes from Dehalococcoidia bacterium, assembly GCA_034422795.1. Taxonomy (GTDB): domain Bacteria; phylum Chloroflexota; class Dehalococcoidia; order Lucifugimonadales; family Australimonadaceae; genus Bin16. Next base: position 18,765 of record DAOUJK010000072.1, on the reverse strand, counting down.
TTGCTGGAGCCTGACCGGATCCAGCCAGAACTTGGCGACCCGATCATCACGTTCAACGTGAACGTGGGGTGGTTCGCCCCGGTCGCTCGCGTAGAAATAGAAGCGAAACGGCCCCTCTCGCAGTATAACCGGCATGTTGCGACTATCCCCTACCGCCGATACCCCAGCTGTGCGAGGAGTTCGTCCATCTTCGCCACCGCCTCGTCCCGCCGACGCTCCGCCTCGCGCAGCTCTGCCAGGGCCTGGGCGACGCTCATCACCTCTACCGGCTCGGTCGTGTCCACGTACCGACTGATGTTCAGGTTGAAGTCGTTGGCTCGTATCTCCTCCAAGTCCGCGACATGGGCGAAGCGGTCGACGTCCTCGAACGCCTCGAAAGCTCCGGCGATCCGCTCGATGTGCTCGGCGTCGATGAAGTTCTGGGCCTTGCCTTGGCGGAAACAGCCCTCTTGCGCCGCGTCCACGAACAGCACCTTGCCCCTGCGCCCCAGCGGCTTGGCCTTGTTGAGCACGCAGACGGCCACGGGGATGCTCGCGCCGAAGAAGAGGTTGGGCGCGAGCCCGATGACGGCCTCGAACAGGTCGGCCTCGACGATGCCGCGGCGTATGGTCCCCTCGGCGCCGCCCCGGAAGAGGATGCCGTGGGGCATGACTACGCCCACCATGCCGTCGGCGTTGGTGACTGCGAGCATGTGCAGCAGGAAGGCGAGGTCGCCCTTCGTCTTCGGTGGGACTGCGCCATAGCGGTCGAACCGGTGGTGCGGGTCGTTGGGCGCGAAGTCGTGCCCCCAGTTCTTGAGGCTGAAGGGCGGATTGGCGATCACGCGGTCGTAGGAGAGCAGTCGTCCTGACGGGTCCACGAGCCCCGGCTCGGCAATGACGTCGCCCGCCTCCAGCCGGGCTGCGCGCAGACCGTGGAGGAGGAGGTTCAGCTTGCCGATGGCGAGCGTGCCGAGGTTGCGCTCCTGCCCGTGCAGGGCGAGGTTACGTACGTCTCCGTCCTGCTGCCGCACGTAGTCGGCCGCGTAGATGAGCATGCCACCGGAGCCTGCCGTGGGGTCGCAGATACGCATTCCCTCTTTTGGCTGCAGCAGCTCGACGATGAGGCGCACCACCGAACGCGGCGTGTAGAACTCGCCGCCCTTTTTGCCGGCGTCATCGGCGAACTTGCTGATCAGATACTCGTAGGCGTCGCCCAAGACATTGCCCGTGCCACCTTCCTCCTCCCACAGGTTCGCATCGCTCAGGTCGAGGCTGCCGAAGTGGTTGAGCAGGCTGCGGATGATGCGTTCCCTGTTAGCCGGGCTGCCCAGCTTGGACTCGTCGTTCCAGTTCGCGCCCGCCAGCACGCCGTCCAATCGCGGCGTGTTGGAGTCCTCAATGGCATGGCCGGCGATGTTCAGCGCCTCTCCCGTGTTCATGGCGGTCTCGGTCAGGGCGCTCCACCGGGCGACGGGAGGGACGAAGAACTCGTGTTCGTCCGGGTCCCTGAGCGCAGTCTCGCGCGGAACACCTGAAGCCACGGCGCTCTCCACCTCTTCGTCGAAGCGGTCCGAAAGCCGCTTCAGGAAGAGGAGGGAGAAGATGTAGTTCTTGTAGTCTGCCGCGTCTATCTGCCCGCGCAGGATGTCGGCAGCCTGCCACAGCTTCGATTCCAGCTCTGCCTTGCTCAACGCCATGCGTCGCTCCTGTCTCCTACCAGTGCAGCCTAACGGCCGAACTCCGTGATCAGCGCATCGCGCAGTATCTCACGGCGCAGCCTAGCAGCCTCAACCGCTGACTCATAGGCTGCCTCCGATACCTCCACGAGCCGGGCAATCGCGTCGAGGTCACGGTCGGACGGCACGGGGACCTCGATCTCGCCGAGGCTGCTGGCGGACAGCGACGTGATAGTAGCGCTGACGGTCATGCGCTTGGCGAGCTGCGCCCGGCCATGGGCCGAGGTCAGAAAATACCACAGCCAGTGACCCATGCCCGTCTCCGGATGCCTGGGCCGCACAACCAACAGGGTGACGCCTGCGACCGTTCTCGATACGTCCGGCGGAACGAGCGCCGCCTGTATGGAGCCGCTCCGCGCGGTCACGAGCACATCGAAGGGGCGCAGGAGATACCGCTCCGTCCGACCCCCCTGGACAAGCCCAACCTCCCGCAGACCTTCAAGGCGCAGCCATCCGTCCCCATGTATGTCACCGCTCTCTACGATTCGAAGCGCCCAGTCTCCTTCTCGCGCGCCGGCCCCCCGCCCTGACCGGACGAGGCCTTGGAAGACTTCTGCGAGTGTGGCTATGGGAATCACGGAGATACTCTACCATTGCCAGTGCATGCTTGACAACTCATCACCTGCCAGTGTGTACTATTTCCATGATTCGATTGCGGCTAAGCCGTTCACTACAGGAGGGGGCCTATGGGTACCACGGTTCATTTTATCGACGTTGGTCAAGGCAACATGGCGCTGGTCCAGTGCGCCGACGGCAGCAGGTTCGTCGTGGACTGCAACATCACAGACGCTAACCAGAACCGTGTTCTGGGCTATCTCGCTGCTCAGATTGGCCAGGGCAGCCGGCTCCGCGCGTTCATATGCACCCACAGGGATGCAGATCACATGCGAGGCGTCCAAGTCCTTCACAGGTACTTCCCGATCAGCCAAGTGTGGGACAGCGGCTATCCAGGAACATCGACAGACACGTCTGAATATGAGGCGTACATGCGGCTCCGGAGAGCAGTGGGAGCGAGGGAGATAGAGAAGCAAAGACGCGAGGACTTCGGAAGAACGCGCTTCCGGTACCTGAGTGCCAAGGACAGTAGGCTGCCGAAGAACGCTAATGCGCAAGGCATCGTGCTGAAAGTAGAGCAGCGGTCGGCGTTCTCAGGCAACGTTGAGGGCAGCACCACCCTTACCGGTGACAGCGATGCCGCAACGTGGAAGCACGGCATCCTCAGGGACTACTCCCCTGGAGATGTGTCCTGTGACATCCTTCTGGCCGCCCACCACGGTTCCATCAGCTTCTTCGAGGATCCAGACGACAGCACGAAGTACTACGTCGGCCACATGAACGCCATGAAGCCCGCCATGGTCATCGTCTCCGTGGGCAACAATCCTCACGGACACCCAGACAGTAAGGCCCTCGACCTCTACAGGCAGTACTCAAGCGGTGCGTCCAACGGCCACAAGGTATACAGAACAGACAAGCAAGGCACCATGAAACTGCTTCTCAAGGATGGCGGCGGTTGGAGTCTCAGCCCCAACCAATAGGATTCAAGGATCACCACATGAAGATCCCGTTCGATCAGTACACTCTCAGGGCTCGGTTTCAACCGGCCCTGCTGACGGTGCTTCCGCTAGGAGTCCTCTTGTCGATATGGATGCCGGGTGATTCTCTCGCGACCGGCGGCCTATCAGGCCTCATTGGCACGGGTGGAGGCACGGCGCTCCTGGCTCAGGTTGGCCGAGACCGCGGTAGCAAGAAGCAGTCGGCTCTCTGGGAGAGTTGGGGAGGGCCACCGACCACTCGTCTGCTCAGGTTCCGGGATTCGTCCAATAGAGTCATCCTCACCCGGTGGCGGGCGAAACTGGAGAAGCTCTTGGGGCGAGAATTGCCCACCGCGGAAGAAGAAGCACAGGACCCAGTTGGTGCCGACCAGCAATACGAGGCAGCCGTCAACTTTCTGCGAGAAGCCACCCGTGACGCCTACAAGTTCCCGTTAGTCTTCGCCGAGAACGTCAACTACGGCTTCCGGCGCAACCTCTGGGGACTGAAGCCGTACGGCCTCGTATTGGCTGCTCTGGCTACGGCCGCCTCATGGGGCCTCTTTCTCCTGTCGGCCGGATTACCTACAGCAGAATCCTGGCTAGACACCGTGGTCATGAACCCAGACGGAATCACCATCACACGCTTGGTCGGTTCGGCTTTCAATACAGCCGCTATCGCCGTGTGGCTGTTCTTCATCACTCCCGGATGGGTCAGAATTCCAGCCGAAGCCTACGCCCAACGGCTTCTAGGATCCCTCTACAAGCTTGAGTCAACTACTCCTAACGGTGTCTAGCGGGGCCATCTCGTTGAGAGACTGCTCGCACGTTATGCTCATAGGCTGATTCGTCGCCTTACCATGTATTGGACCTGGCGCTCAAGTAGCTCGTAGACCTCGTTCACAGCTAGGGTGTCAGGCCGAGAGCGTCTTGGAGGACGGCCGGGCTTCCTGGTTGCACCCAGCTCCTGCTTGATCGCCTGAGCTTGGCGCACAGGGTCCGCAATCAAGTCAAGGTCGATAGCAGGCCGGACAATCGCTCTCGCTTCAGGGTCCTGAAGATGCCCTGTTAGGTATACGTAGAGCAGCAGGGCGTCAGCAGCAGGGTTGCGTTGGGCTCGTGGTGGTCGCTCGTCCACTGCCTGCGGAGGTAGCTCCCACGCCGGCTGGGTTCTTACGTAATTGCTGATCAGCCACCCCATGCCCCAAGGAACGACATCGAGACCATGACGGTGAGCGACAGGCCCCAATACCTCAAGAAGCGCAGGCCTCTCTGCCTCGACTAACCTCACGATAGACTGACAGTACGCCACCCATGGCTGGTAGGGACCGTACGGACCATCTTTCACTCTCAGGCCCTTAGACAACGCGACGATGTCGTCATGCCACGGTCGTGGCCCAAAGAACAACTCGTTTGTGATTAGCTCGTACTCATAGGCGACTGCGCGCTTGTAGCCGTAAGCATAAGCAGGATGCGGGAACCGTGGCCTCCAACCGGGGGGCATTAGAAGACCAGCCAGCCCGGGCCGTTGGTCTTCTGGTAGACGCCTCGCACGGCCACTCTTATCTCGCCGGAACCAGGCCCTTGCACCGTCTGCAGCGTCTAGGTAGCCATAGGTGCCTGGGGGCTTCTTCTGCGTTTCCTTCCGCCACTGTTCGATTCGAGGATCGTTGTCCATTGAGAACCTCCGTCAATCTAATGATACGAGTAGGATGACAAGTGAATGACAGGCAGAACAGTGAGAGTTCACGTCATCTATCTCAACCCAGCGAGGGCTACCCTGCGGCCACATCGGCTGGACAAGTCGGAAGGAGTGCCCGCGAACTCGTCCACAAACAGTAAGCAAGCATCGTTGTGGACGCTGACCTCCTATCTGTGAGATGGGCAAGGTGCTTCGCCTTGCGCCTAGCGAAGGGCACGGCGAGTCATCCGACGTGAGTAGCCAGCGCTCTACAGATTGACCTCCCATTGGAAAGTTCGCAGTACGGTATCCTCGGGTTCGCCACGAACGGCTAAAACCCTGGGTACCGAAACTTGGATCAAGACCTTGCGCGACGAACTCTGCCGACAGTGATGGCCTTCTTCCTATACATCCTCAAGTGCGCGGACGGATCCTATTACACAGGACACACAGACGACTTGGAGTCGCGGGTTGCCGCGCACCAGCAGGGACTGTTGGGCGGCTACACTCATTCGCGACGGCCTGTCGAGGTCGTCTTTACTGAAGAGTCTACGGACAGGGCTGACGCCTTGGAACGCGAACGGCAGATCAAGCGGTGGTCGAGAGCGAAGAAGGATGCGCTTATCAGGCGTGACTGGCGCGCCCTGCAGGAATTGTCCAGGAGCAGAACGCGCCGAAAGGCCGGGGATCAGCCGTAGGGTTGGCGTGGTTCGACAAACTCACCACGAACGGGGGCAAGTTCACCACGAACCGAGTAGGGCTCGCCACGAACGGGGGCAAGCTCACCACTAGCGGCTGCTTCGTTCCGTTCGTGGTGAGCCTGTCGAACCATGAACGGAACCAGGCTCCGACGTGACGTACTGTCTCCTCCGGAACGAGAAGTTCTACAACAGGGCGTCCCCGGCGAGCGCGACCGCGCCCAGCGCCCCAGCCTCGGCGCCGAGGCCGGGCAGGACGACGGGGGTGAGCTTCCCGATGCCGGCGAACGACTGCTCGCGCATGAGGGCGACGGCGGGGGCGATGTAGGCGTCCCACTCGTTGGAGAGGCCGCCGCCGATGATGATCTTCGCCGGGTTGAGCAGGTTCACGAGGCTCGTGAGGCCTGCCCCCAGATACACGATCGCGTCCGCCACGATCGACTGCGCAAGCGCGTCGCCGGAGCGGCAGGCCGCGAAGACGTCGCGGGCGGTCAGTCCCTCCACGTTGGTGTCGTGCAGCGCCGTGCTCATGGAGGAGCGTTCCCCTGCAGTGATCCGCTCCGTGGCGATGCGCGCCAGCGCCGTCCCCGAGCAGAGCGACTCCCATGCTCCGGGCATCGTGCTTGCGCCGTAGGGGCCGTGGGCGTCCACCGTCATGTGGCCGACCTCTCCGGCGTAGCCTGCCGACCCGGTGAACAGCTTGCCGTCGATGATGATGCCGGCGCCGATCCCGGTGCTGATGGTGAGGAAAACGATGTCCTGCTCGCCCTTCCCCGCGCCGTAGCGCTGCTCTCCGAGCGCGGCAAGGTTCGCGTCGTTGCCGATGGCGACTGACATTCCCAGGCGCCGGCTGAGCATCGAAGCCATCGGAGTGTTGGACATTCCCCCGATGTGGGGAGAGTGGACGACGACGCCTTCGCGGGCGTCTATCGCGCCTGCTGCGGCCACTCCCACGGAAGTGATCGTCTCCGCACTCAATCCTGCGTTGGCCATCGCTTCGCGGGCGGTCTCCGCCATGGCGGAGATGACGCGCTCCGCGCTCTCCCGCGACGGGGTCTCCGCGACTGCAGACGCGAGCGTCGTGCCATCCGGTCTGGCGGCGAGCGCGAGTATCTTGGTGCCGCCGAGGTCTATGCCGAGGACTGCGTCTGTAGCGGTCATTGCTCCCCTCTGGGCCTGGGTCCCCTCACCCCGTGGGCTGCGAGATTCCCGCCTTCGCGCGAATGACGATGTAGGCGGGAATGACGGGGAAGGCGGGATTGCGTGGTTATCTTACGCCGGCGAGCGAGGCCATCAAGCGGAGGTGGTCCTTGAGCAGGCGGGTGGTAAGGAAGTGCTTGCGGACGTGCTCCTTGCCGAGCCTCCCCATCTCCCTGCGCCCCTCCGGGTCTTCCAGCAGTCTGCGGATGGAGTCCACGAACTCCTGCGTCGTGCCTGCGACGGGACCGGCCTTGCCGTAGTCCAACTGGAGGGGGATGCCGCCGGCGGGACTTCCCACGAGCGCCTTCGATTTCCAGAGCGCCTCGGAGATAACGAGGCCGAACCCCTCCCGGATGGACTTCTGCAGCAGCACGTCCGCTGCGCTCTGGAAGGCGTTCACCTCCAGGTTGCCGACGCCGTTCAGGTTCGTCAGGACGTGGATGTCGTAGTCCTCGCCGGCCTTCCGCACGATGCGCTCGTAGAACGACCACGCTTCCGGGTCGTCGTTCGCCATCGCGGCGACCATGAGCAGTTGCAGGCCGGGGTACTCCTCCTTGAGTTCCTTGTAGACGTCCAGCACGCCGAGCGGGTCCTTCCACGGGTCGAACCGCGATATCTGCGCGATGATGGGCCGGTCCGGGTCGATCTCGTAGCGGGCGAGGATGTCGCGTATGACGACGGGAGAGATCCCGGAGTTCTTGGTGCTGGTGGGGTCTATGGCGGGCCAGATGATCGCCAACTCAGGGCCGGTGATGGGCTCCTTCACGTACTCGGCGAGCGTAAAGACGAGCGCGTCGTAGCCGGAGATGTAGCCGCGCAGGAAGCCCCACACCTCCGGCAGCGCTTCAGTCGTGTCGAGGTGGCAGCGCCAGACCCACTTCGCACCGAGCACGTCAGGGTCGCGCTCGCGGACGAACTCCAGGATGCCGGCGGGCTGCGGGTCGTGGATATAGACGAAGTCGTACTTCCCGTCCATCGCGTGGGCGTTCGCCTTGTTGGTCTCGCGCCAGAGGTCGGCCATCGCCTTGTTCCAGGGGATGTACATGCCCTGAAGGGCGTTGTGCATGCTCTTGGAGACGTTGAAGAACTCCGCGGACGCCTCCATCACGTGCCAGTGCGCGTCGATGCCCACGTCCCTCAGCAGGGGGATGAAGCTGTTGAGTATCTCCGCAACGCCTCCGCCGAACGCGGTTGCGTTGAGGTGCAGCACGCGCGCGTCCTTCAGGGGAGCGGCGAGGCTACGGAGTTCCGCTATGCGCTCCTCGCCGATGTGCGGCGCGTACTCGTGCAGCGCCTTGGGGGTGATAGGGACCGGTGTGGGCATCAGCGCCTCGACGACCTTTGCCGTCGCTTCAACACCTGCTGGAACACCTTGAGGTAGTTGGCGAGGTAGTGGGTGATGAGGTGGCGCCGGGCGACGTGCCGGTGTGCGGCCTGTCCCAGGCGGGTCGCCGTCCTGGGGTTCCTCAGCAGCCGCTCGATGGCTGCCGCCTGCTCCTCCGTGCTGTCGGCGAGCAGGGCGGTTCGCCCTTCGATGAGCAGGGCTTCCGCAACCGAGCTGCGGGCGCTGACGATGGGCCGGGACTGCCACATCTCCTCCAGGAGTTCCACGGAGATGCCGCGCGGGTAGCCCTCGTGGATCAGCACCGTCGCCTCCTCCCGCAGAGAGGAGAGCTCCACGTTGCCGACCCTGTCCATCTCCGAGAGCACCAGCACGCCGCCCAGCTGTTGCGCGCGTTGGCGCAGGACGTTGAGCTTCTCGGCGAGGGCCGGTTCGTCGGTGACGAGGTTCGTGATGACCAGTTGCACGTCCGGGCGGTGCTGCCGGACGAGGGCGAAGGTGTCCAACACCCGCTCTGGGTCGTCGTCGCGCATGCTGAGCACGATCTGGCCTATCACCGGGAGGTTCACGTTCAGCCCGCGCTGGGCGAGGATGGTCTCGCGAACCTCGTCGGACACCGGGCGTGCGCTTGGGCTGAGCGGGTCGACGCCCGGCGCGACGACGAACGTGCGGGGCGTCGGGGCGTCATCGCGGATGAACGGCTTGTAGTCGTAGACCGACGCGTCGAAGTCGTCCGCGTGCTGCCGTATGAGCGACCACGCGGCCGGAATGGCATTGCGGTAGTCGCGGTGGGAATGCCACAGCCAGACGCCGGGAGGAGGATGTCCGTGCAGATGCGTGAGCGCCGCGTGGAGCCCGACCGACGCGGAGTGGTGCACGACGACGATGTCGAAATCCTCGTCGAACATCTGGGCATTCCCCTGGTTGAACTCGCGCCATTCGCTCTCGCGGTTCTCGTGCCACCCCGGATAGCCGGAGAGCGCCCGGCGGAGCGCCCTGTCCGTCTCCACGTACTCGGCGGCTATCCGTACCTGCTGCCACTGGATGTTGAGGCCGAGGTCCGCCAGCAGAGGGACGGAGCTCTGGAGCAGCCGGCGCACGGCGCCGCTCGCCGCGGGGGAGGAGAGATAGAGCACGCGCGCCCCGCGGAGGGGCGCGGCTGCCGCGCGGAGCGACTCGATGGCCTCGTCGCCGACGAACTGGGCGTACTGGTCTATGGAGTGTGTGCTGGTTGCGACGCTTCCGAACATCCGCCTGCCGCCCGCCCGCCGTGCGCTCTGCGTCGGCGCGGCGTCTGTGAGCGATTATCCGGGACGCTTTCGAGGGCGGTCAACACAACTTGGCCAAGTTCGTCCTATAATCGCGCCGTTCACACCGATGCTTACCGAAAGCTTAAGGAGGCCTTAGCAATGACGGACTACGACCGCACTACGCAGGACTTCGGCAACATCGTCTCTCTCGATCACATCAACCTCACCGTGCCCGACCAGCAGATGTCGACACTCTTCCACATCGTCGGCATGGGCCACACCCGCGACCCGTACATGACGGTGGGACTCGAGAACATGTGGGTGAACATCGGCAGAGAGCAGTTCCACCTGCCGACCCGGGACTCGGCGCAGGTGCTGCGCGGCCGCATCGGCCTCGTCACGCCGGACGTCGACGGGTTGGAGGAGCGGCTCGACAGGATGGCCCCCCGTTTCGAGGGGACGCAGTTCGCCGTCGAGCGGGAGGGGCATAACCTGGACGTCACCTGTCCGTGGGGTAACCGCATCCGCTGCCACCCTGCGGACGGCGAGCGCATGGGCGGCGCGAACATCGGGCTGGAGTACCTCATCCTGAACGTGCCCGCAGGCACTGCGCCCGGCATCGCCCGGTTCTACGGGCAGGTGATGGGCGCAACGGTGGACGTCGTGGAGCGGCGCGGCTCTCCGACGGCGCGTGTGCAGGCCGGCAGGCACCAGGCGATGCTCTTCCGGGAGGACCCGGATGAGACGCGTCCCTACGACAATCACCACATCGCGGTCTACATCGCGGACTTCTCCGGCCCGCACAAGGCGCTGCAGGAGATGGACCTCATCACGGAGGAGAGCAACGCCTCCCAGTACCGTTTCACGAACATCACCGACCCAGAAACGGGCGAGACGCTCTACGAGTTGGAGCACGAGGTGCGAAGCATGGCGCACCCGATGTACGGGCGCGATCTCGTGAACCGCAACCCGGCGCAGGCGCTGCAGGCCTACCGCAGGGGCGCAGACGCGCTGATGGTGGGGTAGAGGAAGCGGCCTAGCCCGCGCCGCCTCTGATCCGGGTCGGACGCTCGACATCCTCGCCGCGCAGCTGCTTCGGCAGCACGAATTCGACGTCCTCCCGTGTGACCTCGACCGTCTCGACGGAGTCCGGCCGGAGGAGGTCGATAACGCCCTCCACGAGCGATTCCGGCGTGGACGCGCCGGACGTGATGCCGACACGCTCGACTCCCTCGATCCACGCGGGGTCGATCGCCGAGGCTTCGTCCACGAGGTAGGACGGCACGCCGGTCTGCTCCGCGACCTCGCGCAGCCGGTTGCAGTTGGAGCTGTTCTGCGCGCCGACGACGATCACCACGTCCACCCGCTGCGCCAGCTCCTTCACCGCGTCCTGCCGGTTCGTCGTTGCGTAGCAGATATCGTTCCGAGCGACGATGTTCGGGAAGCGCTCGCGCAGCGTCCCGATGATGTCGCGGGTGTCGTCCACGCTCAGGGTCGTCTGCGTCAGTGCGACGACCCGGTCGGGGTCGGCGATGTCTGCGTTCCGGGCGTCTTCGCCGTTGTCGACGAGCTGCGACGCATCGGGCGATTGCCCGAGCGTGCCGATGACCTCCGGGTGCCCCTCGTGCCCGACGACGATGATCGAGTACCCCTCGCGGGCGTACTTCTTGGACTCCATGTGGACCTTGGTGACGAGCGGACAGGTGGCGTCGATGACGGTCAGGTTGCGCTCCTCCGCGGCGCGCCAGACCTCCGGGGCGACGCCGTGGGCGCTGAAGATGATGGTCGAGCCGTCCGGGACCTCATCGACCTCTTCGATGAAGACCGCGCCCTTCTTGCGGAGGCTGTCCACCACGTACTTGTTGTGGACGATCTCATGCCGCACGTAGACGGGCGCGCCGAACCGTTCCAACGCGAGCTCCACGATGTCTATCGCGCGCACGACCCCGGCGCAGAACCCCCTAGGCGAACCTAGCAAGACTTGCATGAGCACATGATAGCAGCAACGGCTAGACCGGTGCGAAGGCGCTGCCCTCTCCCACGAGCCCCTGCTCCGGCAGCACCACACGCCGCCTGCCCTCCCGCACGGTCCCGATGACCGACGCCTCGCCTCCCACGGCGGCGATAGCCGCGAGCGCATCGCCGGTGGACGACGCGGGCACGACCGCGCAGAAGCCGACGCCCATGTTGTAGACGCGGTACATCTCCGCGAGCGCCACGTTACCCCTCTCCCGGATGACCTCGAACACGGGCTGCGGGGCGGGCGGGGAATCGAGGTGGTACTCGACCTCTGCGTCGAGGCGCAGCAGGTTCAGCAGGCCGTCGCCGGAGATGTGCGCGAGGCCGTGCGCGTCCACCCCTGCGCGGAGCATCGCCGTCACCTCAGGGACGTAGACGTGCGTGCGGCGCAGCAGCTCCTCGCCGACGGTGCGCCCGCACTCCGGCAACGCGAGGCCAACGGTCTCGTGGGCGTCCGCGCCCAGCAGGACGCTGCGTGCGAGCGTGAGTCCGTTGGCATGGATGCCGTTGCTCGCCATGCCGATGACCGCGTCGCCGGGGCGTATGGCGCTGCCGGTGATGGGCGCCGCGCCGTCCTCCAGCACGCCCACACATGTGGCGGAGATGTCGAACGCGTAGCCGTCGCGCGGGCCGGTGAGTGTGTCGGGGTGCTGCGAGAGTTCGCCGCCGACGATGGCGACGCGGCCGCGTTCGGCGGCGTCGCGCATCCCCTTGCCGAGCGCGCTGAGCATCTCCGGGTGCGGTCGCTGGAGCGCGATGTAGTCCACGAGCGCGATGGGCCTTGCGCCCGTGCAGACGATGTCGTTCACGTTGACGGCCACGCAGTCCCAGCCGATCGACTCGTAGTCGCCGGTCAGTTGCGCGAGGACGCTCTTGGAGCCGACGCCGTCTGTCGAGATGGCGAGCGAGAGCCGGTCGTTCAACGGGAGGACGGCGGCGAAGAACCCGCCGGGAACAGGCGATGCGCCGATGCCCTCCGCGAACGCGGACGTCTCCGCCACCCACGCCAGCAGGCCGGAGAGTCCCCGGGCAGCTTCGTCCGTGTCGACGCCGGACGAGGCGTAGGTCTGAGCGGGCTGTGCGTCGTCAGGCATGGAGCGCCCGCGCAGCCTTCGCTATCGCCTCACCGGCGGCCTTGGTGCCGCCGGTGGGCTGGCCGTAGTCGCCTATGCTGAGCGTGCCGCTCTGCAACGCCTCTTCCACGGCACGGCGGGTCAACTCAGCGGCCGCGCTCTCGCCCAGGTAGTCGAGCATCATCGCGAGCGTGAGCACCTGCGAAACGGGGTTCGCCTTGTCCTGCCCGGCGATGTCGGGCGCGGAGCCGTGGATGGGCTCGAAGTAGGCGTGGTCGTCGCCGATGTTGCCGGACGGGCAAAGGCCGATCCCGCCCACGGTGCCTCCACCAAGGTCGCTCAGGATGTCGCCCAGGAAGTTCTCCATGACCAGCACGTCGAAGTGCTGCGGACGGATCACCAGCGCCTGCGCCGCGGCGTCGGCGTACAGATGCTCGCCCTGTACGTCCGGGTACTCCCCGGCCACCTCGTCGAACACGCGCCGGAAGAACGCCATGGACGGCAGCACGTTCGCCTTGTCCACGCACGTCACACGCCGTACCCCGTCGGCCGGCGCGCCGTTCCGCTGCCGCGCGATCTCGAATGCCCGGCGGACGACGCGCTCCGTTCCCTTCCGCGTGATCAGGAGCGTGTCCGCGGCGGCGTCGTTGGTCTGCACGCCCTTGCCGCGCGAGAGGTAGAGGCCCTCAGTGTTCTCCCGCACGATGACGTAGTCCACCTCGCCCGGCTCCGCCTTGATGGGCGCCTCCGCACCCGGCAGCAGGCGGATGGGACGCACGTTCGCGTAGACGTCCAGCCCGGTGCGGAGCACGCCGCCGAGCACCCCGGCCTCCGTGCCGTCGGGCAGTCGCACCTCGGGCAGCCCCACCGGCCCCTTCATCGTGGCGTCCGCGGCACGCACGGCCGCGATCGACTCCGGCGAAAGGTTCGCGCCGGTCTCGCGGTAGAGCGCCGCGCCGCCGCGATGGACGTCCAGGCCCAGGTGGAAGTCCCCGGCAACTTCTTCGACTGCCTGCAGCACGGCCAGCGCCGCGTCCGTGAGTTCAGGACCGATGCCGTCGCCGGGGATGATGACAACGTTGTGCTCGCGCTTGCCGGTTGGGTCTGCCATGCAATCCGAGTATATCAACGCGGCGGCTTGGGCTGGCGCATGTACAATGGGCCGCGTCCGCACCACGCGGGCCAATCTCGTTCCCGCGTTCATCCCCCGATGGGCGCGCGCAGGCGGCATGCTCGACGACGCGCAACTCAAGGAGATGGAACAGCAGGCGTGCGACCTCGTTCGCGGGGCGGGTGCCATCCTCCTGCGCTACTTCGATCAGCCCCTGAACATCGACTACAAGTCCGCGAACAACCGCAATCCCGTTACCGACGCCGACCACGCCGCGGATGAATACCTCCGCGGCGAACTGTCGCGGCGCTTCCCGGAGCACGGCATCGTCACCGAGGAGACGGAGTCGGAGAGCGACGACCCGAAAGAGGTCACCTGGGTGGTCGACCCGCTGGACGGGACGACGAACTTCCTGCACGGCCTGCCGATGTTCGCCTGCATGATCTGTGCGCTGGAGAAGGGCACGCCCGTGGCCGGGGCGATCTACATCCCGCACATCGGGAGCACGGAAGGGCGCGTCATCCACACGCGGCGCGGCGGCGGAGCGTTCCAGGACGACGCGCCCATCACCATCGAGACATCCGACCCGCCCCGGCGGATGGCGTCCGTCCCCGGCTACTTCCTGCGGATGTTCAAGCACCGGCGCAACATGCGCCGCCGTCTCGGCGACCTGCGTAATACGGGCAGCGCGGGCTACGAGATGGCGATGACCGCGCGGGGCGTGTTCGACTACACCGTGTTCAGCGGCCCGTGGGTGTGGGACCTCGCGACCGGCTGCCTCGCGGTGCAGGAGGCAGGCGGCGCGGTGATGTTCCGCAACTCACGCAAGAAGGAGTGGACGCCGTTCGAGACGTTCGCGACGTCGCCGGGCGTGAGCCCGCGACCGAGCGAACTGCGTCGCTGGCGCGGCTCGCTGGTGCTGGGGAGGCGGGAGACCGTGGAGCGCATCACGTTCGGGGTGTCGCCGAAGACGTACCCCATCCGCCAGTTGCGCAGCCGCGTCGCCCGCGCGTTCGGCAAGGGCCCGCCGCCCGAGTCTGCGCCCGCCGCCCCGCCGCAGAGGCAGGGGCAATAGTCTTTCCCTCGAGCAACCGGTAACGTCTCCGCCCCTCACAGCCACGGCCACGGCAGGTCGCGGCGCGTGCGGGGCGATGGCAGCACCGGCTCCGTGAGCAGACGCCGTATCCGATGGCGGAGCGCCTCGACCTCCGGTCCGTCCAGCAGTGCGGCGAGCACCCTGGTGCAGGGGCCGTCCGAGTCGAGGTCGTCGGCCACGCGTTCGATGTCCGCGAGGAGGGCAGGGGGGATGGGTTCGCCGGAATAGTCCCAGATGACGGTGCGCAGCTTGGGCTCCTCGTGGAACGTCAGCCCATTGTCCACCGCCCAAACGCCGCCGTCCGGCCCCACGAAGCAGTGCCCGCCCTTCCGGTCCGCGTTGTTCGCGAGCGCGTCGAAGACGGCGAGGCGGAGTGCCTCTTCCGGGTGCTCGTCGCGCAGCGTGAAGAAGTTGGAGTCCGGGTCGTGAGGCACGAACAGTTGGAGCGAGCCCTCGCCCGCCTCTCCCTCGCGCAGGACCGTGGGAGGTATCGACTCCCAGCCGAGCGCGTTCGCGAACTCGTAGGCGGCGCACTCGCGGCGTCCCAGCGTGCCGGTGGGGAAGTCCCACAGCGGGCGCTCACCCGCCTGCGGCTTGTAGACGCCGTACCCTTCCTGCTCACGCAGCGCGAGCCGCACGACGAACGTGTAGTTGGACGCATAAGGGTGCAGCCAGCCGTCGCCGATCTCGGCCTCGCGGACGAAGCGCTCGGCCTCCGGCGAGGAAGGGGGCACGTCGTGCCGCCCCGCCGCTATCTCGGTGTGCGGGTAGTGGGAGTAGAGGGGCATGGGTCAGTTCGCGCGAGGGCAGGCGTGCGTCTCGCCGTCCGGGGCCGCGCCGCCGCAGAGCGCACAGCGCGGACGTCCCGCGTCGCAGACCTCGAAGGCGCGGTCGGCGAGCCAGTCGAGCGTGTCGTGCTCGATCCACAGGGCGATGGCGTCATCCTCCTGCTCGGAGCACTGCGCCAGGAGCATGTAGCGTCCGGTGGACCGGTCGTGGCCGAGTGAGAGGGCGAAGACCTTCTGGTCGAAGTCGGCGCGGGTGTCGGCGCTCGCCGAAGCGATGGGCTCGCCGGTCAGGCGGACCGCGGTGCGGAGGAGGCGCTTGATGGTGAGCGCGAGTTCGTGGAGCTCCTCCTTCTCCATCCAGAGGAGGGCTGAGCCTTGCTCCGCCGAGGCGCGCAGACGGAAGAAGCGGTGCCCCGGCGGGCCGACCGACTCCGGCTCGACGAACGCGCAGACGCCCAGGTCGTGCCGCACGTATGCCCGGTCGTCAGGCATGGGCCCGCTTCTGGAACATCGCCCCGACGGACGTTCCGGTGTGGATGCGGTGGATAGCCTCGCCGAGCAGTGGGGCGATGGAGACGATCTTGACGTGCTTGGTCATCTTGTCCGGGGGCATGGGGATGCTGTTTGTGCAGACGTACTGCCGGATGGGGCTGCCGTTCAGGCGGCCCGATGCGCCGCCGGAGAGCACCGCGTGCGTGGACGATGCGTAGACCGCCTGCACCCCGGCGTTCTCCAGCGCCACCGCTGCATTCACCATGGTGCCGCCCGTGTCGACCTCGTCGTCCATGAGGATGGCGGTCTTGCCTTCCACCTCGCCGATGATGTTGAGCAACTCGCTGCTGTCGTTGTTCCCCGTGCGGCGTTTCTCGATGATGGCGAGCGGCGCGCCGAGCTCCTCCGCCATGTCGCGCGCCCGCTTCGATATGCCGATGTCCACGGCCACGACGACGGGGTTGTCCAGCCCCATCGCCTCGAACTGGTCGACGATGATGGGCATGGCGGTGAGCTCGTCCACGGGGATGTTGAAGAAGCCCTGTATCTGCCCGGCGTGGAGGTCCATGGTGAGGACGCGGTCAGCGCCCGCGGTGGTGAGCAGGTCCGCGATGAGCCGGGCGGTGATGGGCACGCGGGGCTGGTCCTTCTTGTCGGTGCGCCCGTAGCCGTAGTAAGGGATGACGGCGGTGATCCGTCCGGCGGACGCGCGCTTGGCCGCGTCGATCATGATGAGCATCTCCATCACGTGGTCGTTGACCGGGACGGAGAACGACTGCACGAGGAAGACGTCGCGCTGGCGCACGTTCTCGTTGATGCGGACGAACGTATTGTCGTTGCTGAACTTGAACGCCTCCAACTCGCTGAGCGGCAGGCCGAGGTATCCGGCGACCTCGGCGGCGAGAGCGGGGTTGGAGTTGCCGCTGAATATCTTCAGTTCTTCGTAAAGGGGCATCTCTTCACTCCGGGCGTGCAAGGGTTCTTCCGGGCGATGGTCTGGCGGAACGTGGGGTTGCATGGGCGCACCGCCGATTCTACACAACCTGCGCGCCGTGTGGGCAACGGATGGCGTGGCGGCGGTTCCGGCGAGCGCCCCGTATAATGGCCCACGAGGTACAACGTGCAGATAGACCCCCGTAAGGTAGCCATCCTCTACAACGCCGTTTCTGAGCGGGCGCTGCCGCTCGCGGAGGAGTTGAGCGAGGCGCTGGGTACGCGCCAGCCGCTGCTCTCCACCGCCGGGGGTGAGGCCACGCTGGCGGAGCTCGCGCCCACCGCGCTCATCACCGTCGGCGGCGACGGCACGCTGCTGCGGGCAGCGCGCATGGCCGCGGAGGCCGACGTTCCGCTGCTGGGCGTCAACCTCGGTCGTCTCGGTTTCCTCACCGAGATAGAGGCGGCCGACGCGCTGGAGCTCGTACCGGAGTACCTCGACGGCGGCTTCACGTGGACGGACGAGCGCCGCATGGTCCAGGCTGCGGCACGCACGACAGGCGGCCTCAGCGCCCCGGTTGTCGTTCTCAACGACGTCGTCGTCGGGCGGGGCCGCATCGCCCACCTCACTCGCATCGGCGTCGCCGTCAACGGCGTCGAGCTCACAACGTACCAGGCCGACGCGGTCATCGTCTCGACCGCAACCGGCAGCACTGCGTACGCGCTCGCGGCGGGCGGCCCGATCCTCTACCCCGCGTCCGGCGACATGGTCATCGTCCCCGTCGCCACCCACGGCGACCTCGACGCGCCGGTCGTCGTGCCGGAGGACTGCTCGGTGGAGCTGACCATCAAGAGCGACCACGACGCCATCATGACGGCGGACGGCTTCGTGGACGTGCCGATGGGCAGGGGAGACGCGGTGACGGTGTCGCGCAGCCCCTACCGCGCCCGCTTCCTGCGCGCGGGATCGCCGGACCGCTTCTACGAGACGCTGGTATACCGGCTGCGGCGCGGCGCGGAGCAGTCCGTGCACATCGCGCGGCGGCTGGCTGCGGACGAGGCGCGCCTTGGCTGACGAAGCGGTGCGCGTGCTTGCAGTGCACGGCCAGCTGGTCGGCAGACGCTCGACGTTGCGGGTCGAGCGCATCGTCCTGCCGGACGGCACGGAGACGGTGCGGGATACGCTCTACCATCCCGATTCGGTTGCCATCCTGCCCCTTGACGAGAACGGCGACGTGGTGATGGTGCGCCAGTACCGGAGCGCCGCGGGCCAGGAACTGCTGGAGCTTCCTGCGGGCGTCATCGAGGGCGATGAGCCGCCCATCGACGCCGCCCGGCGCGAACTGCGCGAGGAGACAGGGCTGGACGCCACGGAGCTGGTCGAACTCGGCAGCTTCTTCGCGTCGCCGGGCTCCATGACGGAGCGGCTGCACGCCTTCCTCGCAAGGGGCCTGTTCCCCAACCCGCTCGCGCCGGACGACGATGAGCGCATCGAGGTCGAGCGCGTGCCGTTCGCCGAGGCGGTGCGCCTTGCTCGCGCGGGCGAGTTGAACGACGCGAAGACGCTCGCATCGCTCCTCCTCGCCGCCCCGCACGTCACCGGTTCCTGAGGGGGCGGACCCCTGCCTTGTCATGCTGAGCGAAGCCGAGGGCGCAGCCTGAGGCGCAGTCGAAGCATCTCTTGGGCGTTGCCTGGTCCCTTCCCCCTTGATGGGGGAAGGTTAGGTGTACTTCTCAGGGACGTTGTTTACAGGTTGACGGGTGAGGAGCACCTCTGCTGCTGTTGTGGTGAAGATCGCAACACAAGCAGAGGAGGCTCCTCATGGCACATCCTA
>DAOUJK010000071.1:0-42816 GCA_034422795.1 Dehalococcoidia bacterium | reverse complement strand
GGAGCGCGCAGTACGAGCACCAGGACGGTGACGAGCGTTGCGACGGCCGTGATGGGAGCGGCGATCGAGGACGAGCCTTCGGGGACGTCCGTGAGCATGTCGAATATGATGGGAAACACCGTTGCGGCTATCAGCATGATGACGGTGCCGGACACCACCGGCGTGAATATCCGCCGCAGGAGCGACAGCCGCGCCGCCATGGCGAACTGGAACAGCGACGACACCACGATGAGGCTCGCCATCGTGGCGGGTCCTGCCGTGACCAGCGCGGCCACGCATACCGCGATGAACGCCCCGGACGTGCCCATCATGAGCACGTGGCCCGCGCCGATACGCCCGAGCCGCGCGGCTTGCAGAACGGTCGTGGCTCCGCTGACGAGCAGGGCTGCGAACACGCCCCACGCAAGATAGCTGTCCGACTCCTCCGCGATCCGCACCACGATGACGACGGTCAACGCCACCGGCGCAAGGATCACCAGCGCGGCCTGGAAGCCCGCGCCCAGGGCCACTAATGGGGGAGGACTCTCTTCCGGTTCGTAGCGGACGCTTTCATTCACGCTTGCCATAGCAACTCTACCTTACTCCGTCATCGATTCCCTCTCCCTCAGGGAGAGGGTCAGGGTGAGGGTTGTCGGGGCGCCCCCTCACTCCACCTTCCGCAGCCCGAGGTATCTCGTGCCCGCGAACCCGCTCGCCAGGTCCTCCCAGAAGGTCGTCTTCAGCTCCTCCGGGTGAACGATGAGTTCCGCCATCTCGTCCCGATGGACGAAGCGCACGTCCTTGATGAGATGGTCGAGGTCGTAGATGCCGGCGCCGGGCTCGCCTCGCTTCACCGTTCCGCTGTACGAGTCCGCTATGAAGTACACCTCGCAGTGGTACCAACCCGGTTCCACGAATACTCCGACGTAGGCGATTCTACCAAGCTCCACGCTCAGCCCCGACTCTTCGAGAGCCTCGCGCTT
Source organism: Dehalococcoidia bacterium (assembly GCA_034422795.1). Taxonomy (GTDB): domain Bacteria; phylum Chloroflexota; class Dehalococcoidia; order Lucifugimonadales; family Australimonadaceae; genus Bin16. Next base: position 41,854 of record DAOUJK010000071.1, on the reverse strand, counting down.
TGCGCACTCCGTGAGCGACTCCTCCCCCTCGACGCCGCCTCCCGGCGTCACCCACCATGGCTCCCCGCCGAAGGAATCGTCGGACTGGTGCTGCACGAGGAGCATCGAGTCGCCGTCGACTACGATAACGCCCGCTCGGATGCGGTACTGCAGTCCTCCGCTCTGCTCACCCTGCATCGGCATGGACGCCAGCGGCAGGCTTAAAACATCCGGCCTGACGGCTCGAACCCCAGGAGGTACTGCCCTGCGCTGTCGTAGTGCTCCAGCCGCCCTTGTATCTGCTGTGTTATCGCGTGGGCGTCCTGGAACTTGCGCTGGATGGGGCTCGACTCGAAGATGGCGCTCGACCCGAAGACCGAGTACGCCATGTCGGTCACCTGAGCGCCCTGCCGGATCGCGTGGGTGCTCGCCAGCCGCAACTCCATGCGGTGCTCCAGCGGCAGCTCGTGGTCGTCCAGCGCCTTCCGCCAGAGCTTGACGGCCTTCTCGCGGAGGAAGGCGTCGGCGGCGCCCCAGGTCGCCTCGGCCTGCCCGATGATGCGCTGGATGGCGGGCTGGTCGCGCAGCAGGGTCTGCTCCTGCGGCTTCTTCCGCGTGGCGATCTCGATGGCGGCGTCGAGCGCGGAGCGGGCCACGCCCAGCGCCACCATGCCGAAGCCGGAGCCGAAGAAGAGGCTGCGCGGGATGAGGTAGAGCGGGCCGTCCTCGCGCGGCGTCTTCAGTTCCACGTACACCCGGCCGGCGGGCACGAACACGTCCTTCGCCTCGAAAGAGAAGCTGCCGGTGCCGCGGAGGCCGTTCACCTGCCAGGTGTCGATGAAAGTGAACTCGCCCTTGGGGATGATGCAGTTCAGCGCGGTCGGGTCGGCGACCCGCTCCAGCCCCACGGCCCAGGTCGCGTGCCGGGAGCCGCTGCTGAAGTTCCAGCGCCCGCTGACGGAGTAGCCGCCGTCGACCTCGACGAAGGTGGAGTGCTGGGGCGGGCCGTTGCAGAGGATGGCCCGGCTGTCGCTCCATATCTCCCGGGCCAGCGCCTCGGGCATGAGCGAGGCCATCGTGCCGAGGATGTTGTTCTGGTTGAAGCACCACGCGGTGCTGCCGTCCGCCGCGGCGACCGCCTGCACGATGGCCAGGTAGTCGAGGTAGTCGATCTCGAGTCCACCGACGGAGCGTGGGACGAGCAGCCGGAAGAGGCCCAAGTCCACCATCGCGTCGATGACGTCCTGCGGTATCTGCCGCTCCTGCTCGATGGCCGGGCCGGCGTCGGCGATGCGCGAGAGGATAGCCTGGAACTCGGCGCTCTCGACCGTTGGGCCGCTCTCTGTGATTGTCATCGTCTGTACCGTCTCCTTCCGCGAAGCGGGAACCGCGCCGGATGGCTAGAGGTCGAGGCCGAACACGCGGATGGCGTTCTCCGAGTAGATCGCCTCGCGCTGGGCGTCGGTGAGGCGCGGGAGGGCCTGCACGCTCACGGGCGGCGTGTAGTCGCCCATGCCGAAGGGGTAGTCGCTGCCAAGCATGAGCCGCTCGTGGCCAACCGTCTCGACGAGGTAGTTGAGGACGGGCGTGCTGTGGGTGAGGGTGTCGAAGTAGAGCTTGCGGAAGTACTCGGACGGCGGGCGCGTGATCGGCGTGTCCACCACGAGGTGCTGCCGCCACGCGTGCTCCCACCGGCCCCGCAGGAGCGGGCAGGTGCCGCCGCCGTGGGCGAGCACGAACCGCAGGTCCTGCATCTCCTCCAGCACACCGCCGAAGATGAGGCAGCCCGCGGCGACGGCGGTGTCGCTGGGGTTGCCGATGATGTTGTTCATGAAGAACTCGCTGAGGCGGTCAGCCCCGAGGACGTTCTGCGGGTGCACGAACGCCGCGACGTCCAACTCCTGCATCTTGCGGTAGAGGGGTGCGAAGCGCGCCGAGTGGAGGTTCTCACCCTGCACGTTGGTCAGTATCTCCAGCCCCCGGAAGCCGAGCTCCTTGATGCAGCGCTCCAACTCGGCTGCGGCGGCCTCAGGCTCCTGCATGGGGAGCGTCGCCAGACCGATGAAGCGGTCCGAACCGGCTATGGCCTCGGCGGTCGCGTCGTTCATCCGGCGGCAGAGGTCCGGTTCGGAGTTCTGGACGTACGGCGGAGAAGAGACGAGCTCGACGTCGATGCCGCGCTCGTCCATGTCGGCGAGGCGCTGGTCGAGGTCGGACATGCTGTCGCGCATGTTGGCGGCGGGCCCGAACCCGCCGCGCCGGTTCGCGAGCTCCGGCAGGGACGACGGTATGTAGTGGGCGTGAACGTCTATCCTCATGGTGGGGCGTATCCTACCCTAGTCCGGCGGTGTTGTGCGCTCTCTCCCCCCGTAGTCCCACGATGGTTATCGAATACCAGCAGGGCCGTCCCCGGCCTTCCCAGTCCGCCGCGTGGCCTGGCGGCCCAGCCGAACCGCGGTGCGATAGGATGCGGGCATGATGCAGTCGAAGCCGTTGCGCCGCATCGCGTTGCACGTACCTGCGGACGGGCTCTCCCGACGGGAGACGCTCGACCTCGTGCTCCGCGCCGAGGAGCTGGGGTACGAGTCGGTCTGGACCGGGGAGTCGTGGGGGTTCGACGCGTTCACGACGCTGGCGTGGCTCGCGGGCGGGACGACGCGCATCGGCATCGGGACGCACATCGCGACGATGTTCAGCCGGACGCCCGCGATGACGGCGCAGAGCGCGGCGTCGCTCGACTCGATAGCGGATGGACGGCTCACGCTGGGGCTCGGCACGAGCGGGCCGATCGTGGTCGAGCACTGGCACGGGCAGCGGTGGGAGGAGCCGTTGCAGCGTACGCGGGAGTTCGTGGATATCGTTCGCCTTGCGCTGTCGGGCGAGCGTGTGGACTACGAAGGCCGCATCTTCCGGTTGCGCGGCTTCCGCCTGCGTGACGAGCCTCCGCGCTCCACGGTGCCGGTCATGCTGGCGTCGATAGGGCCTCGGAACGTCGAGCTGACCGGCGAGCTGGCGGAGGGCTGGCTGCCGATTTTCCTGCGCATGGACGCGCTGCCGGAGTTGCGCGCGTTGCTGGCGGCAGGGGCGGCGCGGTCCGGTCGTGACGCGTCGGCTATCGAGATAGCGCCCGCGATGCTGGCCGCGGCGTCGGAGCGGGCGCCCGAGGCTGCGCGGGACATGGCGCGGGCGCACATCGCGTTCTACGCGGGCGGCATGGGGACGTTCTACAACCGGATGCTGCAGCGTTTCGGGTGGGTGGAAGAGGCGGAGCGCATCAACCGTGAGTGGGCGCGCCCGAACCGCGAGGGGCGGCCGGCCGCCGCAGCTGCCGTCACGGACGAGATGCTGGACTCGACGAGCGCCGTCGGGACTCCGGCGCACGCCCGGAAGCGGCTGGAGGCGGCGTACGCCGCGGGCGTGACGCTCCCGGTGCTGATGTTCCCGCACGGCGCCGACGCCGCGCTGATCCGCGACACGCTGGAGGCGCTTGCGCCGTCGCGGTGGTGAGGAGCGCTACCCCATCTCGATGATGGCGCGACCGACGATGTCGCCGTTGGCGAGCGCGCCGTAGGCGTCGTTGACCTCGTCGAGGGTGTAGCGGCGGGTGATGGGAGCGCTGGTGTCGACCGCGCCCCGGCGCACGAGCTCGACGATTTCCGGCATGTCGCTGCGGGCCTTCGCGCCGTAGGAGCCGGCGACGGTGATGCCGCGCCGCACGAACCGCGTGATCTCCAGCGGCACCTCGACCCCTGCCGCCGCGATGCCGATGAGGACGACCTTGCCGCCGTCGCGGACCGACTCGAAGGCCTGCCGCACGGTTAGCGGGGAGCCGAGCGCCTCGATGGCGACGTCAACGCCGCGCCCGTTCGCGAGTTCGCGGACGCGGGCGGGAGCGTCCTCGGACGCGCCGTTGACGGCGTGGGTCGCGCCCATCTCCAGCGCCTTCTCCAGCTTGTCGCCGCGTATATCCACGGCGATGACCTGCGATGCGCCGAACGCCCGCGCCATCTGGAGCACCTGTGTGCCGACGCCGCCAACGGCGAAGACGGCGACGCTCTGGCCGGGGCGTACGTCGGCCTGGTTACGCACCGCCCCGTAGGCCGTGAAGATGGAGCAGCCGACGATGGCGGCGTCCGTGAGCGGCACGCCCTCCGGCAGCGGGAAGACGGACGTGTCCGGGGTCACTGCGTACTCGGCGAGGCCGCCCATGCTGTACATGGCGATAGGATCGCCGTTGGGCCGGTGGAGGCGCGTGGAGCCGTCGTAGAGCTGGCCCTTGAGCCGGTTGTAGGCGAAGAACGTCTCGCAGAGGTCCTCGCGTCCGCGCACGCAGTAACCGCAGTTGCCGCACGGCATGATGAACGAGCAGACGACGCGGTCGCCCACGAAGACGTTCGTCACGCCGGGGCCGACGGCGTCGACGACGCCGGAGACCTCATGGCCGAGCACGCCGGGCGTGGGGAAGGCGACTTCGCCCTTGAGGACATGCAGGTCCGTATGGCAGACGCCGCAGGCGGCGACCTTCACCCGCACCTCGTGTTCGTGCGGCTCCGGCATGACCAGGTCCTCGACGGTCATGGGCTGGTTGGGCTGGGAGAAGACGGCAGCGCGCACGACTAGAACCACCTGCTGATGACGACCTTGCGGTCGGTGAAGAAGTCAACTACCTCGCGGCCCTGGGCGTGGAGCGTGCCGAAGAAGGAGTCCTTCATGCCGCCGAACGGGAAGAAGGCCATGGGCGCCGCGACGCCGACGTTGACGCCGATGTTGCCCGCAGTGACGCGGTGCCTGAACTCCCGCGCAGCGGCGCCGCTGGCGGTGAAGATGCTGGCGGCGTTGCCGAACGGCAGGGCCTCGATGTGGCCTATCGCCTCGTCGAGCGAGTCCGCCCGCATGATGCCCGCGACGGGGCCGAAGATCTCCTCTTTCGCGATGGCCATCTGCGGCTCGACGCCGTCGAACACGCACGGCCCTGCGAAGTAGCCCGCGAGCTCCTCGTCCTGCCGGGCGGAGCGCCGGTCCACGATCAGGTCCGCACCTTCCTCGACGCCCTTGTCGACGTAGCCGAGCACCCGGTCCAGCGCGCGCTGGGAGATGACCGGCCCCATGCCGACGCTCTCGTCCAGCCCGTAGCCGAGCTTGAGGTTGCGCGCGCCTGCGGCGAGGCGGTCGCGCACGTCCTCATAGGCAGCGCCGACGGTGATGACGACCGAGCCCGCGAGGCAGCGCTGCCCGGCGGCCCCAAAGATGGAGCCCATCATGTTGTCGATGGTGGAGTCGAGGTGGGCGTCCGGCATAGCGACGAGGAAGTTCTTCGCGCCGCCGCCGCACTGCACGCGCTTCCCCTCTGCGGACGCCTTTGAGTAGACGTAGCGGGCGACGGGCGAGGAGCCGACGAACGAGATGCCGCGCACGTCCGGGTGCTCCAGCAGCGCGTCGACGGCGTCCTTCGCACCGTGGACGACGTTGAGCACTCCGGCCGGTATGCCGGCCTCCAAGGCCAGTTCGGCCATGCGCGTCTGCGAGAGCGGGGTCTGCTCCGACGGCTTGACGACGACGGTGTTTCCGGTGGCGATGGCGTAGGGGATGAACCAGTTGGGCACCATGAGCGGGAAGTTGAACGGGCCGATGATGCCGAAGACGCCGATGGGCTGGCGAACGGCTTCGGCGTCGATGCTGGGCGCGATGTTCTCCAGCCCGTAACCCTGCATGAGCGTGGGGATGCCGGCGGCGACCTCCACGTTCTCGATGGCGCGGCGCGTTTCGCCGCGCGCGTCCTCGATCGTCTTGCCGTGCTCCTGGACGATGGTCCGGGCGAACTCCTCGAAGTGCTGCTCCATCAGCCCCTTGAGCGTGAAGAGGCTGCGTGCGCGGAGCACGGGCGGAGTCTCACGCCATGTAAGAAATGCCTGCTTCGCCGCGGCGACCGCGTCGTTCACCTCGCCGGGGGTGGAGAGCGGGACCTGTGCGATGACGCCGGTGGTGGCGGGGTTCTCCACGTCCAGCCAGCCGCTCGCGTCGGGCTCGACCCACTCGCCGTTGATGAGGTTTCTCAGTTTGCCGTAGTTCGCTTTCACCTCGGACAGCACGCGCGTTCCTCCTGCGTTCGAGACCCTTACCCATTCCGGTCTGGCCAGCGTGGTTCTTCCCACCCACCCACCCGAACGCTTGTGGGGGACACCCCCACACCCCCGGCAGGGGGGATTCCCCTCTGCACTCCCCAAAGCACTCCGGAAGGATGGCCTTGTGGGGGTCAAGCAGGGTCTCATTACTTGAGATAAGGCGCGGACCATTGTAGCGGAGCGGGTGGCCATCGCGCCGCTGCCCTATAATCCCGCCGTTCAGAAAGAGGAGGCGTGCGATGGACGAGCAGCAGGCACGGGAGCGTCGGAACGAGTTGACGCGGTACGCGTCGCGGTTCTGGGCGGGCGAGGCCGAGATAGCGCGGACGTTCTTCTCGCAGCCGAGGGCGCCGGAGGAGCATCTGCGCTGGCTCCGCGTGCAGGCCTACAAGGAGCTGCAGCCGCGCGACGACGGCATCATCCTGCGGAACATCGAGCAGCTGGCGCGGAACTACCCGTCGCTGGAGAAGGGAGTCGACCGGGCCGACTTCCTCTACAACATCCAGTTCCTGGAAGAGGAGTTCCGGCACTACGTCGTCTTCGCGGACGTGATCGACTACATCACGGGTGGACAGCTGACGACGGAGGAGCTGGCGACATACGACATCGAGCACGAGCGGGAGCTGCGCGCGGTGCGCAAACGCTGCTTCGAGCGCCACGGCGAGCTCGGACGGTTCGCGTCGTCGTTCTGCGAGGGCGGCGGGGCGTCCATCTTCTACGAGGGGATGCAGATAGGCGGCGACGAACTCAGCGACCGCATCGCCGCGGCTTGCGCCAACGTGTACGGCGACGAAGTCGACCACGCGGCGCACGGCGCGGACAACCTGAACGCGATCGCGCGCACCGAGGAGGACTGGGCGCTGGCGAAGGAGATGGTGACGGAGATCTCCATGCAGCGCCTGCGGATGCGGAATGAGGAGTTCGGCTTCCCGCTGTCGGACGAGCGTCTGATGGAGATCGCGGAGGGGCAGGTGGAGCTGCCGGCGCGGTTCGAGGCGCTGCTGGTGTAGGGTCAGCGGAGCTCGGGGAGGCGGGTGACGAGGTCGCGGCCGATGTCCTCGATGCGGGCCTTGCCGCACATCATCATGGTGGTCTCGACCTCATCGCGCAGGATGTCCAGCATGTGGACCACGCCCTGGTCTCCGGCGTAGGCGAGCCCCCAGAAGAGCGGCCTGCCGAGCATGACGGCCTTCGCGCCGAGAGCGATGGCCTTGACGACGTCCGTGCCGCGCCGGATGCCGCCGTCCAGGTAGACCTCCACGTCGCCCGCAGCTTCGGCCACCTCCGGCAGCGCCTCGATGGTGGGGATGGTCGTGTCGAGGTTGCGTCCGCCATGGTTGGAGACGATGAGGGCGTCGACGCCATGCTCGGCGCAGAGGGCGGCATCCTCGCTCGTGATGATGCCTTTGAAGACGATGGGCAGGTTGGTGATGGAGCGGAGCCAGGCGACGTCGTCCCAACTCGCGCCGGGGTCGACGCGGCTGCGGGAGCTGATGCCCGAGTTGAACTTGGTGAGGTCCTTTGGCGCGGCCAGACCCGGCGCTTCCCCGGCGGTGGGGAGGCGCTGGTAGGAGTTGCGGATGTTGCGCTCGCGCTTGGGCGGCCAGACGGCGTCGAGCGTCACGCAGATGGCGTCATAGCCGTTCTCCTCGGCCATGTGGACGCGGTCCACGGTCTGTTCGCGGTCGCGGTAGAAGTAGGTCTGGTACCACTTGGGGCCGTCGGCTGCGCGAGCGATCTCCTCGGGGGCGTACGAGCAGTTGGCGCTGACGGCCAGGATGGTCCCGGCGGCTGCCGCGCCTCTCGCAGTGGCGAGCTCGCCGTCCTCGTGTGCGCGTTTGTGGCTCCCGCACGGGGAGAGCATGAAGGGGAGCGGGATACGGTTGCCGAGCACGGAGACGGAGAGGTCTGCGTCCGGTATGCCCGCGAGCATCCGTGGACGGAGAGCGATGTGATCGAACACGGAGCGCGTGCGTTCGAGTGTGATCTCGTCGGTCGCGCCGCCCGCGACGTAGTCCCACTCGTTGAGCGGGAGCGTGTGCTCGCAGATGGATTCGAGCTCGTAGAGGTTGATGGGTTCTCCGGTCATGGCTGTTCCTCCCGTTGGCGTCAGCAAGGGTCGTCGGCTGTGAGCCGCTCGAACGGCAGTTCGCGGTCCTGGTACCTGGCGAGCATGAAGACGAGGTCCGAGGCGCGGTTGAGGTAGCGGATGAGCTCCGGGTTCTCGATCATGCCCTCGATCTTCATCTGCACGGCGCGGCGTTCGGCCCTGCGCAGGATGGAGCGAGCAAGGTCGAGCGCGGAGGAGGCCTGGGTGGCGCCCGGGATGATGAAGCTGCGGGGCAGTTCCACCTGCGCGCCGAGGGTGTCGATGTCGTTTTCGAGCGCGGCGGTCATGTCCGGGGTGACGACGCTGAAGTGGCGTTGGAGGTTGGCGTACTGAGCGCGGTCGGTGGCGAGCTCCGCTCCGACGGTGAAGAGCTCGCGCTGGAGGCGCTTGACGATACGCTGCACGTCCGGATCGGCGGTGAGCGAGCGGGCGAGGCCGAGGGCGGAGACGGCCTCATCGGTGGTGCCGTAGGCCTCGGTGCGAAGGTCGCTCTTGGAGATGCGTCCACCGTAGAGGAGGCCGGTCTCGCCTTCGTCGCCGTACTTCGTGTAGATCTTGAGGTCGGTCATGTCGGGGGGATTATACGTGCGTTGTAGGACGGCGTTGGCGCCCACCCGCTCGCCCCACCGCCGGTTCACCCCCCATCCCAACCTTCCCCCATCAAGGGGGAAGGAACCGACCATCACCAGCGTTATACGAGGTGTCTTGCGGGAGTGATGTGCGGTTGACACAAGAGAGAGCTTGCGGTAGCATCCCCATGTTCGTGCCCGAACGGGGACGGATTCGGCAGACTGGCTTACGAAAAACGCAGGGAGTTACGCACAGTGCCTACTGTCAACCAGTTGGTGCGCCATGGACGCAAGCGCGTGGTGAAGAAGACCAAGGCGCCTGCGCTCCGTTTCGTGCGGAACAGCCTGCGCAACCGCGTGTACCGTGGGGACGGGAGCCCGCAGAAGCTGGGGGTGTGCGTCCAGGTACGAACGGTGACGCCGAAGAAGCCGAACTCCGCTCTGCGGAAGGTGGCCCGCGTGCGCATGACGAACGGGATGGAGGTCACGGCCTACATCCCGGGAGAGGGCCACACGCTGCAGGAGCACTCCGTCGTCCTGATCCGCGGAGGCCGCGTGAAGGACCTGCCGGGCGTTCGCTACCACATCATCCGTGGGGCACTCGACGCAACGGGAGTGAACGGCCGGAAGCGGGGGCGGAGCAAGTACGGGACCAAGCGCCAGTAGGCTGTCCGGGTCCCCCGTCCTCCAACCGATGACAGGCAGGGCGCAGTCCGCTGGCGCGATCTGCGGGCTTTGGCGTCTCAAGTGTTGTTTACGCTCCGGGCGCAAGTGCGCTAAGGGGCGCAGGTGCGCTAAAGCGCAGGGGAGGAAAGCGAATAGATGTCTCGCCGACGTCGTGCTGAGCGCCGCGTGCCCGTAGCGGACCCCCGCTATGGGAGCGTCGTGCTGGCCAGCTTCATCAACCGGGTCATGCTGAACGGCAAGAAGACCGTTGCGCAGCGCTGCGTCTACCAGGCGCTCGACCAGGTGGCGCAGGAGACGAACCGCGACGCCATGGAAGTGTTCCAGACGGCGCTGCGGAACGTCACGCCGACGGTGGAAGTGAAGCCCCGGCGTGTGGGCGGCGCCACGTACCAGGTGCCGGTGGAGGTGCCGGAGCGGCGCCGGAACGCACTGGCGATGCGGTGGCTTATACGCTTCGCGCGCGTGCGCGGGGGGCAGCCGATGCGTTCACGGCTGGCGAGCGAGATCATCGATGCGTCGCGGGGGCAGGGCGCTGCAGCACGCCGCAGGGAAGAGATGCACAGGATGGCCGAGGCGAACCGGGCGTTCGTGCACTATCGCTGGTAGGAACCACCCAATGACTGTCGACCTACAGAAGGTCCGAAATATCGGATTCATCGCCCACATCGACGCCGGCAAGACGACGGTGACCGAGCGGGTGCTGTTCTTCACAGGCCGGACCTACAAGCTGGGCGAGGTCCACGAGGGAACAGCGGTGATGGACTGGATGGCCCAGGAGCGTGAGCGCGGCATCACGATAACGTCCGCCGCAACGCGTGCCGCCTGGAAGGGCCATCAGATCAATATCATCGACACGCCGGGTCACGTGGACTTTACGGCGGAAGTGGAGCGAAGCCTCCGTGTACTGGACGGAGGCGTTGTTGTGTTCGACGCGGTTGCCGGCGTGCAGCCGCAGTCCGAGACGGTGTGGCGCCAGGCCGACCGCTACGGCGTGCCGCGCATCTGCTTCGTCAACAAGATGGACCGCATCGGCGCGGACTTCGAAAGGACGATGGACTCTATCCGGCACCGGCTGAAGGCGGTGCCGGTCCCTGTTCAGTACCCGATCGGGGCGGAGGACCAGTTCCACGGCGTGATCGACCTGGTGGAAGAGAAGGCGTGGTTCTTCGAGCGCGGTGGGGCCTCCGGCGAGTTGCGCGAGGGCGAGATACCGCCCGAACTGCGCGAAGAAGCGGCGCAGATCCGCGAGGAGATGATCGAACGCGTCGCTGAGAACGACGAGCACGTGCTCGAGCAGTTCCTCTCCGGCGAGACACCCTCTCCCGAGGAGATCAAGGCAGCCCTGCGACGGGCGACCATAGGGAACCATGCAGTGCCGGTCGTGTGCGGCTCGGCGCTACAGAGCCTGGGCGTGCAACTGGTACTGGACGCGGTGCTGGACTATCTCCCCTCGCCGCTGGACGTTCCCGCAGTGGTTGGGAAGGTCCCGAACAGCGAGGACGAGGTAGAGCGCAAGGCGGACGAGTCCGAACCGTTCGCGGCCCTCGCGTTCAAGGTGGTGTCCGACCCCTACGTCGGGAGGCTCGTCTACTTCCGGGTGTACTCCGGCTCCATGAAGGCGGGAGCGAGCGTGTACAACTCCACCAAGGGAGTGCGGGAGCGGATGGGGCGTGTCATGTTCATGCATGCGAACCACCGAGAGGAGGCGGAGAGCATCTCCGTCGGTGAGATCGGCGCGGCCGTGGGCCTCAAGAACACGTTCACGGGCGAGACGATCTGCGACGAGCGTCAACCCATCATGCTGGAGTCGATCCGGTTCGCGGAGCCGGTAATCTCGGTGGCGATCGAGCCGGCCACGAGGGCTGAACAGGACAAGCTGACCGACTCGCTCATCAAGCTGGCGGAAGAAGACCCAACATTCAGGGTGCGGTACGACAAGGAGACCGGCCAGACGGTCATGTCCGGCATGGGCGAACTGCACCTCGAGATACTGGTGGACCGGCTGAAGCGCGAGTTCCACGTGAACGCGGCGATAGGCCGTCCGCAGGTGGCGTACCGCGAGGCGATCACGCGCCTGGCGAAGGCGCAAGGGCGCTTCGTGCGGCAGACGGGCGGGCGAGGTCAGTTCGGTGACTGTGTGCTCGAGATCGAGCCGGGCGAACCCGGTTCCGGGTTCCGCTTCGAGAACCGGATAGTGGGTGGCGCGATCCCTCGGGAGTACATCCCGGCGGTGAACAAGGGCGCCGAGGAGGCGTTGCTGACGGGCGTGGTCGCGGGTTACCCGGTGATGGACGTGAAAGTTGCCGTAGTGGATGGCTCCTTCCACGCGGTGGACTCGTCCGAGATGGCATTCAAGATCGCGGCGTCCATGGCGATAAAGGACGCGTTGTCCAAGGCAGGGCCTGTCCTGTTGGAGCCGGTGATGGACCTGCAGGTGATCACGCCGGGTGAGTACCTCGGAGAGGTGCTCGCAGACCTGAACAGCCGCAGAGGCAGGATCAGGTCCATGGAAGGCCAGGGCGACACGCAGGTGCTCGAGGCGGACGCTCCGCTGGTGGAGATGTTCGGCTACGCGACTGACCTGCGGTCGGTCACGCAAGGCAGAGCGAACTACTCGATGGAGTTCGGACGCTACGAAAGGGCGCCGGAGTCCACCGTGCAGGCCGTGGCGCGCAGCGCGTAGGAGAGCGGAACGTGGTTGAACAGACAACACGAGTGCGAAACGCCCCGCCCGCCGGGCCGGGCCAGAAGGTGCGCATCATCCTGCGGGCGTTCGACCATAAGCTGGTCGACCAGTCGTCCGGCCAGATCGTGGAGGCGGCGGAGCGGACAGGCGCGGCGGTGTCCGGGCCAGTCCCCTTGCCGACGCGGATCAAGCGCTTCTGCGTGATCCGCTCGCCGCACATCGACAAGGACTCTCGCGAGCACTTCGAGCTGCGAACGCACAAGCGGCTCGTGGACATCCTGGACCCGAACTCCAAGACGATAGACGCACTGACCCGGCTGCAGATGCCCGCCGGAGTGGACATCTCCATCAAGTTGTAGCGGAACGATGATCGAAGGGCTGATAGGCAGGAAGATAGGGATGACGCACCTCTTCGCAGCAGAGGCGCGGGTCATCCCCGTTACGGTGCTTGAAGTGGGGCCGTGCGTCATTACGCAGGTCCGCACAGAGGCGCGCGATGGGTACGATGCGGTGCAACTCGGCTACGGAGCAGTGAAGCAGCTGAGCAAGCCCGCCGCAGGGCACCTTGCAGCGTCCGGCGCGCGCGTGCGCCACCTGCGCGAGTTCGATACAGATGACGTTTCGGCGTACCGGGTGGGCCAGGAGTTGCGAGTCAGCCAGTTCCAGCCCGACGACTACGTGGACGTGGTCTCTACAACGAAGGGCCGCGGTTTCCAGGGCGCGATGCGGCGTCACGGGTTCGGCGGCGGTCAGAAGACCCACGGCCAGGGGGACCGGGGCCGCGCGGTGGGGTCCATCGGCGCGGGGACGTACCCGGGCCGTGTGGTGAAGGGCAAGAAGATGCCCGGTCACATGGGGAACAAGCGCAAGACGGTCCGCAAGCTCAAGGTGGTTGAGGTGGACCCCCAGCGCAACCTGCTCTTCGTGCGGGGCGCGGTGCCCGGTTCGCGCAACACCACGGTGATGGTGCGGTACGCGCACGGCGTTCCCGTGGCGGAGCGCACCATCCCTGAAGGACCGGTCGTTGAAGTCGAGGAAACCGTGGCGGAGGAGGCGGTTGCGGAGGTCGTCGAGCCGGTACAGGAAGAGGCAGCAGCGGATGCCGAAGAGGCTGCCCCGGAGGAAGCGACCGCAGAAGCCGAAGCGGCCACAGAGGAACCGGCAGCCGAGGTTGAAGAAGCCGCTCTGGAAGAGGCGGTAGCCGAGGTTGAAGAGGCTCCCGCTGACGAACCGGCAACGGAAGCCGAAGAAGTCGTTGCAGAGGAACCGGAGGCTGAGGCGTCACAGGAAGAGCCTGCAGCCGAAGTCGACGAGCCAGCAGCCGCAGCCGAAGAAGCCGTTGCAGAGGAACCGGAAGCAGAGGCGTCGCAGGAAGAGCCTGCAGCCGAAGTCGACGAGACGCCGGATGCCGAAGCGTCAGCAGAAGAAGTGTCTTCGGAAGAGCCTGCAGCGGAGGCCGGTGAAGCGCCGGTCGACGAAGCACCGGGTGAAGAAGCGTCTGCCGATGCATCCGAGGCAGAGGATGGGGAACAGCCTGACAAAGAGGAGGAGCGTTCCTGATGCAACTTCCTCTGTACGATCTGAACGCGAACGGCACGGACACGCTGGAAGTCAGCGACGTGGTTTTCGGCGCTCCGGAGAACCCGGAGCTGCTGCACCAGGCGCTGGTGTACCACCGCGCGAACCAACGGCACGGGACCAGCAATACCTTGACGCGCGGCCAGGTGAGCGGCACGGGACGCAAGCCGTTCTCTCAGAAAGGGACAGGGCGCGCCCGGCAGGGTTCCTGGAAGTCCCCGCATCATCGTGGAGGCGGCGTCGCGTTCGGACCCTCGCCGCGCTCGTACCGGCAGCGGATGCCGAAGCAGATGCGCCGGCAGGCGATCCGGACCGCGCTGTCTGGCAAGGTCGCCGCTGAGCGGCTGTTCGTGGTCGGCGACCTGGACTCGCTGGGGCAGAGAACGAAGGCAATGGCAGGCGTACTGTCCGCTTTCGACGTAAAGGGTTCCGCACTGGTGGTGCTGGGAGCGGAATCGGAAGCGGGAATGGCGGTGCGGAACATCCCCCGAGTGAAGGCCATACGCGCCGACCTCGTGAACGTGCTGGACCTGCTGCGCTACGACGCAGTGCTGATGAGCCCGGACGCAGTCCGGCGCACCGACGAGATATGGTCGGACACCCGCCGGGTGCGGAAGCAGGAGGCGGGGGTCTGATGCATATCTTCCAGGTGCTGAAGCGTCCGTTGATCACGGAGAAGTCGACCTTGCTGCAGGAGCAGAACAAGTACGTCTTCGAGGTGATGCCGTCCGCGAACAAGGTGCAGGTCCGCGAGGCGGTGCAACTGGCGTACGAGGTGAAGGTCACGAACGTGAACATGGTCCACACCGCGGGAGAGAACCGACGCCTGCGCAACGGGCGGTGGCTCCGGACTCCGGCGACAAAGAAGGCGATCGTTACCGTCGCTCTGGGCGACACGATCCAGCTGTTCGAGGGAGCGTAGCGATGCCGCTGAAGCGATTGAACCCCACCAGCCCCGGCGTTCGCGCCGCAGTGCGCCCCGACTTCTCGGAAGTGACGCGGCGGTCGCCGCACAAGCCGCTGACGAAGGGCATCCACAAGAGCGGCGGCAGGAACGTCCGCGGCAAGATGACGGTCCGTCACCGCGGAGGCGGGGCGAAGCGGGCCTGGCGCGAGATCGATTTCAAGCGCAACAAGCCCGGCATCCCCTGCAAGGTGGAGTCTATAGAGTACGACCCGAACCGCTCCGCGCGCATCGCGCTGCTGCTGTACGCGGATGGAGCGCGGCGCTACATACTCGCTCCTGGTGGGGTGAAGGTAGGCGACCCTCTCATGTCCGGTCCGGAGGCGGAGATACGGGCCGGGAACGCGATGCCGCTCCGCAACATCCCAACCGGCACGATGGTGCACAACATCGAGTTGCAGCCAGGCAAGGGCGGTCAGATGTGCCGGGGCGCCGGCACCGGCGCGCAGTTGCTGGCGCGGGACGATGAGACGGCGCTGCTACGGTTGCCCTCCGGCCAGATACGCCGTGTCCCGAGCGCGTGCCAGGCCACGATAGGCCAGGTGGGAAACGCCGAACATAAGAACGCGTCGCTCGGAAAGGCGGGGCGGAACCGGCACCTCGGCAAGCGTCCACACACGCGTGGCTCGGCGATGAACCCGAGCGACCACCCGCACGGCGGCGGCGAGGGTCGGGCTGGCGTGGGGATGACACATCCGAAGACGCCGTGGGGCAAGCCCGCACTGGGCCCCAAGACGCGCCGCCGCATGCACACAGACGTGTTCATCGTTCGTGACAGGAGGAAGCGGTAGCCATGTCACGCTCAGTGAAGAAGGGGCCGTACGTGCACCCGAAACTCGCGAAGAAGGTGACCCGCGCCCAGAACTCGGGCACGAAGGTGGTCATCACGACGTGGTCGCGCGCTTCGACCATCATGCCGGACATGCTGGGCATGACGATCGCGGTGCACGACGGGCGCCGGCACATCCCCGTGTTCATCACGGAGAACATGGTGGGGCACAAGCTGGGTGAGTTCGCTCCGACGCGGACGTTCCGCGGCCACATCTCCAAGTCTGAGCGGCATTCATCGGTGAGGCGGTAGGCGATGCCGGTTCGAGCAACAGGCAGGCAGGTGGGCATATCCCCGAAGCGGGTGCGTCCGTTGCTGCGCGCACTGCAAGGACGCCCGGTACAGGCCGCGCTCAGCGAATTGCGGTTCCAGCCCGGGCCGACGGCGGAAGAAGTGTTGTCGCTGTTGAAATCGGCGGCGGCGAACGCGGAGAACAACGAGCAGATGGACCCGACGAAGTTGGTGGTGGTGTCTGCCTACGCGAACCAGGCGGTGAAGATACGCCGGTTCCGCGCACGCTCGCGGGGCCGCGTGAGCCGCATCGCGAGGCAGGCGAGCCACATCACGATCGTCGTGGACGAGCAGGGAGACTGAGCGCGTGGGACACAAGACACATCCCATAGGCTTCCGCCTTGGCGTGATCAAGGGCTGGCAGTCGCGCTGGTTCGCCGGCAGCGGGAAGCAATACTCCTCGCAGATCGTGGAGGACTGGCGCATCCGCGAGGTGATACGCAAGCAGTACGCGGAGGCCGGCATCTCACGAGTTGAGATCGAGCGGAGCACACAGGACATCACGATCAACGTGCACACCGCGCGTCCAGGGATAGTCATCGGTCGCGGTGGTCAGCGCGTCGACGAATTGCGCAAGCTGGTGGAGGGCGCGGCAGGCGGGAAGCGCGTGCGGCTCAACGTGCTGGAGATCCGCCAGCCAGAGCTGGACGCCTACCTCGTCGCGCGGAACGTCGCTGACCAGTTGGAGCGGCGCGTGATGTACCGACGCGCGACGCGCCAGGCGGTGATGCGGTCCATGCAGGCGGGGGCCCGCGGGATAAAGGTGATGGTGTCCGGACGTCTGGGCGGGGCCGAGATCGCGCGGCGCGAGAAGGTGATGGACGGTCGCGTACCGCTGCACACGTTGCGCGCCGACATCGATTACGGGCTGGCGGAAGCGAACACAACGATGGGCCGCATAGGCGTGAAGGTGTGGATCTACCGGGGCGACGTGCTCAAAGAGCCGGAGCGCGCCCAGCCCGCCGCGCCCGAGGTCCCGGCGGAGATCGTCGCCGCTGCTCAGGAAGCGCTCGCCGCGCAAACGGCAGGCGCCGCGACTGCCGTCGCTGAAGCAGAGGCAACCCCGGCTGTCGTGGAAGACAGTGGGCCAGCGGCAGTTGAGGAGATGCCAGTGGAGGATGCTCCCGCGGCACCGGAAGACGCTGTGGAGGACGCTGAGAGCGAGGGAGAAGCAGATGCTTCAACCGAAGAGAACTAAATACCGGAAGCAGCATCGAGGCCGGATGCGCGGCATGGCGCTGCGCGGAAGCGCCGTGCGCTTCGGCGACTTCGGCCTGAAGTCGCTGGACGCGGGCTGGATAACAGCGCGCCAGATAGAGGCTGGCAGGCGCGCCATAACGCGTCACCTTCGCCGAGGCGGCAAGGTGTGGATACGGGTGTTCCCGGCAAAGCCCATCACACGCAAGCCCGCGGAGACGCGGCAGGGCGGAGGCAAGGGCCCGGTGGATGCCTGGGTCGCGCTGGTGAAGCCGGGTCGGGTGATGTACGAGGTTGGCGGGGTCCCCGCGGAGCTGGCGAAAGAGGCGCTGGCGCGCGCGGCCCAGAAAATGCCGGTACAGACGAGGATGGTAAGCAGGGAGGAGCCGCTGGTGATCGCCTAGCGGTGCAACAGGGAGCATGAGAGCCAAGATAGAAACCGTACGGGCGCTGTCCGATGAACGCCTCAAGGAGGAAGAGTTCAACACGCGCCTCGAGTTGATGAACCTTCGTTTCAAGGTGGCGACGCGCCAGCTCTCGGACCCGTCCGAGCTGCGCGGCGCAAAGCGCCGTCTTGCGCACATCCTGACAGTGGCACGTGAGCGCGAACTCATGGGAGGCGGGCAATGAACGAGCGAGCTGTCCTCCGCAAGAGCCGCGTCGGCCGCGTAGTAAGCCACGTCATGGACAAGACGGTGGTGGTGCTCGTGGAGCGTCGTGTACACCACCCCATCTACCACAAGTCTGTGCGCCACGTGAAGAAGTTCAAGGCCCACGACGAGCGTAACGAGTACAAGGTGGGAGACGTGGTGCGTCTGACGGAGACGAGGCCGCTCTCCCGGACGAAGCGCTGGCGCGTCGCTGAGTTGCTTCATCGGGAAGAGGTAGTGCAGGCGCAGCAGGTGGACGCGGTCGCAGAGGTTGAGGAATCGCTGGAAGAGGCCGCAGTTGACGAAGTGACCGTGGTAGCGGAGGTGGGGGAATCCGCGGAGCAACCTACCGAAGCATCCGCAGAGGATGCTGGTGAAGCGACCGCTGAAGCGGAGGTGGAGGAGTCTGCAGAGGAACCAGCCGAAGCATCGGCAGAGGATGCTGACGAAGCAACCGTCGAATCGGAGGTCGACGAACCCGAGGAGGCGGCAGGTCCCGGTGAGGAGACCGTCGCCGTTGAGGCGGAAGAACCGGCCGACGCCGAGGAAGCGGATGCCGGCGAAGGAGCGAATGCCGACGGGACAAGCGAGGAGAAGACGTCGTGATCCAACCACAGACGCGTCTGAACGTCGCTGACAACTCGGGCGCGAAAGAGATCATGTGCTTCAACATCCCGGGCGGTACGCGCAGGCGTTACGCCAGGGTCGGCGACATCATCGTAGCGTCGGTGAAGCACGCCCAGCCGAACAGTGCCGTGAAGAAGGGAGAGGTGGTGCGCGCCGTGGTAGTACGGACGAGCGCGGTGACCAAGCGTCCGGACGGGTCCACGATCCGGTTCGACGACAACGCGGCAGTCATCCTGTCCCAGGCGGAGATGCCGCGCGGTACGCGCATCTTCGGCCCTGTTGCGCGCGAGCTGCGGGAACGCAATTTCATGCGGATCGTTTCGCTGGCGCCGGAGGTGCTGTGATGACGGCGCGACTGCAGCGAGACGATGAGGTGATGGTGATAGCGGGCCGCGATAAGGGCAAGCGGGGGAAGATACAGCGCGTGATGCCGGATAGCGGGAAGGTACTCGTGGACGGCGTGAACATCGTGAAGCGGCACCAGCGGGCGGGCGCGGGAGGCGCGCGCCAGGCAGGTATCATCGACAAGGAGATGCCGATACACGCGTCGAAACTCATGCCGGTCTGCTCGGCTTGCAACAAGCCCACGCGCATCGCCATCAAGGTGCTCGAAGACGGCAGGAAGTCGCGCATGTGCAAGAAGTGCGAAGGGATGTTCAGTTGACGACAGACGGTGAGAACAGCGCAGCCGCCCAGGAACCATCTGCGGCGGAGGAGCAGCCAAAGCGCCCGACCCGGACGCGCCGGAGCGCGAGCGGGGAGCCTGCGACGCAGCCTCGTACGCGGCGTCGGACGGCTGCTGCCGCCCCACAGGACGCCTCGTCTGCGACTGAGGCCGCCGTCGCGGAAGCTGAGCCGGCGGCGCCCGCTACCAGGGGAGGCACGCGAAGGCGGGCGGCGCCGAAGCGCTCGAAACCGGTTGTCGAGCAGCGGCCGCTGCCGAGGCTGATGGGACGCTACCGCGACGAGATCCGCGCGCAGTTGATCAATGAGTTCGGCTACGCAAGCCCGATGCAGGCGCCGGAGGTCAAGAAGGTCGTATTGAACGTGGGCCTCGGCGAAGGCCTGACGAACAGTCGTGCACTGGAAACGACTCCGGCGCACGTGGCGGCGATCACCGGCCAGAAACCGGTTATAACCAAAGCCCGCAGGTCTGTGGCTGGGTTCAAGGTGCGGGAAGGTCAGGCGATCGGCGTGATGGTGACGTTGCGCGGCAGGCGGATGTACGAATTCCTGGATCGGATGATCTCGACGGCACTGCCTCGCATCAGGGACTTCCGCGGCGTGCCGCGGGACTCCTTCGATGGCCGCGGGAACTATGCGCTGGGCTTCCGAGAGCAGATCGTGTTCCCAGAGATCGATTACGGGAGCGTGGACCGCGTGCGGGGATTCCAGGTGGTGATAACGACGAGCGCGCGCACGGACGCGGAGGGATTCCGTCTGCTGGAGCTGATGGGAATGCCGTTCGCGCGAGTGCAGACGAACTAGGAGGCGGAGGACCTTGGCGAAGAAGAGCAAGCTGGCGAAGTGGATGCGGACCGCGCCCTACAAGGTGCGGGAGATGAACCGCTGCAATCGCTGCGGCAGGCCACGGGCGTACATCCGGTTCGCGGGCCTGTGCCGCGTCTGTTTCAGGCAGATGGCGCTGACAGGCCAGTTGCCCGGCGTGCGGAAGGCCAGTTGGTAGAGGCGAGCCATGACGATGACCGACCCCATAGCGGATATGCTCACGCGCATCAGGAATGCGCTGCTGGTCCGCCATCCTGACGTTGACGTGCCGTCCTCCAAGGTGAAGGTCTCCATAGCGGAGATACTGAAGCAGGAGGGCTACATCAGCGACTTCAGCATCTCCAGGCAGAAGTCGCAGAACTGGTTGCGGTTGCAGTTGCACTACAAGGCGAACCAGGAACCCGGAATAACCGGGCTGAAGCGTGTGAGCAAGCCGGGACTGCGCATCCACGTGCAGAAGAAGGACGTACCGCGTGCCTTCGGCGGCGTCGGTATCGCCATCGTCTCCACGTCGCACGGAATCATGACGGGACGCGATGCGTACCGCCAGGGCATCGGCGGCGAGCTCATGGCTTACGTCTGGTAGGAGAGCGAAGTGTCACGAGTTGGCAAGAAGCCCATACCCATCCCAAGCGGGGTCTCGGTGGAAGTTGTTGACGGCGACGTGGTCGTCAAGGGAGCGCGAGGGGAGTTGCGCCAGTCCGTGAACCCGGGCATCTCGGTGCAGGAAGAGGACGGGACGCTGGTCGTCCGGCGCGCGTCGGACAATCGTGAGCACCGGGCGCTGCATGGGCTGACCCGCGCACTGCTGGCCAACATGGTTACCGGAGTGAGCGAGGGTTTCACGCGGACCATGGAGCTGGTCGGTTACCGCGTGCAGGCCCAGGGAAGCGCTGTGAACCTGCAGTTGGGCTACAGTCATCCCGTGGTGATAGAGCCGATGGACGGGGTGGCGTTCGAGGTGGAGGGGGTCAACCGTATCCACGTACGGGGGATAGACAAGCAGATCGTGGGCGAGCAGGCAGCACGCCTCCGGCGCCTGAGGCCCCCGGACGCGTACAAAGGCAAGGGTGTGCGGTACATGGGCGAGCAGGTCCGGCTGAAGCCCGGCAAGTCCGCCGCGAAGAGGTCTTAGGAAGATGGCAAGGGTCAAGACGAGCCAGTCCGCGCGGGTGGTGCGGCATCTCAGACTGCGGCGTCACCTGTCCGGCACGACAGCGCGCCCGAGGCTGAACGTGTTCCGCAGTGCGCGGTTCACCTACGCACAGGTGATAGACGACACTGCCGGGCACACCCTGGCTTCGGCGAGTTCGCGCGAACTGCCAAGGGACGCCTTCGGCAAGACGGACGCCGCGAAAGAGGTGGGCCGGCTGGTAGCCGGGCGTGCCAAGGCGAAGGGCGTACAGTCGGTGGTGTTCGACCGTGGGGGTTACCAGTACCACGGGCGAGTGCAGGCACTGGCAGACGGCGCACGGGAAGAAGGGCTGGAGTTCTAGCACATGGTTATGACCGAGCGTTCAACCGAAGAGCAGAGCGACCTGGTAGAGAAGGTCGTCCACATCCGCAGAGTCGCCAAGGTGGTGAAGGGCGGACGTAACCTCACGTTCAACGCTGTCGTGGTGGTGGGAGACGGCCAGGGCAATGTCGGCGTCGGCTTCGGCAAGGGCAAGGCCGTGCCGGATGCGATCCGCAAGGGGGCGACGCTCGCTCGCAAGGACATGACCCCGGTGACGCTGAACGGTTCCACGATCCCGTACTCGGTAACGACGAAGTTCCGCGCATCCAAGGTGCTGCTGCGGCCGGCGCAGCCCGGGGCCGGGATCAAGGCGGGAGGCGCGGTCCGCGCGGTTATGGAAGCGCTGGGCGTGAAGGACGTCGTTGCAAAGGCCCTGGGCAGCCGGAACCCGATCAACGTGGTGCAGGCGGCTATACAGGGGCTTCGCCAGATGGAGACCTTGTCCCCGGAGACGGAAGAGCAGGCGCGGAAGGCAGTCCTTCCCGCTCCACCAGACCGACGCACTCCACTGCGCCGCGAGGCGAGTTCGCGCCGCGACCGGGACAGGGACCGCGAGCGTCGCGAACCAGCGCCGCGTCCGGCCCAGGCATAGGAGCGTTATCCGTATGGCGAAGTTGCGTATCAAGTGGGTGCGGAGCGGGATCGGCTACGAGCAGAGCCAGCGCCGCACGATCAGGGCACTCGGACTGCGTCGCCTTCAGCATGAGGTCGTCCGGGAGGACAGTCCGACGATCCGGGGGATGGTCCACAAGGTGCGACACCTGGTGTCCGTGAGCCCAGGGGAGGAAGGCTAGCGATGCAGGCGCACACAGTCCGGTCTGCTCAAGCGCGCCCGAAGCGGAAGCGCGTCGGCCGGGGCGACGGCTCAGGCAAAGGTACGTATTCAGGGCGGGGCATGAAGGGACAGAAGGCCCGCTCCGGCGGCGGTGTGCGCCCCGGCTTCGAGGGAGGCCAGAACCCGCAGATCAAGGGCCTGCCCATGTTGCGCGGGTTCAAGAACCCGTTCCGGACAGAGTACCAGGTGGTGAACGTAGGCAGGCTTACCTCTCTGCCTGAGGACGTGACGGGCATCACGCCGCCTGTGCTGAAGGCCAACGGGATGATCCGGCACGCCGACAGACCGGTTAAGCTCCTGGGGGGCGGCGAAGTGGAGCGTGCTTTCGCGGTGTCGGGAGTGAAGGTTACGGCGTCCGCCAGGGCCAGGATCGAGGCGGCGGGCGGTTCAGTGGAGGCGTAAGCGGTGCGAGCCGGACAGACCGCCGCCCGTGAACAACCGGGCCGTCCAGCGCTCATCCAGGCGATGATCGACGCGTTCAGGACGCCGGACCTCAGGAACCGGATCCTGTTCGTGCTCGCGATGCTCGTGATCTTCCGCCTGCTTGCCCACGTGCCGGTGCCCGGGGTCGAACGCTCCGCTCTCGGCAACCTCTTCCAGAGCAACCCGCTCGTGCCGTTGTTCGACCTGTTCAGCGGCGGCGGACTGCGGAACATGAGCATCGCGGCCCTGGGCGTGTTCCCCTACATCACGTCGTCCATCGTCATCCAGGTGTTGACGCCGGTGCTGCCACAGCTGCAGGCGCTGACCCGAGAAGGCGACGCCGGACGCCAGCGGATAAACCAGATAACGCACTGGATCACGGTCCCGATAGCGTTCTTCTCAGGCTACGGACAGTTGCTGCTGTTCTCCCGCGCGGGCGTGTTCACGCACCAGATCGGCTTCTTTGGGCCGGGCTCGTTCGAAACACTGACGATCGTCATCAGTTTCGTAGGCGGGACGATGTTGCTGGTCTGGATGGGCGAACTGATCACCGAGCGGGGCGTCGGCAACGGTATATCGCTCATCATCTTCGCCGGTATCGTGTCCGGCCTGCCGGGCCTGCTTGGGCAGGGCTTCCTTGCGCGTGACAACACCGTAGGACTGCTGACGCTCGCAGGCGCGGGTCTGGTGCTCGTGTTCTTCATCGTGGTGTTCAACGAAGCACAGCGGCGCATCCCGGTGCAGTACGGCAGGAGCGTATTCCGCGGCGGACGGATGTACCGGCAGACGGGCGCAACCCATCTGCCGTTGCGGGTGAACTCGGCAGGCATGATCCCGTTGATCTTCGCGTTCGCCATCATGGTGCTTCCGGGTACAGTGGCGGGCTTCATCTACAACCCGTCCAGCGGGGGGTTCATACACGGCGTCACGGGGTTCATCGTCCGGACGCTCGCACCGACGTCGCTCTGGTACTGGGTGGCGGTGTTCATCCTCGTGGTGATATTCACATTCTTCTATACGCTGGTCGTCTTCCAGCAACAGCAGTTGGCAGAGAACCTGCAGAAGAACGGGGGGTTCGTACCGGGCATCCGCCCGGGCGTCCCGACACAGCAGTACCTGAATCGCGTGATTGTGCGCATCACCTGGGGCGGCGCACTCTTCCTGGGCACCGTGGCGATACTGCCCTTCTTCTTCACCCGGGTCACCGGTGTGGAGGCGTTGACGTTGAGTAGCACGAGCCTGCTCATCATGGTGTCCGTTGCGCTGGACTTCATGCGCCAGCTGGAGGCCCAGTTGCTCATGCGCAACTACGAGGGGTTCCTTCGATGAGCGCGCGCGTGGTGCTGCTGGGACCTCCCGGAGCGGGGAAAGGCACACAGGCGTCGCTCATCGCCGAGGGTGGAGCCGGCGCACATATCGCTTCGGGCGATCTGTTCCGCAAGCACCTGGGCGAAGGCACTGAGCTTGGCGTTCTGGCGAAGACCTACATGGACAAGGGCGAACTGGTGCCTGATGACGTCACGATCCGAATGGTGCTAGAGCGAATGGAGGAACCAGACGCGCGCGACGGCTACGTGCTGGATGGCTTTCCCCGGACGCTGGAGCAGGCGAAAGCGCTGGACACGGCCCTTGAGAACCAGGGACGCCGGATAGACGCCGCGCTGCTGATAGAGGTTGAGGGAGAAGAACTGGTGCGCCGTCTGGCCGGACGGTGGATATGCAGGAACTGCCAGGCGCCGTACCACGAGGCGTTCTCACCACCAAGAACAGCCGGCTGCTGCGACTCCTGCAGTGGAGAGCTGTACCAGCGCGACGACGACAAACCCGAAGTGGTCCGGGCACGACTGGAGACGTACGAGCGTCAAACGGCGCCGCTCGTTGGTTACTACGAGTCGCAGGGCAAGTTGGCGCGGGTGAACGGCCAGCAGAGTGTCGAACGGGTTACAGAGGATCTGGAGGCAGCCTTCAGTGCATGAAGCAACGCTTTGCGTTGTCTGTTCATGCCACGTACAATAGGCGTTTGCGGATGAAGACACAGGCGAAATCGGTGCTGCGAGATCTGGGCGTCAGGAACGGGCGCGGCGGCATTACGGTCAAGAGTTCGCGAGAGCTCGACCGGATGCAGGAAGCCGGGCGCGTCACCGGCGAAGTCCTGCGAGTGCTGCGTGAGGCCATCGCTCCCGGTATGACGACGCGGGAGATGGACGCCATAGCCGAGCGCGAGATACGGGCCCGCGGCGCTATTCCCGCGTTCAAGGGCTATCGCGGCTTTCCCGCCACGCTGTGCATCTCGCTCAACAACGAGATCGTTCACGGGATCCCCGGCGAGCGCAGCATCCAGGTCGGCGACATCGTAGGGATGGATCTGGGAGCGATCGTCGATGGGCTGTACGGTGACTCCGCGGTGACCGTGGCGGTCGGCGACGTGAGCGAAGGCATCCGTGCACAGATGGAGACGGGGCGCGCGGCGCTGTTCGCCGGTATCGCGCAGGCACGCGCGGGCAATCGCGTTGGCGACGTCTCCTACGCGGTAGAGCAGGAGATCCTTCGCCGCGGGTCGTACGGCATCGTCAGGGAGTACGTGGGGCACGGTATCGGCACTCAGTTGCACGAGGAGCCGTCCGTTCCCAACTTCGGCCCCGGTGGGCATGGGCCGCTGCTGCGTCCGGGGATGGCCATCGCCATTGAGCCGATGGTGAACTTCGGAGGCGACGCTACGACGGTACTGGACGACGGCTGGACAGTGGTGACGGCAGACGGGACGGTTTCCGTGCACTACGAGCATACGGTGATCATCACGGAAGGTGAGCCCATCATAACGACGAAGGTGGACTGACAAGGGAGAACGCGGGGCCGCATGGCGAAGAAAGAGTCCATTGAAGTAGAGGCCACGGTGATGGAGGCGCTGCCGAACGCAACCTTCCGCGCGGAGCTTGCGAACGGTCATGAGGTGCTGGCGCACGTGTCAGGCAAGATGCGGATGCACTTCATCCGTGTTCTTCCCGGTGACCGCGTGCTCGTCGAGCTGTCGCCGTATGACCTCACCCGCGGGCGGATCACCTACCGGTTCAAGTAGAGGAAGGAGCGGAGGACGTGAAAGTATCAGCATCGGTCAAACCTCGGTGCGACAAATGCCGTCAGATCCGACGTGGCCGCACGCTGCGGATCATCTGCTCCAACCCGCGGCACAATCAGAAGCAGGGGTGAGGTTATGGCACGCGTAGCAGGCGTAGACATCCCGGACAACAAGCGCGTGGAGATAGCGCTCCGCCGCATCCATGGCATCGGCCCGACCGCCGCGACGCGCATCGCGTCGCAAGCCGGCATCTCCGGCAACCCGAAGGTGCACGAGGTGCCGGACGAGCAACTGACCCGCATCAGGGAGATCATCGACCACGATTACACCGTGGAAGGCGACCTCAAGCGGGAAGTGAGCGACAACATCCGCCGGTTGCAGGACATCGGCACGTACCGGGGGTTGCGGCACCGTCGCGGGCTGCCGGTGCACGGTCAACGGACGAAGACGAACGCACGCACGAAGCGGAGCGGCCGGAGGACGGTCGCCGGCAAGCGGCGCGTGATGAAGAAGTAGGACGGGCGGAGGGATCATCTTGGCCAGGGCCAACAGAACACGGACACGGCGGCGGGAGCGGAAGTTCGTTCCACGCGGCAAGGTGTTCATCACGGCGACATTCAACAACACCATCGTTTCGCTCACCGACCCGGAAGGCAACGTCGTGGCCTGGGGGTCCGGGGGCGGCGTCGGATTCAAGGGAGCACGGAAGAGCACGGCATTCGCGGCGCAGCGCGTGTCCGAAACGGCCGCCCGCAAGGCGATGGAGTTCGGTCTGCGCCAGGTCGAAGTGTACGTACGTGGTCCCGGCGCAGGCCGGGAGTCAGCGATCCGCGCGCTGCAGGGCGCCGGGCTCACGGTGACGAGCATCCGCGACGTGACGCCGGTCCCGCATAACGGCTGCCGCCCACCCAAACGGCGGCGGGTTTAAGAGGCAAAGATGGCGAGATACACAGGCCCCGTGTGCCGGCAATGCCGGCGCGCAGGAGAGAAACTGTTCCTGAAGGGTGAGCGCTGCTTCACTCCCAAGTGCGGAGTGGAGAAACGCCGCAAGACACCCGGCGACCAGCAGCCGCGCCGGCGGCGTGCGTCCGACTGGGCGATACAGCTGCGGGAGAAGCAGAAGGCCCGGCAGACGTACGGAGTGCTGGAGCGCCAGTTCCGCCGCTATTTCGGCGACGCACTGCGGATGCAGGGAGCAACCGGTGAAAACCTGTTCCAACTGCTGGAGCGGCGCCTCGACAACGTCATCTACCGTATCGGTTTCGCGGACTCCCGGGCGCAGGCCCGGCAGCGCGTGTTGCACGGACACTTCACAGTGAATGGGAGGAAGGTGAATATCCCCTCCTACCGTGTCCGCGCGGGCGAGATGATCGCCTGGAAGCCGTCCAGCAAGGATGCCCAGTTCGGACAGGATGCGGTCCGCTCGGTCGGCCAGCGTCCTATCCCGGAGTGGATCGAGTTCGACCGGAACGAGATGACGGCAATGATCGCGCGGAACCCGGAACCCACGGACATAGACAGCAAGATCGAGACCCGAATGGTGGTGGAGTTCTACTCGCGCTGACGGGTCGTCTTGGTCTGCCCGCTCTCCAAAGCAGGGCCGGCATGCATGAAGGATGGGACAAGAGATGTTGGACTACGGTTACGACGAGCCTCGCGACTCCAGTTTCGACCTCGCGCCGGTGCCCAAGCCTACGGTGAGGATGACGGAAGCCGATGAGAACTATGGAATGTTCGTCATCGAGCCCCTGCCCCGTGGGTACGGGGTGACGTTGGGGAATCCCCTGCGGCGTGTGCTGCTGAGTTCCATCAAGGGCTCCGCGATCAGTTCCGTCAAGATCGAAGGCGTCGAGCACGAATACTCCACCGTTCCCTATGTGAAGGAAGACGTGGTGGACATCCTGCTCAACGTCAAGTCCATCAACCTCAGGGCGCACACGAGCAGACCCGGGAAACTCCGGCTGCGCGTCGAGGGACCCGGCGAGGTGAAGGCGGGAGACATCATCATGTCTCCGGACTTCGAGATCGTGAACCCTGAGTTCCATATCGCAACGCTGGACGGTCCGGACTCGAAGCTGGAGATGGACCTCAACGTCGAGACCGGCAGGGGTTACGAACCCGCGGTGTCCGGGGACGGTCGGCCGATAGGCGAATTGCCGGTGGATGCCATCTACACTCCGGTGCGCAAGGTGAACTACACCGTGGAGCGCACCCGTGTTGGACAGCACACGGACTACGAGCGGCTGAACGTGGAAGTGTGGACGAACGGCGCCGTCTCCCCCGCCGAGGCGATGCGGCAGGCAGGCCAGGAGCTGGTTGAGCATTTCTTCCGCTTCTCCACTGTCTCCGAATCGCAGTCGCCTGACAGCGACCGGATGATGTGGGCGGCGGCCATCCCCTCTTCGCAGTACAACATGCCGGTCGAGAACCTGAACCTGACCATGCGCACGCTCAACTGTCTGAAGCGCGCCTCCATCCACAAAGTGGGCGAGGTGCTGGAGCGGGACCGGGACGAGTTGCTGCGGATCCGGAACTTCGGTGAGAAGTCGCTCGACGAATTGGATGAGCGTCTGCGCGAGATAGGCATCACCCACCCTGGCTTACAGACACAAGAGAGCGCGCCTGAACCGCTTCCCGTGGCCGCCTCCTCCGAGCAGTCGGCAGAGAGCGAAGAGGAGTGAGGCGATGAGACATCGGGTATCGGGCCGCAAGCTGGGGCGCCGCAGCGAACACCGCGAGGCGTTGATGAACAACCTCGTATCGCAGCTGCTCCGCTACGAGCGAGTGACGACGACCGAGGCGAAGGCCCGCGAGGTGCGCGCCCTTGCCGAGAAGGTGATCAGCAAGGGGAGAGAGGCGACGCTCCACAACCGCCGCCAGGCGCTCTCCGTCGTGCCGGACAAGCACGCCGTTGAGCGATTGTTCAATGAGATAGGGCCCCGGTACGCGGACCGGCCCGGCGGCTACACGCGGATAGTGAAACTCATGCCGCGCAAGGGCGACGCCGCGCCGATGGCGCTGCTGGAACTCGTGTAGAGGGAGGACCGTGACGAGACGTGTCGCGCTCGTCATCGAATACGACGGCACGGGGTATGCCGGCTTCCAACGGCAGGCGAATGCCCCTTCGGTACAGGAGGAACTCGAAAACGCAATAGAGTCGCTCACGATCGCCAGGACCACGATCCGTGGAGCAGGACGCACCGATGCAGGAGTCCACGCACTTGCGCAGGTGGCGACCTTCGATACGGAAAGCACACTGCCTGTCGAACGCATAGTGGCTGGACTCAACCACTACCTGGGGGAGCAGATAGCGGTGCGCGCAGCCTACGACGTTGCACCATCGTTCGACCCCCGGAGGCACGCGAGGTCGAGGGTGTACCGCTATCGGCTGTTGGACGGTGGTCCGCCCTCCCCGCTCCGCCGGAACGTCACTTACCGAGTGACGCGCAAGGTGGATGCAGAGGCGATGCGCCTGGCAGCGGCAAGCCTTGTCGGCGAGCACGATTTCCGTGCGTTCAGCGGACCGCAGCCCCGAGGTAAATCGTTCGTTCGGCGGATGATTCGGGCCCAGGTGTTCCGGGATGGCGGCGAGTTGACAGTGGAGTTGGAGGCGAACGCCTTTCTCCCCCAACAGGTGCGCCGCACCGTAGGGGCGCTGGTGGAGGTGGGGCTCGGCAGAATGACGGTGAGCGCGTTCGAGCAGATGACCGAGAGCGGAGCGCAGGGCGCGGCGGAGGCGGTGCTTCCCGCGCGCGGCCTGACACTACAGGAAGTGAGATACGCGGGATTCCCGCCTGAGAACCATGCAACTACAACGCACGACGAAACATACGAACCCGGCAGCCCGTAAGGAGCGGTGGCACGTTGTGGACGCCGAGGGTGAGCGGCTCGGCCGCTTGGCCACGAAGGTCGCCGGTCTGCTACAGGGCAAGCATCGCGCGGACTACAGCCGCCACCAGTTGTCGGACGACTTCGTCATCGTGGTGAACGCCGCGAAGGTGGGTGTGTCCGGGAACAAGATGTCGCAGAAGCTGTACTACCGTCATTCCGGCTATCTGGGTGGCATGCGGACACGCACGCTGGAAGAGATGCTGACGCGCTTCCCCGAGCGGGTGGTCGAGCTCGCGGTAAAGGGGATGCTGCCTCGGAACCGGCTCGGCCGCAGAATGCTTCGCCGGCTGAAGGTGTACACGTCTGCAACGCACCCGCACGAGGCGCAGGTCCGCATCGGCATGGGCAAGGCGAAACAGGCGCCCGCCGCACCGCCACCCGCCCCGGCACGACGCAGGCGTCGCACGGCGCGCGAGGAGACTGCAGCCGAAGAAGAAGCGCCGCAGGCTGCAGTCGAGCCCACGGAGGTTGAGGAGGCCGCGGAGGTAGCCCCAGCAGAAGACGAGCCTGAGGTGGCCGTTGCCGCAGCCGAGGAGACCGCCGGGGACGAGTCGTCGGAGGATGGACCTGAAGCGGCAGAAGCCGTCGAGAGCCAGCAGGACGAGGAGAGCGAGAACAAATGACCACACAGGAGAGCTACTACTACGGGACGGGGAAGCGGAAATCCGCAATCGCTCGTGTACGTCTCTATCCTGGCGGCACTGGCGCAGTGGTGGTGAACGGCAAGCCGTTGGAGGAGGCCCTCCCCTGGATAGATTGGCAGAAGCGTGCGATGCAGCCGTTCGCGACGATCTCCGAGGCGGCCGATCGGTTCAACGTGGTTGCCAAGATCGAGGGCGGCGGGGTCTCCGCATGGGCGGACGCACTCCGGCATGGCATCGCCCGTGCGCTGCTCGTCGCGGACCCCAATCTCAGGAAGGAGCTCCGCAAGCACGGCTACCTGACGCGGGACGCGCGCATCAAGGAGAGCAAGAAGTACGGTCTGAAGCGAGCCCGCCGCGCTCCGCAGTACACCAAGCGCTGACGCCCATTCTCATCACGATTGGAAACGGAGAGCCCGCTCATCGAGCGGGCTCTCCTCATACACCTGCGAGACTGCGCAGGTCCTTGAGCATCTCAGCGACGCGTTGGGGGCTGTCGCCCTCCGCGTAGACGCGGAGCAGGGGCTCGGTGCCGGAAGGGCGTATGAGTCCCCAGAAGCCGTCCTCGAGCACGTACCGAACCCCGTCCATGGTGTCGGTGTCCGTGACGCGCAGACCGGCGATAGAGGCCGGCGGCTTCGCAGCGAGTGCCAGCGTATCCGGTTTCGGGTCATCGGGAGCGAGGTCGACGTCCAGGCGGTCGTAGGCATGCTCGCCGACCTTCTCGAAGAGCAGTTTGGCGAGTTCCGATGCCCGCTTGCCGGTCCTGACCATCAGCTCCACGAAGAGCAGGCCGCTGAAGATGCCGTCGCGCTCCGGGATGTTGCCGCGGAACGCGTAGCCACCGCTCTCTTCTCCGGCGGCGACAGCGTCGTCCGTGATCATCCTGGGGCCCACGAACTTGAAGCCCACGGGCGTAACGGTTACAGGTACGTCGTAGAGGGCCGCCAGCTTGTCCACCATGGCGCTCTGCGTGAGGGAACGCACGATGGGGCCGCGCAGTCCCTTGCTGTCCAGTTGGTGGAGGCAGAGGAGCGAGAAAGTCGAGAGCGTGTCTATGAACGCGCCATTCTCATCGAGCACGCCGAGGCGGTCGGCGTCACCGTCGTTGGCAAGCACCACGTCGAAACGTCCAGCGCGCGCGGCTTCGATGCTCGGGCCGAGGTTGGTTTCGATCGGTTCGGGCTGACGCATGCCCGGGAACGCGGGGTTCCGCTCGGCGCGCATCTCCTGCACGTCGGCCCCGGCGTCTGCGAGGGCAGCGCTGAAGAAGCCCGCACCTGCGCCGTGCATGGAGTCCACGCCGATACGCAGGCCAGCAGCCCCGATCGCATCCAGGTCCATGGCGGACGCGAGGTTCGCGAGGTACGGAGACTTCATGTCGACGAGTTGCGGCTGCGGGGCGTTTCGTCCAGGCGCGTTCACACCGCCCGCTGCCTGGAGGGCGTCAATATGAGCTTCGATCCTGGAGACGATCTCAGGAGGAGCGCTGCCCGCGTAGTCCGGCTTGTACTTGAAGCCGTTCCACAGTCCCGAGTTGTGACTTGCCGTGATGATGGCGCCGCCGCCCGCCCGCCGGTGGAGGATGCTGTAGCTGACGACCGGGGTGGGGGAGACCTGGTCAGAGAGGTACGTGGGCAGGCCGTTCGCCGCGATGACGGCCGCGGCCTCAGCGGCGAACTCCGGCGAGCCGAAGCGGGTGTCGTAGCCCACCACTGCGCCGCGCTCACCCAGCCCTTCTTCCCTGAGGTACGCGGCGACAGCCGCGGCGCAGATGCGCACGTTCTCGAACGTATACTCGCGGGCGATGAGGGCGCGCCAGCCGTCGGTCCCGAAGCGGATGAGGGGGCCGCTGCTCAACGTGCGGCTCCGAGGTCCGCGTCGTCGCGGAGGGCCTCCACCTTGTCCGTGCGCTCCCAGGGCAAGTCAACGTCCATCCGACCGAAGTGCCCGTAAGAAGCGGTTGGGCCGTAGATGGGCCTCCTGAGTTCGAGGTCGCGGATGATGGCGCGCGGGCGCAGATCGAAGTGCTTCTTCACCAACTCGGTTATGAGCGCTGTGTCCACCTTGTTCGTGCCGAACGTTTCCACGGCAAGGCTCGTGGGCTCCGCGACGCCGATGGCGTACGAGACCTGCACCTCGCATCGGTCGGCGAGACCGGCGGCGACGACGTTCTTCGCGACCCATCGCGCGGCGTAGGTGGCCGAGCGGTCCACTTTTGTGGGGTCCTTGCCGGAGAAGGCCCCGCCGCCGTGGCGTGCGACGCCTCCATACGTGTCGACGATGATCTTGCGGCCCGTGAGGCCGGAGTCACCGTGGGGTCCGCCGACAACGAAACGCCCTGACGGGTTCACGTAGATGCGGGTCTCGTCGTCTATGAGCTCTGCGGGAACAACCTCGCCGATGACGTGCGCGCGCACGTCCTGTTCGATCTGCTCGTTGGAGACGTCCGCGCTGTGCTGGGTGCTGACGACGATGGCCGCGATGCGCTTCGGTTTGCCGTGCTCGTACTCCACGGTGACCTGCGACTTGCCGTCCGGCTTCAGGTAGGGAATCACCCCCTCCCTCCGGGCGATGGAGAGACGACGGGTGAGCTTGTGCGCGAGCGATATCGTGAGCGGCATGAACTCCGCTGTCTCACTGCAAGCGAAACCGACCATCATCCCTTGGTCGCCCGCCCCGAGGTTCAACTCGTCGCTGACGCCGTCCTTTCCTCGTTCCTCGAGCGCAGTGTCCACTCCGGCCTTGATGTCCGGGGACTGTTCGTGCACGCGAACGATGACTTCGCAGGTCTTGTAGTCGATGCCGATCTCCTGGTCGTCGTAGCCGATGCGCCTGACCGTGTCGCGGACGACCGCCTCGTAGTCGACCTTCGCGGTCGTGGTGATCTCGCCGACCACCATGACGATGTTCGTGCCGGTGGCCGTTTCGCAGGCGACGCGGGCCATTGGGTCCTGGGCATAGATAGCGTCGAGGATAGCGTCGGATACCTGATCACACAGTTTATCGGGGTGCCCCTCGGTAACGGATTCCGAGGTGAGCAGATAAGAAGGCGAGGTCTCGAACGTCGTTCCG
This sequence comes from Dehalococcoidia bacterium, assembly GCA_034422795.1. Classification (GTDB taxonomy): domain Bacteria; phylum Chloroflexota; class Dehalococcoidia; order Lucifugimonadales; family Australimonadaceae; genus Bin16. The sequence goes on along the minus strand of DAOUJK010000071.1, from coordinate 8,599 downwards.
GTCTGTGTCATTCCCTGGGTCCTCCGAACTTCAAGTTGCGTTGTGCGCGGGCTAGGTGCCTGCTTCCCATCCCGCCAGGTAGGCGGCCTGTTCATCAGAGAGCGTATCCATGGAGAGGCCCATGGCTTCCAGTTTGAGCGAGGCGACCTGCTGGTCCAGTTCCAGCGGAACGTCGTAGACGTCTACCGGGAGACTGGCGGCGTTCTTCGCCATGTACTCCGCGCTGAGCGCCTGATTGGCGAAGCTCATGTCCATCACCGCGGATGGGTGCCCCTCAGCGGCGGCGAGGTTGACCAGCCGTCCTTCCGCGAGCACGTTGATCTTGCGTCCGTCCGCCATGACGTACTGCTGCACCATTGGGCGCACGTCCCGCTTCTCGATGGAGGCGTCCTCCAGTGCGTCCAGGTTGATCTCCACGTTGAAGTGGCCGCTGTTAGCGATGACAGCCTCGTTCTTCATCACTTGGAAGTGCTGCGCGTCGATCGCGTGCTTGCCGCCGGTCACCGTGATGAAGACGTCCCCCGCCCTAGCGGCTTCGTCCATGCGCATGAGCTGGTGGCCGTCCATCGTCGCTTCGAGCGCCCGTACGGGGTCGATCTCAGTGACGATGACCTGCGCACCCATGCCCCTGGCGCGCATCGCTATGCCGCGCCCGCACCAGCCGTAGCCCGCGACCACCACATTCTTCCCTGCGAAGAGCAGGTTGGTGGCGCGGGTGATGCCATCCAGGGTGCTCTGGCCCGTGCCGTAGCGGTTGTCGAACATGTGCTTGGTGTCGGCCTGGTTGACGGCGATGATCGGGTAGCGGAGCTTGCCGGCCTTCGCCATGCTGCGCAGGCGGATGACGCCGGTGGTGGTCTCTTCCATCCCCCCGATGACACCGTCGAGGAGCGCCTGCCGCTGGGTGTGGAGCATGGCGACGAGGTCCGCGCCGTCGTCCATCGTCATGTGCGGCTTCGCGTCCAGGACGGAGGAGATGTGCTGGTAGTAGGTGTCGTTGTCCTCGCCCTTGATGGAGTAGGTGGGGATGTCGTAAGCGACCGCGAGCGCGGCGGCGATGGGGTCCTGCGTGGAGAGCGGGTTGCTCGCACAGAGGCGCACGTCCGCGCCTCCAGCCTGCATTGCGAGAGCGAGGTTCGCCGTTTCCGACGTCACATGCAGACACGCCGCGATGGTGTGCCCCTGCAAGGGCTTCTCCCTGCCGAAACGCTCCCTGATGAGGCGGATCACGGGCATCTCCCGCGACGCCCATTCGATCAACCGCACGCCCTCTTCCGCGAGGGACGGGTCCTTCACGTCTCCGAGTTTTCCTTCCGGTTGCAAGAGGTTCTCCCTTCCTAGTCGCCGTAGTCGGTGGGCAACTCCGCCTCGATCCACTTCGGCGTGCCTGCCTCGATGTTGTAAAGGTGCTCGGACTCGAAGCCGAGCGCCGCGGCCATCTCCGCCGCCAGTCCGCTGCGGACGCCGGCCGCGCAGATGAAGAGGAGGTCCGCGTCCTTCGGAAGCTTCGCCTCCGCCTCTCCGAGGAAGTCGTCCACCGGGATATGGACAGCCCCGGAGGCGTGTCCGGTCACCCACTCGTCGGGACGGCGCACGTCGACGACGAGCGCTCCCTCCTGCTGCATCTCGTGCGCGTCCTGAACGGATATGCGCCGGTACGGTTCGCCGGGTTCCTGTCTGCCACGTGCCATGTCGTTACACTCCTGCTTCGCTGGTATACCGGGAAACGATGGGGCCGAGACGCTCGAGCGTCTCCTGTGGGGCGAGGTGCATGGGGGTGACTATCGCGTTGCGCAGGGCGTCTCTACAGCCGCATGTGCGCTCGGCCGTGAGCCTGGGTATGAGGCGCGCCAACGTCTCCCTCGATGCAACCACGTTCCTCTGCAGGTTCTGAATCACCACCTCAACGGTCACGCTTGCGTACTCGTCGTGCCATACATCGTAATCGGTCGCGCACGCGAGCGTGGCGTAGCACATCTCCGCCTCGCGGGCCAGTTTCGCCTCGGGCAGCGCCGTCATGCCGATGATGCTGGCGCCCCACGATCGGTAGAGCGCGGACTCCGCCCGTGTGGAGAACGCGGGGCCCTCCATCACCACCAGCGTCCCTCCCCGGTGCACCGTCGCCGAGGCGTCTTCCTCGACCGCATCTGCCAGTCGAGCGCTCAGTTCGGGGCAGAACGGGTCCGCGAACGAGATGTGCGCTACTAAACCATCGCCGAAAAAGGTGTTCCCGCGCAACCTCGTGCGGTCTATCAACTGGTCGGGAACCACCATGTGCAGGGGCGCTATCTCCTCCCGCAGGCTGCCCACTGCACTCACGGAAACCACGCGCTCCACGCCCAACTGCTTGAATGCGTGGATGTTGGCATGGGAGTTCAGTTCCGTGGGCGATATGCGATGGCCGATGCCGTGCCGTGGAAGGAACGCAGCCGTGACGCTTCCCGCCCGGCCTATGGAGATGGGCCCGCTCGGCTCACCGTACGGCGTGGAGAGCGTCACTTCGCACACGCTCTCCAGCTCCATGTCGTAGACGCCGGTGCCGCCGATGATCCCGACGGTTGCGCGAGGCAGGTCCGTCATGCCACCTCCGGCTGCGCGGCGAGGGATCGCAGTGGCGACTCGTAGGGCGGACGGAGCACGCCGCGTTCCGTGATGATGCCGGTGATGAGTCCGGCGGGCGTGATATCGAACACGGGGTTCCAGACCGCAACGCCTTCTGCCGCGACGGACCGTCCTCCCAGCGAGGTCACCTCCGCGCCGGACCGCTCCTCGACGGGTATGTCCTCGCCGCGCTGCACGTCCAGGTCCACGGTGGAGAATGGGGCCGCGACGTAGAAGGGGATGCCGTTCGCAGCCGCAAGCACTGCCAGGCTGTACGTTCCGATCTTGTTCGCGGTATCCCCGTTCGCCGCGATGCGGTCGGCGCCCGTCACGACGGCGGCGACGCTGCCGGACGCCATGAGTGCGCCCGCGGCCGAGTCCACGATGAGCGTGGTGGGGATCCCGAGCCGCCCGAACTCCCACATGGTCAGGCGCGCTCCCTGCAGCCACGGGCGCGTCTCGGTGCAGAAGACCTGAGGCCGCTTGCCCGACTCCCACGCGGCGCGGATGACGCCGAGCGCCGTGCCGTAGCCCGCAGTCGCGAGCGCGCCGGTGTTGCAGTGGGTGAGCACGCCGCCGGAGTCCGGCATCAGCGCGGCTCCATTGCGCCCGATGGCCTTGTTGGACTCGATATCGTTCTCCCGTATGGCGTGCGCGAGAGAGAGGATGCGCGCGGCAGCCTGCTCCGGCGTACTGCACGCGCGCGCAACGCTCCGGCACTGCTGCATTGCCCAGCCGAGGTTGACGGCGGTGGGGCGTGCGGCGGCAATCAGGTCGGCTTGCGCGTCCAACTCTTGCAGGAAAGCAGGCATCGCGGCGGTTTCCACGTTGCGGGCGGCGAGCGCCATGGCGTACGCCGCAGCGACGCCGATGGCGGGGGCGCCCCGCACGCGCATGGAGCGTATGGCCTCGACTGCGCCGGCTACGTCGCTGACGGCCACCCACTCTTCCCGAGTGGGAAGCATGGTCTGGTCGAGCAGAAGGAGACGTCCGTTCTGCCAGACGATGGGTTGGAGTTCATGGGTCGTTGCGGGTGCGTCGCTCACAGGCACTGTCCACGGGCGCATTGAACAATGCTATGGGCGTGGGGGCGGGGTGTCAAAGGCGCGGAGACGGCGTGCCCGCAGCCAGCACAGGTCAGGAGGCGTCACGTTGGCGGTAGTACTCGTCGACGCACCGATCCAGCGCGTCATTGGCCTCCTTGTTTTCCTCGCCCATCAAGGGAGCGTCGGCGAGGGCTCGCAGTCCGACCTCCTTCTCGGCGCACCGCAGCACGGTGGGGGGAGGGAGTATCCAGTTGTCGTCGTCGTCCTCGCCGAAGTACGCGCTGGCCTCCTCCTCCGAGAAGCAGAGCACCATGCCGAAGTAACGGTAGATGATGTCGTCCATCGTGCTCTCGGCGTAGATGCCCCGTATGCAGTGCTCCGTCTCGGCGCTCACGCCGCCCGCCTCAGCGGTGAGAAGAGCGATGGTCAGGTTGTCGAGTTGCTCCGGTGAGAGACAATCTATGAGGGAGTCGAAGCCAAAGGCGGGGTCCGTCAGGGAGGCGGCAAGCAGCTCTTGGAACACGGCGCTGCCGACGTTTTCCTCGATGCAACCGGCTTCTTCCTCCGTGAGTACCGCCGCGAAGATCTCGCCGATGAGCGTCTCCTTGTCGAAGCCCGGCATGGCGGCAGGAGCCAGTGTTGGAGTGGCGGTGGCTGGCAGTGGGGTAGGCGCCGCCGTGGGGGCCGGTGTTGGCGTTGGTGTTGCCGTGGCAGCAGGCGGGAGCGGAGTCGCCGTTGCCGTTGGGATTGGCGCTGGAGCGCCGCAAGCGGCTGTGGCCAGCGCGAGCAGCGCCAGCAGAGAGACCATTGCAAAGATGCTGGAGGTGGTGAGTAGGTCGCTGCGCACTGTCCACAAGCGCATTTGGCCATGCTATGGGCGCTATGGCGGAGTGTCAAAGGCGCGGAGCGCGCCTCCCCGCTTCCTGCGCCAGGCGAGGTGAGAGGGCGCAGACATACTGCGAGCCGCCCTCAGGGCGGCTCGCTGCGATAGTGGTACGAGGGAAGCGGACGGGTGGGACCTACTGACCTTGCAGGCTGCCGCTCCCCGGCGGCGCAAGGTCCAGCCCACACTCCTGCGCGGCGGCGAACAGCTCACCGAGCGCGGCGAGGTCCGGCTCCGCGCCCATGAAGACGGTCAGGAGTCCCTCCAGACTGCCCAGTTGCTCTTCCATGCACCGCAAGGCGGATGGCGGAGGGAAGCCGGGGTCGTCGTCTCCTGCGAAGGCAGCGGCCTCCTCGTCGCTCATGCAGAGGATCATCTGCATGAACCCACCGAATTGGGCGACACCCTCAGCCGGAGAAGCAGGCTCCTGGTCTGAGAACAGGTCCGGGTGCTCCATGGCGACACCCCGGATACAGCCGGTCGTCTCCGCGCTCAACCCTCCGGCCTGGAGGGACATCATGGCGATTTGTATGTTGACCACGGTCTCCGGCATGAAGCACTGGAACGGGAGAGAAGCCTCCATCGTCTCCGGCGGGACCGCCGACAGCGGAACGTCCCGGAACGCATCGAGCGCACCGCCCGAGGCGTCGCTCAGGCACATGAGCTCGTCCTGGGAGAGCATGGACATGAGCTCGCCCACGGTTGTGGTGTCAGTGATGACGAACTCTCCCGGAGAACCCGGCTGCGGTTGGTCCGTTGGCGTATCCGGGTCCGGCATAGCCGTTGGCATGGCCTCGGGCATCGGTGCCGGAGTGGGAGTCGGGGGTAGCGGTGTCGGCGTGGCCGTGGGAACGGGGGTCGGCGTTGGCCGGGGTGTCGGCGTGGCCGTGGGCTCCGGATCGCCGCAAGCGGCGGCGAACACGGCGAGCATGAGCAGGATGAGGGTGAGTGCGGCTGCACTCCGAAGACCGGGGGCGATGTGCTTGAGCATGGGCTGCGACTCCTTTGTTCTACCGGAGATTCTATGCTCCTCCGTACGGCGATACATCAAGTTAGCCAGACGATTCAGCGGCTGCTTTCACGATTACGGAACCCAATATCGTTAGCCAGTCGTCGTATCGGATATGTATGTCTATCTATATTACGTGAAGCGCTGTCGCTTGGATGTATATCGTACTGGCCAGTGTGATAAGTGGACTACTCACTTGAAGATGCCTGTGCGCTTATCATGGCCTGAGAAGGCGCGTCCAAGAGGACCCTGGCAGTGCAACTTACGAACCTGACGCTTACGAACTTCCGTTCCTATCGACAACTGGACCTCGCACTGAGGCCGGGGCTCACCGTCATCACCGGAGAGAACGGGCAAGGCAAGAGCAACCTGCTGGAGGCGATGTACCTGCTCGCCATCGGGAAGTCGTACCGTGCGGTGACGGAGCGGGATGTCGTCTCATGGCAGGCGGCGGATGCTGGAGGGTATGCGATCGTGGCGGCAACGCTCGACGGGCCGTACGGCCCGCTCGAACTGCGCGTAGGGCTCGACTGCAAGGAGGGCGGTAGCACTGGAAAGCAAGTCAGAGTGAACGGCGCGCCGAAGCGAGCGTCCGACCTCGTGGGGATGATGGGCGCCGTGCTCTTCGCTGCGGAGGACATCGAGATGGTGTTCGGCCCTCCGCGCGGTCGCAGGCGCTACCTGGACGTGTTGCTCGCACAGGTATCGCGGGCCTACGTGCAGGCGCTGGCACGGTATCAGCGGGTGCTGGCACAGAGGAATACACTGCTGCGCGCCCTGCGCGAACGGCGCGCAGGGGAGGCAGAGCTCACCTTCTGGGACGATGCACTGGTGAGAGAAGGGACGGCGCTGCTGGGCGAACGCTGGTCATCCATGGCAGCGTTGGGGCAGGCCGCCGCGTCTGCTTTCGAGCGTCTGTCGTCACAGGACGCGCTGTCGATCACCTATGTAGGCACGGCCAAGGAGCCGGAAGACGGGGACGGGGAGCGCGCACTGAGAGAGGCGCTGGTTGCGTCGCGGGACCAGGAGCGTGCGCGCGGCATGACGCTCGTCGGCCCCCATCGCGACGATCTGCAACTGCTGTTGAACGGGGTGGAAGCGTCGCGGCACGCTTCTCGCGGTCAGGCCCGGCTCGCGGCGCTGGCGCTGCGGCTGGGCGAAGCGCGTCTCCTCGCTGAGCGGAGAGGAGACCAGCCGCTGCTGCTGCTGGACGACGCGCTGTCCGAGCTGGACGGGCGCCGGAGGAAACTCGTGCTGGAAGAGGCATGTTGCTATCCTCAGACCCTCGTGACGACTGCTGATCCCCATGCGCTGCCCGAGGTGTACTTGCGTGCTGCCCATCACCTTCATCTCCGGGACGGACAGGTGACGGCCGAGGATGTTGCATGAGCGAAGCGGGAGTGCAGGCCCTCAGTGTATCGGGCGTCCACAAGCGTTTCGGTAGTGTCGAGGCCCTGCGGGGAGTCGACCTCGGCGTAGGGCAGGGTGAGATATTCGGCTTCCTCGGTCCCAACGGCGCCGGCAAGACCACGACGATACGTGTCCTGACGGGGTTCATCCGCGCGGACCAAGGCAGTGCCCACGTGCTTGGGATGGACGCCTGGAGCGAGACCGTGTCCATAAAGGCAAGGCTCGGGTTCCTGCCGGACGTGGTGGCGTTCGCCAGCGGCTTCACGGGGCAGGACTTCCTGGACTACGTGGCGAGCCTTCGGGGCATCAGGGGCAGACTCCCCCGCCAGGCGGAGTTGCTGGAGCGCCTGGAACTGCCGGACGCAGCACTTCGTCGAAAGGTGAAGGGATACTCCTCAGGCATGGCGAAGAAGCTGGCGCTCGTCCAGGCGATGCAGCACGACCCCGACGTACTGGTCATGGACGAGCCGACAGAGGCCCTCGACCCGCTGATGCGCCAGGAGTTGTTCTCTATCATCAGGGAGGCGCGGGACAGGGGCGCGACGGTGTTCATGTCTTCACATGTCCTGTCGGACGTGGAGGAGGTCTGCGAACGGGTGGCGCTCATCCGCGATGGCCGCATCGTGGGGACCGGGTCGGTGGAAGCGTTGCGTGAGGGGAAGGCGCGGACGATGGAAGTTGAGTTCAGGGGGCCGCCGCCCGCGGAGTTGTCCATACCAGGCGTTGAAGTACTATCCCGCGAGGGCGCGCGCTGGGAATTGGCCGTCGTCGGCGATATCAACGAGGTGTTGCGGGAGTTGGCAAAGCACGACGTGGCGGACATGACCTACGAGCGGCTGAGCCTGGAAGACCTGTTCATGGGCTTCTACGGTGCGGACGGGGGCAGAGAACTGGCCGATGTGTAGCGTCTTCACGAATACGCTTCGCTCGCACCGGACCGGGCTGCTCGCCGTGTCGGTGGGCTTGTTCCTGATGAGCCTGATCATCGTCTATACGTTCGATGCGTTCGGTGGGTTGGATGCGCTTGCCGATCTGTTCGAATCGTTGCCTGCACCAATGGCTGCGATGTTCCGCGCACAGGCGGGGTTCGGGACTACGATAACGAGCTACATCGCGCTCGACTATCGCCATCCGGTCTACATCATCGCGGGACTCGCTTTCGTGCTGTCGGTATCGAGTGGCGCGGCGGCGCGGGAGATCGAGCGGGGCACAGCGTTGATGCTGCTCGCATCGCCCATGGCGCGCTGGCGCTACCTGGCAGCGAAGATAGGCGTGCTGGTGGTGGGGGCTGTGGTCATCGTAACGATGTCCTGGCTGGGGTCGATGGCAGGGGCGGCGCTCACGGGCGTTGCTGGCGACGTGGAAGGGGGGACGCTGATGCTGGCCCAGTTGAACGAACTGGGCGTGCTCCTGGCGGCGGGCGGGATGGGGATGCTGCTCTCCGCCGTGAGTTCGGACGGTGGCCGCACGGTGTCCTTGACCGCGGGGATACTGACAGTGATGTACTTCCTGGACTTCGTGGGGGCGATATGGGGCCCGGCGGAGCCATTGGCGCCCCTGTCGATCTTCTACTACTTCGATCCCCTGGCTATAGCAACGAACGGCACGACGCTGCTGCGCGACGTAGTGGTGCTGTTCGGCGTCGGACTC
>DAOUJK010000070.1:0-25668 GCA_034422795.1 Dehalococcoidia bacterium | reverse complement strand
AGCCTGGGCGGCATCCCCATCATGGACGCGTTCCACGCGCTGGTGCTCTACGAGGTGCCGGACAAGTTCCCGAACATCCGCTGGGGCTTCATCGAGGCGGGCTCGACGTGGATACCGTACGTGGTGGACCGGCTGAAGGCTGAGAAGAAGCGGCGGTCGTGGATACGGAAGTTCGAGATGGGGGAGAACCTCTTCAAGAAGAACAGGTTCTTCGTGGCCGTGGACGCGGTTGAGGACATCTCGCACATCCTGACGTACGGCACCGAGGACAGCCTGATGATGGGCACCGACTACTCACACTTCGACACGTCGGCTGAGCCGGACGCGATCGACGCGGTGCGCCGGTGGGCGTCGGAAGGCCGCATCAGCGACACGGTCGCGCGGAAGATACTGGAGGACAACCCGAAGGAATTCTACGGGCTGTAAGAGGCGGGGCATCCATTTCCAAGTTCACCCTCACCCGCCGCTGCGCGGCCCCTCTCCCATCAAGGGAGAGGGGAGCGGACACCCCGAGAGAACGTTGCGCGCTAAAGCGCGGGCTACGCTCAACATGACAAACCCTGCCCGGCCCCTCTGGCAGTACCCTCTCCCCAGCCCTCTCCCCTTGTAGGGAGAGGGGGCCAAACAGAAGTGCCGGAGTGGCCTCTCGACCGCTCCGGCACTGGTCTGTGCCCCGCGACTCGCGGGGCTCACCTTCCGCTCCGTTGCCGTTCCCGGCGATCACTGCCGGACCCAGGCCGCCTCGGGCTTCGTCGAGCCGTTCCGGGCGCTCTTGCCTGCTCTGAATAACGGAGCTTCCGGCTTCCGCCTGCCCTCCTCCGGCAGCGCTCAGGCCGCCGGGAGGGCCGTACAGGGGAAGTGCCACCGGTGATGCAGCACGTAGACCGCGCGTATACCCATGGTGCACCTCCCTTCGTCAGTTCCGGTTTCTTCGGAGGGGCGACCACCCACCACCCTCCGTACCGTCCGATACCACTGTAGGACGCCGTGCACGGACATGCAACCCCTGTGCAGCCGGATTTCCGGCGGATTACGCGCAGAAATTGTGAAATATGTAACGATTTCACGCTAAGCGTCCTCGGGGCCGGAGACCTTTGCGTCATCGCGCCTGGTGCAGCGTAGTTCCCAAACGGACGGCCCAAATGGCCCCACGACTGCTATACTGTCCCCTGACACGTATGGGGCAATACGGCTATTAACGCAGAACCCCGCGAGGAGCGCCGGACATGACCATCGAGATTCCCAACCGGGAAGAGCTGGACGCCCACTTCCACCGGTTCGGCAGAGACATCGACTATCTCAACTCGATATGGGCACAGGTCAAGAAGGACTACCCCGACCAATACGTGGCGGTCTACGACGGGGAGATCGTGGCCAATCACCCGACGCTGAAGAAGATCCTGGCCATGTTGAAGACCAAGGGCTTCCCTCCCAACCACACGCTCATCCGGTTCGCTTCCAGGAGGCCCCGGCGGATGATCCTGTAACGTGGCGATAGACGGGTATTACAAGGAGGACAACCCGCCGGCGCCTTACGTCTACGGCGAGGTATACCTCCCTGACCTTCATCTTCACGGAGATATCGAGTTCCTCGTGGACACGGGCGCCCACGCGACGTCATTGATGCCTCACGACATGACCGCGATGGGCATAGACGTTCGCCGGATACCGGGACGGTACCAAAAGGTGGAGGGCGTGGGCGGCGAGGCCCGGTACAAGGCGACGCGGGCCGTTCTCCGGTTCCAGGACCATGACGCCTTCGGCCATTTCCAGGAGTTCGAGATCGACGTGCACCTGACACGGGGAGACGCGTGGCAGCAACTGCCGTCCCTGCTGGGGCGCGACATCCTGAACGAGTGCGAGTGCACTGTCGACGGGGTCAGGGAGCGCGTCGCCATCAAGCGGCTGACGAGCGGGGCCTAGCGCCGGTCAGGCACCCTCGCGCTTCGCCTTCCCCCACCACGCCTCGATGCGTTCCCGCACTGTGCGCTCGTAGCCCTGGTCGCCGGGCTCGTAGAAGCGTTTGCCCGCCAGCTCGTCCGGCAGGTTCTGCTGACCCGCGAAGTGCCCCTTGTAGTCGTGGGCGTACTTGTACTCCGCGCCGTAGCCGAGGTTGCGCATGAGGCCGGTGACGGCGTTGCGCAGGTGGAGGGGCACCGGGTGCTGGCGCCCGGTACGGACCTCGTCCATCGCGCGGTTCAACGCCATGTAGGACGCGTTGCTCTTGGGAGCGGTCGCGAGGTAGACCGTCGCCTCGGCGAGCGGGATCGCGCCCTCGGGAAGGCCGACGAAGTGGACGGCCTGCTGCGCGGCGACGGCGACCGGCAGCGCCTGCGGGTCGGCCATGCCGACGTCCTCCGCGGCGAGGATGACGATGCGCCGGGCGATGAAGAGCGGGTCCTCGCCGGCCTCGAGCATCCGCGCGAGCCAGTAGACCGCGGCGTCCGGGTCCGATGCGCGCACGGACTTGATGAACGCGGAGATGGTGTCGTAGTGGCTGTCGCCCGCCTTGTCGTAGTGGAGGGCGCGGCGCTGGAGCGCCTCCTCCATGAGCGCGCGGTCGACGCGCTTCGCGCCGTCCGCGTCGCGCAGCGCGATCTCGGTCGCGAGCTCGATGCCGTTCAGCGCGACGCGGGCGTCGCCGGATGCGACCTCCTGCAGGAACGCGAGCGCGTCCGGGTCGAGCGTGACCCGCTCGTTGCCGAGGCCGCGCTCGGTGTCGGCGAGGGCGCGACGGACGACCTGCGCGACCTCGTCGTCGCTGAGCGGGTAGAGCGTGAGGACGCGGGTGCGGGAGAGGAGCGCGGAGATGACCTCGAAGGACGGGTTCTCGGTGGTCGCGCCGATGAAGGTGACGGTGCCGTTCTCGACGTGGGGGAGGATGGCGTCCTGCTGTGCCTTGTTGAAGCGGTGCACCTCGTCGACGAAGAGGATGGTGCCGAGGTCCTCGGTGGCGCGTATCTCGCGGGCCTCCTCGACGGCCTGCCGGAGGTCAGCGACGCCGGAGGTGACGGCGGAGACGCCGATGAAGTGGGACTTCGTGAGGCCGGCGACGAGCCGCGCGAGCGTTGTCTTGCCGGTGCCGGGGGGGCCCCAGAGCACCATGGAGGGGACCTGTCCGGTGCGGATGGCGCGCTCGAGCACGTGGCCTTCGCCGAGCAGGTGTCGCTGGCCGACGTACTCCTGGAGCGTGCGGGGGCGCATGCGGGCGGCGAGCGGGGCGTTCTCGTCCTCGTGCTGTCGGCGCACGTGCTCGAAGAGGGTCTGTTCCTTCCGCATGCCGCGCTGTGTCATGGTGGAAGGTTACACCTACAGCCCCAGCGGCGGTTACCGGGGCGTGAAGCTGCGCACGACGAAACCCCGCTCCTCGTTTCTCATATGTTCGTAGTAGTCGATGAGCAGTTCCGCAGGATAGCCATACGTTTCGTCGTACGAGACTTCGACGCGGTCGGCGTTGCCTGCAATAGCGGCCTGGGTGAGCGCGAACAAGTCTTCGATAGTCTGAGAGTACAACACGGCATCGATCGGCCACGATGACCGGATGTCCACGGCGGCTACCTCGCCGCCCCGCACAGTTATCAGCGCCTCCGCCCCCCATCCTTCAGCGCATTCGCACACCCAGCTGCCGGTGTAGTCGTAATTGACGAAGCCTGCGCGCTCCCACATGCGCTGATGCCGCAGGAGGTCCGCTTGAGCAGAGCCGGAGTCTCGCACCAGGATGACGTACCCGGCGCCGCCCGCTGCGATGGATAGGAGAAGCGCCATACCCACCATCGCCACTTTCATCCGCGTGGTCATCTGTGCCCTCGTTGTTGGTCTCTCATTAAGTGATACGAGTGCAGATGCTCAAAACGTTCCCCAGAGATACTTCGCGTGAGGCGGGCAGTGCGGTAGGAGGCAGGGCGGCCCGCCGAGGGTTCACCCTCACCCGCCGCGCAAGCGCGGCGACCCGTTCGGCAAGCTCAGGGCAGGCTCTCTCCCATGGGGCGAGGTGGGGCGAGGTTCCTGCCTGCGCAGGAGCGACGGTGGTTCGACAGGCTCACCATGAGCGGGGTTATCCCGAGAGGATGTTTGCGCGCTAAAGCGCGGGCTCCGCTCAGCATGACACCGTCACTTCCTCCGTCGAGTTATCGTGGAGTGAAGCTGCGGATGGTGAAGCCCCGCTCTTCGTCCTCGACCTCGTCGTCGTAGTTGATGAAGAAGAAGGTGGGGTAGGCGTACTGCTCGTCGTAGTTGACGTCGATGCTGTGTGCGCCCTGGTCGACGGCCTCCTGCAGGAGTTCGAACAGGCCCGCGATGGGGATGAAGCGCTCCGGCACGGGGATGATGGCGATGTCCGGATCGGCCGAGGAGACGGAGGTCACCGCGTCGTCGCGGACGCTCACGGCCGCGGTGGCGACGTAGAACTCGTCGCAGGCGAGGCAGACCCACGCGCCGGTGTAGTCGTAGTTGACGAGACCGCTGCGCTCCCATATGCCCCGATGGCGGAAGAGCTGCGCCTGCTGGGACTCGATGTCGCTCACCAGGTAGACGTCCTCGAAACCGGGGATCTCCATCTCGAATTCCCGGGCCCCGACAGCAGCGAGCGCGGTCACCCGCCGGGCGTAGCGGCCGTCCGGCAGGCCCGGGTCGACCAGCGGGACGTCGAATTCGTTGAACGGCACGTCCAGGTTGCGCGCCGGCTGCGGGATGTTGACGTAGGCAGTCCAGGAGTGCTCGCCGCTGGTCAGCTCGATCCGCACGGAGTAGACAGCGAGGGGGAAGTCGCAGCCGCCCCCGTTGATGGCGTCGTACGCGGTGGGAACAGGGTCCCGGCCTATGACGGCCATGAGGTACTCGGACGCGTACGCCTCGGTCGTGATGCAGAGCGCCTCAGGATCGGGTGGCGGCTCGGGTGTGGGCGTCGGCGGCACCGGCGCAGGCGTCGGAGTGTGCGTGGCGGTCGGCGCCGGGACAGGGACCGGCGGCACGGGCGTCGCCGCCGGAGGAAGAGGCGTAGCGGTCGGTACCGGCGTCGGGGTGGCAGTCGCAGCGGGAGGCGGCGTGGCGGTGGGCAATGGTGTGGCTGTGGGAGCGGGGGTGGGCCCTGCGCCGCAAGCGGCGGTCCACAGGGCGGCAGTCAGAAGGGCGGTGGTCAGTGCGAGTCGAGTCATGGGTGGTCGGTCTCCTTTCGTTGAATTATACGTGGGCAGGCGCGGAAGGTTCCCGCCGCCCACCCTCACCGGCTGCCGTGCGGCAGCTTCCTCTCTCGGGGGGAGAGGTGGGATGCGACAACCTGAGAGGATTTCGCGCGTAAAACGCGTACTCCGCTGCGCTCCGCTCGAAATGACAACCCCGCCCTCCCCCCAGGGTCCCCTCTCCCTAACCCTCTCCCCTTGTAGGGAGAGGGGACCAGACACCCGACCACCCGCCTCACGGATCCACCCTCACCGGCTGCCGTGCGGCAGCTTCCTCTCCCAGGGGGAGAGGTGGGAGAAAGGGCGCCCACGAGGGACGCCCCTACACGAGGCGAGGTTCCTGCCTTCGCAGGAACGACGAGGGGCTGCGCCCCGCGTCCGGTCCACCCCCATCCGCCGCGCTTGCGCGTCGACCTCTCCCCCAAGGAGAGGTGGGCGGACAACCCCGCACCACACCCCACCGTGTGACCTGCCCGGTCACTCTGAATTCCCGCCGGTGCGGGAATGACGGGGGCAGGGGGTATAATCCGGCCATGGACGTGTTGATTCGCCTCTATGCCTCCTACCGCGAGACCGCCGGGATGGACCGGGTGACGCTGCCGCTGCGCGACGGCGCGGTGGTCGCGGACGCGGTTGAGGCGTTGCTCGGGGCGGCCCCGGCGCTGCCGCGCGACTTCAAGCCGCACCTCATCGCGGTCAACGAGGAGTTCGGCAACCTGGCGTACCCGCTGTCCGACGGCGACGACGTTGCGTTCTACCCGCCGGTGAGCGGCGGCACGGACGTGTGGGTCGGCACGGAGGAGATCGACGCGGGCGAGACGGCGGACGCGGTGAAGCGCGCGTACAACGGCGCAGTGGTGACGTTCGAGGGGACGACGCGCGACAACACGGCGGGGCGTCCGGTGCTTCGGCTGGAGTACGAGGCCGACGAGCGGATGGCGCAGAAGGTGATCGGCCAGATCCTCGAGGAGACGATGGCGCGGTTCGACGTCCCGGCGATATCGGCGCGGCACCGGATCGGGCGGCTGGAGATCACCGACGTGAGCCTCGTGGTGGCTGTGGGCGCGCCGCACCGGCTCGAAGCGTTCCTGGCGGGGCTGTACGTGGTGGACCGGATCAAGCACGTGGTGCCGGTGTGGAAGAAGGAGCACTTCGCGGACGGCGAGGTGTGGGTGGGGGCGGCATGCGACCCGGAGACGCACGCGCTGCATCTGTCGGAGGCGCCGTACGCGGGGTTCCTCGCGGAGCGCGAGGGGCCGGTCCCGCACGCGCACACACACACGCACGCGTAGCAGCCCTTACCTGCCGCGCAAGCGCGTCGACCCGTTCGGCAAGCTCAGGGCAGGCTCTCTCCCAAAGGGCGAGGTGGGGTCATTGGGACGCCCACGAGGGACGCCCCTACACCAAGCACCACCCCGTACCCCGCCGAGGGCCCTCACCCGCGCGCTGAAGCGCTTTGCCCTCTCCCTCAGGAGAGGGGGGCGGACACGCCGCTTTCGCTCCTGCCACCTCATTGGGCGCCCACAAGGGACGCCCCTACACCAAGCCGCAGTACCCTCTCTCCTTGTAGGGAGAGGGGATTCTTCTAATGCAAGAGGCCGCCGCCGTCGACGACGATGGACTGGCCGGAGATCATGGAGGCGTCGTCGCTGGCGAGGAAGGCGATGAGGGCGGCGAGGTGCTCCGGGTAGACGCGCGCCTTGATCGCCTGGTTCTGCATCGTGCGGTTGAACATCTCCTCGTCGTTGAACTCCAGCGTGCCGGGGGTCGCGACCTGTCCCGGCATCACGGCGTTGACGGTGATGTTGTCGCCGCCGAGCTCCTTCGCCATGTTCCAGCTGAGGCCGATGACGGCGCCCTTGGCGGAGACGTAGGGCGTCTGGCCAGGGTTGCCCATGAAGAAGGTGCGCGAGGCGACGTTGATGATGCGCCCGCGTCCGCTCGCCTTGAGGTAGGGGTGGGCGGCCTTGATGGTGAGGAAGTAGCCGATGTAGTTCACCTGGGCGAACCGCTCCACCTCTTCCTTCGTCCACGTCGCCCAGTCTTTGCGTTGCGCGATGAGCCCGGCGTTGTTGACGAGGATGTCGATGCCGCCGAAGGCCGCGTTGACGCCCTCGCAAGCAGCGGCGAGTTGCGCCTCGTCCGTGGTGTCGCACTGGAACGCCACGCCGCCGATGGCGTTCGCGACCTCGTTCGCCTCGTCGCCGCGCAGGTCGAGGATGCCGACCTTCACGCCTTCTTCCGCCAGCCGCTCGGCTGCGGCCCTGCCGAGGCCGCGCGCTCCGCCGGTGACGACTGCGGTCCGTCCTTCGAGTCCTCGCATCGTAAGTCTCCTTCGTTGTTACGTTGTTGTGGGGGACACCCCCATCCCCGTACCCCGCCGAGGGCCCTCACCCGCGCGCTGAAGCGCTTTGCCCTCTCCCTCAGGAGAGGGGGGGCAGGCACCCCACCTCCGCAACCCGCCGGTTCACCCTCTCCCTAACCCTCTCCCCCTAAGGGAGAGGGGATCAAATGGCCCCACTCTCTTGCGCGCCCCGCCGAGGGCCCTCACCCGCGCGCTGAAGCGCTTGCCCTCTCCCTCAGGAGAGGGGGTCAGTCGCCCCGCCCCCGCCGCCCCGCCGGTTCACCCTCTCCCTAACCCTCTCCCCTCAAGGGAGAGGGGATCAAACGGCCCCACTCTCTTCCGCGCCCCGCCGAGGGCCCTCACCCGCGCGCTGAAGCGCTTTGCCCTCTCCCTCAGGAGAGGGGGCAGGCACCCCGCCTCCGTACCCCGCCTGTTCACCCTCTCCCTAACCCTCTCCCCTCAAGGGAGAGGGGAGCGGACCAGGATCAGTCGGCGGCGGTCCTCGGTCTGAAGAGGGCGAAGGAGCTGGTGTAGCCGTGGAGGTAGGTCGTTCCGGCCACGGGCCCGATCTCGCCGTTGCAGAAGAAGCCGCCGAGCGGCATGCCGCCGACCACGTCGCGGAAGATGTCCGTGTCGTGGTCGGGTTTGCCGTAGAGGTAGCGCCCGCGCCCGGTGCAGGAGAACATCAGCGCTCCGGCGGCGGTGCGCTCGCCCGCGGCGTCGAGGTAGGTCGCGAGCGAGTGCTGCAGGTCCTCGCCGGAGGTCTGGGCGTCGCGGACGTGGAACCGGACGAGCTGGCCCTCGCGCACGAGCGCGCCCACGGCTAGCGCACCGGTCTCCTGGTTGACGCCCAGCAGGTTACGAATGAGGTAGCCGCCCGCGGCGTCGGCCAATTCGAGCGGGTCCATCGCTATGCCCATGAAGAGGTTGTGGCGCATGAGGTCCTGGTCGCGCGGGGACGCGGCCACGTAGATGTTCTGGAGGCACTCCATGGGCGGCATTCCGTCCAGCGCCTCGATCATGTTCTGCTCAGCGTCGGTGATGTGCATCGGCTCGCCGATGGGGCGGCAGCCCTGCGCGACGACGCTGTCGATGACGACGTTGCCGGAGAGCGCGACGCCGATCGCGCCCTCGCGGAGCATCGCGCCGTTCAGGATGAGGTTGTGCGGAGAGAAGCGGCCGCCGCCGCTGGCCAGCCCGCCGACCTTGACCGCGCCGGGGTAGGCGTAGTCCAAGCCCGCGAGGAGCGCGTCGCCGTCCGTGGTGTACGGCTCGGCGAGGACGATGAAGTCCGGGCGCACGTCCGGCGGGACGCCGAGGAGGGCGTGCCAGGCGTCGGGCGGGGCGTCGGGGGACGGCATCTGGTCGCGGGTCACGTGGAAGGCGCTGAGTGCGACGCCGGGCATGACTCCGGCGGTGACGGAGAGGGCGGGCGCTTCCTCCTCCTCGCGGCCCGAGCCGATGACGCCGGAGCCGGAGCAGCCGATGACGACGGCGTTGGGGAAGCGTTCGCTCACAGTGACGGGAAGCGCGTCCGTGTGCGAGCCGTAGTGGTGCGACGTGAACACCGCGACGAAGCTGACGGCGTCGGTGTCGTCGACCTGTGCGCTGATGGACGTTACGCACTCATCGAGCGCGACGTCCAGGTCGGCGTGTCGCGAGAGGCCGGACCCCCATTGCATGACGCTCTCCTTTCACCGGTGGCGGCAAGGCGCTCAGTATAGAGCAAGTGTGCGTAGGCGGTTTCGCCCTCACCCGCCGCGCCAGTGGGTCGACCCGTTCGACAGGCTCAGGGCAGGCTCTCTCCCCCAGGGAGAGGTGGGTCAGACAGGGCGCCCACAAGGGACGCCCCTACACCCAAGCGAGATTCCTGCTTCCGCAGGAACGACGGGAACCCCCGAGAGGATTCCGCGCGCTACAGCGCGGACTCCGCTGCGCTCCGCTCGGAATGACAGCCACCACCCGCCAGTTCACCCTCACCGGCTGCCATGCGGCAGCTTCCTCTCCCCCAGGAGAGGTGGGTCAGACAGGGCGCCTACCGGATGCGGAATCAGGCCCGCTCCCGGCACAGCAATGAGCCGTCATGGAGACAGACGTTGGATGGTCGCTGTTCTTGCGACGCCATCGAAGGTGCAGAGGCATCTGTTCAGGATGTCGCGGCCCAGGAGGGACGGTAGCTCGTCGTGGTCCCCGTCGCCAGTGTCCTCAATGAGGTCGAGGTAGACGTGCATGTCCCAGGCGCCATCGGGAGAATCTTCGTCACGGAGTGTGACGGTTGCCCTGACCGTCTTGTACCGCGTCCCACCTCCTATTCCGGTCGCGTCTTGCCGGTAGCCGGCCTCAAGCGAATCCAGAGAACGTATGCCCATCCGGTTCCAGTCGAAGGGCAGGAGGGTGGTTGCGTCGGCTCCCGTGTCGATCAGGAACTCTATCTGGACAGGTGGGAGACCGCTTTCATGGACAAGGACCTCAGCCTCGACGTAAGGCGCCGGTGGATAGCTGCCAGCCGAGTAATACCCTTGGATCGCCACCGTTACAGGATCATCTTTCGCGGCTTACTGGCAACGTACCTCAGCACGGCCTGATGCCTGGGAATACCGTCTGCGTCCATCGCCTCCAAGATGCCGCTGAGGGTCTCGTGATCGGCAACGATCCCGCCCTTGTACACGGCTACGTATCGATCCGGGAACCGCGCGAGTACTTCAGGCCAGACAGAATTGAAGTAGTCGACATCCTTGCAGAACTGGAGGTGGGCTCCCAGGTCAGGGGCAGGGATGCTCTCGGTAGTCATGGCTTCGTCCGTTCTCCTTGCTCTCCTGTCTCCGATAGGACGAGGATACCATAATCGTACTAGGCATTCGCGTCCTGAAGGGCGTCGCGGAGGTAGCGGAGGGTGCGGGTGGCGAACTCGGCCATGTTGGCGACGCGGTCGTCGATGCCGGTCTCGATGACCTCGGTGCGGGTGACGGGGCCGGCGACGCTGAGCGTGGTGCGTCCGGCCGGGAAGCCGAAGCGGCTGCGGCCCGGTCCCGCGACACCGGACTCGGCGATGCACCACGTCGCGCCGAGGCGCTCGCGCATCGCTTCGGCGAGGGCGGCGAGCATCTCGGGCGTCGTACCGCGGTAGTTCTCGTACGTCCCGGCGGGGATGCCGACGAGTGCGATACGGGAGTTGAGGGTGTAGAGGACGCCGCCTCCGGCGTAGTAGCGGGACGCGCCCGCGACCGCGAGGAGCGCGGCGGAGACGATGCCGCCCGTCGTGGACTCGGCGACGGCGACGGTCTCGCCGCGCGCGATGAGGCGCTCCGCGATGTCGTTCGCGAGTTGCTGTTGGTCTTCGGTCAGGAACATGGGTGCTCCTTCGGTGGGCGGGGTTGCGTGCGGCGCAGTGTAGCCCTTCCCGTCCGCCTGCACGAGCGCCGAGGGTTCCACCCTCACCGGCTGCCATGCGGCAGCTTCCTCTTCCCTCGAGGGAGAGGGGAACAGGCGGGGTTCCTGCCTGCGCAGGAACGACGAGAGGGTTAGCGGGGCTGGCCGCGCCACTTGTGGGGGTCGACGCCGCGGGAGCGGAACCAGTAGTAGATGCCGTCCCAGTACGGCTCCGGGTCGACGTGCACGACCTCGCCGGTGGGCAGCCGGGTCAGGACGAGCTTGCCCCACTGCTCGGGGTCCCGCCGGTCGGCGTCGACCTCCAGACCGGCGACCTTCGTGTCGAGGTCCGACATGTCGTTCAGGAAGTCGGTGAGTACGTCGGAGTCGGCTTCCCACGTGCGCAGGACGGTGTTGTCGTCCTCGCCGAACTCGCCGACGTAGATGAGGGTGTCGTTGCCCCCGCCCTTCGTTCTCCATTCGATGCGTGCGGTCATGGTTACTCTCTCGTTCCGGCATCCACGAGGGACGCCCCTGCGTCGGACACCCTACCACGCCCCGTCCCCGGAGTACCCTCTCCCCAGCCCTCTCCCCTTGTAGGGAGAGGGGACCAGGCGCCTCCCGGTTCACCCCCATCCTGACCTTCCCCCATCGAGGGGGAAGGGACCAAGCACTCCACACCCCGCGCGCTCTGGATTCCCGCCTTCGCGGGAATGACGGGCGTTAGAGGAAGGTGTTGAGCACCTTGGGAAGCATGACGTTCTGGGCGAGGATGAGCTTGCGGAAGACGAGTTTGAAGCCGGTCTCCGGATCGCGGCGCACGAGGTCCTCACGCCTGCCTACGAAATGGTTCACCTCGTCCTGGAGGCGGTTCTGGTAGCAGAAGAACTTGCTGTTGACCCTGATCTCGTCTCCCTCGACGCTTACGAGCTCGACGTTGGTGATGATGTGCTCGAACCGGGAGACAGGCTCCTCCGGCCAGTGAACGCCCGTGTTGATCTGCCGGATGCGTCCGGCGAGGATGTCCTTCCCCTCGTCGAACCAGTTGATCTCCTCGTCCATGCTGGTGAACTCGAGGTCCCAGTCGCCGAACTTGATGTTGCGGCGCATGGGCATCCAGTAGTGGAGGTCTTCGGCGAGCAGGTCGAGCCACTCATCGAGCCGCCGCTCGTCCAGCAGGCGGGCCTCCTTGTAGAGGAACTGCTCCAACTCGTGCTTGAGGACGACCTCCTCCAACGTCTGTTGGGCTGAGCTTGTGGCTTCAGTCATCGCTATTCCTCCTGGGATGCGGTCTGCATCCCGCTTCGCAAGCGTCGTCCTTCCCGCCCACCCACCCGGTACGTTGGGGGGGACACCCCCACGCCCCCGCCAGAGGGGATCCCCCTCTGCACTCCCCTTCAGCCCACCCGCCCCACGTGGCCTGACGGCCACCCTGGATTCCCGCCTTCGCGGGAATGACGGAGGGGTCCACCCCCATCCTAACCTTCCCCCATCGAGGGGGAAGGGACCAAGCACCCCCACGCCCCCACTCCGGAGGGCCCTCACCCGCCGCTTCGCGGCACCCTCTCCCCCAGGAGAGGTGGGCAGGCACCCCCTTCAGCCCGCCCGCCCCGCGTGGCCGTCAGGCCACGCGGGATTCCCGCCTTCGCGGGAATGACGGAGGGGTTCACCCCCATCCCCGCATCAAGTACGGGGCAGGCTCTAACCTTCCCCCATCGAGGGGGAAGGGATCAAGCACCCCCACGCCCCCACCTCGGAGGGCCCTCACGCGTCGCTTCGCGGCACCCTCTTCCCCAGGAGAGGGGGGCGGACACCCGAGAGATGCTTCGACTCCGCTGCGCTCCGCTCAGCATGACAGCACGCAAACCTTACTCTGTCGCCTCGCGGACCTCGTTGAAGAAGACGAACTCCTCTGTGCCCACCACTGCCGGGTCCTGGTGCTCGGTGAACCGGACGAGGACGTAGGCGCCGTCGCCGGGGTTCGCGGTTATCTCACCGGCGCCTCCGTAGATGGTGGCGATCTTCGTTCCCGCCGGCAGGTTGCGGAAGGTGTCAGCCCCGTTGGGGCCGGACAGCACGTACTTCTTCGGTTCGGTCACGGTTCTCCCCTACGCGACTTGCGCGTTCCCTTGTGTTCCAAGCCGGCATTTCGCCGAACGTTCCCCGAGAGGTCCCTCGACTCCGCTACGCTCCGCTCGGGATGACAACGGAGGGCGGGTTACGCAAGAGTCTCCTCTACCAGATGCGGTGGTCGGCGGCCTTGTTGACGGGGTAGAGGTCGTCCCAGCTGGCGGCCTCCATGAAGGCGAGCCAGCGGCTGAAGCGCGCGCGCTGGGCCTCCTCCGTGTAGGAGCCGTTGAAGACGACGCCGGGCAGCCGGTCGTTGTACTTGCCGAGGCCCTTGCCGTTGGCGAAGAAGTAGTCCAGCTTCCGCGCCCTGGCGCCCTGGCTGGCGGGGAATACGTAGTTCCAGTTCTCCATGTCGTCCGACTCGAAGAAGCCGACGGGGCCGTTGAAGCGCTCCGAGTAGTGGCGGACGGCGTCACGCACGTGCTTGGGGGCGGTCTTGTCGACGCCGGAGAGCGTCCAGCGCTCGACGACGCCGACGGAGTGGGGCTGCCACCAGCGGAGCCGCCAACTGTCTACCATGACGGAGGGGAAGATGGCGAAGTGTCCGCCGCCCCAGCCGTGGGGGGCCATGATCTTGTCCGCCAGCAGTCCAGCCTTGCGAGCGGTGGCCTCGCGGAAGTAGTCGTCCACGCCGGCCTCGTACCACTCCTCCTCGTACTCGGGGACGCCGGGCTGGTGGTAGAGCGTGCACATGCCGCCGTGGCCGAGGTTGTGGTCGCCAATGGCGTACTTGCTCATGGGGAACGGGGTGGCCTGCCGCGCACGGTCGCGTCCGCCCTTGGAACCGCGGTCCTGGTGGAGCTTGGCGGCAGCGGCGGAGCGGTGTGTCATCGCCGTGTGGGTGAGGTCGGTGACGGAGGTGAAGCCGGGCACCTTCCAGTTGGTGGGGAGGCGGTGGCGCTGGAAGGGCGTGAACATGTCCAGTCCGGCGTCCGTGCCGTCGCTGGCCTGCAGGCAGTGGCGAAGGCTCTCGGCGAAGGGGCCGAGGTACTCCTCGAACGAGGGCGCCTTCGGGTCCCACGTCGCCCAGAGGGAGCCGTAGAAGTTCTTGAACTGGGCGACTTCGGCGAGCCCCCACTCTTCCTTCGGAAGGGTCCCGCAGTAGGCCTCGGGGGAGTGCTGGAAGCCCGCGCCCACGAGTCGTCCCGTGGTGTCGTACGTCCAGGCGTGGAATGGACAGGTGAAGATGAGGGAGTTGCCCTGGTCGTACCGGACCACCTTCATACCGCGGTGTCTGCAGGAGTTGAGGAAGGCACGGATCTGGTTGTCCTTCCGGTCGCGCACCACGATCACTTCCTCTGTGCCCATGCGGCTGATGACGAAGTCGCCCGGGTTGGGGACCTGGCTCTCGTGCCCGAGGAACAGCCAGCAGCGCTGGAAGATCTGCTCCATCTCCTGCTCGAAGATGTCCGGGTTGACGTAGAGCTCGCGGCTGACGGTGCCGCGCTCGGGGTCTATGTAGTCGCGGATCGAGCGGTCCCCTCGTGCTCGAATGATGGCCACCATGGTTGCCCTCCTTGCGAATCCAACCGTGATTGTCCGTTCTCAGTGCGAATCGTAATCATTCGGGGCCGTGTTGTCTATGGAGTTGAGGGGCTTCACCCTCACCGGCTGCCGCGCGGCAGCTTCCTCTCCCAGGGGGCGAGGCGAGGGGAACAACCCGAGGGATGTTTCGGCTTCGCGGGCTCCGCTCAACATGACGAATCACCCTCTACTCTTGCAGGGGGAAGGACCAGACAACCGGCGCCGTACCGATACGGAGAATCGGCGGATCACAAGTGGACGGCGGGCGATTTAAGGAGTACTATTGCGGTGCTGAGAGTGGGCACCGCCCACTCTCGCGCTTTCTGGGAACGCCGATGCTGGAGGTAGAAGGGACGCATGAAGAGCGACTTTCTCATCGCCGTTACGCAGCTCGCGGCTGAGCGGAACCTGCCGCAGGACATGGTGGTCTCGGCCGTGGAGGCCGCGCTCGCCTCCGCATACCGCAGGGACGGAGCATCCGGGAGCCAGAGCAACATCCGCGTGCATCTGGACCCCAACTCCGGAGAGGTAGAGGTCTACCAGATCAGAACGGTGGTTGAGGAGGTCACGAACGACCTCGCAGAGGTGACGCTCGCCGAAGCGAAGAAGCTCAGGAAGGGCCAGACCTTCGCCATCGGCGACACGATAGAAGAGCAACTTTCCGCTCACGCGGCCGGACGCATCGCGGCCCAGACCGCAAAGCAGGTGGTGTTCCAGCGCCTGCGCGAGGCGGAGCGCGAACTGGTCTATGCCGAGTTCGCCGAGAAGAGCGGCGAGGTCTACACCGCTACGGTGCAGCGTTCCTTCGGCGGCTCGATCACGATGGACCTCAACGGCCGCGCGTCCGCCATACTGCCTCCGACCGAGCAGTCGCCCCTTGAGCGCTACCGCCCGGGGATGAAGCTGAAGGTGATCATCACGGAGGTCACGCGCACCCAGCGCGGGCCCGAGATCATCGTGTCGCGGACGCACCCGGACCTCCTCCGGCGCCTGTTCGAGATGGAGGTGCCGGAGATATACAACGGCATCGTGGAGATACGCGGCATCGCCCGGGAGCCGGGCTCGCGCTCCAAGGTGGCGGTCTACGCGAGGCAGGACGGCGTCGACCCGGTCGGGGCGTGCGTGGGGCTGCGCGGGATCCGCATCCAGAATATCGTCAACGAGCTGCAGGGCGAGAAGATCGACGTCATCCAGTGGTCGCGGGACCTGTCGGTCTACATCTCGCATGCGCTGAGCCCCGCCCAGCCGCTCCGCGTGGACCTGAACGAGGCCGAGCAGGCGGCGACCATCGTGGTGCCGGACCGTCAGCTCTCGCTCGCCATCGGGAGGGAGGGGCAGAACGCACGCCTCGCGGCCAAGCTCACGAACTGGAAGATAGACATCAAGAGCTCGACCGAGATCGAGATCGAGCGGATGCGCGTGCAGATAGAGGGTACGGTCGCCGAACGGGAGACGGTGGAACCTCAGG
The DNA here is from genome assembly GCA_034422795.1 of Dehalococcoidia bacterium. GTDB lineage: Bacteria > Chloroflexota > Dehalococcoidia > Lucifugimonadales > Australimonadaceae > Bin16. The sequence continues at coordinate 9,656 of DAOUJK010000070.1, read as the reverse complement.
CCGCACAGGCGGTAGCGACGGCCCCCGAGGCGGTGGGCGACGAGGTCGTGGAACGCGCCGCCGCCATCGCGGCGGAAGAGGCGGCCATCATGGCGGAGCTGGAAGCGGAGGCCGAGGCGGTCGCCACGCAACAAGCGGAAGAAGCCGAGCCGGTTGCCGGCGGGCTGAGCCCGGAGGAGATGCTCGCGCTCGAATCGCTCGACCAGGTGGACGAGGAGATCGAAGAGATCATCGTGGAAGAGGTCGAGGAGGATTTTGGCGAGGACGACGTCTGGAAGGTGCCGGAGCCGATCGGCGGCGGGCCGACCATCCGGTTCGCCGAAGACATACTGGGCGCGCCCCAGCCGCGCCGGGGAGGCGGACGCCGCCGCGGCGGCGCAGGCCCGCGCCGGGGCAACGCCCCCAACCGCGGCGGCGCCCGGCGGCCCGGCGGCGCCGGCGCCCCGAGCAGCACCCCCGGGGGTGACGACTTCGGGGGTTAGCCCCGCGCGGAGGACTCCATGCGGAACCGCCACATACCGCAGCGCTCCTGCGTGATCTGCGGCGTAAAGACCTCCAAGCGCGAACTGGTCAGGATAGTGATGACGCCGGAGCGCGAGTGCGCCGTTGACGACACGGGCAAGCGCTCAGGACGCGGCGCGTACCTGTGCCGGCAGTCCGCGTGCTGGGACGCGGCGCTCCGGGGAGGGCGCCTCGCCGCCGCCCTGCGGGGCCGTATCGGGCAGAGCGATCACGAGCGGCTCGCGGACTTCGCGGCAAGCATACGGGCGGCAGCGGAGACTGCCGGGACCACCGGATAGGAGAGCAGATGGCCGAAGAACCACAGAGGTCGGCAACAGCCACCCGCCGGGTGACCCTCCGGGCACTGCCCCTGGGCGAGGCCGTAGCGGTGGGCGTGCTCGCGGAACGCATGCGCGTGGAGCCGGTGCAGGTGATCAAGCAGCTCATGCGCGGCGGGGTGTTCGCGAGCATCAACCAGAACATCGACTTCGAGACCGCCGCGGCCGTGGCCCGCGTGTTCGGGTACGCCGCACGCAAGGTGGAGGATGCGGTCAGCGCCGCAGGCGGCTCTGTCGCCGAGGAGGACTCGGCGGACTTGGAGACCCGCCCCGCGGTCGTCACTGTGCTCGGACACGTCGACCATGGCAAGACGACACTGCTCGACGCGATCCGCAGGACGAACGTCGTGGCCAGGGAGGCGGGAGGCATCACGCAGCACATCGGCGCGTACCAGGTGGTGCACAACGGCACGCCGATCACCTTCATCGACACGCCGGGCCACGAGGCGTTCACGGCCATGCGCGCCAGGGGCGCGCAGGTGACGGACATCGCCGTGCTCGTCGTCGCCGCCGACGACGGCGTGATGCCGCAGACCGTGGAAGCGATCGACCACATCAAGGCTGCGGACGTCCCCATCATCGTTGCCGTCAACAAGATGGACAGCGCGAACGCCGATGCCGAGCGGGTGCGCCGCCAACTCTCCGAGCGCGAGTTCGTGGTCGAGAAGTGGGGAGGCGACGTAATCGACGTGGAGGTCTCCGCGAAGACGGGCGACGGCATCGGCGACCTGCTCGAGAGCATCGAACTGGTCGCCGAGGTGGCCGAGCTGAAGGCGAACCCGAAGCGTCCGGGCGTCGGCGTCGTCGTGGAGGCGGAACTGGACCGCAACCGGGGCGCCCTTGCGCGGGTGCTCGTGCAGACAGGCACGCTCAATGTGGGCGACCACATCGTCGTAGGGTCGACGCGAGGGCGCGTGAAGGCGCTCGTGAACGCGGAGGGCAAGCGCGTGCAGAACGCGGGCCCGTCCATGCCGGTCGAGGTGCTGGGACTCGGCGAACTCCCCGGCGCGGGGGACAGGCTCGTCGTGGTGCCGGACGAGAAGACCGCCCGCTCGACGGTCGCCGAGCGGCTGCGCCGCGAAGACCTGAACCGGGCGCGCGGCGCGACACTGGAAGAGATGGGAGCGCGCATCTCCGCGGGCCAGGCGAAGGAGTTGCGCCTCGTCCTCAAGACGGACGTGCAGGGCAGCGTTGCAGCCGTGAAGCAGGCGCTGGAGCAGTTGAGCACGCCCGAGGCGCAGATACGCCTGATCCACACCGGCACCGGCGCGGTGACCGAGAGCGACGTGATGCTCGCGGTGGCGTCGGACGCCATCATCGTCGGCTTCAACGTCCGTCCGGACCAGGGCGCGCAACGCCTCGCCGACCAGGACAACGTGCAGATCCGGCGCTACGACATCATCTACCGCCTCACGGAGGACGTGGAGAAGGCGCTGCACGGCCTGCTGGAGCCGACGGTGGAAGACGTGACGGAAGGCTCCGCGGAAGTGCGCGCCGTCTTCTCGCTGGGGCGCAACCGGAAGAGCGCGGGCTGCTACGTCACGGACGGGCGGCTCACGCGCGGGGCGCGAGGCCGCGTGATCCGCGGCGGCGAGACGATCTTCGACGGCGCCATCGCCGGGCTGCGGCGCTTCAAGGACGACGTGCGCGAAGTCGCCACCGGCTACGAGTGCGGCGTCTCCCTCGAAGGGTTCAACGACTTCGAGGAAGGCGACATCATCGAGTCGCACCGCCAGCAGCGCGCCTGAGCACAGCCCCGCGCGGACATCGAGCATCACATGACCCGACGGACGGACCGCATCGCAGGGCTGCTGCAGAGCGAGATCGGCAGGCTGACCGCCGGCCGATTGAAAGACCCGAGGCTCGCGCGCCTCGTCACCCTTGCGCACGTGAAGGTCAGCGCGGACCTCGCTCACGCGACCGTGGCTGCCACCGTCGCTGGGACACAGGACGACGCCAGGGAGGCCCTGGCCGGTCTGCGCTCAGCCTCCGGCTACATCAAGCGGGAGCTGCACCAGCGGTTGAGCCTGAAGCGCACGCCGGAACTGCACTTCGTGCGCGACACGGCCATCGAGGAAGGAGACCGCGTGCTGGGCCTGCTGGACGAGATCAAGGAACAGGGATGAACACAAGCACCAGGGTGGAGGCTGACGGCGTCTTCATCATCAACAAGCCGAAGGCCGTGACGTCCATGGACGTGGTGCGGGCCGTCAGGCGCATCACCCGCGTGAAGCGGGTGGGGCACGCCGGCACGCTGGACCCCATCGCAGAAGGGGTGCTGCCCGTCTGCCTGGGCCAGGCGACCCGCTTCATGGACTACCTCGTGGACAGCGGAAAGACGTACGTGGGGGAGATCACGTTCGGCGCAGCGACCGACACGTACGACGCGGAAGGCGCGCAGACAGCGACCGGCGACTACGCTCCGCTCTCCCGGGAGCAGATCGAGGAGCAGCTGGCAGGCTTCTCCGGCGTCGTCCTGCAGCGGCCTCCGATGTACTCCGCCGTGAAGCACGAGGGACAGCGCCTCTATGACCTCGCCCGGGCAGGCGTGGAGGTCGAGCGCCCCGCGAGAGAGGTCGTCGTTCACCGGGCGACGCTGAGCGCATGGGAGCCGCCCCGCGCGACGGTGGAGGTGGACTGCGGCAAAGGGTTCTACATGCGCAGCCTGGCCCACGACCTGGGCGAGGCCGTAGGCTGCCCCGCTCACCTGAGCGCGCTCACCCGCACGCGCGTGGGGCCCTTTTCCCTGAGCGACACTCTGACCATAGAGGAGCTGGAGGCTGAGGAGGACTGGGAGGGGCTGCTGGAGCCGCCGGACGCGGCGATCAGGGAGACTCCCGGGCTGCTGGTGCCGCCGGCGGGCGAGCGCCAACTCCGGAACGGCCAGCCTGCCAACCTGCCCGGCTCCGCGCCGTACGCGAAGCACCTGGAGCTTCGCCGCGCCTACGCCGAGGACGGGCGTTTCCTTGGCCTCGTTCGGTTCAACCGGGCGGAGAGTTCCTGGAAGCCGGAGAAGATGCTCGCGAGACCGGTCCTCTCCCGCTACGCGCCGGAGCCGTAGGCTGATGTGGGAGTACCGCACCGTTCCTCTGTGGCCACGGCTGGGGACCGGCGCGGACGCGATGAACGACACGGGCGACGTGACGGGCCTGCTGAATGCGCTCGGCGCGGAGGGATGGGAGCTGGTGGCGGTGGAGTGGCTGGAGGACGCGGATACTCCCGGAGGCAGGGTGCTCGCGGGGTTCATGAAGCGTTCCGTGGGGTGACCCTCACCGGCTTCGCTGTGCGACAGCTTCCGCTCCCCGAGGGAGAGGTGGGGGCGAGATTCCTGCCTCCGCAGGAATGACGGGGCTGCGCCCCGCGTCCCGTCCGCCCTCACCCGCCGCGCAGGCGCGTCGACCTCTCCCAGGGGGCGAGGTGGGGAAGGGCGCCCACGAGGGATGCCCCTACACCGGGCGCCGCACCACGCCCCGCCGGGAACCCTCACCCGCCGCGCAGGCGCGTCGACCTCTCCCTCAGGAGAGGTGGGGGACAAGGGCGCCCACAAGGGATGCCCTTACCGGAACTCCTCTGCGCTTCACCGGTCCATGGCGCGCTCGCGGGCGAGCTGCTGCTGCTGCTCGTAGCGGACGGCGTGGTAGAGGGAGAGGAGGAGGGCCGCGGCGACGACGAACGAGCCGGGTATCCACATGATGACGCCGCCGATCTCCTGGTCCTCCAGCGCAGTGAGGCCGTAGGCGGGCGCGGTCGTCTCGTAGTGGGGGTAGAAGGCGTTGGGCGCGAAGGTGAGGAACGCGCCGAGGACGAAGGTGGGGACGATGGTGATGAAAACGAACGGCACCCGGGCGAGGTAGGAGAGGCTCGCGCGGAGCGGGGCGGGGTCGATGACGTTCCACCACCAGAGGTAGGCGCCGAGGGCGAAGGTGAGGTGCTCGATGAGGTGGATGGCCTCGTTCCTGAGCGCGGCCTCGTACGCGACAGGGACGTGCCAGCCGAGGATGACGCCGATGAAGAGCGGCCAGGCGATGAGCGGTCGGAAGAGGTTGCGGAGCGCGCTGCGCACGAGCGGGGACTTGAAGACGGGGATGGCGACCCGCCTGCGAATGGGACGGGGGATGCCGCGCATGAGCGGCATGACGGGCGCGCCGATCTGGATGGCGGGGACGGCGAAGAACATGAGGAGCATGTGCTGCCCCATGTGGGCGAGGAAGAGCTCGTCCGACAGCGCGTCGAGCGGGCTGACGAGGGCGATGAAGAGGGCGATGAGGCCGACGTAGAACGACGCGGTGCGGCGCTTGTCGTGGATGCGGCGCCGCTCCAGGCTGCGGAGGCCACGGGCGTAGAGGATGGCGGCGAGGGGGATGCCGACGAGGGCGGTGGGGTCTGCGCTCCAGGCGAGCCAGAGGGAGTCGTTCACGGCGTCCCTCCGGTGTCACGAGGAGGGCGGTTGATGTTCATCGGGAGCGGGAGCGCTACCGGGTGAGGTTGAAGAAGAGCGCCATGAGGACGACGCCGATGCTGACCATGATGACGAAGGGGGCGAAGAAGAGCCCCGAGAAGCGTACGTCGTCGAACTTGAGGTGCATGAAGTAGCCGACCACGAGCAGGAACTTGGAGGACGAGAGCACCAGGATGATCCAGGTCATCAGCGCGGGGTCGATCGAGAGATAGAAGACGCCGAACTCGATGAGGGTGATGACGGCGAGGATCGCGCCGATGATGACGTACTGGCGCGGCCCGGGGTGACTGTGCTCTTCAACGTGTGCGTGCTCGGTAGCCATGTGTCCGCTCCGTTATCCGATGCCTACAGCGCGCGCCGTGTGGTGGACCTCTTCCAATGCACGGCCTTCCGCGCCGTATGCACCGATGAGGTAGACGACGCCGAAGATGACGATCCAGACGATGTCGACGAAGTGCCAGTAGAGGCCGGCGATCTCCACCTGCAGGGAGTTGCCCTGGTGGATCTTGCCCTTGTACGACGCGAAGAGGATGGACCAGAGCCAGAGGATGCCGACGGCCACGTGCGTACCGTGGAACCCGGTCATGACCAGGAAGGTGCTGCCGAAGAGGTTGGTGCGCGGCGTGAGGCCGTAGTACACGGCGAACTCCGTGAATTCGAACATCTGGAAGCCGATGAATATGGAGCCGAATATGCAGACGATGGCTGTCCAGAGGCGGAACTGGCCCATGTTGCCGCGCTGGATGCCGGCGAGGGCGAGCACCATCGCAAGACTGCTCATGAGCAGCACGAAGGTGCTGATGGTGGTGATGGGGATGCTGAGGATCTCTTCCTGCGGGCCGGAGAGGTTGCGGTTGCGGTAGATGAGGTGGGTGCCGATGAGCGTGCCGAAGAACATCACGTCCGAGCCGAGGAAGGCCCACATGAGCATCTTCCGGTTGTCGAGCCCGGTGGAGGTGCGGTGGTCGTCTATGCCCGTTACGTACTGCATTCGATTCGGTGTGTTTCCTTCAGTTGATGCGCCGCGCTAGTGGTGGGCATGAACGCGCTCCGCGCTCTCCTCAGCGACAGGCTCGAACACCCAGCCGTAGATGCCGCGCATGCCGATGAAGCCGGAGACCGCGATGACGAGCAGTCCGAGCCAGGTGTTGGCCTGCCAGATGAGCAAGCCGCCTGCGACCATCGTGATGCCGAAGGCGACGACGATGGGCCAGTAGGAGGGGTCCGGCATGTGGGGCTCGCCGTGCGCGGGCAGCGGCGGAGGCTCGACGGCGTTGGCCTCTTCGTCCCAGAGCGGGTGCTGGCTGCGGACGGTGGGGATCACGGCGAAGTTGTAGTGCGGCGGCGGGGAGGGGATGGCCCACTCGAGCGTCGAGGCCGCCCACGGGTTCATGCCCGCAACCTCGCCCTTCCTGGCGGAGCGGACGATGTTGACGACGAGGAGCAGGATGGAGATGGCGATGACGAATGCGCCGATGCTGACGAAGAGGTTGAGCCCCGCCCAGTTCTGGTCGATGGAGTAGGTGTAGACGCGGCGCGGCATGCCGAGCACGCCCAGGATGTGCATGGGCATGAACGTCAAGTTGAAGCCGATGAACATGAGCCAGAAGTGCACCTTGCCCAGGCCCTCGCTGAGCATGCGCCCGGTCATCTTGGGGAACCAGTAGTAGATGCCGGCAGTGAGGCCGAAGATGCTGCCGCCGAAGAGGACGTAGTGGAAGTGGGCGACGATGAAGTAGGTGTCCTGCTGCTGCGTGTCGACCGGCACGGCGGCGTGCATGACGCCGCTGAGCCCGCCGAGCATGAACATGCTGATGAAGCCGAGCGCGAAGAGCAGGGGCGTCTTGAACTGGATGGAGCCTCCCCAGAGGGTGGCGAGCCAGTTGAAGACCTTGACCCCGGTGGGCACGCCGATGGCCATGGTAGCGCCAGCGAATGCGGCGGTAGCCCACGCGCCGAGGCCGGTGGTGAACATGTGGTGCGCCCAGACGCCGAAGCCGAGGAAGGCGATCACCGCCCCGGCGAATACCACGGTGGTGTAGCCGAAGAGGGGTTTGCGGGAGAAGGTGGGCAGGATGTCCGAGACGATGCCCATAGCAGGGAGGATGAGGATGTAGACCTCAGGGTGGCCGAAGATCCAGAAGAGGTGCTGCCAGAGCAGCGGGTCCGCGCCCGCCCCCGCGGTGTCGAAGAAGTTCGTGCCGAAGAAGCGGTCGAACAGGAGCAGGGTGAGGGCGATGGTGAGCGGCGGGAAGGCGAAGATGATGAGGAAGGAGACGATGAGCGTCATCCAGGGGAAGAGCGGCATACGCATGAGGGTCATGCCCGGCGCGCGCATGTTGAGGATGGTGATGACGAAGTTGAAGCCCGCGGCCGTGGTGCCGACGCCCATGATCTGGAGGCCGAGCACCCAGTAGTCGGTGCTGCTGGAGAGGGTGTACTCGGAGGTGGTGAGCGGCGCGTAGCCGAACCATCCCACGTCCGGGAAGGCGGCCTTGAAGAAGCTGAAGTTCATGAGGATGGCGCCGAAGATGAAGAGCCAGTAGCTGAGCGCGTTCAGCCGCGGGAACGCGACGTCGCGCGCGCCGATCATGAGCGGGACGAGGAAATTGAAGAAGGCCGCTCCGGCAGGCATGACGACCATGAAGACCATGGTGGTGCCGTGCATGGTGAAGAGGGCGTTGAAGGTGCCCGCGTCCACGAACGTGCTCTCCGGCTGGGCGAGCTGGACGCGCATGAGGAGCGCCTCGATGCCGCCGACGATGAAGAAGAAGAAGGCGGACACGCCGTAGAGGATGCCGATGCGCTTGTGGTCAACGGTGGTGATCCATCCCCACACGCCTTCTGTGGAGACGGGGCGCTTCAGGATGCCTATGTTCGCTGCCATCGTATGTCTTCTCTCTCAGTCGCGACGGGTGGCCGTCCGGCGTTCCTTCCCTCAGGCTACCGCAATTTGAGGCTCTTCAGATAGGCCACCACCTGGTCCACTTGGGCCTCCGTGAGCTGGTCCACGTTCGGGTCGCCGACGTAGAACGTGGGCATGGCGTTGGTTGTATCGAGCACCGGCTTGATGCTCCTGATGTCGGAGACCCACGCCTTCAGGTTCTCCGGCGTGCTGTCCAGGATGCCCGCGCCGACGGTGGCACGGTCGCCGAACAGGGTGAGGTTAGGTCCGATCTCTTCGGTGGAGACGCCGTAGATGGTGTGACAGCGCGCGCAGAAGTTGGTGAAGACGGTCGCCCCCCTGGCCTCTACGCTGCCTGCCTCAGGCTCCACGGGGTCTGCGTTCATACTGTCGACCCAGCGGTCGAAGTCGGCGTGGGAGTCGACGTGGACACGGAAGCGCATGAGCGCGTGGGCGGAGCCGCAGAACTCGGCGCACTGGCCGTAGAAGGTGCCGATCTCCGTGGCGGTGAACTTCTCCAGTACGTTGGTCCTGCCGGGGACCATGTCCGTCTTGCCGACGAGCTGGGGCACCCAGAAGGAGTGGATAACGTCCTTCGCTTCGAGGGTGATGGCTACCTGGCGGCCGACCGGGATGCGGAGCTCGTTGGCAGTGACGAGGTCTTCTCCGTTGGGGCCGAGGCCGGGGTAGCGGAACTCGAACCACCACTGGTGTCCGACGGCTTCTATGTGGAGTGCGTCCTCATCCGGCTCGGCCGTCGTCCCCGCGATCCAGACGATGGTGGGGACGGCGATGGCGACGAGGATGAGGATGGGGATGACCGTCCAGGTGATCTCCAGGGTGGTGTTGCCGTGTATCTGCTGGGCGGTGTGCCCGGGACGCTCGCGGTACTTCCAGAGGATATAGGCCATCGCCGCGAGGACGAGGAAGCCGACGATGCTGGCGGCGACGATGACGAAGATGTAGATGGAGTGGATGCGCTGGGTGGCGTCCGAGCGGGGCTCGAACGTGGTGAGGGGGGTGTCGCAGGAAGCGAGGACGACGACGAGCACGGCGGCGGCAAGTACGAAGAAGAGGAGCCGCCGGAGGGTCGCTGCCAGGTTCTGCGGATGAGCGGTAGGTGTCGTCACGTTCGTTTGCGTATCCCCGCGCCATTGGGGCGATTGTTACGCATATCACAGACGGGGCGCGGGGGTCAAGGGCGCGAGCGTGGGCCGGGAGGCCTGACAGCGTTGTCCGGCGTGGTTGACAGTGGGAGAGCGGGCTGCCTATACTGATGGAACGCCATCAGGGGAGGCTTACGTAGCCACATGGGGACTTCTTCGTAATGGCAGTGCCAGTGAGCACGTAGGACCGATCCGGCGTTGCATTGCTACCGAAAGGCGGTGGCGCGCCAAGGTGCCACCGCCTTTGCACGTTAACAAGGGAATATCGAGCGAGTACGAGCCAAGGA
>DAOUJK010000069.1:0-34782 GCA_034422795.1 Dehalococcoidia bacterium | reverse complement strand
CCGCCTCGGACGACCGCTCACCTACGCCGAGAAGGTCCTGCTCGGACACCTCGACGACCCCGGCGACGCCGACCTCCTCCCCGGCGAGAGCTACCTCAACCTCCGCCCGGACCGCGTCGGACTGCAAGACGTCACCGGCCAGATGGCCATCCTCCAGTTCATGCAGGCGGGCAAGCCCACCACTGCCGTCCCCACCACCGTCCACTGCGACCACCTCATCACCGCGTTCGAGGGCGCCCTCGCCGACACCAACCTCGCGAAGTCCGAGAGCCGCGAGGTCTACGACTTCCTCCGCTCCTCCGCCGCCAAGTACGGACTCGGCTTCTGGGGCCCCGGCTCCGGCATCATCCACCAGGTCATCCTGGAGAACTACGCCTTCCCCGGCCTCATGATCATCGGCACCGACTCCCACACGCCCAACGCGGGCGGGCTCGGTGCGTTCGCATCCGGCGTCGGCGGCGCTGACGCCGTCGATGTCATGGCCGGCTTCCCGTGGGAGGTGCTCTACCCGCGCCTCATCGGCGTCAAGCTCACCGGCTCCATGAGCGGCTGGACCGCTCCCAAAGACGTCATCCTCAAGCTCGCCGGCATCCTCACCGTCTCCGGCGGCACTAACGCCGTCGTCGAGTACTTCGGCCCCGGCGTCAACTCCATCAGCGCCACCGGCAAGGCCACCATCTGCAACATGGGCGCCGAGCTTGGCGCGACTACCTCCATCTTCCCCTACGACGGCCACGCCGCCGCTTACCTCCGCGCGACCGGCCGCCCCGAACTCGCCGAGCTTGCCGACAGGTACGCCCACCTCCTCACCGGCGACGCCGAGGTCGAGGCCGAGCCGGAGAAGTACTTCGACCGCATCGTCGAGATAGACCTCGACACGCTGGAGCCGCACGTCGTCGGCCCGCACACGCCCGACCTCGCGCGCCCCATCTCCGAGCTCGCCGACGCCGTCATCAAGGAGAACTACCCGGACGCGCTCTCCGCCACCCTCATCGGCTCCTGCACCAACTCCTCCTACGAGGACGTCTCCCGCGCCGCCAATGTCGCCCGGCAGGCCGCCGAGCACGGCGTCGGGGTGGCGGTCGACTTCCTCGTCACCCCCGGCTCGGAGGCTGTCAACGCCACGATCCAGCGCGACGGCCAGATGGCCGCGCTCGAGTCCGTCGGCGCCAGCGTCATGGCCAACGCCTGCGGCCCCTGCATCGGCCAGTGGAAGCGACCCACCATCAACCCCGGCGACGTCAATTCCATCGTCACGTCGTTCAACCGCAACTTCCCCGCCCGCAACGACGCCAACCCCTCCACCATGAACTTCATCGCCAGCCCGGAGATCGTGACCGCGTTCGCGCTGGCCGGACGCCTCTCGTTCAACCCCATGACCGACACCCTCACCGGCGCAGACGGTCAGCCGTTCAAGCTCGACCCGCCCGGCGAGGCGCCGGAGGTGCCGGAGGACGGCTTCGCGGGACGCGGCTTCGGCTACGAGCCTCCCGCCGACAACGGCAGCGGCATCGTCGTCAACGTCGACCCCGACTCGACCCGCCTGCAGGTGCTCTCGCCCTTCCCGCGCTGGGACGGCAACGACTTCGAGCGCGTGCAGGTGCTCGTGAAAGCCAAGGGCAAGTGCACGACAGACCACATCTCCCCCGCCGGGCCGTGGCTGCGCTTCCGTGGCCACCTGGAGCGGCTGAGCGACAACGCCTTCCTCGGCGCAGTCAACGCCTTCACCGACGAGCGCGGCGAGGGCCTGAACCAGGTCACCGGCGAGCGCGCCCCCTTCCCGCAGGTCGCCCGCTACTACAAGGAGCACGGCCTCGGCTGGGTCGCCGTCGGCGACTTCAACTACGGCGAGGGCAGCTCCCGCGAGCACGCCGCCATGTCGCCGCGCCTGCTCGGCGCCAGGGCCGTCATCGTGCGCAGCTTCGCCCGCATCCACGAGACCAACCTCAAGAAGCAGGGCATCCTCCCCCTCACCTTCGCCGACCCGGACGACTACGACAAGATCTTCGAGGCCGACACCATCAGCATCACCGGCCTGGACGAGATCGCGCCCGGCAAGCCCGTCCGCGCCGTCATCCACCACTTCGAGGGCGGCGACGAGGAGATCGAGCTCACCCACACCATGAGCGGGGAGCAGCTCGAGTGGTTCCGCGCCGGCGCAGCGCTCAACATCCTCGGGAAGTAGAGGGATGAACCGCGCCCCGTCATTCCCGCACCGGCGGGAACCCAGCGTGCGCGGGCAGCGCACACGGTGGAGTGGGGCTCGTGCCGGGACCTGACCCCAACCTGCGCTTCGGCATCGCTATACCCCAGCGGTTCCCCGGCGAGATCGACGTCGCCGTGCTGCCGCCCTTCTTCGCCGCCGTCGAGGAACTCGGCTACCATAGCTGCTGGGTAGTCGAGCAGGCCATCAACGCCCAGAACGACCTCGCCCCGATCCCCCTGCTCTCCTACGCCGCCGCGCTCACCGACAAAGCGCGACTCGGCAGCTCCGTCCTCATCAGCGTCCTGCGCAACCCCATCAACCTCGCCAAGAGCCTCGCCACCCTCGACCGCCTCTCGAACGGGCGGCTCATCGCCGGGGTCGGCATGGGGAACGCTACGGGCGCCGTCTTCTCCGAGGCGTTCGGCGCCCCGGCGGTGGGCAAGGCGGCACGCTTCGAGGAGGGTCTCGTGCTCATGCAACGACTCTGGACCGGCGAGCGCGTCACGTTCGACGGGCGCTTCTGGCAGTTGGACGACGCCTTCATCAGCCCGACGCCCGTCCAGCAGCGCATCCCGCTCTGGTTCGGCGGCCACGCCCCCGCCGCGCTCGACCGCGCCGCACGCCTCGGCGACGGCTGGATGGGCGCGGGCGCAACCTCCACGGCACGCTTCCGCGACGAGCAGGAGGCGATGCGCGCCCACCTGGAAACCCACGGACGCGACCCCGCCGCATTCACGACGGCCAAGCGCGTGTTCATCGGCGTCGAGGACGACCCGGAGACGGCGCTGCGGCGGATGCAACCCTGGTTCACCATGCACTCCGGCAGCGGACAGCGGGCAGAGCGCGTCGGCGTCTACGGAACGCCGGAGCAGTGCGCTGAGGGCCTCGCCGAGATCGCCGACACCGGCCTCGGCCTCATCGCCCTCAACCCCCTCTACGACCACGAGCGCCAGGCCCGCCGCCTCGCGAACGAGGTACTGCCCCTCATGGGCCTCAGCCTCTGACCCTGATCCCCTCTCCCCTTGGGAGAGGGTGCCGCGCAGCGGCGGGTGAGGGTGAGCCCCTACCGCGTCCCGCCCAGCTTGTGCAGCTCGTCCGGCAGCGTCGGCAGCTGCACCGCGACGACGGCGGGCGAGCCGTTCCGCACCTCGGTCAGGCCGCGCTTGAGCGCAGGGCCGACCTCCGCCGGATCCGTCACCGACTCGCCGTAGCCGTTCGCCACCTCCGCGAGCTTCGCGAAGTCCGGCGGCGGGTCGAACAGCCCGCCCTCGTAGCCCGCCGACGCCGCGAAGCCCCCGGGGTACGCCCCGTCCACGCCTGCCGTGCCCGTGCTGTACGACTTGTTGACGAAGACCACCGTCAGGAACGGCGTCTTGTAGTGCCCGGACGACCAGAGCGCTGCGAGCGGGCTGCCGAACATGAAGTAGCCGTCGCCGGTCACGAGCACCACGTCCCGGTCCGGAGCGGCGGTCTTCGCGCCGAACGCCGCGCCGGTCCCCCAGCCCCCCGCGCTGCCGCCGCTCTTGAAGTAGGAGCCCGGCAGGTGGCGACCGTGGTACGGACGGAACGCGGCGGTCGAACTCAGCGTGTCGTCCAGCACGATGGCCTGCTCCTCGAGCATCTGCCCTATCTGGTAGCCGACCCAGCGCGGGCTGATGGGGTCGCGCGTCGCCACCCGCATCGCGGCGTCCTCGTCCTGCTTCCGTATCTCCTGCTTGCGCTGCGCCAGCCGCTCGCGCCGCTCCTCGATGCGTCCCATGTCCGCCTTCGTCAGCATGGCGGCAGCCTGCTCGTAGACGGCCTCGGCGAACGGCCCCGCCAGCACCGGCAGCCATACGTCCGCGTGGAACTCCATCGTCTTGTAGCGCGACTGCACCGGGTCCGGGTCCACCCAGGCGATCTTGGTGCCGGGGCGCGGCGCGTTCGCCGGCATGTACGGCACCGGCGTCTCGATGACGACCACCACGTCCGCCTGTGCCGCGGTCGGCCCCGTGCCGGACAGCGGGTGCGTCGTCGGGAAGTTCATCGTCATCGTGCGGTCGGAGTCGTTCATCGGCAGCGCGAGCAGCTCCGCGAGCCGCACGAGCGGTTCGACCGACACGCTGTTGCGCCCGGACTGCCCGAGGATGACGACCGGGTTCTCCGCCTTCACAAGCCACTCCGCAACGCGCTTCGCGTCCGACGGGTCCGGCCAGACCGGGCGCGCCACGCCGAGTTCGTCGCGGGTCGGGAAGCGCGTCTTGCCCGGCAACGGCAGCATCGCCGCCTCCTGCGGCACGGTCATGTACACCGGCCCGCGCGGCTCGCTCATGGCGACCTGCAGCAGGCGGCTGACGATGAGGCCCGGGTTGTCCGTGTGATCGAGCCGGTGGTCGATCTTCGTGTACTGCCGGACGATCTCGCCTTGATCGCGCGGCTCCTGCACCCACTGCACGCTGTTGGAGCGCGCGCCGCGCATCGAGCCCGGATAGGCGCGAGGCCCCGCGCCCGCCGTGATGAGCACCGGGTAGCCGCCGCGCCACGCGGTGTGCAGCCCGGCGCCGTAGTTGAACGTGCCCACGTCCACGTGCGCCGCAGTTGCGGCCGGTTGCTCGCGCACCATCGCGCTCCCGAGCGCGGCGTTCAGCGCCGATCCCTCGTGCGTCACGGTGAGGAGACGAGGAGCAGGCCACCCCTTCGAGGCAGCGCGGGCGACCGCCTCCTGGTAGAAGCCGATCTCGGAGCCGGAGACGAAGAAGAAGTGCTCCACACCGCCGAGCTTCATCGCGGTCGTGATGGCGTCCGCCCACTCGTCTGCGTCGTGCTCGCTCCAGCTGGGGTCTGCTGCGATGGTGCGATCTTCAACCATGACGGGCCTCCTGGCTGCGCGGATGCGGAATGCTGCTGCCCGCAACGATACGGCGCGGTCAGGCGTCTGGCAACGCGCGATGGTAGAGTGAGCACGATGGCGACCGGGCGACATGGGGAGGAGCCGAGCGCCGAGAACGCCCCGCTGGGACGGTGGGGCGCGCTTGCGATACGCGACTTCCAGCTGTTCTGGACTCAGGGGCTGCTGCAGGCGCTCGCGCGGAACATGCGCGAACTCCTCATCCCCTTCCTCGTCTTCGACCTCACCGGTTCCAAGCTGGACCTGGGGATCACCGGGCTCTTCATGACCCTCCCCATAGTGGTCCTCGGTCTCCTGGGCGGAGCGCTCGCGGATGCGGTGGACCGGAAGCGGCTGCTCATCTACACCCACACGGCGAACTTCCTGGCGACGGCCCTGTTGCCGGTGCTGATATTCACGGAGACGGTGCAGGTCTGGCACCTGTGGCTCCTCGCAAGCTTCTGGTCCGGCGTGAGCATCCTGGGTCGTCCTGCTGAGCGGGCGTTCCTCCCCCGGCTGCTGCCGAGGAGCCACGTCATGAACGGCATCACCTGGTTCGGCGCGCTGAGCCAGGGCACGCTGTTCGGCGGACCGTTGATCGGCGGGGTGCTCATCGCGGCGGTAGGCGTGGGCTGGGCATTCGCGGTCAACGCCGCGTTCGTCTTCCTGGCCATCGCCGCGACGGTAGCGATCCGCACGTCGGGGGAGCAGATGGGGGAGGCCCGCCGGGTGTCGTTCGCGGCGGTATGGGAAGGAGCGCGCTACCTCAGGACCAAGGAGGTGCTCTGGGGAGCGTACCTGATGGATTTCGGCGTGATGTCGTTCGGGTTCTTCCGCATCATCATGCCGGCGCTGGCGGAAGAGGTGTACGGCGTGGGCTCGGTGGGCCTGGGCATGCTGGTGGCTGCGCCCGCCGCGGGCTCCTTCCTCGGCACCGCCATCCTCCTCCGCATGGGCGACCCGCCCCGCAAGGGCGTCATAATCGTGCTCGCCAACGTGGGCTACTCGCTCGGGATCGCCATGCTTGGACTGGCCGCACTGACGTTATCGTCGTGGTTCTACCTCGCGCTTGCAGTGCTGGCGTTCCTCGGCCTGATGGATGTCGTCAGCTTCACGGCGAGGCAGGCGCTCATCCAGTTGGTCGCGCCTGACTACTACCGGGGCCGCGTGGGCAGCTTCTCCTCGATCCTCGCCGGGCTGGGGAACGGGACAGGTTCGTCGGTCATAGGCGGGATGTCGACGCTCGCCGGGGTACCCGGAGCGTTCATCATCAACGGGTGCATCTGCTTGAGCATCACCGCAGCATCGGGACTGAAGTGGCGGGGCATCTGGCGCCACGACCAGCGCACCGAACCCGCCGCCGACTGATTGGCTCCACAATCAAACTGCGAGAACTGATTCCAACACTTCCGGAAGATACCGATAGGCGTCCTCAAGGCCGTAGGTGTACGGTGGGCGCTCATCGCCAACGTCAGTGAATCGTGTGAGCACGTCGCGAGAGACTACATCAGGGTGAGGGAATATCCCCACCGAACGGAACTGCTCACCCCATTCCCTCCACCGATTCTGTGTGATCGTCGCTAGTTGGCATTCCGTGTCGTTGCTGAAGGCGAAGATGAGCACTTGCGCACGCTCGACTCCATTTACACGCGCATCGACGGGGTAGAGCCCCGTCGGGTCATGCCGTGGATGAACGTAGTTGGAGTCGACATGCCAACGACGACCAGCAGAAGCGACAATCGACCTGAAATCCGTCCTGAAAGACGGCAAAGCCGAATCTGCCACCAATTCCAAGGCTGCCGTGGCACGCGCTCTCTGGGCGACACGCGCTCTCTGAGCAAGGAATGCCGTATCCATCACTTGGGTTATCGCCTGGGCGAATCCAAAGAGCGCGTCTGCTGCGTGCTCTGGTTTGAAGAGCTTTCGGAGTTCTCCACGCTCATTCTCTACCCGGTGCATCCTCAGGACCCGATCAATAATCTCCTTAGGCCGTTTGCTGTTGAACTTCGGCATGGCGTAGGAGAGGTGCATCAGCGTGTGCCCCTCGTCGGTCAAGGCCCAGTCCTCGCCATCGCGCTCGGCGATGATGACGTAATGGTCGCCATCGTCGAACATGAACGGCACGTCGATGGTATAGCGGTCGGGGCTATCCTCCGCCAACTCAATCCCGCGGCAAATCGCGCTCTTGAACTGCTCCGCGAACGAAACGACTGTGCTCATAACGCGCCTCCCAAGCCCGGCTGCACACGCTCGCCAACAGACTCCTCGAACCCGCACTTCGCCACTAGGTCATCCACGGCGGTGTCGAAGTCGTGATAGTCGGTCGCCAACTCAGCGTAACCGTCTATGGGGTATCCACTCAACTGGTAGCGTTCCGTAGCGAAGTGGCGGTGGAACGTCTTTCTCTCGATAACTGTGTTCGGCAACCCTTGCTCTTTCTCCCACTTGTTCGTGTGTTTCGAATTGTGTTCTCCGTTGTTGCGTCTGAGGATGTAAGTCTCGCCGTTGGCATCTATCAGCAGCAAGATAACGGAGAAGTCCTGCAAAGGGAGGTTGTTCTCGCGAGCAATCAACCGGAACGTGTG
This sequence comes from Dehalococcoidia bacterium, assembly GCA_034422795.1. Taxonomy (GTDB): domain Bacteria; phylum Chloroflexota; class Dehalococcoidia; order Lucifugimonadales; family Australimonadaceae; genus Bin16. The sequence goes on along the minus strand of DAOUJK010000069.1, from coordinate 27,125 downwards.
ACCGTGCTCTCCTGTAACGTCGAGTTCGGAGCCTCCGAGGTGGTTTCCTCGGTTAGGACGGGGAATCATGTGGCTGCGCCAGTTGTTCGGCAGCGGTTTCCGTTCCTGGATAAGCATGTCTATCTCTGCATCTGACAATATCCGTGGCATGCCCTGCCCTACGCCGACGCCTTGCCCTGTGCGGCAACCGCCGCCATCGCCTGCTCGACCGCCGCCTGATCGCCGAGGTAGCGGCTGCCCTGCGGCGTGAGGTCGTCCGCGAGGTCGTAGACGAGCGGGACGCCGGTGGGGATGTTCAGGTCGATGATGTCGGCGTCCGAGATGTTGTCGAGGTGCTTCACGAGCGCGCGGAGACTGTTGCCGTGGGCGACGATGAGGACGCGCTTACCCGCGCGGATGTCCGGCGCGATCGTGCTCTCCCAGTACGGCACGAAGCGCGCGACCGTCTCCTTGAGCGACTCGGTGAGCGGCATCTCGTCCGCCGGAACAACGCCATAGCGCGGGTCGCGGCCGGGGTGGCGCTCGTCGTCCGGCGTCAGCGCGGGCGGCGGAACGTCGTAGCTCCTGCGCCAGAGCAGCACCTGCTCCTCGCCGTGCTCGGCGGCGGTCTCGGCCTTGTTGAGGCCCTGGAGCGCGCCGTAGTGGCGCTCGTTCAACCGCCAGTCCCGGATCACGGGTATCCACATGAGGTCCATCTCGTCGAGGACGATCCACAGGGTGCGGATGGCGCGCTTGAGGACGGACGTGTAGGCGACGTCGAAGGTGAAGCCTTCCTCCAGCAGCAGGTGGCCTGAGCGCGCGGCCTCTTCCCGTCCGGTGTCGGTGAGGTCGACGTCGGTCCAGCCGGAGAAGCGGTTGGAGAGGTTCCAGTCGCTTTCGCCGTGTCGCAGGAGCACTACCTGGGGCATCGTTCATCCTCCGCGTGGGTGTCCGGTTGCATTGTGCCACAAGCGAACGGGGCTGCGGGCGCCTGCGCCGCGATGAACGCGGAATGAGCGTGAACGAGCGCGGACCGGCGCCGTCTGCGCGCCTCTGAGCGCAGATGGCCCTGTATGAACATGCCGTTCCGCTCCTGTGGACGGGGCCGTCAGGGGAGCAGAACTGGCGTCCCTGCTTGCACGGAGGTACGGCTACGTCGTCACCCGGCAGAGAGGGAGCCATATGCGGCTCACGTCAACTACGTCGGCCACGAGCACCACGTCACGATTCCTCGTCACGACCCCCTGAAGACCGGCACTCTGCGCAGCATCCTGCATGACGTAGCGACCTACCTGGGGACCGACATCTACGAGCTCCAGCAGGAACTGCTATAGCGACACGCGCCCCTATCGCGATCGAGGGGTGCCCGCGTACGCTGGTTGCATCCCGCTCATGGTGAGCCTGGTCGAACCACGTACCGGCAGCACCCATAGGCAACGTCTATATCTCGCGGCCCCACCTATAGACAGGGCCTATGGCTCCGGCGGCAAACTTCGTTCTCGATGGCCCCCTTGCCTCCTTAATCGCGGGAAGCAGGCCACGGCCTGTGAAACGGCCCCGATTAAGGTGGCCAAGTGGCCAGATCGGGTGTCAGGTTTACTCGTGGACGAGCATTAAGGGGGCCAACGGTTAAGGGGGTGTTGGCCCCCTTAATCAAGAGGTAGCGCATCCTCTGGACTCCAGCCTTCGCTGGATGGTTCGACAGGCGCACCATGACCGGCGGGAGTAGGCCCACTTTGACGAGGGTGGGAGCGGATGCTATACCGCACGGCAGCGACGCCAAAGGAGGCAGCCCATGACAGTGATGGTGACGGGAGGGTGCGGTCTCGGGGGGTCGTTCGCGGTGCGCTACGCGCTCGACCAGGGCGAGGACGTGGTCGCGTTCGATATCGCGATCAAGACCGAACTGCTGGACGACGTGAAGGACCGGGTGCGGTTCGTGAAGGGCGACATCTCCAACGCGTCCGAGGTGTTCGGCGCGATCGCGGACAACGGGGTGCGGCGCATCCTGCACACGGCCAGCTTCCTCACCGGCCCGGCGTACGACCGTCCACTCGCGGCGGCGCAGACGATGGTCATCGGCACGCTGAACGTGCTGGAGGCGGCGCGTGCGCTGAAGGTGGAGCGCGTCGTCCACGTCAGCACCGGCAAGACCGTCCCGACCGCGCGCCAGTTCGCCGAGGCCGCGGGCTCCGGCAACGTGAAGATCATGCCGGACCCGTACACGAGCCATAAGGTCGCCACGGAGCTGCTCTGCAACGACTATCGCGGGCTGTACGGCATGGATATCGTCGTCATCTACCCCGGCCAGCTCTTCGGACCGGGCTACGACTTCGCCGGAGGCTTCGGCCGGGCGCTCAAGCCCATCGTCGAGAAGTCCCTGCGCGGCGAGCCGGTGGTGCTCGATTCATGGGACGCGGCTGCCGTATCGACGCCGCGCGAGCTCAACCCCACGCCGCCCATCCGCACCGTTCCGGTGATGTACGCCTCCGACGCGGGGCGCGGCGAGATGATGGCGACGCTCGCGGGCGACCTGCCGTCCAACGTCTACCGCCTCCAGTCGAAGGAGGAACGGACGATGTACGAGATCACGCAGATCATCATGCGGCTCATACCCGGCTCCTCCATCGAGGCGCCTGAGCCCGAGGTCCGCGGCGGTCCTGTCGACCCGGACTCATCCGCGAACCGGGACTTCGGCTTCGCCCCCGAGTACGACATGGAAGCCGGCCTCCGCGAGTACGTCGACTTCCTGCAGACAGGGAGGTACCGACGCCTCCTGGGCGCCTAGCCGATGGCACAGCCGCCAGGAGAGCAGAGAGACGGGGGCGCGGAGACCGAGCGAACGCCGGGGCTGCTCAGCAAGGAAGCGCTGCCGGTCTTCTCGGCGTTCTTCCTGTGGGGCTTCGGCACGGGAGCGCTCTGGATGGCGCGCCCGCTCCTGGCGTTCGACCTCGGCGGCTCGTTCTTCCTGGTCGGCGTGGCCTCGGCGTTCAGCGCCGCCCCACGCCTGATCGGCTCGCCGCTGGCGGGGAGCGTCGCCGACCGGCTGGGCCGGCGGCCGGTGGTCGTGGCCGGCGCCGTGCTGCACGGCGGCGCGGCCGCCATGCAGGCGTTCACGGACAGCTACGCGGTCTTCCTGGGCCTCGAACTCATCTCCGGCTTCGGCGTGGCCGTCTGGATGACGGGGTCGGCCGCGCTGCTTGCGGACTTCACCCGGGTGACCAACAGGGGGCGCGGCGTCGCTCTGCGGAACACGTCCATGCGGCTGGGGATACTCGCGGGCCCGGTGGTTGGAGGGGCCATCGCGGCGGCATCCGACATCCGCGCCGTCTTCATCTTCATCGCGGTGACCAAGGTCTTCATCGTGGCTATCGCATGGCTGCTGATACGGGAGACCCGGCAAGCTCCGGCGCCTGTCCACGAGGCGGGACAGGAACGCCAGCGCCGCCGCCCCCGGGTTGACGTGTCGATATTCAGGACGCGGAACTTCGTCACGCTGAGCGTGGTGACGCTTGCGGTAGGCCTCGTCACAGCGGGGCCGGGCGCGTTCCGGACGTATTTTCCCGTGCAGGCGGAGGACGTTGGGCTGAGCATCCCGGAGATCGGGGTCGCTATCAGCGTTTCCGGCGTGCTTGCAACGCTGGTGTCGATGCCGGCGGGCGGACTGGTGGACTGGTGGGGACGCAGGCCCGTGCTGCTGGTAGGGCTGGCGGCGATGGCCGCCGGGATGTTCCTGACCTCGGGCATGGAGGCCCTGCTGATGGCGGTGGTGGTGGCGAGCGCATTCAGCATCGGCGAGGTGATCGGCACGAACACGCTGCAGACGCATTCGATGGACCTGGCGCCCGCGGACAAGCGCGGCTACTTCCTGGGGGCGTGGCAGGCGACGATGGACCTCGGTCACCTGATCGGTCCGCTCCTCGTGGGCGCGCTCGCCGTGCCGCTGGGGCTGCCCGCGGCGTTCGGGACCGCCGGGGCTGTACTGCTTCTGGCGGCGGCGTTCCTGGCGGTGTCCAAGCCGACTGGCCCGGGCCCTTCTGATGAGGAAGGCAGCCCCGCATGACCCCACCAGAGAGGCCCTCGTCTCAGTTGACGGACCTGCGCTACTGGCGTGTCGCCCAGTTGCCCGCGTGGATGCTGTCGATGATCGACTTCATCACGTCGTACATGAACTTCGCTCCGTCAGGGCGCCCGTCATCGCGTCCGATGGTGGCGTGGTTGTACCCGGTGCCGCTGACCATCACCTGGATCTTGCCGTCCGCCTCCGGCGGGGCCTGCCCGCCGATGACGGGGATGCGCAGGCCGGCGCACACGTCCGCGTAGATGTCCGGCGTGACGTTCGTGAGGTCGATCATCGCGGCGCCCGCTTCCTCGATCCTGTGCGCCCACTTCTGGATGTACTCGTGGACCTCGGGGCCGCCCTGGATCCCGCGGGCTGCCCCCTGTGTCGGAAACCCGATCTGCGGGTAGGCGTGCAGGCCGACATCCCGGACGGCATGAACTTCGTCGAAGAGCTCCTCCTCGTGCGTCCGGATGTCGATCTTCACCATATCGACGCCCGCCTCTTCCTTGAAGCGCCTGGCTGCGGCGGCGACCGCCTCCACGCCGGCGGCAGATGGCACCGTGGGCATGTCCACGCTCACGATCGCCCGCTCCCGTCCCCGCACAACCGCCCGCGCGAAGGGGATCATGTCGTCCACGGTGCACTCGTCGACGTGGTCGTGCCCGAGCATGTTCCGTCCCAAGCTGTCGCCGACCGACAGCACGTCCACGCCGGCCATCTCGCATATCTTCGTCATCTGGAACTCGTAGACGACCGCCGCGGCGATCTTCTGGCCGTTGCGCTTCATCCCGTGCAGGTCTTCAACCGTGAGTAGCGCCATCGTTCCCTCCTTCGTTATGTCGGACACGTCCCGTGTTCAGGGCAGTGGCAGGTCCACCCACCCTCCTTGCTCGATCGAGAGAGCGGACGCCTCGAGGAACTCCATATTCCTCATCCCGTCCATGAAGGTATCGCGCTCTTCAACGTCCTCACCGCGGATGAGGCGGACGAAGTCCTCCTCCGCGTGCCACGTCTCTTCCAGACCAGCCGGAACCTCCATCGGAGCCAGACCCTCGTCGCCCCTGCGGCCCCCCAGCAACTCTCCTCGCCGCGGGTAGACCAGCGTCCCCTCTTCCCCGTAGATCTCGACGCGCTCCTCGCCAAAGAGCGTCACGCCGCTCTGAAGGCAGGTAACAGTCGCACCCCCCGGCATCTCGGCGATGACCGTCAGGGCGTCCGGCATCTCGACGTCGATAGGCTCGCCTCCAGGTCCATCCGCGCGCTGCGACGTGAACGTACGGCCCCATGCGAGGACACGCTCCGGGTCGCCGAACCAGGGGCGAAGCACGTCCCAGTCGAGGCCCAGGTGCAGGGGGTTGACCGCCCCGAACATGCGATGATCCTGGCGTCGCTGCAGCGGCGCCGAGCCATCCGCATAGTCCTGCACCAGGTAGTGCGCGAACACCTGCCGGACCGGGCCGACGTAACCGTCATCCAGGAGATGCTTCACGTACCGGCGCGCTCGCTCGTAGGACATCGGCGGGACGAGGCGGGCCTTGAGACTCGTCTCTTCAGCCTTGCGCAGCATCTCCCGCGCTTCCTGGAGGCTCGTGGCCATCCGGGTCTGGCACAGCACGTGCTTCCCGGCATCGAGCGCGCCCATGACGGCCTCGTGGTGGAAGTAGGGCTGCGTGCCGACCAACACTGCGTCGAGGTCGTCCCGCGTCACCAGCTCCCGCCAATCAGCGACGGCGGAGGGAATGCCGAACTCCGCGGCGACACGCTCGGCGCTTTCGAGGCTGCGGTTGGCAACAGCTACGACCTGCACTCCTTCGAGCGCGAGCAGGTTGGGAAGCAGACGGCGGCGCGTGAAGCCTCCGGCCCCAACGATGCCGATGCGGACGGTATCAACCATGCTCCCTCCTGAATGAGCGACCGACCGGCCGCCATGACCAGACACCCCAACCGGCCTGTGCGGCCTAGATACCACTATAGTCCCGCAGGGTCAATCGCGCGGGCGCAACTCCTGGTGCGCCATCGGCGCAGACCGGAGTGCGGGACGGACACAACCCTGCCGTCTCTGCCTCGAACGCTCATTTGACAGCCCATGGGCAGGGTCGTACCGTTCGAGCGAGCAGCGCCCGCTGCGCCCTCACAGGGCCTCTGGAACACGGCCGGGCGCGGCGTCAACACCAGGAGTTCCAGTGACCACGGAACCAACTCTTCCCGAGGTAGTCGACTTCTGGCGCAACCACGCCTACGACGGCTGGCTTGCGAAGCAGGACGTGCCGGTCCACACCGGCTACTACGTCGAGGACGCTCGGACCCTGGAGCGCGGCTGGTGGTCATTGCGCGGATGTCCGGCCGCCGTCATCAGTCTCGAAGGCCACCGTGGCATCGAGCACGTTCACGTGCTGGAGATACCGCCCGGAGAGACGCTTCCCCCGTTCCGCATGGCGCTGGAAGAGGTGATCTACGTCTTCGAGGGCAACGGCATCGCGAACGTCTGGGCCGAGGGCCAGCCGAAGATCACGTTCGAGTGGCAGAAGCACAGCCTGTTCCGCATCCCGGTCAACTACAGCTACGAGCTGAGCAACGCAAGGGGCGACCGGTCTGCGCTGACGCTGCACGTGAACCTGCTGCCGATGGCCATGGGCACGAACCCCAGCGAGGACTACTTCTTCAACAACCCGTATGTAGACCTCAGCCAGCTCTATGGGAACGAGGCGAAGTTCTACTCGGCGGCGGCCCGTCCCGTACGACTGTCCGGGCAGGCGAGCTTCTCGTCCGGGGCCCGGTCGATGGGAAACCCACCCGCCTCAGCTGACGGCGGTCCTGCCACGGAGCCTGTTCCTACTCCCGGCCGTCTGCGCTGGTACGGGAACTTCTTCCCCGACCTGTCGGTGTGGGACAAGCTGGAAGCCGGCGGAAGCGCAGGCCGCCTCTCCTACAGAGGTGGCATCTTCTTTCCCGGCTCTGCGTTCAGCACCAGCCTCATGGTGCTCCCTTCCCGAAGGTACCGCGCCGCCCATCGGCACGCGGCCGGCGTTACCATCGTCGGTATACAGGAGGCCGAGGGCTTCGTCCTGATGTGGCCGGAGGGTGGCGATTACCTGGTGGCGCCCTGGAAGGAAGGCGCCGTGTTCGTCCCTCCCTACCACTGGTACCACATGCACTTCAATTCGGGAGCTGTCGAGAACAGGCAACTCCGCATCCGTGCCCCGCGCCCGGGAGCGAACCCGGCAGCCGACACCAGGCGCATGATCCCGTTCGCGGAGCAGGACCCCTGGATCCGGCAGAAGTTCGAGGAGGAGCTGGCCAAGCGCGGGCTCACCTCTCTCATGCCGGATGAGGCATACACGAACCCGGACTTTGAGTGGGACGAGGAGTGGCTGAAGGAAGACTGAACCTCCCCCTCAACGTGTCAGGGGAAGGTTCCGACGAGGATGGACGCCACGCTGGGAATCTGAGCAGACGCGAATGCGCGCGCAGGTAGACAGAGGAGGTGCGGGAATGGCAGAGATAGTTCTGGGGATCGGTGCATCTCACGGGCCGACGATCCAGTCGCAGCCGGAGGACTGGCTCCGGCTCGGGCAGAAGGACATGGAAGACCCGCGCTACGACTTCGACGCGGTGCTCGCCGCGGCCTCGCCGGAGCTCCAGCGCGAACTGGAGCCGGACGTGCTCCAGAGACGTTACGAGTCCATCCAGCAGGCCATCGAGTCGATGTCGAACGTGCTGCAGGAGACCGCGCCGGACGCCATCGTGTGCGTCAGCAACCCCCACGGCGTACCCCCGCAGGACCGCATGGAGCCGGTCTTCGGCATCTACATGAGCCACACGGAATCGAAGGTGGAGCGCTCCGGGCACCAGACCAGCGGACGACGCAAGCCCCCTGAGCCCCTGCAGGCGCTCAGGCAGGTGGAGCCGTATGCCATCTGCCCCGAACTCGCGGACCGGCTGATGCACTGCCTCATCGCGGACGGCATCGACGTCGCAAGCTGCTTCCAGTCCGACCCCACGGCTGGCATCGAGGGCCCTTTCACCTTCGCCTATGACATGTTCCTCCCCGATCGCAGCACGCCGGTCGTGCCGTTCCTGCTCAGCCGCTACCTGCCGCACCAGGCCACATCGGCGCGGTGCTACACGGTAGGGCAGTCCATCCGGCGGGCTATCGAATCGTGGGACAGCGACATGCGCGTCGCCATCATGGCGTCCGGGGGACTCAGCCACCAGATCATCGACGAGGAGTTGGACCGGCAGGTCATCGAGGCGCTCCAGCACAAGGATGTCGAGACGCTGAGCTACCTGCCCAGAGAGCGGCTCAACCGGGCTCCCGGCACGCCGGAGATCCTCAACTGGGTCGTCCTCGCAGGCGCCGTGGACGACATGGACATGACGCTGATCGACTACGTCCCCTGCTATCGCTCCCTCGCCGGGACCGGCCACGGCGTAACCCTCGCCTACTGGCGTTAGCAGGAACGCCGCAGAGGAGATTGCGATGAGCTACAACGGGCATCTGGTCGTGGACGCGGACTGCCACCTCCGGGAGTACTGGGAGCTGGACAGGACCTACAAGGAGACCATGGACCCAGAGTACCGGGAGAAGTACGCCTGGTTCAGCGAGGCCGTCCGTTCCAGGCAATCCAAGCCTGGAGACGTAGGCTTCACGCCGCTCTTCTGGCCGCGTCACGCCGACCGCCCGCTGGGGCTCGACGAGGCCTTCGAACTCGCGGACCCCGCTCTGCCCCAGGACCGACCGCAGCGACCTGCCCCAACCGTCACCGGCAGGGGGTATGACATCGACCCCACGTGCAACTGGGACCCGTCGATACGCCTGCGCGACATGGAGGTTGCAGGCGTCGACGTCAGTTTCATCTTCCCCAGCCAGGCAGACGGGTTCTGTACGCTGGGGGACGTCGGGTTCGAGAGCGCGCTCCACCGCTCGTACCACCGCTTCATGAGCAACTACTGCGCGGACGCGAATGGTCGGCTCTGGTGGATGGGCGTGCTCACCATGCGCGACCTCGCGGAGAGCATCGCCCAGCTCGAATTCTGGGCGAAGGAGGACCCCCACTTCGCGGGCATGCACCTCCCGCGCGCCTGCCCCGACGGCCGTATGCTCGACAACCCGGACCTCTACCCGCTCTACGCGACGTGCCAGGAGCTCGACCTGCCCCTCTGGGTGCACGGCGGAGCAAACCGGCCGCCACTGACCCCGTGGGTGCACGCGCCGAACGGTCTCTATCACGCTATCGGAGGGCAGTACGCCCTGACGGCCCTGGTGGGAGGCGGGGTCTTCGACCTGTTCCCCGATCTCCGCATAGGTCTGTTCGAGAGCTTCGGCGGGTGGATGCCCTACCTCATCGAGAAACTGGACGACGGCTTCACGCCGGGCTCCGCTGTTACGCCCAGGATGAAGCGCACTGCGTCCGAGATCGTGGCCAGCGGGCAACTGTTCGTCTCGGTCGAGGCGGACGAGCAGCATATCCCCTACGCGGTCGAGACCCTGGGAGAGCATCTGTGGCTGTTCTCCACCGACTATCCCCACGGCGGCAGTCCCTGGCCGGACGGAGTGTCCCTTATCGCGGAGCAGGAGATGCCTGAGAGCGCCAAAGTCAAACTCCTGGGAGAGAACGCGCTGCGATTCATGCCCCGGCTGACCAGCGTCGTGCCCTCACTGGCCGGAGTCGCTCCGTAGCGCAGTCTTGAGCGAACGCGGCAAACCCCGGTGAAGGAGAGCACATGGTCGACCCCACTGCGGAAGTCAAGATCTCGTCGGACGCACACGTCGCGGAACCGCTCGAACTGTGGCAGGAGCGGATGCCGGCCAAGTACCGGGACCGCGCCTTTCACTGGCCGGGCCAGCGCTACGGCAGAGGACAGTACCGGCGGGAGGGCGGCTGGGACCCGGCGGCGCGTCTCAAGGACATGGCGGCGGACGGCGTGGTCGCAGACGTCCTCTACCCTACGCGCGCCAAGAGCGTGTTCCGGCTCGACTACGGACCGGAGATATCGGAAGCAGCCGCCCGTGTGTACAACGACTGGCTCATCGAATACTGCCGGGAGGCCCCGGACCGCCTCTGGGGGCAGGCGCTCCTGCCCCTATGGAACATCGAGAACGCCATCATCGAGATGGAGCGGTGCCGCAATGCGGGTCTCGTGGGCGTCACTACGTGGATGATCCCCCCGGAGCCCCTTCGGTTCTCGTCCGACCACTACGAGCGTTTCTGGGACGCCGCCGAGGCCACCGAGACGCCGGTGAGCATGCATATCAACAACGGGTTCGGCCCCTACACGGAGGCGGCAGAATCGGTCCGCAGCCGCAACGCCGGGGACACACTCGCCGAGTTGAGCTTCACCGCCACCGGCCACAAGAAGATCGCCGCGGATACCCTTACCGACATCATCTGCTCCGGCGTGCTCGAGCGGCACCCCCGGCTGAAGATCATCGTCGCCGAGACCGAAGTCGGATGGGTCCCGTTCTGGCTCGAAGAACTGGACAAGCGACTGCGCCGCAAGGGTGACCTCCCGCTCCAGCCCAGCGAGTACTTCTACCGGCAGTGCTACGCCACCTTCAGCGACGACCCCGTCGGGGGACAGTTGCTCTCGCGCTGGGGCGCCGACAGCTTCCTGTGGGCGAACGACTACCCCCATCCCGGGACCGGCGACACCTGGCTCTTCTCCGGAGCCATCATCGAGCGGGACCTCGGCCATCTCCCCCACGAGACGCGTGCGAAAGTCGTGCGGGAGAGCGTCGCTGCGCTGTACGGTAAGCCTGTGCCGGAGCCCATGCCCCCGCCCGCCGAGTATGACGAGTCGATGAAGGAGTGGTGCACGGAGCGGGACGGGTATTACGTCGGCATCTCCCAGGCCCCGCTACCCCGGTGAGGTCGCGTTGAGGGAGCTCTTTGCTCAACCTGCCACGAAGCGGGAGAACGCCTCGTTGCCGAGGAGCCGTCCGCCTTCGGTGAGGCGCAGCGCGCCGCCCGCCCACTCCAGCAGGCCGAGCTCGATACACTCCGCCGTCGGGCCGGGGAACGCGTCGGCGATGCCCCCGCCGAAACGCTCGCGGAACGCGCCGTCCGCGACGCCGGTGTTCAGGCGCAGACCCATCATCATCGTCTCCACCATGGCGTCCCGGCTGTCCACGGGTTCGCAGTAGCCGGTCGCGGCGGCTGTGCTGATGGCGCCAGCGTCGAGGAGGCTGTCTGCGGTCCACGCGTTGACGCGCTCGATGTAGGCGCCGGGCGGGTTGACGTTGGCGAAGCGCACGCCGAACGCGTCGAGCGCGCCTGTGCCGTAGAGGTAGCTGTGTGCCCCCGGGCCGACGCCCAGATAAGGCAGGCTGCGCCAATAGGCGAGGTTGTGCACGCTCTCCCTGCCCTGTTGCGCCCAGTTGGATATCTCGTACTGCCGCAACCCGGCGTCTGCGAGCATCGCCTGGGCGAGGATGTACATCTCCGCAGCCAGGTCAGGGTCCGGCTCCCGCGTCCTGCCGAGGCGCACGTCTGCCTCCAGCGGAGTGCCGGGTTCGAGCGTGAGGGCGTAGGCGGAGAGATGGTCCGTGCCCAGCCGGACAGCCTGTTCGACGGAGCGTTTCCACGTGGAGACGGGTTGATCAGGCAGGCCGAACATCAGGTCGATGCTCACGTTGTCGAAGCCTGCGCTGCGTGCGTCGCGCACCGCCTGTGCAGCGCATTCGGCGTCGTGGCGGCGTCCAAGCATCACGAGCTCACCGTCGTCGAACGACTGCACCCCGATGGAGACGCGGTTGAACCCGGCGTCGTGCATAGCGAGCAGCCGATCGGAGGTGCAGTCGCCGGGGTTCGCCTCCAGCGTCGCCTCGGCGCTATCAGGTAGCTCGAATGCGCCGCGTATCGCGTCCATCAGGCGTTGGAGGTCGCTCGGGGGGAGGTAGGACGGTGTGCCGCCGCCGAAGAAGACGCTGGCAAGCGTCGGGCATTCGAGCCACGCCCCCCACTGCTCGATCTCCCGCGCCAGCGCCGCTACGTAGGCGGGCATGAGCGGTTCGATGCCCGCGTAGGTGTTGAAGTCACAGTACGGACACTTGGACTCGCAGAAGGGGATGTGGACGTAGAGCGCGAGCCTGCCGCTCAGGGGCGATCGCATGTTGTGCCCTCCCGCTAGACGTTGAACAGGAAGTTCACGACGTCGCCGTCTCGCATCACGTAGGTCTTGCCCTCGGTGCGGAGGAGCGCCTGCTTGCGCGCCTCGGCGATGCTGCGCGTCCGGGCGAGGTCCTCGTAGGCGACGACCTCGGCGCGGATGAAGCCGCGCTGGATGTCCGAGTGTATCTTGCCCGCCGCTTCCACTGCGCTCATGCCCTTCGTGATCGTCCACGCGCGGGTCTCGTCCTCGCCCGTCGTCAGGAACGAGACGAGTCCCAGGAGGTCGTAAGAGAGGTTGATCATGCGGTCGAGGCCCGGCTCGCCCGCGCCGAGCGACTCTCGGAACTCCGCCTCGTCCTCCGGCTCCATCTGCGCGAGGTCCGCCTCCAGCTTGCCGCAGAGCGCAGCGGCGCCCACGCCGGCTCGCGCGAGCTGGTCACGCATCTCGGACTCCATCGTATCGGCGGCGTCTATGGCGTCCTCACCGATGTTGAAGACGACGATGAGCGGTTTCGCCGTGAGCAGTTGGAAGTTCTCGAGGAAGGGCCTCGCCTCGGCAGGCAGTTCCTGCTCGCGGACGGGGACCTCGTCCTCCAGCCCGGTGCGGATGATGCCGAGGATGTGCTGCTCGCGCGTCAGCAGGTCGCGCTCCGCCTGCCGCGCGGAACGCAGCTGTGAGGCGATGCGCTCCTGCCGCCGTTCGAGGATGGCGAGGTCCGAGAAGGTGAGTTCGAGCTGCAGCGTCGCCGTGTCCCGGTATGGGTCGACCGTCTCCTGCACGTGTGGCACGGAAGGGTCGTTGAACGCGCGCGCAACGAGCAACAGGGCGTCGCAGCGCTGGAGCAGGTTGAGGTATTCGCCGCCGATGCCCTTCGTCTTCCCGAAACCTTCCGGCGCGGCGGGGATGTCGATGTACTCCACCTCCGCATGGACGATGCGCTTGGGCTTCGAGATCTCGGCGAGCACGTCGAGGCGCGGGTCGGGCACCTTGGCAACGCCGATGTTGGGCTGCGAGGAGCCGCTGCGGAACGACGCCGTCTCGGCGTGGCCGCGCGTCACGGCGTTGAATATGGTGGTCTTGCCGGAGAGCGGCAGGCCGAATATGCCGATGGCCAAGGAACAGACCTCGTGCGAGAAAGATAGCGCCTCGCACCGGCGGGGCTGCGCCTCCGATTCTATCCCACCTACCCGCTGAGCGCCTGAGCGGCGAGCGCGATAACCGCGAACGTGAGCAGCACGACGGCGAGCGCGATGCCCATGGGTGGGCGTCCCATGAACGCGAGCGCCTCGTCCGGTCCGCGCTCACGCGCGTAGGCGCTCAACCGCAACAGGCGCGCCCAGCCTGTCGCCGGAGCAACAGCGAGGACGGCGGCACGACGGGCGAGCGCCCCAACGAGGCGTTCGCAGAAGGTGAACACGGCTTCCAGCGGGGTCTGTATCAGAACGCGTGCGATCGGCCCGGCCTTCCGGTAGAGCCAGTCGGTATCGATGGTGATGGTCGCCTCGCCGCCGAGCCTCCCGCGCAGCAGCCAGAAGCCGACCGCCGTGAATCCGAGCATCTGGAGCGTCCGCACCACGTGGTCGGCGTAGTACGGCTCGTAGGTGTTCAGGTGGGGCAACTGGTCGTAGAGCGCAGTTGGGTAGACGCCGATGCCTATGCACAACGCCGCGGCCAGCACCATCGCGACGATCATCCCACGGGGCACCGGGCCGACGTGGATGTCGTCCCGCTTCGGCCCGAACCAGGTGAAGTACGGGAGCTTGAGGCCGGTGTGCAGGAACGTCCCCACCGACGCGAGATAGAGCAAGGCCACCGCCCAGTAGATGTGCTCCTTCTCTGCCGCGTAGACGACCAGCGACTTGGAAACGAAGCCGCTGAACAGCGGGAACGCCGAGATGGCGAACGCGCCCACCATATAGAGCACGACCACCAGCCTCATGCGGTCGGATATCCCGCCCAGGGCGGTGAGCGTGCGGCGGCCGGTGGCGTAAACTGCGGCGCCCGCGCCCATGAACAGCAGGCCCTTGTAGATGACGTGGGCGAACGCGTGCGAGACCGCTCCGTTGATCGCGATCTCGGTGCCGATGCCGACGGCGGCCACCATGTACCCCACCTGGCTGATGATGTGGTAGGCGAGCAGGCGCCGGATGTCGTTCTCCAGTACGGCGAAGACGACGCCGTAGAGGGCCATGATGACGCCGAGGATGATGAGGATCTCCCAGCCGTAGAAACCGCGCGCGAGCACGTAGACCGCCGTCTTGGTGGTGAAGGCGCTCAGGAACACACTGCCGGTGACCCCGGCCTCCGGGTAGGCGTCCGTGAGCCATGCGTGCAGCGGGACGATGGCGGCGTTGATGGCGAAGCCTCCGAGGATCAGCCAGCCGGCGACCGTGCCCTCGAAGAGCGTGAAATCGAGCGATCCGCCGGTGCCCAGGTGCCACAGGATGCCCGCGAGCAGCATACTGCCGCCGACCATGTGCACGAACAGGTAGCGCGTGCCCGCACTGCGCGATCCGGGATAGCCTCCCGCCCAGACCAGGTAGGCGGACGTGAGCGCCATCAGCTCCCAGAACACCACCAGCGTCAGCAGGTCCCCGGCGAACACGACCCCGATGGACGTACCGGCGTAGCCAAGAGCGGCAGCCTGCTGGAAGCGGTCCTCGAGGTGCCAGGCGTAGATGCCGCCCAGCGTCGCGGCGATCGCGAACACGTACCCGAAGACGAGGCTCAACTTGTCGGCGCGCAGCGGCTCCAGTTCCAGGGTGAGCCAGGTGAGCGCCACCGAGTCGCCTGCTTCGATGCCCCATATCAGATAAGCAAGAACGAGCAGCGGAGCGCCGACCGTGATGGCCTTGCGAACGATGCTCGTGGGCATCAGCGCGACGACCCCCGCCGCGACGATCATGATGAGAACGGGAGGGAAGCTAGCCATCGCGGTGCTCCCCGGGTTCGGCTTCAACGTGCTCGCCGGTATAAGGGTCGTCGTGCTTCATCAGGAAGGTGTGGCCGACCCACTTGGAGATGACGACGATGCCAACGCAACCCACGAAGCCGAACCCTGCCCAGAACAGGAGCAGCGTGCTGCCCGCGAAGAGGTACTCACGATGGTGGACGAGCAACACCTCGAGCGCAGCCGAGAGCACGACACCGACGACTATCGCGATCACGAGGGAGCGGTCGATGATCATGGCGCCCCTCCGGCTAGCGCAACGGACTGCGGGAAGGCGTCAGCGGTGACAGTCGATGCCAGTTCGAAGAAGCTGAGCGGCAGGTCCGGCGCGATACCCCAGACGAGTGCGAGCACAGCCGTCACGGCGATGGGCGCGACCATGCGTATGTCGGCCTCGCCGTAATGCGTGTGGTCGGGCGAGGAGCGCAGGAACGCCCGGATGACGATGGGAAAGAGGTAGCCCGAGGCGATCAGCCCGCTGACGAGGTAGACGATGAGGAATACCTGCTGGCCAACCTCCACCGCGCCCCAACCGAGGTACAGCTTGCTCGTGAACAGGATGAACGGCGGGATGCCCACCATGCTGAGCGAGGCGAGGGCGAAGGAGCCCATCGTGATGGGCATCTGACGCCCGATGCCGTCCAGTTCGCTCACGTTCTCCTTGTGCGTCCGCACGTGGATGGCGCCGGCTACGAAGAACATCGTGATCTTGGTGACGCCGTGCCCCACGATGTGGAGCAGCGCGCCCGTGAGCGCAAGCGGGCCGATGAGCGCGACGCCGAGCACGACGTAGGAGAGGTGGCTGATGGTGGAGTAGGCCAGCCTGCGCTTGAGGTTGTCGTGCCGGAGCGCGAGCGTCGAAGCGATGAGGAGCGTCGCGGCGGACATCACGGCGAGCACCAGCCACGCGCCCATGTCGTCCAGCAGCGACGCCCCGAACACGAACACGCCCACCCGCACCATGCCGAACACGCCCGCCTTGACGACGGCGACGGCGTGCAGCAGCGCGGAGACCGGCGTCGGCGCGACCATCGCGCTCGGCAGCCAGCTGTGCAGCGGCATCACCGCCGCCTTCACTCCGACTCCTCCGGCGAGCAGGACGAACAGTCCCCACTGCGTCATCCCGTTCAGCCCCGCGATGCTGTTCAGTCCCGCGTCGTCCTGCAACCCGCCTGCATGGAACGTGGCGTCGACGCCCAGCACGTGCAGCCATGCCGCCGCGCCGATGAGCATCAGCCCACCGGAGAGCGTGTACGCGAGATACTTGCGTCCGGCGACCAGCGCGGTCT
Organism: Dehalococcoidia bacterium; assembly: GCA_034422795.1. GTDB lineage: Bacteria > Chloroflexota > Dehalococcoidia > Lucifugimonadales > Australimonadaceae > Bin16. The sequence continues at coordinate 10,732 of DAOUJK010000069.1, read as the reverse complement.
CCGTCTCCCGGTGCGTAACCAGCGGGTACGTGAAGAGCGAGAGCAGCTCGTAGAAGACGATAAACGTGAGCAGGTTCTCCGCGAGCGCCACGCCCGCCGCTGCCGCGATGCTGAGCGCGAACGCGGCGAAGAAGCGGGTCTGCTTCTGCTCGTGCTCGCCGCGCATGTAGCCGACGGCGTAGATGCCCGCGAGCACCCAGAGCACGGAGACGAGCAGGCCGAAGATCATGCCCGCAGGGTCGGCCCGCAACGCGATGTCGATGCCGGGTGAGAGTTCCAGGAGCACTGTCTCGTGGATGCGCCCGTCCAGCGTGTCGGCCAGCATCAGCACGACGATGGCCACCATCGCAATGCCCGCCAGCGTCGCCCAGATGTCGCGCAGGTTGGGCCAGCGGCCAGTCGTAAGCGTGGCAAGCACGGCGGCGCCCACCGGAACGAGCACGGCGGCGAGCGGAAGCCCGGATGCGACGGTATCGCTCATGAAACCCCCGGCACCAGGACAGCATCGCATGCCGCAGCATCCAGATAACGACAGACCCCGGGTTCTAGAACATTACTCATGATGATGACGTTGATCACACCCAGCGCGACGGTCGCGGCGGCAAGCAGCACGAGCGGGAGCCAGACGTCCAGCGGGGCCTCACGCGCTCGCTCCACCACGGGACGCACGGCCTGTTGCTCGACCGGCTGGGGCGCCGCAGGCGCGTCGTGTTCGTCGTCATGGTGAGCGGACGGTTCGGGCTTTGCAGGACGCAGGTAGACCTGCTCCAGCACCTTGAAGAGGTAGACGGCGGTGAGCAGGCTGCTGAGCAGCACGACCGCGACCACAACGGCCGCAACGACCACCGACTGCTCCTGGTCCTGGGCTGCCGTAAAGCCCGCTTGCACCATGTACCACTTGCTGAAGAAGCCTGCAGTCGGCGGGATGCCGACCATCGCCACCGAGCCGACAGCGAAGGCGCCCATCGTCAGTGGCATACGCGGGCCCAGCCCCGCAAGGTTGTGGGTGCGCTGCAACCCGACACGGAACCGCACGGAGGCTGTCGCCAGGAAGAGAGTGGCCTTCATCGCCGCGTGGTTCACCACGTGCAGCAGCGCTGCCGCCAGTGCGAGCGGGGTGCCCAGTCCGATACCGACGGCGATGAACGCGAGTTGGCTGATGCTGCTGTACGCCAGCATCCGGCGGATGTCCGTTTGCCCTGCCGCCGCCACCGAGCCGAACACGATGCCGATGAGGCCGAGTACGAGCAGCGCATCGGCAACGGGAACGGCCCCGGAGAGGTAGCCTGGGGGAAAGACGCTCAGGAACATGCGAAGCATCGCGTAGGCAGCTACCTTGGTCATCACCGGCGCGATGAGCGAGTTCACCGAGGAGGGCGCGTGCTCGTAGGCGTCCGGCAGCCAGAGGTGCATCGGTACGAGCGCCATCTTCAGCCCCAGGCCGGTGAAGATGAACACCGCGCCCACCTGCACCGCCCTCGCGCTCTCTGCCTCTTCCAGCAACTGGCGCGCCTCGATCATGTTCAGCGTACCGGTCGCGAAGTAGACGAAGCCGACCCCCAGCAGGTAGAACGCCCCGCCGATGGAGCCGATGATGAGATAGCGGAAGCCCGCAAGCATCGCCCTGCGTCCGCCGATGAAGACGAGTGCGTAAGCCGCGAGTGACGCTATCTCCAGGAAGACGAAGAGGTTGAACAGGTCTCCTGTGATGACGATGCCGGTCAGCCCGGCGAGCAGCAGCAGCACGAGCCCGTAGAAGATGCCGGGGCGGTCCCCCGCTTCGCGCTCGGCCCAGCGGCGTGTGGAGACGAGGACGAGGAGCGAGACGCTTGTGACGACGAGGCTGACGAACGCCGATACCTCGTCGATCACGTACTCGATGCCTACGGGCGGTTCCCATCCGCCGAGGTGATAGCGGACCGTCCCTTCGCGGAGCACCCGCTCCAGTGACAGCCCCGACGCCAGGGCAGAGACAGCCACCGTCGCTACCGCAATGACGAATGCGCTCTGCCGCCATTTACGCCCCAGGATGGGAACGACGACCGAGAACAGCAGGGGAGCGCCGACGATGAATGCGGGGAGTTGCTGCTCCACGGCTACTTCCTCATCTCGTCCAGCAACTCGCGTTCGTCGAGCGTCCCGAACTCGCGGTAGATGGAGACGAGGAAGCCGAGCGCGACACCCGTGATTGCCACGCCCACGACGATGGCCGTGAGCATGAGCACGTGCGGCAACGGGTTCACGTAATCGTCCGGGTCCACGTGTTCGGCTACGCCGTGCACGCTGTAGAGGATGGGGAGGGTCGCGCCTTCCAGCAGGGAGCCGCTGATGAAGAAGAGGATGATGGCAGACTGGAAGATGCTCAGGCCGATGACCTGCTTGACGAGGCTGCGCTTGCCGATCATGCCGTAGAGACCAACCACGAGGAGTACAGCGGTCGCCCAGTACGGGAAGCGGTCTGCGATCTCGCCGATCATTGGCGTGAACTGCCCGCGATAAGGTCGTAGATGAGCACCAGCACGGATGCGACGCCGAAGAACACGCCAACCTCGATGATGAGGATCCCCATCGCGCGGGGGGTGCGGTGCTCGCCGGCGAACTGGTTGTACCACTCCACGGGGATCGGGGCGTAGTCCAGGAAGTTCGCACCGAGAATGAGCGGCAGGACCCCCCCGAACATGTAGATGCCGAGGCCGATGCACGCCAGCCAGACCAGAAGACCCTGCGGTATACGGAGCGCCGCCTGCCGATTGCCCAGCGCGAGGCGCACCAGGAGCAACGCAGCGGCGACGATGGCCCCGGCCTGGAAGCCGCCGCCCGGGCTGAGTTCGCCGTGCAGCAGCACATAGATGCCGAACACGATGATGAGCGGGATCATCACTACGCGCACGACGAAGTGCAGGATCATGCTGTCGTACCGGTCATTCATCTCCGTCCTCCTCCTCGGGGACCCTGCGGCTGCGCTGCAGCACGAGGACGACGGCCAGTCCGGCCGTGAAGATGACGAACGTTTCCCCAAGCGTGTCGTAGCTGCGGAAGTCGGCCAGGATGGCGGAGACGAGGTTCGGGATCACGACCTCGGACTCCGTCATCTCGGTCAATTCAGGCGAGAGGTGCTGGTTCGCAGGCGCGTCGAGGGCGGCGCGGTCCGGCAGATCGGTCGACGCCCATACGAGCAGGGCAACCAGCCCCGCGAGGAATGCCAGCATGAGCAGCTTCAATCGGGGGTCCTTCTCTCTACGATGCTGACAGCGCCCACCAACAGCACACCCGTTACCCCCGCGCCCAGAGCGGCTTCGGTGAGCGCGACATCCACCGCGCCCATCAGCGCGAGCAGTGTCGCGGCCAGGAAGCTGTATACGGACAGCGTTGCCACCGCTGCAATCATGTCCCGGACGGAGAGAGCGATCAGCGCCGCCACCACGAGCAGGCCGAACAACGACAACTCAAGCCACCAGATCATTCGCTGTCTCCTCTCCGCCAGGGCAACTGCCCGGTGCGCAGCGCGGCCCGGGTCAGGAGGTGCGCGCCCACCGGGTTCGCAACCGCAACGAACACCAGTACGAGCCCGATCTTCAGACTCACCAGCGTGGCGCCTTCATGCAGGATGAGGCCCAGGAGCACCAGCGCGATGCCCAGTGTTTCGGACTTGGAGACGGCGTGCACGCGGGAGTAGAAGTCCGGCAGACGTATCATGCCCAACGCCGTGATAACCATGAGCGCGAGCCCCAGTGCGATGAGCACGCTGCCTGCGATGCTCATGCGTCCTCCTCTTCCGCGCTGTGTATCAGCGACCACAGCTGGTGCTGGCGCGTCTCCAGGTATTTGCCCACTGCAACCGTGCCGATGAAGTTGAGCAGCGCGTAGCTCAGCGCAAGGTCAACGAACATGTCGGGACGTTCGAACACGAACCCGATGAGCACGAGCAGGATGACCGAATTCGTGCCGATGGCCGCGGCGGCCAGCAGGCGGTCGAAGGCGGTGCGGCCAACGAGAAGGCGGTAGAACAGCGCGGCGTTGATGGCCGCCGCGACGGCAAGCACGGTTACGAACAGCACACTCACGGCAACACCTGTTCGACAGTGACCACGTCCGTGAGTTGCACGCTGTCAGGCGCTTCTTCGGCGAATATCCCTGCCACCTTGCGCTGGATGCTTCCTTCTTCCATGCCCTGCCTGCTCTTGGCAGAGAGACAGTGCACCATGAACCTCCCATCCGAAACATCCACGGTCACGGTCCCGGGAGTAAGCGTGATGGACTGCGCCAGCAGCACCTGCGCAGTCTCCGACCGCAGAGACGTCTCGAACTCCACGAGGCCCGGTTCCACCGGCAGCCGGGGATGCAGCACCAGGTAAGCAACGTGCAGGTTTGAGAGCGCTATCTCCCAGAACAGCCACGGCAGGTAGAGGACGGAGCGAAGGAAGCCATGGACGAACCATCCGAACGGGTATGGAACGTGCCTGAAGCGCAACTCCTGGTCGCCCGCGAACAGCCAGTGCGTGAGCGCAGTCCCAGCCACCGCCACGACCGCCCCCGTGACGAGGAATTCGATCTCGGTGTGACCGGAGAACGCGAACCAGACAGCCAGAAGGGCCAGCGTCTGGACCGTCCATCTGAGCATCTGCCGTATCTTGGACGGCCGGACATCCACCTGACGGGGTTCTCTGTTCATTCGACCACGGTCTGCGCGCGCCGCTCACGGTTCCGATGTTCGTGAGCGCAGTGTAGCAGGCTACGAATGCCACAGGAGGGCTGTCAAGGCGACACGGCTGCCTGAACGCCTCAGCCGCGGCCAGGCCACGGCAGGTTTACCTGGGCACAGAGCGGCGCCGGGAGGCGCACCACACCCCATGCAACCTATAATCATAGGGGAGGCAATGCACGTGGCACTCACCTTCGAGATAGGCGACGAGTCCAGCCCGAGAGGGCACGCGCTACTCTACTTCGGCAACCCGCGATCGGGGCTGCTGGCCACGTACGTCGTCCTCTTGCCGGTCAAGATGGACATGAGCAAGTACCTGCCCCCGATGCTCGCGGCACAGCTGGGCGGCTTGGCGAGCGAGGTGCTCGGAGAGGGAGGCGCGAGTTTCGCCGCACCGCCGATCCCCGAGGCCGTGGAGTCGGTCGAGCCCTTGCGTCGGCTGGCAGAGTTGCGTGGCGACGACTTCATCTGGGGCGGAGACATGGTGCTGGGCGACCTGCAGGCAGCGATGCACCAGGCGGCGCAGGCCGTGCACGACTACGAGGCCCTCTATCAGCGGTACATGGATGCCAACCCATCCCCTCCCCCGCTTATCTCTGATCGCTCCCTGACCGGCAGCGGTGCGGACCCGGATAGCAGCGTTCAGCACGTGGTCTACGCCCTGATGAGCGATCGCGACCGGCTCGCCGAACTGTCGAAACTGGTCGGGACGATGCGGTTTGCGCTCGAATCACAGGACAACGCGCTCGCGGACGAGACGAACGCCTCGCTGCAGGCGTTGGGACAGGCCCTGCCGGAGCGCTTCTGGGCTGACCGCGTACTTGGGGCAGCGCGCGACTCCTCCGATGCAGGAGCACGGCTCGCGCAGCTGTACGTAGAGCGCTGCTACAGGCTGATGGAGGAAGATTTCGCCGCCGTGCAGACCCTGGAGGAGCAGATCGCTTCGCTTGCCGACGAGGCTCCACCACAGGGAGACCTCCGGGGCTAGCGCCGTGCTGCGCGTCACTCCGCGTAGGTCATCGACGCCCAGGTCGGCCCGGTCTTGATATCTATCTGCAGCGGTACGCTCATCTCGAGCGCATTGGGCATGACGTCCTGGAGCATCTCGACCAAGGTTTGCTCTTCCTCGACGGGCAACTCGAACACGAGCTCGTCGTGCACCTGGAGCAGCATCCTGCTGCGGAGGCCGTCCTTTTCGAGGCGGCGCTGGATGGCGACCATCGCTTCATTGATGACGTCGGCGGATGTGCCCTGCACGGGCATGTTGAGCGCGATGCGCTCTCCCGCCTGACGCACCGGATAGTGCGGCGAGCGCAACTCGGGAATGTAGCGCCGGCGGCCCAGAAGCGTCTCCGCGTAGCCGTCGGCCTTCGCGCGTTCGACCGTGTCGTCGAGGAAGGCTTTGACGGTGGGGTACGTCCCAAAGTACGACTCGATGAACGCGGCGCCCTCCTCGCGGGTGAGTTCGGTCTGCTGCGATATGCCGAACGCACTGAGCCCGTAGGCGACCCCGAAGTTCATCACCTTGGCGAGGCGGCGCATGTCCCGCGTCACCTCGCCAAGCGGCACGCCGTAGATGAGCGACGCGGTTGAGGAGTGGATGTCCTCCCCACGCTCAAAGGCCGCCATGAGCTCGGGGTCCCCGGAGAGGTGGGCCAGGACGCGCAGGTCTATCTGCGAGTAGTCGGCGCTGAGCAGCGTCCATTCGGGGCGGTCTTCGGCGATGAAGGCCTCCCGCACGCGCAGGCCTAGCGGTGTGCGGATGGGGATGTTCTGCAGGTTGGGATCGGCGCTGGCGAGCCTCCCGGTGGCAGAACCAGCCTGGTTGTAGGTGGTATGGATGCGTCCCGTGAGGGGGTTCACCTGCTGCGGAAGAGTATCGACGTAGGTGGACTTCAGTTTCGTCAGCTCGCGGTAGCGCAGGACGTGGCCGATGACGGGGTGATGGTCGCGCAGGTTCTCCAGGATGGAAGCGTCCGTGGAGTAGCCCGTCTGCGTCCGGCGGCCGGACGGCAGTTTGAGCTCCTTGAAGAGCAGGTCCCCGAGTTGGGACGGTGAGTTGATGTTGAACTCGTGGCCTACGGCCTCATAGGCAGCGCGCTCCTCTACGTCTATCTCGTCCGCGATCTCCTCGTTCATTTCAGCGAGCACCCCGGTGTCGATGGCGACGCCGTGCGTCTGCATCCGAGCGAGCACCGGCACCAGCGGCATCGCGTGCTTGTCGTGATAGGCCGTGAGTCTGTCGCGCTCCATGTCCTCGGCGAGCGCGCGCTGCAGTTGGAGTGTCACGGCAGCAGCCGTCGCGGCGTAGTCTGCGGCGTCCGCGATCGAAACAGCATCGAACGTTATCTGTTTCCGGCCCGTGCCGGTCAGGTCCGTCAGTGCCTTCAATTCGACGTTGAGCCGGTTGAAGGCGAGCGGCTTGAGCGCCAGCGCCTTTTCTCCAGTGAGGTGCGCCGCGATCATCGTATCGAACACGACGTTCATGGCGGTGGGCAGCAGTCCGTAGTTGAACAACAGCGTGAGCGTGAAATTCAGGTTGTGGCCGGAGATGGGCTTGCTCGTGAGCACCGGTCGGAGCGCGGCAAAGGCGTCCTCCACGGAGAGCTGCACCCCCTCCGCGTGCCCCACCGGTACGTAGAAGCCCTCGCCCTCTTCGACGGCGAACGCGAGCCCGACCAGTCCCGACTCCATCGCCCGCGGTACCGCAGCGTGCGTCTCGACAACAAGATCCGAGGCGCCGCGCAATCGTTCGACGAGACGGTCGAGCGCCGCAGTCGAGTCAACCACGGTTACCCGTACGTCCGCATCGAACAGCGATTGCGGCTCGATGGCGGAGTCGCCCGGCAGTGCGGACTGCTCGCCGGGAGGAGACGGGATGCGCGCAACAAGGCTGCTGAACTCCAACTCCCTGAACACATCCAGCACGTCGTTGCGGGAGAACTCCCAGAAGGCTGATGCATCGAAGTCGAACCCCGTGGGGGCCGCGGTCTCGATGGTCACGAGGTGCTTGCTCTTTAACAACTGCTCCGCGTGCTCGCGCACGAGTCCCTGGATGCGGGGCGGCGTCACCTCGCCCACACGCTCGACGAGCTCCTCGGCGCTGCCGAACTCGCCGATGAGTTTCACCGCCGTCTTCTGGCCGATGCCGGGAACGCCCGGGACGTTGTCGGACGTGTCGCCGGTTAGCGCCTTCACGTCGCGCTGCTGGTCAGGTTCGAGCCCGCCGTACCGCTCGCGAACGGCCTCCACGTCGTAGATCCGGGTGTCGCCAAAACCGGTCGTGAGCAGGACGCGGACGTGCGGTGAGACGAGCTGAAGCGTGTCGGTGTCGCCCGTGGCGATGAGCGTGTCCACCTCGTGCTCGGTGCTCCACGCCGCGATCGTGCCGAGCACGTCGTCCGCCTCGTAGCCGGGTGATTCCAGGATGGGCACGCCGAAGGCGCCCATCACCTGCTTCACGCGCTCCACGTTGCGCGTGAGCTCCGGTGGGATCGGAGGACGGGTTGCCTTGTACTCGGGATACAGGTCGTCGCGGAAGGTGCGACCCGGCGGGTCGAACGCGATAGCAACATGTGAGGGCGCATGGTCGGCGAGAGTCTTGAAGAACGTCGTGGTGAAGGAGTAAACGCCTCGCACATCTTCGCCGGTCTCGCGGATGGTCAGCGGCTGGGCCTGCCGGAGCGCGAACCACGCGCGGAAGACCATCGCGTGCCCGTCCATCAACAGCAGCAGTGGCTTCTCCCGTTGCGTGGGGACGGCGGCTCCGGTCGAGGGTTCGCCGAACAGGGAAGGGGCGTCTGTCGGAGAAGGCCTGCGAGCCATGGTCATGCGCCTCGCAGCGGTTTGAAGAAGCTGTGCAGGAAATTGCGCTGGTGGGCCCAGCGATGGGTACGACGCACCGCCTCGTCGGAGAGGACGCCAGTCACCGTCGTCACCTTGATTGCCTTGTAGCCTTTCGCCGGGAGCAGGGGTGCATCGTCCGATACGGTGACGGAGTACCCTTGCTCGCGGAGCCAGTCGCGCAGCGCCTCGTATCCCTTCGCCTTGCGGTTCGGGGTCACGTAGACGTAGAAGTCCTTGGAGCCGGCGACCTCGTGGAAGTGCTCGTCCGCTATCTCGATTCCCTTGCCGGAGCCTTCCCGCAGCTTCGCGCGGTTCATGCCCTGCCTGTAGACCATGCGCCGATTCTAGCAGGATGCAGGATGCACCACCGCCATGGTGACGGCATGAGGCAGGCCCTCGCTGTGGCTGAGACGCGGGAGGCCCGGCGTCAACGATTGACAGCGCAAGTGTCTTACAGATAACGTTACGTGTTGGCTATCTCGTATACAGCGGGCGCAGGCCATGCAGCCCTGAACCGCATGGCGTGATGGGCAGATACACGGAGGTTTCTCGGATGATGAAGCTAATCAGCAAGATCGGAGCCATCGGGGCGCTGAGCCTCGTGCTCGCCATTGTCCTCGTCGCCTGTGGCGGCGAAGACCCGACGGCCACCCCGCGTCCCGCTGCGACGCCCACCCCCTCCGACGCGATGATGGATGACACAGCCGAGCCAACGCCCACCCCCGCTGACGCGATGACGGGTGACGCGCCAACGGCGGCGCCTGACACCGGCGGCTCCACCGGCCCTGCGCCGACCCCGACGCCTGTCCCCCGCCCCACTGCTACCCCGTTGCCGGTTGACCCCGGGTTTGACGCAGAGTCCTACTTCAAGGGCCGGACGATCCGCATCATGGTGGGTTTCAACCCCGGCGGCGGCACCGACGCACAGGCCCGCTTCATGTCCCGCGCCTGGTCAGAGTACATCCCGGGCAACCCGCGGCTCGTCGTCACCAACATGACCCCGGTAATCACCCAGCGGAACTTCGTCTGGAACTCGGAACCGGACGGCTTCACCATCGCGGTGGAGGCGACGCCCGGCATCTTCGACCAGGTGACCCCGCAGGCGCAGTTTGACATGCGGGATGTCTCCATGATCGGCGTGACATCCGGCAAGGACGCCTTCTGGGTCACTCACCACTCCACCCCGTACGAGTGCCTGGAGACCGCCATCAACGGCCCGGTGACGCTGACCATCGGCACCAGCGCCCCGACCCCCGCGGACCTCGGCTCCACGGTCATGATTCCCTACATGGCAGACCAGTTCAACGTCCCGCTGGAGATCAAGAACGTCGCTGCAGCCGGCTCCGCCGAGCAGTACCTGATGCTGGAGCGCGGCGACGTGAACTCCTGGACCTCATCCACGGTCTGGTACCAGTTGCCGGTCACCCGCCCAGGGTGGACACGGGACCGCTTCATCAAGCCGTTCATCGACATGTCATTCCCCGGGTACATCCTCGGCCCCAACGCGGAGGGCCCGTTCGACTGTCCCAACGTGAACGACCTGCTGCCGGACGACCAGAAGCCCGTCTGGCTCGCCATGAACGCTCCCCGGACCTACGCATCCAAGAACATCATTGGCCCGCCCGGTATCCCCGCGGGTCCGCTGACTGCCCTGCGTGACGCGCTCGGGGGCGCCATGGCCGACCCCGGCTTCGCTGCCAGCATGGAGAAGTTCACGGGCATCCCCAACAACTTCACCCACGGCGAGGTGGCGCAACAGGAGCTCTACGACGCCACGCAGCAGTTCCTCGACAACCGGGCTCTCATAGGTGAGATCCAGGAGGCCATGTACGCGAAGTACGTGAGGTAGGCCCGAGACACTTGCGTAACGTCACAGAAACAGTCCCGCCGGACATGGCGGGACTGTTTTCATGCAACCTCGGCGTGCGCTCCCGACGGGGTTTGACAACGCTCTCGGGGCTGGATAGGATTCCGCGGCTAGCCTTGTGAGAGCCCTCCACGCCCCACGAGGCTTTCTTGCATATAGAGACAGCGACTGCTGGACTGGAAAGGAAGGCTACGGTGAAGACCCTGAAGACGTACGGAGCATTGGGAGCGCTCAGCCTCGTGCTTGCACTCGTCCTCGCCGCGTGCGGTGGGGAAGAAGAGCCGACCCCAACGCCACGAACGGAAACGACGGCACCG
>DAOUJK010000068.1:0-25587 GCA_034422795.1 Dehalococcoidia bacterium | reverse complement strand
CCCCCCCCCCCCCCCCCCCCCCCGTCTTCCGGCACGCCTGACCCGGTTACGCGCAGACGCTGTCTCGTTTAGTTTCTATGGCCTAATAAAATCAGTTATTGCGTACATAGCCGCCTTTGTGGTATCAACTATGATTGTCTGATTCCGATTCGACTCATGGAGGACGGCTGATGCGTAAGTTTGTGACCCTCTCCGTGCTCCTCGCTGTTGTCGGCGGCCTGATGGCGGCCTGCGGCGGTGGGGGGCCAGACGACGACCTGAAGCAGGACGTCGTGCGGAACTACGCCGACGGCGCGCACGCGATGTACTCGAAGAGCCTCGCGAGCGCGGAGGCGCTGGACGCGGCCATAGACCGCTTCCTTGCCTCGCCGTCGGAGGTGCGGCTCGACGCCGCGAAGCGAGCCTGGCTGCTCGCCCGCGACGACTACGGTCCCACCGAGATATACCGGTTCTACGACGGGCCGATAGACAACGAGGCAGACGGCCCCGAAGGGCTGGTCAACGCGTGGCCTCTCGACGAGGCGTACATCGACTACGTCGAGGGTGACCCCGACGCCGGCATCGTCAACAACCCCGGCGACTTCCCGGTGATCGACGCGGACCTCATCGTCTCCCTCAACGAGGAGGGCGGCGAGGAGAACGTTTCGACCGGCTGGCACGCCATCGAGTTCCTGCTCTGGGGCCAGGACATGAATGACGACGGCCCCGGCCTGCGCCCCGTGGAGGACTACACGACCAACGCCAACGCCGACCGGCGATCGACCTACCTCGCGACGGCGTCGGACGTGCTCGTGCGTCACCTGCGCGACATGGTCGATGCGTGGGCGCCCGGCAACAGCGGGAACTACCGCGCCGAGTTCCTGGGCGTCGGTCCGGACGAGGCGATCACACGCCTCATCACCGGCATCGGCGAGATGAGCAGAGGCGAGCTCGCGGGCGAGCGGATGACGGTCGCCTACGAGGCGCGCTCGCAGGAGGACGAGCACTCCTGCTTCGCGGACAACACCACTGCCGACATCATCGCCAACGCCTACGGCGTCTGGCTGGTCTACACCGGCGATTACGGCACGGTGAACGGCCCCGGCGTGCGGGACCTGATCGCCGCCGAGGACGAGGAACTCGCCCAGCAGTTGGAGGACGAGATCCGGAAGAGCGTCGCTCTTGCGAGGGCGATCCCGGCGCCGTTCGACCAGCACCTGCGGGAGGGCGTGTCGGACGCGGACCCCGGCCGTATGGCGGTGCTGGACACCATCGTCGCGCTGGAGGACCAGACGGACACGATCGTTTCGGCAGCGGAGGCTATCGGCATCACCATCAGCGTCAGTTAACCTGATGGAGTGAGTGCCGGTTACACAGCGGAGATGAAACGCGCGTCGAGGTGGCTGGCAGCGGCGCTGCTCATGGCAGCAGTGCTGCTGGCCGCCTCGATGGCTGCCTGCTCCCAGGACGACCGGATAGACGAGTCGCTGCTGTTCGACGAGCGGCTCGGCGGCGAGACAACGGCGTTCAGCAAGGGGACCAACGCCTTCGAGTTGTCCGCGCGCAATCTCACCAACGAGGAGCGCCGCAGGTTCGAGGTGGGCGACAGCTTCTTCAACCAGAACTGGGTTACAGCCCCTGCGTCCACGACGGCGCGCGACGGCCTGGGCCCCACGTTCAACGCCCTCGCCTGCGCGTCCTGCCACACGCACGATGGGCGGGCGAAGCCGCCGGACAACGACGACGACCCGGAGCGCGGCTTGCTGCTGAGGCTGAACGTGCCCGGCCCGGACGGCCCGGCGGACGATCCGGTGTACGGCGGGCAGTTGCAGGACCGGGGCATCCTCCGCGTTCCGCCCGAAGGCCGCATCAGCATCCGCTACGAGGAGATGCCGGGAACGTATCCGGACGGGACGCCGTACTCGCTGCGCAAGCCCTCGTACTCGATAGAGGACCTGGCCTTCGGCCCGCTGCACCCGGACGTGACGATATCGCCGCGCGTGGGGCCCGCGACCATCGGCATGGGGCTGCTGGAGGCGATACCGGCGGAGGACATCCTGGCGCTGGCGGACCCGGACGACGCGGACGGCGACGGCATATCCGGCCGCCCGAACATGGTCACCGACCTCAGTACCGGGGAGACGGCGCTGGGGCGGTTCGGTTGGAAGGCGGGCCAGCCCACTGTGGAACAACAGTCCGCTGGCGCGTTCCTCGGCGATATCGGCATCACCTCTTCGCTCTTCCCGGAACAGAACTGTCCTGCGTCGCAGCAGGCCTGCCAGGATGCTCTCGACGGTGGCACGCCCGAGATTGAGGACGAACGGCTCGACACGGTCGCGTTCTACGTGCAAACGGTCGCCGTGCCCGCGATGCGCGACGTGGACGACGAGCAGGTGCGCGCGGGAGCGCAGCTGTTCGCGCAGGCCAACTGCATCGCCTGCCACACCCCGCGGCACATGACGGACGCGTCGTATCCGGTGCGCCCGCTGCGCGGGCAGACCATCTACCCATACACCGATCTGCTGCTGCACGACATGGGCGAGGGGCTGGCCGATGGCCACCAGGAAGGCCAGGCGGGCGGCAGCGAGTGGCGCACGCCGCCCCTGTGGGGCATCGGGCTCGTGGACACGGTGAGCGGGCACACGATGTTCCTGCACGATGGGCGGGCGCGCGGACTGGAGGAGGCCATCCTCTGGCACGGCGGCGAGGCGCAGGCCTCCCGTGACGCGTTCATGCTGCTCTCGGCCGATGAGCGCGCCGCGCTGCTGCGATTCCTGGAGTCGCTGTGATGATGGCCGTGCTGCGTAACTCCCTGCTGACCGGCGCTGTCCTGGCCACAGCCGTTGCCTGCGGCTCGGGCGCGCCGGACGAGGCCGAGGTGCTCGTGAGCATCACGGACGGCGTCGTCGTCCCGAGCTACGAGGCGCTGGCGGCTGAGGCGGCTTCGCTGAACGACGCCCTGAACGCGCTTTGCACCGCCCCCTCTGAGGCTGCGCTGAGCGATGCGCAGGAGGCGTGGCGCGGCGCGCGCGATGCGTGGGCGCGGTCGGAGGCGTCGGGGCTCGGCCCGGTGCTGGACAGGCGTTCGGCGGGCGTCATCGCGTGGGCGATCGTCCAACCGGAGCGCATAGAAACACTGCTGGCGTCCGGGTCCGCCATCACAGTGGACTTCGTGCGGAACAACATCTCGTCCACGCAGCGGGGGCTCGGCGGCATCGAGTACGTGCTGTTCGCTGGGGATGCGCCATCGTTGCTTGCGGCAGACCCGGCGCGCTGCGCCTACCTCACCGCCGCAGGGAAAGTGATCGCCGACGAGGCCGCGGGCATCCGCGACGACTGGACCACGGGAGATGGCTCGCCGTACAGGGACTACTTCACCGGACGTGCCGCCGAGTCGCTGGAGACGAGCGAGGCAGTGGCGGAGGTCGTGCGCACGCAGGTGTTCCTCATCCGCACCATCGTGGACATGCGGCTCGCGGGAGCTCTGGGGCTGCGCGGCGACGCCGACCCGACCGCGATACCGGGCGGCGGGGCGCAGAACGCGCTCGCCGACCTGCGCAACCAGGTGCTGGGCATGCGCGACGTGTACCAGGGCGCGGGGGAAGGAGCGGGCATATCCGCGCTCGTCGTGCCGCTCTCCGAGGACGCGGACGCGCGTGTCCGAGCCGGGTTCGAAGCGTCGCTCGCGGCGATAGACGCGGTGGACGGCTCCCTGCGTGAAGCGGCGGCTACAGGTTCCGCGCAGGCGGTAGCGGTGTACGAGGAGCTGATGGCGCTGCAGGACACGCTCTCCACGGAGGTCGTCAGCCTGCTTGGGGTGTCGGTCGGCTTCAGCGACGCGGACGGCGACAGCCTCCGTTAGCGCTCGGGCGGCCCCGGCAACACCCACCACTTCGGCCAGATGCTCGACTCCACCCGCGCCAGGTCCACTGTGGGGTCGATGAAGGGCGCGGCCTGCCGTCCGTTGAACGCGACGGAGACGTCGGCCCGCACCTCGGCGTCCGGTATGCCACGGTCCGCGTAGTCCTCCGCGATGAGGTGTGCCGTCGCCAGGACCATGTCCGGGTGCGTCGCCATGCGCTCGGCCTGCAGCGGCGTCAGGTACTCGTCCGGATAGACGAGCCGCTCCTGGCCGGTCGCCGGGTCGAGCACGCGGAAGCGGGCATGGCCGGTCTTCTCCGTGAGCAGCACGCGCCAGGAGAAGCGGTAGCCGTCCTCGTTCCAGCGCACGTTGCCCGGGTACGCCCAGTGGCGAAGCGGCACGAGCACCTGTACGAGCGCGAACACGACGAGCGCCCCCACGGCAACGCGGGTGACCCAGGAGACGCTGGTCTTGTGATGCACGAACACCGCTGTCCCTGCTGACGGACGCCGGAGCAGCGCAGGCAGGCGCAGGGCTGCGCACTTGTGCAGGACTTCGCTGACGCGCAGGGGCCAGTGTGGGGGGAAGAAGATGAGCGCGGCGGTCATCATGATCCAGGGGAACATGCCGATGGGGAAGAGGAGCCAGGTCAGCATGTGGAAGACGACGAGCACGGCGTACGCCCACGGCCTGCTGCGCCGCCACAGCAGCCAGCCGACTATCGTGAGGTCGAACGCGGCGCCCGCCCAGCTCATGGCGTAGGCGGTCCAGGGCTCCTTGAGGAGCGCGCCGATCAGGAGCGCGTCGCCGCTGTTGTAGAGCCATATCCGCAGGGGCTGCGCGTGGAAGAGCCAGTCCGGGTTGAGCTTGGCGATGCCGGAGAAGAGATAGACCGCGCCCAACTGCGCACGGAGCGTCCACACGACCCACACGGGCACGGTGCCGTTCAACGGATGCGGGCTGCGCCGTGCGTCGAGCGACGCCGTGCGGTGCAGCGGCATGAAGACCATCAGGAAGCTGAGCAGGCTGACGAGGTAGTAGTGGTTGAGGTAGGTCGTCTTGTCCAGCAGTTCGACGTACGTGAAGAGGAGGAAGAAGGCGGTGATGGAGAGCCGGTAGCGGTAGCCGAGCGCCACGCCGAGGGCGGCGAGCCCGAGGAGCGCGAAGTGAGCGTACATGCCCCACTCGGGCCACGGCTGCACCCACGAGAAGCCGGAGTAGGTGAAGTGGTGCTCCGGCACGACGTAGAACTCGTCGATCCAGCCGTGCGCCGCGAAGCGAACGACGGCGATGACCCCCAGCAGCCCGAACGCGATGCGGAACGCAGCCGCCGATGTGCCGCTCACCGGACGCGATCCGGCCTCGGCGGCGCGGTCGAGCAGCCGTGTCACAGAGCGTGGGCCATGCGCTCGTGCGAAGCTGGCGAGGTCGGGCATCATGGCGCGTAGTCTATGCCACGCCCGTCGCCCGCCACGTCGTTGACGAGAGGACGCGTCTCTCATTAACCTGATTAGTCGTGGCGACGTAGCCAAGTGGTTAAGGCGGAGGTCTGCAAAACCTCTATTCGGCGGTTCGATTCCGCCCGTCGCCTCCAACCCCATCCATCACGGCGCGCAACCTCGTTGGAAGGAGCGGCTCATGGAAGAGATCGTCAGGAAGGTCCAGGTGGGAGAGTCTGTCCCGAACGCCGCACGCCAGGATGGCGTCCGGCGGGAGATCGTTATCGAGGTCGAGGCGGAGACGCTCGAACGCCAGCGCAAACTGGCCCGCGTCCGCTCCGGGGGCGGCGCCGGCAGCACCTTCGAGATGATCTGCGACGAAGGCGCCCGCATCGGCGGTGACGACACGGCGCCTTCCCCGCTCGCCTACTTCTCGGCGGGCGTCGCGTTCTGACTGCTCACCCAGCTCGCTCGGTTGAGCGAGATGACCCACATCGCCTACACCAAGGTGCGGCTGCAGCAGACGACGCGTTTCTACCGAGACGGCTCCGCGCTCGCGGGCACCATCGTCGGCGGTCCAGCGGGACTCGAGACCAGCGTCGACGTGGAGTCGGACGAGCCGCCCGAGCGCATACGCCGTCTCGTGGACATGGCGGAGGCGAGTTGCTACGCGCTGCAATCGCTGGTGCAGAACATGGAAGTGACGTCCGTGTTCATGCTCAACGGCGAACCCCTGCCGCAGGCCACACCCGCCTAGAAGGCGTAGGGGGTCAGTCGGCGAGGCCCCGCCCCACCTCGTCCATGAAGCGCCCGGCAAGCGCGAGGTGCTCGGCGGCGGTCGTGAACCCGCCGCGGCTCGTGTTGACCGCCAGGTGCGTTGCGCCAAGTTCGCGCCAGCGTGCGGCGGCTGAGGCCCACTCCTCCGCGCCGCCTCCCGCAAGCGACATACGCCCCTGGACCTGGACGGCGTCGCGCGGGCGGCCGGCAGCCACCGATGCGTTGCGGATGGTATCGAGCTGCGCTTCGGCGTCTCCCTGAGCGGAGCTGCCGGCGACCCAGCCATCGGCCAGCCGGCCGATGCGCTCGAGCGGCCGCCTGCCGTGGCCGCCGCCCATCCAGACGGGGATGGGCCTCTGCACGGGCAACACCGTGAGCCCGCCGTCGACGATGCGGTGCCAGCGCCCCTCGAAGTTCACGACGTCCCGGGTCCACAGCAGACGCATGACCTCGATCTGCTCCTCGACGCGGGCCCCGCGGGTGTGGAAGTCGGCGCCGAGGCCGATGGCTTCCTCCTCGTTGCTTCCGAGGCCGATGCCGAGGCGCAGGCGTCCTCCGGATAGCGCGTCGATCTCAGCCGCCTGGCGCGCCACGACGACGGCCTGCCGTTGCGGGAGGATGAGTATCGAGTTCGCGAACTGGATGGTCCGCGTGACGGCGGAGAGGAAGGCGAACAGCACCATAGGCTCGTGGATGCGGACATCCGGCGTGTAGCTGGCGCTCGTCCGAACGCCCAGGGTGTGCTCGAGCGCGGTCATGTGATGGAAGCCCAGCTGCTCGGCGCCCTGTGCGAACTCTTTCATCTCTTCCGGGTCATGCAACTCGATGGTCGGAAAGGAGATCCCGATCTTCATAGGCGCACCTCCGCTGGTTGGTTGCATGGTACCGTACGAGCCTCACCCCCACCGCCCCAGCAGGTCGATGACCAGCGTAAGCGTCGCGAGGCTGGCGACCGTGCTCACGACGACCACGCTTGCCACGAACCTCGGCGCCGTGCGGTACTCCGCCGCGAGGATGGTGATGAAGACGGCGGCAGGCATCGCCGCGATGAGCACCACGGTGTTCCTGACGACTCCGTCCAAGCCGAAGAGGGTTGCTATCCCCGCGCCGATCGCCGCCCCGATCAGCAGGCGTGTGACCAGCGCCGCCGCGATGCCCGCGGGGCGGTCGACCGCGATACCCAACGCCAGCTGGTAGCCCAGCACGAGCAGCATGCCGGGGATCGCAGCGTCCGCCAGCAGGCTGATGGGGCGTTCCATGGTTACGGGGAGTGTCCAGTCGAGCGCGCGCACCACGAGTGCGACGGGGACCACGTACAGGACCGGAGCTCTGACGGCCGTGAGCAGGGGAGCCCATCCCCGCGTACGCCCGCGCGCGGCGATGTAGATGCCGATGGGCCAACTGATGGAGCTCTGGGTGATGAAAACCATGATTGCCACCGCCAACCCATCCTCCCCGAACGCGAGGAGCGAGACAGGGAGGCCCATGTTTCCGGCGTTGCCGAACGTTCCGGTGAGCATGAACCCGCTCTCGTTCGTTCGGTCGAGCCGCAGTGCTCGCGCCACGGCCCACGAGACAGCCACCATCGCAATGAGGATGGTCGCTGCGGCGCCGACTATGCGGAGCGAGACCTCCAGCGGCAGTTCCGTTCGCAGCAAGCCGTCAAGCGCGAGCGCCGGCGCAAAGATATAGAGCGCGGCGGGAGCCAGCAGGCCGAGCGGGCCGGGGCGCACCCGCTGCAGCGCAGCGCCGGCGCCGGCCACGAGGAAGATGGGCAGTACGACTGTGAGGAAGATGTTGAGCAAGGCGGCGCCTGAAGGGGGAGCCTGGGCAGTGTACCTGCGCCGCTTCCCGAGGCCAACAGCGGCTCCGGGCGCGCTCACCGACTTTGTTACAGATTCGTAATACGACAGAAACACGGGTGTAAAACCTGCCGCGGATACTGCTCCCATCACAGAACGGGAGGAGTGCCGCAATGGACAGTGGTTCGATAGCCTGGTTGCTGACCGCATCGGCCTTGGTGTTGCTCATGACACCGGGGCTTGCCTTCTTCTACGGGGGCCTCGTCCGCAGCCGCAACGTCATCAGCACCATCATGCTGAGCTTCATGAGCATGGCAGTGGTCAGCGTCGTATGGGTCCTCTGGGGACACAGCCTGGCGTTCGGCGAAGGAAGCGCCTTCATCGGGGACTTCTCGCTCTTCGGCCTGAGCGGCGTTGCGCTGGTCAATGAAGAGAGTCCGGGCGACGGCGACATGCTGTTCGCAACGTTCCAGATGATGTTCGCCATCATCACACCGGCGCTCATCACGGGAGCGATGGTGGAGCGGTTCAAGTTCACCACCTACCTCGTATTCCTGGTGCTCTGGGTATCGCTGGTCTACGCCCCGATCGCCCACTGGGTGTGGGGAGGCGGCTGGATAGGCGACATCGGGGACGGAGCGCTCGACTTCGCGGGCGGCACGGTCGTTCACATCAACGCCGCCATGGCCGCCGTGGCTGCCGCGCTGCTGGTCGGCAAGCGGCGGGATCCCGGCCTGGAGCCCGGCAACGTGCCGTACGTCGTCATCGGCGCTGCGCTGCTCTGGTTCGGTTGGTTCGGTTTCAACGCAGGCTCCGGCCTTGCGGCGGATGGGATCGCTGTCAGTGCCTTCCTGGTGACCAACACGGCAGCAGCCACAGCCGCGCTCACGTGGGGCATCCTGTCCCAGATCCAGAACAAGCGCATGAGCGCCGCGGGCGTCGCGACCGGGGCGGTCGGCGGTCTCGTCGCCATCACCCCGGCGGCGGGCTATGTCGGCATCATGGGTGCACTGGGGATCGGATTCGGCGCGGGCGTGTTCTGCTACGCCGCCGTGCTCATCCGTCCGAAGCTCGGGATCGACGATGCGTTGGACGTGTTCGCCGTCCACGGCATCGGCGGTATCTGGGGCGCGCTGGCGACCGGTATCTTCGCTGTTGCCGCGATAGGCGGAACGAAGGGGCTGATCGAGGGCAACGCCGGCCAGATGGGAACACAGGTGATTGCTATTCTGGCGACGATCGCCTACTCCTTCATCGCATCGCTCATCATCCTGAAGGTGCTTGACCTGATCCCGGGTCTCGGCCTGCGGGTGAGCGAGCGTGACGAGGGCACCGGCCTGGACGTGGCCGCTCACGGCGAGCGCGCCTACGTAAGCGACGGCGCCGACTAACAACGAGGAACGGCTTGGGGGTATGCTGAGGCGGCATACCCCCAGGGAACCAGGAGAAGGGGATACAAGCCATGATAAGCATAGAAGCGATAGTCCGGCCGGAGCGGGTCCACCGGGTGACGGAAGCGTTACAGGACGCGGGATGCCAGGGCTTCTACTACGTCAACGTGACGGGTGAAGGGCGCCAGCGCGGCGTCGAGGTCTTCGTCGGACGCGGCGGCGCGATGGCGAGCCGGGCATCCGTGCCGAAGACGCTCGTCCGCACGGTCGTCACAGACGACATGCAGGAGACGGTCATCGCCGCGATCATCGAGGCGGCGCGTACGCCCGACGAGGGCGAGATCGGCGACGGCAAGATCTTCGTGTCGCCGGTCAACGAGGTCGTGCGGGTGCGCACGGGCGAGCGGGGCGAGGTCGCGATCTAAGCCTTTCGCGCCTGATACAACGGTCAGTTGGAGGGCTCGGCCCCGCAAGGGGTCGGGCCCTTCTGCTATTCGCGCCACTCGGCGAGGGCGTCCCACTTCGGTTCGAGGCCGAGGCCGGGGGTCTCCGGCATCGCCGTCCAGCCCCGGTTGGGGCCGACGCAGCCGTCGAACACCATCTCGCCGCACTTCCACATCACGTAGTGGTACTCGATGCGCCATCCGTTCGGGACCGCGGCCTGCAGGTGCATGTTGTGATGGGGCCAGCCCCCGCCGTTCGCTATGGGCAGGTTGAACGCCTGCGCCAGCGCCGCGAACTTCATCCCCTCCGTGTAACCGCCGCAGTAGACGACGTTCGGCTGGAGGATGTCGACGGCCTGGTGGACGAGCAGTTCCCGGGCGCGGAAGCGGTGCCCCTCGTTCTGCCCCGCCGAGATCGGGATGCTGGTGCGCATCCGCAACTCGTGGAGCAGCGGCGCATCGTTCCCCCAGACCGGCTCCTCGAACCACTCGACGTTGCACTCCTCGACGGCCTTCGCGAGGTTCAGGGCGTTGTTGAACTGGAACATGTAGTTGGCGTCCATGGAAAGCTGCACGCCGGGGCCGATGGCGTCACGCACGGCGTGAACGCGGTCGGAGTCCTCGCGCCAGCCCTGGTGGTCGCCCGCGACGCCGACCACCATCTTCAGCTTGTCCTCGCCCTGCGCCACGAAGTCGCGCGCCACCTGTACCAACTGCTCCTGCGTGTACTCCGGCAGCCCGAACGTGATGTAGGCGGGGACGACCGGCTGCGCGCCGCCGAGCAGGCGCCACACCGGCACGCCGAGCGCCTTACCCTTGATGTCCCAGAGCGCTATGTCGATGGCGCTGAGCGCGCTCGACCACACGCCGGTCTGGGAGCGCGGGTTGTGCTCGACGTAGCAGAGGTGCCAGATGCGCTCCGTGTCCATCGGGTCCATCCCGGTGACGAGCGGGCCGAGTTCGGCGTTGATGTGCTCGCGCACGGCCTTCCGCTGGATGGGGCCGGAGATGCCGTAGCCGGTGACGCCCGCATCGGTGTCGACCTGGCAGAAGACGAACGGACGCATGACGGGCTCGTCCATCAGGGGGACGGGCACCGGGACGTTGTGGGTGGTGGCCTGGACGTTGATGATCTTCACGAGTGCGCCTCACGGTATGGAATGGCCGGGACGATACCGGCGCGGCGCGGGAATGGCAAACCGGCGCACGCCTGCGAGGGCGCCTGCAGGCGTGGTCGATCCTCCAAGGTGTGCCATTGTGAGCCATTAAGCGCCATTCACTCCCAGCCGGGCAGGGCGGCGGAGGCCGAGCCCACTTCCTCCAAGAACCAGCGTAGATGGCGGCGCGTCGACCGGGCAATGGGCGGATGTCACTAATGGGGCAGTGTGGCCTGGAACACCGCGACGGGGTTGACTGGCGAGCCGGTGCCGCCCTCGATGCGGAGCGGGTTGATGGTGATCATGAACTCCCAGCGGTTCCGCTCCGCACATCTCAACGAGCCCCATCGTCTCTAGTTGCTCAGCGAGTCGAAGTAGGACAGGACTTGTCCTGGGTCGGCAGGTCCGTCATGGCTGCCCTCCTCTCGATGGGTGCGGCGGCGAGGGAAGCCTACTATCGCGCGGTAGCAAGAGGCGGCCCGATGCGGGCGGAACGCCCGTGTTGGCGCGGTTCACCGCGCCGGGTTGCCTGGACCTAGTAGTCCCGTCCCCAGCAAAGCACGCTCCCGTCCGGCCGGGTTGCACAGGTACGAGACCCGATGGCGCTGATGGTGGTGAACGTTTCTCCTGCGGGTGGCTCCGATTGTCCGAAGCCAACCGTTGATCCGAGGATGTGCTTATCACCCGTCTGGGCGCCCCAACAGGCGGCGGTGCCGTCCTGACGGAGGGCGCAGGTGTGGTGCACGCCGGTGCTGATGGCGACGAACCGCTCACCCTGCGGCGGCGATGACTGGCCGTATTCGTCCACGCCCCAGCAGACGGCGGTCCGGTCCGGCCGCAATCCGCAGACGTGCGACGAACCGGCGCTGAGCGCGGTGAACACCTCGCCCACGGGAGGGGATGACTGGCCCTCGCGGTTGAAGCCCCAGCACACCGGAGAGCCGTCTTCGCGAAGTGCGCACAGATGGGATTCGCCGACCGCGAGGGATATGAAACGCTCTCCTGGGTGCGGTGCAGGCAGGTAATCGCTGCCCGATGTCCTCCCGATCTGCCCCCAGCAGCCCCACGTGCCGTCGAGGCGTATGCCGCAGGTGCCGGTTGAGCTGGAGTCGATCGCGGCGAATCGCTCGTCTTCCGGGGGGAAGGAATCGCCGTTGCGGTTCAGACCCCAACAGGCGGTGGAACCGTCTTCGCGGAGTCCGCACGTGTGAGACGAGCCCGCGACGATCGAGGTGAAACGTTCTCCTTCCGGCGCCCACAGCTTGCCGTAGTGGTTGGCACTGTCTGCAGGACCCCAACAAACGGCAGTGCCATCCTCGCGCAGCCCGCATGTGTGCTCATAGCCGCCGACGATGTCGATGAATCGCTCATCGGTTACAGACTCGTAAGTGAGGTGTCCCGGCTGCGGGGTTTCGTATCCGTCTCCCCAGCACACCGGTGTCCCGTTCTCACGCAGGGCGCACGTGAAGAGGGCGCCGCTGCTGATTACCTTGAAGTGTTCACCCTCCGGTGGGGACGCCTGGCCGCGCCATTCGTTTCGTTCGGACTCGAAGTTGCTACCCCAACACACCGCAGTCCCATCGTCTCGAAGCGCGCACGTGTGCGCCCGGCCTGTGCTGACGGCGGCGAACGTCTCACCGTCTGGTGGGGATGCCTGGCTGTACTGGTCCGCTCCCCAGCAGAACACTGAGCCGTTGTTGCGGAGTCCGCAAACGTGCGTGTTGCCCCACACGAAGCCGTTGCCCCGGCTGGTCCCGATCGTCACAAGCCCCTCTTCGTAGGGACTTTGGCGGGAGAAGTAGTCGCTCCAGCAGATGGCTGCACCGTCGTCGCGCAGCCCGCAGGAGGCGCTCCCCAGGCTGACGATCGATACGAAACGTTCGCCTTCCGGGGGTGACGATTGGCCGGAATCGTCGTCGCCCCAGCAGACGGCTGTCCCGTCCTCTCTCAGGGCGCACGTGTGCGCGAACCCGCTGCTGATCGCCGTGAACCGCTCGCCGTACGGCGGATAGGCCTGGCCCTTGTAGTCGTTGTTGTCGTGGAAGGGCTCCTTGTTACTCCCCCAGCAGATGGCTGCGCCGTCTGCCGCCCGGAGAGCGCACGTGTGGTTCGTGCCGCTGCTGATGGCGCTGAACCGCTCCGGAGGAGGAGTCGCCTTGCCGGCGACGTTGCTGCCCCAGCACACCGCGGTCTGGTCCTCGCGAAGCGCACAGACGTGATAGTCCCCGCTGCTGACTGTCGCGAAGGACTCGTCGCTCACCGACGAGAACGGTATCTCCTCAGGCAGGTCGTGGTGGGAGCCGTACCCCCAGCAGACGGGAGTGGCATCCTCGAGCCGGACCGCGCACGTGAAGTCCTGGCCCGCACTGATGGCTGTGAAACGCACGCCATAGGGCGGCGACGCCTGCCCCGTGTAGTCGTTGACATGGTCCCGGTTGGACCCCCAGCACACGGCCGTTCCGTCGTCCTGGTGCAGCGCGCAGGTGTGCGACCTGCCACTGGTGATGGCAGAGAAGGCCTCGCCCGGAGGGGACGACGATTGTGCTTCACTGTCCAATCCCCAGCAGACGGCTGTTCCGTCGTCGATACGGAGCGCGCAGGTGTGGCTTCCCCCGGCGCTGATGGAACTGAACCGCTCGTTCTCCGGCGGCGAGGCCTGTCCATGCTGGTCGGCGCCCCAACAGACGGCGCTCCCGTCCTGCCGGAGAGCACAGGTATGCTTGTCGCGCAGTCCCAAACTGGAGGAGATCGTCGTGAACCGCTCGTTCTCCGGCGGCGAGGCCTGTCCATGCAGGTCGGCGCCCCAGCAGAACGGCGCGCCGTCTTCCCGTAGCGCGCACACGTAACCGAAGCCGCTGCTGAGCTGCGCGAACCGTTCTCCCTCCGGGGCGATGATCTGGCCGGACCTTTCGCCGCCCCAGCAGACAGGCGTTCCATCCTCACGCAGTCCGCAGACGTGGGCCCCTCCGCCGCTGATGGATGCCAGCTTCTCGTTGGCCGGGACCCGCTCCTCTCCGTCGAGGTAGCCGTAGCCGTACCAGGTCCAGCAGACGGGAGTTCCGTCTTCGAGCAGGACGCAGCCGTGCTCGAACCCGCTGCTGATGGCGACGGAGGTATGGTTGCCCAGGGCATCGAGGGTGTCGAGGCGGACGTCCGTGGTAGACGTTTCGTACCCGTCCCCCCAGCAGAGGGGACTCCCGTCGCGGCGGATACCGCACGTGTGCGCGGTGCCGATGCTGAGAGCAGTGAGCTCCTCATCGGCGGCTCCTTCCAGTTGACCGTCTCCCCAACAGGAGTGAGTCCCGTTCTGGCGGAGCCCGCAGGTATAGCGGTCGCTTGCGCTCAGCGAGATGAACCGCTCGAAGTGGGGCGTGATGGTCACGCGCCTCTCCGGGTCTCCCCAGCAGGCCGGGCTGCCGTCCTCCCGCAGGGCGCACGTATGCGTCAGCCCGCTGGCGATAGCGGCGAACCGCTCGTCTTCAGGCGGCGAAGCCTGGCCGTGCTCGTCGTCACCCCAGCAGACGGCGGTGCCGTCGGTCCTCAGTGTGCAGGTATGCCGCACGCTGCTGCTGATGGCCATGAACCGTCCGGCCGGTGGCGCCGACGCTTCTCCGTAGCGGTCCCGGCCCCAGCACGCTGCTGCGCCATCCTTGCGGACTGCACAGGTGTGCGCCCAGCCGCTGCTGAGCGCCGCGAAAGTCTCACCCTCCGGAGGTGATGCCCGCCCGTGCGAGTCGTCACCCCAGCAGAGGACGGCTCCGTCCTCGCGGAGGCCGCAGGCGTGCCTGGCCCCGCTGCTGACCGATATGAACCGCTCCCCGGGTGGAGGCGATGCCTGACCGTAGTCGTCGATGCCCCAGCAGACCGGACTCCCGTCCCCCCGGAGGCCGCAGGTGAACCGGTCGCCGTTGCTCAATGAGGACAGCGTTTCGCCCGCTGCCGAGTCGAACCCCAGGCTGCTTACTCCCTCGGGAACGTCTTCGCCAGGGCCGGACCTCCAGCAGGAGTGAGACCGGTCTTCCCGGAGTCCGCAGGTGAAGAAACCTCCGCTGCTGATGGCAACGAACCGCTCGTTCGGTGGGGGAGAGGCCTGTCCCCGGTCAGGCCACCATTCGCTGGCGACGCCCCAGCACGCCGCTGTCCCGTCCTCCCGCAGGGCGCACGTATGAGCGAAGCCGCTGCTGATCTGGGCGAACCGTTCGCCTTCGGACGGCAACGCCTGCCCGGCGCTGACCAACGGGTCCATGCCTCCCCAGCATACCGGCGTGCCGTCCGTCCTCAGAGCGCAGGTGTGGTACGCCCCGCTGCTGATGGCCTTGAGCGTTTCACCCTCAGGCGGTGAGGCCGCTTCCCCGATGTTGAAGCCCCAGCACAGCGGCGTGCCATCCGTCCTCAGAGCGCAGGTGTGGTATGCGCCACTGCTGACGGCCTTGAGCGTTTCGCCGACAGGCGGTGAAATGGCTTCCCCGAGGCCAGGGCCCCAGCGGCCCCAGCAGAGAAGGCTGCGGTCTTCAAGTAGGTCGCAGGCGGCATAGAGGTCACTGTACAGGGACGCGAACCGCTCGTCCTCCCAGACAGGTTCGGCTTGATCGCTCTCGCTTCCCCAGCAGGATGCGGAGCCATCCTGTCGAAGGCCGCATGTAACCCGGTCCCCGCTGCTTATGGACACGAAAGACTCATCTTCAGGCGGTGATGCCTGGCCGTAGTCGTCCACGCCCCAGCAGACCGCCGACCCGTCCGTCCGCAACGCGCAGGTGTGCTCGTCCCCGGCGCTCACCTGCATGAATCGCTCACCGGGAGGAGGAGTTGAACGCTCGTATCCGTTGTTCCCCCAGCAATGCACGGCCTGGTGTTCGTCGAGGCCGCACGCGTGCTCTCCGCCGCTGCTGATGGAGACCAGCGGAACCTCAGGCGGAGCGGGTCTCTCGGGTTCAGGCTCCGGCCCGACGAAACGCTCGCCCTCCGGTGGAGACGACTGCCCGAACGTGTCGTCGCCCCAGCAGACGAGCGCATGATCGTCTTTGCGGATAGCGCAGACGTGGGCTTCCCCCGCGCTGATGGTGGTGAACCGCTGGCTTGTCGGATAGTCCTCGCGAGGGTATCCCCAACAGGACGGGGTGCCGTTGACCCAGAGTCCGCAGCCGTGAAAGGGCGCAATGCTGATGGTGGTCAAACGTCCGGCGGAACGGTCCGGGTACCGTCCCTCGAAGACGACGTCCGACCACAATCCCCAGCAGGTGGGGTCCCCTTCCTTGCTGATGGCACAGGTGAGATCGTAGCTGGCGTCGAGTGCGACGTACCGGCCGTCGGGTGTCTCCGACCATCCTTCGAACGTGAATGCGTACGGCTCCTGCCCCCAGCACAACGCCGTACCGTCTTCCCGCAGCCCGCAGGTTTGGACTCCTCCGGCGGCTATGGAAACGAACCGCTCATCCTCAGGAGGGGACGATTGACCGTCGTCGTCGGCCCCCCAGCAGACGGCCGTCCCGTCGTTGCGCAGTCCGCAGGTGTGCCAGGCCCCGCTGCTGATGGCGACGAAGACCTCGTCTTCGGGCGGAAGCGTCTGGCCATGCCCAACGTCGCTACGTCCCCCGGTGCCGTCCCCTGCCGGGGCGCCCCAGCAGACAGCTGAACCGTCCTCTCTGAGCGCACAGGTGTGAAACGCTCCGCTGCTGATGACCTCGAAGCGTTCTCCATCCGGGGGAGATGCCTGGCCGAGATCGACCGATCGAGACTCATCCTGGGAATCTGCAGGGTCGACGCCACCCCAACATAACGGCTCGCCGCCTTCCTTGAGCGCGCACGTGTGATAGGCGCCGCTGCTGACAGCCTTGAAGCGAGGCGGCGGCTCAGCCGTCGGGGCTTGCGTTGGGTCTGGGGCGGTTGGAGTGGGAGCGGCCGCTGTTGGCGTAGCTGGAGTTTCCGGTGGCGCGTCAGGAACAGGCGTTGCGGTTGGCCCTGAAGCGGGGCTACGGGTCGGCCCGGTGGACGGCGGCTCGGTGGACGGCGCTTCGGTGGCAGGCGGCGGTGCGGTGGGCGGCGGACCGCCCGCGCACGCGAGCGGCAGCACCCCGGCGAGCAGGCAGAGAAGCCCAACCAATGTGGACCGGATGATGGCTTGCTGCATATCGAAGGGTACGCCGAAAGCGGGCACGAAGTTCCCGGGGAACGGATAGCGGGCAGGGGCCGGTACCAGTGCACACCGGCCGGCTGCCCGCCGATACTATGGCATCGCACCCATCGATGATACCCACGGGCGTTCCTTGCCGGTGGCGCTCTGTCCTGCGACCGCCCTCCTCTTCCCATCAGAACGGGATGGTGTATACTGGTGTGCGAACAGAAGAAAGAGCGGACAGACGACAAGGTCCCGCGGGACGGAACATGCTGGACACAGCGACCAAGCAACGCATCATCGGAGAGTACCAGGCGAAGCCGGGGGACACCGGCTCCACGGAAGTGCAGGTAGCGCTTCTCTCCGAGCGTATACGCGGCCTGACCGATCACCTCCGCCGGAACCACAAGGACCACGCCACGCGCAGAGGTCTCCTGAAGTTGGTCGGGCAACGCCGCCGTCTCCTGCGGTATCTCGCAAGAGAGGACGTGGGACGCTACCGGACGGTCATCAGCAGGCTTGGGCTCCGCAGATAACGCGCCCCCGGAAACAGCGCCTTGACAGAGGCGCTGTTCCTCTATAAGCCAGCCGACACTCCTGACCCGTTTCAGAACTTCCCTCGCGCATGGCCTGCGAAAAGAACAGGAGTTGTTACGTATGCCCACTTACCATGAGATAGAGATAGCCGGCCGGACCCTCTCCATAGAGACGGGCAAGCTGGCACAGCAGGCGCACGGCTCAGCCGTCGTGCGCTACGGGGACGCCGTCGTGCTCGTCACCGCGGTGATGGGAGGCGTCCGCGAAGGACTGGACTTCTTCCCGCTGACCATCGAGTACGAAGAGCGCCTCTATGCTGTCGGCCGCATCCCTGGGAGCTTCTTCCGACGCGAGGGACGCCCGACCACCGAGGCGACGCTCGCCGCCCGGCTGACCGACCGCCCCCTGCGCCCGCGCTTCCCCAAGGGGATGCGGAACGAGGTGCAGATCATCACGACGGTCCTCTCCGCCGACCACGAGAACCAGCCGGACATCCTCGGCATCATCGGCGCGTCCGCCGCGCTCTCCATCTCCCACATCCCGTTCAACGGCCCCGTCGCCGCGACGCGCATGGGCTACGTGGACGGCGAACTCGTCGTGAACCCCACCTACGAGCAGCTTGCCGAGGGCAAGCTCGACCTGACCATCGCGGGCAGCCGCGACGCCGTTATCATGATCGAGGCCGGGGCCAACGAGGTGAGCGAGGAAGTGGTCCTGGATGCGCTGCGCATCGGCCAGGAGAACAACGTCAAGGTCATCGACCTGCAGGACCGGATCGTTGCCGAGGCCGGCAAGCCGAAGACGGAGGTCACGTTCGCGGAGTCGTCCGACCCGGAGTTGGTGTCGGGCGTCGAGCGCATCGTCCGCTCCACGCTGGAGAGCATCATCGACCGCGGCGAGGGCCGCGGCGAGCGCAACGAAGAGATCAAGCGCGCCGAGAGCGAGGCCATCGAGCAGTTGGGCGAGGAGTACGACTCGAAGACCGTGGCCAAGGTGTTCGACGACGTGCTGAAGAAGACGGTGCGCGCCAAGGTCATCAAGGAGGGCAAGCGTCCGGACGGTCGCGCGCTCACCGAGGTGCGCCCGCTCTCCAGCGAGGTGGGCCTGCTGCCGCGCACGCACGGCTCCGCGCTCTTCCAGCGTGGCGAGACGCAGATCCTCACGGTGGCGACGCTCGGCTCGATGTCGATGACACAGAAGCTGGACGGGCTGAGCCCCGAGGACACGAAGCGCTACATCCACCACTACAACTTCCCTCCGTTCTCCACCGGCGAGGCCCGCCGCATGGGCACCGGGCGCCGGGAGATCGGCCACGGCGCGCTCGCGGAGCGGGCGCTCGCGCCCGTCATACCGGACGAGGCGGACTTCCCCTACGCGTTCCGCGTCGTCTCCGAGGCGCTTGGCTCGAACGGCAGCACGTCCATGGGGAGCGTGTGCGGCAGCACGATGGCGCTGATGGACGCCGGCGTGCCGATCTCGCGGCCCGTCTCCGGCGTCGCCATGGGTCTGATGACGGACGACGAGGGCAACTTCCAGGTGCTCACGGACATCCAGGGCGTCGAGGACTTCTTCGGCGACATGGACTTCAAGGTCGCGGGCACCAGCGAGGGCATCACGGCCCTGCAGATGGACATCAAGGTCTCCGGCATCACGCAGGAGATATTCCGGCAGGCGCTCGCGCAGGCGAAGGAAGGGCGCGCCTTCATCCTCAACCACATGCTCGGCACGCTCGCGGAGCCGAGGACGGAGCTGAACCCCAACGCGCCGCGCATGACCCGCGTGAGCATCCCGGTCGACAAGATCGGCGCGCTCATCGGCCCCGGCGGCAAGACGATCCGCAGCATCGTCGAGGCGACGGGCGCGTCGGTCGACGTGGAGAACGACGGCGTCGTCACCATCGGCGCGTCGGACCAGGCTGCCGCGGAGCACGCCATCCGCATGGTCGAGGGGCTGACGAAGGAAGTCGAGGTCGGCGAGCGGTACACCGGCCACGTAACGCGGCTGATGAACTTCGGCGCGTTCGTGGAGATACTGCCCGGCAAGGAAGGCATGGTGCACGTGAGCGAGCTCGACACCCAGCGCGTCGAGTCGGTCGAAGCCGCCGTGAAGGTGGGCGACGAACTGGAAGTGATGGTCGTCGAGATCGACCGCATGGGACGCGTCAACCTCTCCCGCCGCGCGGTGCTCGAAAACCTGTCGCCGGAGGAGGTCGGCAGCCGCTCCAACGGACGCAGCAGCGGCGACCGCGGACCTCGAGACCGGGGCCCGCGCGACCGCGGCGACCGCGATCGGGGCCCGCGCCGCCCGCGCGAGTTCGGGCGCAGGTAGCCCACGGGTATACATATGACAGCAGGCCGGCGCTGCGGTCACCACCGCAGCGCCGGTTCTCGTCATCGGAACAGGGGAACGCGTGGCTGCCGGCGCAAGTATCAAAGATGGTCGCAAATTGATAACGAAACTCGCTCTGAGTGAGCGGTAACCATGTGTATAGTTCCAGTGTACTCATGGTTATCGAGGGGGCGCCGGTGAGGAAACGCATAGTCTCGTTGCTGGCTGCAGGAGCAGCCGCGGTGGTCGCAGTCTCGGGCGGATGCACGTCCGACCCGACTCCAACCTCCATCCCGACCAGCACGCCGCGCCCCGTTCCTACTGCAACGGCAACGCCTGTACCGGCTCTCACCCCCTCGGCAACGCCGACCCCGACACCTACGGCGTCACCCACGCCCACACCGGCGCCAACGGCAACCCCGGTTCCAGTCCCTGCCAGCACGCCGGTACCCACCGCCACCGCCACCCCCCGCCCCACCGCGCCGCCGACCTCAACGCCTGCTCCGATGCCAACTCCTGATCCACCGGCATCGCCCGACTACGCTCCGGGGCTGGAGTACGCACGCGCCGAGGGACTGGAGGGCGAAGACGCCGCCAGGTACGCGGCAGGATTCGCCCACGGGAAGTCGCTGGGACTCGACGATGAGTACGCCGTCGCTTTCGCCAGTGGGGTTCTCTACTTTGCAATCATCGCGGAGGACGTGCTGCTGGGCGAGGGCTACTACCAGGACTACGACGCATACGCGCAAGAGCTGTACGTCGAGCCGTTCGAGGAGGCCCTGGCGGGCGGGGCGTCTCCGGTGGAAGCGCTCGGTCAGGCGGACGAGGCGTTCCGCCTGGGTGGCGACTGGAGGTGGTGGCCGCTTGCGGGACTTCCGCGGAGCAGTCCCTACGAGGGCATGCTCGCGGAGGACTACGCGAAGGCGTTCGCGCGGACGGACGAGGTCGGGCTGGCCGCTCACCAGTACGCCGCCTTCTATGCGGGGAACAGGTATTTCGACTACTCCGAGGAGCACTCCCACGAGGCAGGCAGCATCGTCGCCCGCGCGTATCGCGAGTCGGACCAGCGGGACGCGCAGCTGCGCATCAAGTATGCGTCGGCCTACCTGCTGGGCTACCAGCACGCGCGCCAGACGCACGAGTATGACGACTCGGATAGGGACCACGTGTGGGCGGACGCGTACGCGGACGGGTACGTGCTGGGATGGGTCCGCGCCACCAACAGGAGATGGCTGAACGCCACCGATCTTGGGTTCCAGTTCGCGGAGACCTACGCCCACGCGAAGATGGACTGGGGCCACTCCGAGCAGGACGCCTTTCTGCGTGCGGAAGCCTACATGCGCGGCTCCTACCAGGCGTTCCTGCTCGATTACGACCCGTACAGCGCCGGCGATTACTACGACTATGCGTGGGAGTACTACCTCGCGTACTACGACCGTTCCGTGGAGCGGAGCTGGAACGAGGAGCGCTCGCACATCTACGCTGCGGCGTACGCGGGGCAGAGGCTCGACGGCGCATCGGAGGAGGATGCCGCGGCGTATGCGAGGGCCTACGAGCGCGCCTACTCAGCGGCGCGAGCAGACGGCCAGAGCGAGGACGAGGCGCACGAAACCGCCTCCGCAGCTACGGAGGCGAAGACGGCCGGATAGTCTCCGCACGTACTACTCCCACGCCGTTGCTACCATAGCGCCATGGGTTTCCTGAAACGGCTCATCACCTGGACCGTCGTAGCCGTCCCGTTGGGCGTCGGCATCGGGGCGATCGTCTCGTTGACCTGGGGCGAGGACTCGAACATCGACCGCGCGACCGCCGGGTTCAACGGCGCGATCGCGGGGTTCTGGCTCGGCATCATCGGCGGGCTGGCGGCTGCGGCGACGACACGTATCGCGCGGGAGCCGCTGCGCCGCGCGGGCGGCTCGGAGTGCCTCACCGGCGGGATCATCGTGTTCGGCCTGCTCGCGGCCGGGCTCGGCCTACTGACCCTGACCTGACCGGTTACGCGACCGCGCCGACAGGCAGGTCTATCTCGTACTGCGCCAGCATCGCGTCCAGGAACGCGGCGGTGTTCTCGTCCGCCTCCACGAGCGGCAGCCGGAGCCCGCCGACATCGAAACCCGCCCGGTTAACGCAGTACTTGACCGGTATCGGGTTCGAGACGACGAAGAGGCCCGACGCCATCGGCAGTTGCCGCTTGTGCTCCGCGGCCGCTTCGGCGAGATCGCCCGCTGTCGTGAGCTCGATGAGCCGCTTGATCTGCCGCCCGATGAGGTGCGACGCGACGCTGACGACGCCCCAGCCGCCGAGGCTCACGACGCCGAACGTGTCGCTGTCGTTGCCGCTCCAGACGCGGAAGCCGTCCGGCGCGTCGCGGATGATAGCGGCGATCTGGGCGAAGTCGCCGGACGCCTCCTTGGTGCCGACGATGTTCGGGACGTCGTTCGCGAGGCGGAGGGTCGTCTCCGCGGTCATGTTGACGATGGTGCGGCTCGGCACGTTGTAGAGGATGCAGGGCAGGGAGGTGCTCTCCGCTACGGCCCTGAAGTGGCGGTACAGCCCCTCCTGCGTGGGCTTGTTGTAGTAGGGCACGACGAGCAGTTGGGCGTCCGCGCCCGCCTCTTCCGCCATCCGCGCCAGCTTGATCGTCTCGCCCGTGCCGTTCGTGCCGGAGCCGGCGATGACGACGGCGGTATCGCCCACGGCCTGCTTCACCTCCGTCCAGAGGCGCAGGTTCTCCTCGTGGGCGAGCGACGGGTTCTCGCCCGTCGTGCCGGTGACGACGAGGCCGTCGCTGCCGGAGGCCACGAGCGCCTGCGCGAGCCGCCGCGCCTGCCCGTAGTCGATCTCCATCGCCGTGTCGAACGGCGTAACCATCGCTGTGATGAGACGGCCTATGTCGCTCATGCCCCGCCTCCTCCCGAAGGGGTCTGCATCACGTTGATTCTACCCGACGGCGCAAGCAGGCGGTGGGCTCCGCTTGCGCGGGGGCGGGATATGACAGACCATCGGGGCCGCCATGGCGCTCGACCTGACCAAGACCGCCGGACAGTTGTATGACGCGATGCCCTCCATGCGGGAGCAGTGGGGCTCGCACCAGCAGGCGCTGGAACGCGCCGCCGGACACTTCGCGACCGCCGATCCGCACGACACGGAGGCCCGCCGCGCAGGCGGCAAAGCGACGTGGCTCGTCGCCCGGCTGGACGGAGCGCTCCGGGGCGGCTTCGCCGCACCCCCGCTGCCGGTTGACCACGTCGTCGTCGCGGTGGACGGCTCGCACGTCGACGTCGACCGCCACGCGGCGGCGCGCTGCTTCCTCATCAACATCGGTTACGTGTCGCTGCGCTACGGCGAGGTGCCGTACGCGGAGCTCCGCAGCGAACCGCTGCTGTGCGCGGACGAGGAGTCGCTCGCGCTGCGCGACCGTCGCGGCGTGCGGGAGGCGAACATCGAGGGCACGCTGCTGGGGATGCACCGCGCGGTCATGGAGATCGAGGCGCTGGCTGACGCGGTGGAGCGCGCGCCGGAGGGACTGCCGGTGCTCGGCCTGCTGGACGGCACGCTCGTGCTCTGGGGGCTGACCGGTGGGCTGGACTTCGTGCGCGAGGAGCTGGTGGACCGCCGCCTGATGCATGCGATGGACCGGCTGCGCGCGGAGTCGCAGCGGCGCACGCTCGCGGTCGCGAGCCACATCAGCCGTCCGCGCAGCGCGGAGGTGGTGAATGCGATACGCGTCTCCCGCGAGGTGTGCCGCCATGAGACGGTGAACTGCGACGCGAACTGCGCGCAGGTGCCGCGCGGCGAGCGGAACTGCGACGTGGTGGGCGGCGTGACGGACGCGGCGCTCTTCGCGCGTGAGCTGGAGCCGGGCGAGCGCTCCGCGCTCTTCCACAGCGCGTCGAGCATCGTTACGGAGCATTACGGGGAGCACCAGGTGTGCTTCTTCTACGCGAACGTGGGCGAGGAGATCGTGCGGATGGAGATGCCCGCGTGGACGAGCGAGGAAGGCATCGGGCTGGCGCACGCCGCGCTGCTCGCGCAGACGGAGAAAGGGCACGGCTACCCGCTGGCACTGCAGGAGGCGCACGAGCAGGCGGTGATCAGCGGGCCTGACCGCCAGGACTTCGCGCGACTGCTGTACGAGACGGTATCGTCGGAGCGGCTGCCCGCGCCGACCTCACAGAAGGCCCGCAGCAAGCGGACGCGGTTCGTGTGAGCCGCCCGGCGGCGGAGACAACACAGGGAGGAACGCAGATGGCGCGGAACGGCTACAAGGTGATGGACTCGGACATGCACATCGTCGAACCGTCGGACCTGTTCGACAAGTACCTGGACGCGCGGTTCGCCGACCAGGCGCCGCGCATCTCACGAGCGCCCGGCAAGCGCGTGGGGGTGTTCCTGTTCGACGGCGAACGGCTGCCGACGTGCGACGTGGACAACCCTCACCGCATGCAGGGGATGACCAGCCGCACGGACGCCGCGACACGCCCGATGCGCGAGCGCGGCTACGACGGGCCGTCGCAGTTGGAGGCGATGGACATGGAGGGCATCGACGTGGCGGTGATGTACCCCACGGTCTGCCTCTACGTGCCGAACGGGCTGGATGGCGTGGACGGCCCGCTCTCCGCGGCGGTGTGCCGCGCGTACAACAACTGGCTGTACGACTTCTGCCAGACGGACCCGGCGCGGATGAAGGTCGCGGCGATGGTGCCGCAACACGACCCGAAGGAGGCAGTGAAAGAGGCGCGCCGCGCCGTGAACGAGTTGGGCGCGGTCGGCATCTACATGCGCCCCAACTTCGTGAACGGCGTGACGTTCCACAGCGCCGACTACGCTGAGCTCTGGGCCACGCTGGAGGAGCTGAACGTTCCGGTGGGCTTCCACGAGGGCACGGGCTCCGTCTACCACCAGGACGGCTCCGAGTTCGCCGACAACCGGCTCATGCTGCACGCCTGCTCGCACCCCATCGGCATGATGAAGGCGATGATCAGCATGGTCTGCGGCGGCGTGTTCGAGAGCTTCCCCGGCCTGCGCGCCGCGTACCTGGAGGCGAACGCGGGCTGGGTGCCCTTCTGGCTGGGACGCATGGACCGCGACTACTCGCTCTACCGCGACTGGGACGCGCCGTTCCTGACACGCCTGCCGAGCGAGTACTTCGCCACCAACTGCTACGTCGGTACGGAGGCGGACGAGGCCGAGCTGCGCTACACGGTCGACGCCGTGGGCGGGACCAACATCGTCTTCTCGTCCGACTACCCGCACCACGACTCCGAGTTCCCGGAGTCCGTCAACGAGTTCCTCAGCCACGAGGACCTGACGGAAGAGGTGAAGCGCAACATCCTCTGGGACAACTGCGCCCGGCTCTACGCGCTCGACCGGTAAGGGCGGACATGACCGCACTCTTCCCCGCCTGGATAACGCGGGACGCCGCGCTCATCATCGCGGCGCGGGCGCTGCACACCTTCTCGCAGGGCCTGCTGGCTGTCATGCTGGCCGTCTACCTGAGGGAGCAGATCGGGCTGGCCGTGTTCCTGGTGGGGCTGTTCTTCAGCCTGGGGTTCGCGAGTACGGCGGCCTTCTCGTTCCTCTCCACGTTCGTCAGCGAGCGCGTCGGGCGGCGCAAGCTGGTGGTCGCCTACTCGTTGATAACGCTGGCCGGAAGCGCGGGGCTGGCCGTCAGCTCGAACCCGGCGGCGCTGGTGGCGTTCGCGTTCATCGGCTCGTTCAACGGCGCCGCCGGCAACGTCGGGCCGACGCAGTCGCTGG
>DAOUJK010000067.1:0-3851 GCA_034422795.1 Dehalococcoidia bacterium | reverse complement strand
AAGGAGATGCAGGACCGTCTCACGAAGCTCGTCGGGATCTTCGAGGGGCTCGACTTCCGCGCCAACCGCGCCCATGGCGACGACCTCCTGGGCGACGCGTACGAGTACCTCATGCGGCACTTCGCCACGCAGTCCGGCAAGAGCAAGGGGCAGTTCTACACCCCGGCGGAAGTGTCGCGCATCATGGCTCGGGTGATCGGGATCGGGCCGGACACCAGGAGGGACCAGACCGTGTACGATCCCACCTGCGGTTCCGGGTCGCTCCTCATCAAGGCCGCCGACGCCGCGCCTAACGGGCTGACCATCTACGGGCAGGAGAAGGACGTCGCGACGTGGACGATGGCGCGCATGAACCTGATCCTTCACGAACGGACGGCGGCCGAGATCGAGCGCGACAACACGCTGACGAACCCGCTGTTCACGGACGGTCCGGGGCGCCTCAAGCGATTCGACTTCGCCGTCGCCAATCCCCCGTTCTCGGACAAGGCCTGGACGAACGGCCTCAACCCGGCCCACGACGAATTCCGCCGCTTCGACCACGGCGAGCCTCCGGCCAAGAACGGAGACTACGCCTACCTGCTGCACCTCGTCGCGTCCCTCAGGAGTACCGGCAAGGGCGCGATCGTCATGCCGCACGGCGTGCTCTTCCGCGGCAACCGCGAGGCGGCCATCCGGCGCAATCTCGTCAAGCGAGGCTGGATCAAGGGAGTCATCGGGCTCCCGGCCAACCTCTTCTACGGCACCGGGATCCCGGCGTGCATCGTGGTGATCGACAAGGAGAACGCGCTCGGTCGCGACGGCATCTTCATGATCGACGCCAGCAAGGACTTCCGGAAGGACGGCGCCAAGAACCGGCTGCGGGAGCGCGACATCCACCGGATCGTGGACGTGTTCAACGAGCGGAGGGACGTCCCCGGATATGCGCGCATGGTGCCGGTGGCCGAAATCGCCAGCGAGACGAACGACTACAACCTCAACATCCCGCGATACATCGACTCGAGCGAGGGGGAGGACCTGCACGACCTGAGCGCGCACCTGCGGGGCGGCATCCCGAACCGGGACATCGACGCGCTCGGCGATTACTGGGACTTGTTCCCGGCGATTCGGGCGCGGCTGTTCTCGCCGAACGGGCGGGAGGGATACAGCGACCCGCGCTTTGAGGCGGACGAGGTACGCACGGTGATTCTCGAACACGAGGAATTCAAGGCGTACGCGGGCCGGGTCCGCCGGGTGTTGGACGACTGGCGGCGGGAGCAGGCCCCCCGCCTTCGCCGGCTCGAAGTGGGCGGCCTGCCCAAGGCGCTGATTCGGGGGTTGTCGGAGGATCTTCTCCGCCGCTTCGCCGGTCTTCCGCTGCTCGACCGCTACTCCATCTACCAGTGCCTGATGGACTATTGGGACGAGGTGATGCAGGACGATGTGTACCTGGTGGTGACGGAGGGGTGGGCGGAGGCGGCGCGGCCCCGGGTGCTGGTGCCGGTTCGCGGCAAGGCGGCCGCCGAGACGGCCGACCTCACCGTGAAGCGCAGGAAGTACCGGATGGACCTGCTCCCGCCGGGCCTCGTGGTCGGCCGGTACTTCGCCGCCGAACGCGCGGAGATGGACCGCCTGCGCACCGGCGAAGAGGAGATCGCGCGGGAGCGGCAGGAGTTCATCGAGGAGAATTCGGGCGAGGACGGGCTGCTTGACGGCGCGACATCCGATACGGGGAAGGTGACGCAGGCCGCGGTGAAGGCGCGGCTGAGGGAACTGCGCGACGATCCGGGCGGGAGTGAGGAACGCGACGCGCTGGACGTCTGCCTCGAGCTGATGAAGGCCCACGCCGCGGCGAAGAGGGCGACGAAGGCGGCGCAGGCGAAGTTGGACGCGAAGGTGCTCGCCCGGTACTCGACTCTGACCGCCGCGGAGGTCGCCGAGATCGTGGTCGGCGACAAGTGGATGGCGAGCGTCCAGGGCGCGATCGGCATCGAGGTCGAACGCCTGGCGAGCGGACTGGTGGATCGGGTCAGGGTGCTGGAAGAGCGGTATGCGGACGCGTTGCCGGAGCTGGAGCGTCGGGTGGAGGACTACGGCGCGAAGGTCGAGAGCCACCTGCGGCGCATGGGGCTGTCGGCGTGAGCCAGCAATTCGATTCGAGCGCCTCGACGAGCTGTGCCGAGGCACCGGCGGACTGTTCGCTGGAGATTCAACGGACAGTGTCTGTCGATTCCGGGACGCTCGCGAAGATTCCACAGACAGCGTCCGTGGGATGTCTCATCGCGCCAACTCGACAGGTCCCTACGAGCGGCTCGCGCTTGGGGCGCTCGCCGACATGATCGACCGGGCGCACAATGCCTGACCACCTGCAGCTGCCCGCGAGACCCCGCCGCGTTCTCGAAGCACGGCCGCGGGAACACCTATCCAAGGTCGAGGTGTTGGCATACTGCAGCCCGGTGACCGGCGGCTGGCAAGCAGCAAGACTCGGTGATGTCGTCCGCTTTGTGTCGGGAGGTACGCCGTCCAAGGAGCGGGAGGCATTCTGGAACGGTGGGATTCCCTGGGTGTCGGCGAAAGACATGAGGCGCCTCCGGCTCCGCGACACGATGGATCACGTCACTCCCGAAGGACTCGCGAACGGCACTAGGCAGGTTCCTGCCGGCACGACCCTGCTACTGACCCGGGGTATGAGGCTCTTGAAGGAGTTGTCTGTCTGCGTGGTCGAACGACCGATGGCGTTCAACCAGGATGTCAAAGCGCTGCTGCCCAACGCCCGGATCGATCCCCGGTTCCTGCCGTATCTCATACTTGGCAACGAAAAGCGTCTACAGAATCTCGTAGACCTCTCCGGGCACGGCACGGGGCGCATCAACAGCGACGAACTGCGGGCGCTCGACATCCGGTTGCCGCCCACGCACGAACAGCGCGCCATCGCCGCCGTCCTGTGCGACGTGGACGAGCTGATCGGATCGCTGGAAGCGCTGATCGCCAAGAAGCGGGCCATCAAGCCGGCCGCGATGCAGGAACTGCTGACCGGGAGGACGCGGCTGCCGGGGTTCGGGGGGGAGTGGGAGGAGGTCGAATTGAGGGAGTGCGTACGGATCCGTGACCGGAAAATCGCGCCTGCTGAAGTAGCTGCCGACACCCCCTGCGTAGAGCTTGAGCACATTGGGCAAGGTGACGGACGACTGGTAAGCCATGGGACGGCCGGGGGCAGCTCGTCCACCAAGCACCGCTTCGAGCCCCGCGACATTCTATTCGGACGATTGCGACCCTACCTCCGAAAGTGGTGGTACTCCGATCGTCGCGGAGTCTGCTCAACAGAGATCTGGCCTCTGGTGGTTGACCGGAGCCGAGCCGAGAGTGGATTCGTCTACGCTTTGGTACAGACTGACCGATTCCTTGAAGCAGCAGAGACCTCGTACGGCACTCACATGCCGCGCGCAGATTGGAATATCGTTGCTCGTATCCACATCCCCCTCCCCCCCCTCCCCGAACAACAAGCCATCGCCACCGTCCTCTCCGACATGGACGCCGAGATCGCCGCTCTCGACCACCGCCTCGACAAGACCCGCGCGATCAAGCAGGGTATGATGCAGCAGCTCCTCACCGGTTCCATCCGGCTGCCCATCCCCGATGACGACACGGAGGACGACGACGCCCATGACGCCTGACGCCCCTCACGTCGAGCGGAGATCCTCCTGGCGGGACGAGCATCTGGACTGCATCTGCGGGCTCGCGAACGGTCGGGGCGGCGTGCTAGAGATCGGGCGGGAGCGCCGCCGCGAGGCCATCGGGGCGACCGACCTCCTCCGTCTGGCGGACGAGATACCTCGACAAGGTGCGGTCGGTCCTCAGCATCGTCGTCAACGTGC
>DAOUJK010000066.1:0-14954 GCA_034422795.1 Dehalococcoidia bacterium | reverse complement strand
GGATGTGCCATGAGGAGCCTCCTCTGCTTGTGTTGCGATCTTCACCACAACAGCAGCAGAGGTGCTCCTCACCCGTCAACCTGTAAACAACGTCCCTGAGAAGTACAGCTAGGGAGAGGGTGAACGGCGGGCGAGGGTGCCCGCCTCCCCATCCCCGCTCCTACCTCGCGGGTGCTACACTCGCTCCACAAGACTTCCCCGGAGAGGACACCCATGACCGAACAGCCCGACTTCGTAGCCCTCTGCAGCGTTGACGACGTCAAGCCTGGCGAGGCCCGCCACTTCCGGCCCACCGCGGGCAGGTGGCGCCTCAAGCCCATGGCCGTCTGGAATGAGAACGGCGAGTTCCACATCACCAACTACGTCTGCCCCCACAGCGGCGGCCCGCTCAGCGAGGGCAAGATCGAGGGCGGCGTCATCGAGTGCCCCTGGCACGCGTGGCAGTTCAACGTGAGCGACGGCAGGTCCGCCCGCGGCGACGGCCACAGCATCGCCATCTACGAGTGCAAGGTGGAGGACGGTCAGGTCCTCGTGGGCGACGTCAAGTAAGCGAACAGCCGCATGGGTCCCGTCACCATCTCACGCCGGTTCGACTTCTCGGCCAGCCACCGCTACTACCGCGACGATTGGAGCGAGGAGGAGAACCGGCGCGTCTTCGGCCTCTGCGCCCTGCCCAACGGCCACGGACACAACTACACGCTCGAGGTCGCCGTTTCAGGCGAGCCCGACCCTTCCACCGGCATGGTCATCAACCTCGTCGACCTCAAGTCCGCCGTAGAGGGCGTGCTCATCGACTTCGACCACAAGCATCTCAACCTCGACACCCCGTGGTTCGCTGACCGCCAGCCGACCACCGAGAACCTCGCCGCCCTGCTCTGGGACCGCATCGCCGGCGCCCTGAGCGCCGCGGTGCCCGAGGGTGCGGCGCTCGCGCACCTGCGTCTCTACGAGGCCGACGACCTCTACGTCGACTACTACGGAGCGACAGCATGACCGCGCCCGTCGTCCACCTCTCGCGGCGCTACACCTTCGCCGCCTCCCATCGCCTCTACGCGGACGACCTCTCCCCCGAGGAGAACGAGGCCGTCTTCGGCAAGTGCGCCAACCCCAATGGGCACGGCCACAACTACGGCCTCACCGTCACCGTCCGGGGCCCCGTCGACCCTGACACCGGCTTCGTCATGCCCCTCTCCGAGCTCGACGATGCGGTCAGGCGCAACGTCCTCGACCTCTACGACCACCGCTACCTCAACCTGGACGTGGAGGACTACTTCCGCCTCGTCCCCACCGGCGAGAACATCGCCCGCATGGTCTGGCAGCGCCTCGCCGGCCCCCTCGCCGGCCGCCTCGAGCGAGTCATCGTCGACGAGACCCGCAACAACCGCTTCGAATACCCCGCCGCCGGAGCGACGCCGTGACCCCCTTGTCATCCCGAGCGGAGCGCAGCGGAGTCGAGGGATCTCTCAGGTCCCCTCTCCCTGCAAGGGGAGAGGAAGCTGCCGCATGGCAGCCGGTGAGGGTGAACGCCCCATGATGGACCTTGCCGGCAAGACAGCCGTCGTCACCGGCGCGTCCAGCGGCATCGGCAAGGCCGTCGCCCAGCGTCTCGTCGACGCTGGAGCGCGCGTCGCGCTCGTCGGGCGCAGCGAGGAGCGGCTGCGCGAGGCCGCCTCCGGCTGGCCTGATGGCTCGTGGCTCGCGCTCCCCTGCGACGTGCGCGACAGCGCAGCGGTCCGGGCGATGGCCGCCAGCGCCGAGCGCGAACTGGGCCGC
Organism: Dehalococcoidia bacterium; assembly: GCA_034422795.1. GTDB lineage: Bacteria > Chloroflexota > Dehalococcoidia > Lucifugimonadales > Australimonadaceae > Bin16. The sequence goes on along the minus strand of DAOUJK010000066.1, from coordinate 13,181 downwards.
GTCGACATCCTCGTGAACTCGGCAGGCGCCTTCAAGGCCGCCGCGCTCACGGAGCTCGACGACGAGACCTGGCGCGAGCTGTGGGAGACGAACGTCAACGGCACGCTCTTTCCCACCCGTGCTCTGCTGCCCGGAATGATCGAGCGGGGCTTCGGCTGCATCGTCATCGTCTCCTCCGTCGTCGCGCATCGCGGCTTCGCGGGCATGACCGGATACGGCGCGACGAAGCACGCCGTCACCGGCTTCGCCCGTGCCCTCACGACCGAGGTGCGGCGGCAGGGTGTGCGCGTCGTCAACGCTTACATCGGGCCCGTGGACACCCCGATATGGGAGGGCATGACCACGCCGCTTCCACGGGAGGAGATGCTCACTGCGGACGAGGTCGCCGACGCTATCGTGAGCGCGATGACTCTCTCGGACAAGCAGGTCATCGAGGACCTGCTCCTCCTTCCGCAGGGCGGTCTCTACCCCTGATGCCCGTCGGTGGTACGCTGTTTCCTGACATGACCACGCTCATCCAGACCGCCCTCTCCGGCATCCGCCGCGCCATCAACCTCAACATGGGCGACCACGCCCACGGAGAACAGCACCACCGGAGCGAGGGCGCGTCCGTTCGCGAGGTCGTCTTCGGCGCGAACGACGGCCTCGTCTCGAATACCGCGCTCGTCGCCGCGGTCGCGGGCGGCACGTCGGACCCCGGCATCATCATCCTCGGCGGCGTCGCGGGCATGGTCGCAGGCACGATTTCGATGGCCCTCGGCGCGTACGTCTCCACGAAGAGTCAGCGTGAGCTCCACGAGTACGAGGAGGCCCGCGAGTTCTGGGAGATCGAGCACATGCGCGAGCACGAGCTCGCGGAGACGCGCCGCATCTTCCGCCTCAAGGGCATCACCGGCCCGCTCCTCGACGAGGTCGTCGAGGCCGTCTCCCGCGACCATGACCAGTGGGTGCAGCTGATGATGACCGAGGAGCTGGGCCTGCCCAGCAAACCCCCGAAACCGCACCTCGCGGCCAGCGTCATGGGCGTGTCCTTCGCCTTTGCCGCTATCGTGCCGGTGCTCCCGTTCTTCTTCGCCGAGGGCGCGGCCGCCCTTGCTGCGACGTTCATCATGAGCGGCATCGCGCTCTTCGCCGTCGGGGCGTGGCGCGCCACTCTCACGCAGGGCAACTTGCTGCGCAAGGGGACGGAGATGATCGTCCTCGCGGGCATTGCCGTTGCCGCCGCATACGGCATCGGCACAGCCGTCGGCGTCGCCGTCTAGCCCCGTCGTTCCCGCACCGACGGGAATCCAGAGTGACCGGGCAGGTCACAAGGTGGGGTGTGGTGCCGTGGGCCTGGTCCCTTCCCCCTCGATGGGCGAAGGTTAGGATGGGGGTGAATGGGGCACGGGCGGGGCGCTCGGCCCCCTCTCCCTACAAGGGGAGAGGGCTGGGGAGAGGGTACTCCGGGGACGGGTGCGGCAGCCACCTACCCCTGCGCCGCCCGCACCGCCCCCAGCACCTCCTCCGCCGTCACCAGCCCCTCGTACCGCGCCGAGATGCGACCGCCGCCGTCTACCACGAACGTCCACGGCTCGGACGGCAGCCCCCACTCCAGCATCTCCGCCGATGGCGTGAGGCGACCCTCGTTCCGCGCGGCGTCCAGGTTCCACGGCTCGATGTGGATGACCTCCACCGTTCCGCCCAACTCCTGGTGCACGCGCTCCAGCGTGTCCGTGACCGGCCCGCACAGCGCGCTGACGCAGAACCGGGGCGACGCGAAGAACACCACGAACGGCTCACCCGCGTCCACCGCCTCCGCGACCGACACGTTGTGCAGCGCATCGCTCTCCACCTGGCGCGTCGAGATCTCCGCGAACGGCGCGTCGTGGACCGTCAGGTTCTCGGTGCGGGGCGCAGGGTCGCCGACCATCGGTGCCCCCGCCTCGGCCTGCACCCGGAACGCCGCTCCCTCGGTCGGTGTCCCGTCTGCCACGACGAACTCCGCGCTCCAGATGCCGGCCGACGGCAACGTCACCGCGTCCACGACGTACACGCCCGCATAGTCGAGGTGCAGGTGCACCTCGCCGTCGTCGTGCACGTGCGGCGTCACGCCCTCCACCTCGCGCCACACCGCCTGCGTCTCCGCGTGGAACCGCGACGTTTCGCCGTCGAGCTCGAAGAAGCGCACCGACACATCTGCCCCCTCGAGGAACGCCCCGTTCTTGTCGACGAGCGCGAAGGGAAAGCGGTTCGGCTCCGCCCCTGCCACGAACTCCGCTGCAGCGACGATGCCGCTGTACACCGGCGCGGGCGGCTCCGGCTCCCCGCCGCACCCCGCCAGCAGCGCTACAAGCGCCGCTCCTGTTGCAAACCATGCACTCGCCCTCTGCCTCGTCATTCCCGCGAAGGCGGGGATCCAGTGAGCGGGGCAGCGAGCCGCTCGCGGGGGTGGGCCGGGCGTGGGGCGCTTGGCCCCCTCTCCCTTGAGGGGAGAGGGTTGGGGAGAGGGTGGACCGGCGGGGAGGCGTGGCGGCGGCTTGTCATTCCGAGCGAAGCGCAGCGGAGCCCCGCGCTTTAGCGCGCGGAATCCTCTCGGGATAGCCCGCTCATGGTGAGCCTGTCGAACCACCCACCTCGCCCCCTGGGAGAGGTCGACGCGCTTGCGCGGCGGGTGAGGGTGAACCGGTGGTGGAGCGGGGCTGTCCGGTGCAGGGGCGGCCCTTGTGGGCGCCTCTCCCCGCTCCCGCTGGGCGAAAGAGGCGTGGAGGGTGAGGGTTGACCGAGCGTGGGGTGTCTCCAGCCCACGGAACCCGTCGCGCCGATCGTGCGTAACATCAGGTAGAGGCATAGTCACCGGGAACACTGGGATGCGCATCGTCTCCATCATTCTAATCGCCGCCCTGGCCCTCATGGCCGTAACCGCCTGCGGCGAGCTCAACAATGTCACCGGCACGATCACCTTCGACGGCGACCAGGCCATCCCCGACGGCGCCGTCATGGAGGTGCAACTGCGCGACGTTTCCTTGCAGGACGTCGCTGCGCCGCTCATCGCCTCCCAGACCATCGACGACCCCGGACGTTTCCCCGTCGACTTCGCCGTGCCCTACGATCCGGACGACATCGACCCTCGCGCCGTCTACGGCCTGCAGGTCCGCGTCACCCTCCACGACCGCCTGCTCTACATCAACGACACCGCGTTCGACGTCCTCACTCGCGGCAACCCCTCCCGCAGCATCGACATGTGGGTCATCGCCGTCGACGGCTGACCGATTTCCCTCTCCCTACAAGGGGAGAGGGCCAGGGTGAGGGTACTTGGTGGGAGGTCCGGTGGGGTGCCCGGTCCCACCCCTCTCCTGAGGGAGAGGTCGCCGCGCAGCGGCGGGTGAGGGCCCTGTGCGGGGCTGGGTGCGTCGGATTGTCATCCCGAGCGGAGCGCAGCGGAGTCGAGGGCTCTCTCGGGTTACCCGTCATTCCTGCGAAGGCAGGAATCTCGCAGCCTGTCCGGTGTAGGGGCATCCCTCGTGGGTGCCCTGTTCCGCCCCCTCTCCTGGGGGAGAGGGCAACGCGCTTCAGCGCGTGGGTGAGGGCCCCGCTCGTGGTGAGCCTGTCGAACCACTCCCTCCCTCATGTATCCTCCCGCCATGACCACGTACGACCCCGCCGCCCGCTACGACGTCGTCTCCCAGGACGTCGAGTACCTGCGCGTCGACGGCGAGTCGCTGCTGATGACCGTCTACCGCCCTGTGGGCGATGGGCCGTTCCCCATGCTCCTCCGCGCGCACGGCGGCGCCTGGAACACCGGCGACCGCCTCGGAGCCTCCCCGATCGACACCCAACTCGCCGAGTGCGGCATGGTCGTCGCGGCGCACGACTTCGGCCTCGCGCCCGCCCACCCGTACCCGGTGCAGGTCGCCCAGACCAACTTCGCCGTGCGCTGGCTGAAGGCCCATGCGAGCGACTTCAACGGTGACCCCTCGTGCGTTGGCGGCGCGGGCGATTCGAGCGGCGGCCACACTATCCTCCTCACCGCGATGCGCCCCCGCGACCCGCGCTACACCGCCATCTCTTCGAATGGCATCGGCGATGACGCAGGCCTCTCGTTCCTCATCGCGATGTGGACGATCGTCGACCCGCTCGCTCGGTACGAGTGGGCGAAGGGAGCGCCGGTCGAACGGCTCGTGCGCTCCACCGAGAACTACTTCCGGCCGTGGGACGCCGTCCACGAGGCCAACCCGCAGCAGATACTCGACCGGGGCGAGGACGCCGTCCTGCCGCCGCTGCTCGTCGTACAGGGAACGGCCGACGGCAACATCCCGCATGAGATCCCCCAGTGGTTCGCCGGGTCCTGGAACCGCGCGGGCGGCCACGCCGAGTACGAACCCTTCCCCGGCATGCCGCACGGGTTCGCTCGCGACCCCGGCCCTGAGTCCGACCGCGCCATCGACCTCATGCGCTCATTCCTCGCGCGCCACGTCAACGGCTGATCAAACGTAGCGAACCGTGGACGGATGTAGGGGCGTCCCTGGTGGGCGCCCTTCCCACCTCTCCTGGGGGAGAGAGCCTGCCCTGAGCCTGTCGAACGGGTCGACGCGCTCGCGCGGCGGGTGAGGGCCCCCGGGTGGTGGACGTGGGGTGTCCTGCCGCTCATGGTGAGCCTGTCGAACCACGCGGGGCGTGCCCCGTATCCCGCGCTACGTCAACAGCAACGCCGAAGTGGTCTGACAGCCGCCTCTCGCCGTGGGCGTTGCTGATGACGTTCACGGACTCAGCCGTGAGGTCCGCGCTCAGTGCGATGTGGTCGATACTCCGGCGTCCCTGGAATGCGAGGTCTGACGTAGCGATCGTCATGCCCTGGAACGCCTCGTGGAGGGCCGACTGCAGCCCTGATGGCGCGCGGTTACCCGGCCCAACGATCTGATTGAAGTCCCCCATGACGATGAGCGGCTCCGAAGGATGCTGTTTCAGGAGCGCACCCAGACCGGCAATGTACTGCCCGTGGTCTTCCCACCGCAGCTTGCGTTCCAGCCCGTGCTTGGCCTCGGTCCGCGACCCGAACCAGGGGATACAGACCCCGATGACCCTGACTTTGCCTGAGGACGTTTGTGTGACTCCGGAGATGAATCGTCCGGGCGGCATCGAGTCGATGCCCAGATCGTCGACTTGCTCCCACGGCTCCCTGGACCAGAGCATGACCTTCCGGCGTCCCGCCTTGACCGGATATCCGTAGTCGGCCTGGGAGGAGATGCGGTGGCCGGCTTGAGACAGCAGCGCGTCGTTGGTCTCCGTGAGACAGACAACCTCTGCGCCGAGTCGTTCAACACGGCGTAAGACTTCAGCGTACCTCCACGAGCCGGGCGCAGCCCACTCGACATTCCACGTAAGCACTCTGAGCGACATGGCCTTGCTCTCGCGCCCCTTGTGGGCGTCCTCCCCCACCTCTCCTGGGGGAGAGAGCCTGCCCTGAGCCTGTCGAACGGGTCGACGCGCTTGCGCGGCGGGTGAGGGACCTCGGGGGATGGAAGGATCTGTCATTTCGAGCGCAGCCGAGAAATCTCTCGGGCGACCCCTCTCCTGAGGGAGAGGGTGCCGCCGTCAGGCGGCGGGTGAGGGCCCTGTGTATCTTCCCCCTAATCCCCCCTCGGCGGACGCGACTCCGGCGGGCCGATGCAGAACTCGTTCCCGTCCGGGTCTGCGCACACCCAGAAGCCGGCGAGGCCGTTGTCGACCGGGTGCAGCGCCCTGCCCCCGAGCTCCACGACGAGCGCCACCGCGGCCTCCATCTCGTCCGTCTCGAAGTCGACGTGCGCGCGGTTCTTGCCCGTCTTCGGCTCGTCGCTCTGCTGCAGCAGGAAGAAGAGACCGCTCGGCAACTGCGCCCGCCGGAACCCGGTCTGCGTGGACCTGCCGAACGTGCACCCCAGCAGCCCCGACCAGAACTCCGCTGCGCGGTCGATGTCCGAAACGTCGTAGCAGACGGCCTCGAGGAACCCGATGGGTGAATGTGGTGTGCTCATGTCTTCGCTTCCGCTCCGTGATGTCATTTCAGGTCCCAACCGGGGATGGCTGCCGCCTGCCGCACCCACGCTGCCATCTGCGCCTCGTCGAGTTCTCCCTCGAGGACGTCGACATGGCGCGCGTCCGGGTCCTTCATCCTGCCGGGCGGCTCGGGCTCCAACGATGCGCCCTGGAAGAAGGTCACGCGCACGTGGCGGGTGAAGACGTGGAGGTTCAGGAAGAAGCCCAGGCCCTCGACGCCGTAGAAGGGCGAGTTCCACCGCACCGCCTTGCGTACGTCCGGCACGGTGCGCACGATGAGGTCGTCGAGGCGGCGCCCGACGTCGCTCTTCCAGCCCGGCATCGCCGCGATGTACGCCTGCACGGGCGCGTCGCCGTCGCCCTTCGGGACCTGCGGGTTGCCGCCTGACAGCAGCACCGGCGCCGGGCCGTCTTGGCTGGCGTTCCAGGCGACGGCCTCGCGCACCAGCGCCTGCAGCGCGGCGCCGTCTATCGCGTCGCCCTCGAGGATGGCTATCGTCCGCATCGTGTCCCCGTCCAGGTTCGCGTTGAACATCTTTGCGGGGTCGGGGAGGCTGGCCCCTTGTGCGAACGTGACCCGCACCTTGTCCCTGGTCGCCTTCGCGGCGGCGACCACCCCGTCGTGCGACCACACGGCGGAGTTCTGCCACTTCCACTCCTCGACCGCCTCGGGGTCGGCCTCGAGGACGAGCCTGCGGACCTCGCTCAGCCGCTCGCCGCGCCAGTCGCCCAGCGCCGCGATCTTCTCGTCGATCTTCCGTGATGCCGCTGAACGGACTGCTGACCTGACCATCGCCTGACCTCGCTCTCGCACTATCTAACGACCTTGATCCGCCTTAGTACGGCTTGAGGAGACCTCTGAGATCCCCAAAGCTCGGCTCCAGCACAGAAGCCCCGGCCACGATCCCTTTGACTCGATCCACGACATTCTTTGTGTGATCGTTGGAGCGCACGACTTGGTATTCATCGGCCGGTAGGCTCAAGACGATTGTTGGCAGGATCGCAGCAATGACCTTCTGCCAAGCTGAAATAGCATCGGCACCATCCGCTGTTATGGCTTCATCCATTAGGGCGAATTCTTGAGGGGAGGGCATGTTTCGCCCAGAGACTTCCTCTCTTAGATCGCCCATCACGCGTATCAGGAATTGTTTTGAAGCGGGATAGTCCAATAACTTAAGTTGTCCTTCTTCCAATTCAGTCAATGAACCAGATGTAGCTTTTGTTTTCAAACTCTGCTTAACTCCATCATAAGCCCAGCCCAATGCCTGAACTCCGAAGACATGACCGATTCCCAGTGTCCTTGGGAAAACCGCGTTATACGTTGTGTCTACTTCAAAGATGTCCGCTTTAGCGCGGATTGCGGTTTGTAGGTTGCCGCTGAATGCGCACAACATTTGTCCAACTTGGTCGGAGAGAATCGAGTTCGAAGGCTTCCTAGAGTTGTCTCTTCGATGCACATAATTGATCCCTTTAGAGGCAAACTCTTGGCCTAACCTAATCTGCACGGCATCATTGCTTCTCCTATCCCATGCTACAATAGCATTTTGCGTGTTATTGGCGGCAACAATTCTAGGAATCATAGTGTCGTCATCAACAACGATTACTCTTGCAACCAGTGAGACCTTGCTGGCGTTGTGCCGCCCGGCAGCGTGGATGGCTCCGGACGTCTGAGCACCGTTAACAATCGAAATGCCGTGAATTCGGAGGACGCGCCTCTTGTAATCGGCTTTGTTGCACACGATGGTGATACCATTGTTAAAGACATAAAAGAGCCCAGATTCTGCTTCAGCTGTTGTTTTAATTGTGTTATTCACATTGCCTGCCGCTTTCCTTGCTCCTAAGAAATCGCGCAGATTCGCACTGAACAAAGCATCTTTGTGTTCGTCATAGAGATCATAGAGCTTTGCACCATTGATTGAAATTACGAATGCTCTCCACCCTGGTCCACTTTCCCTGAGGCATTGATTGGCGGGAAGGTGAACTTCGTCAGTGACTTGTATCGCACCAAGTGATGAGAGATAAAGAGCCTCGGTAGCCCTTAAGCCAAGCTCAACGACTTCAATATCGCACTTCTGAGTTATGTCAAGCCCTGAAACTAGTTCGCGTGTTGCCTGCAATTCGCGGTGAACATTCGCTGATTCGTAACAATTGTGAGCGTACGCAAATATCAGTTTAGTGATGGTTCCTTGCTTGAGGGCGTCCCTCAGAAGGTTCGCTTGCCCACGAATCTTCTCGGGTATCTTTGAAATGGGTTGAGTCAATAGCCAAGCAGCTGCGGTATTCAAGTCACTGGCTTTGTTTGCAGGGGCCTCAAGTTTACCCCAGTCGGTCGAAACTGTTCCCTGCGCAATACATGCCATGCCATCTGCTTCATTTACGTAGATGATGTCTGCCTTCTTGTCGCCGGGGCTATCGGTTAGGCTTTCGATGGCGAATGTTCCGATGTCTTCAATTCCCAGATGGAGCCCTACAGCGAACAATGGAAGGGCGTTGTTACCATAGGCTTTCAGTGCTAGATCGGCTTCGAACGCACCAATAAAAGAGAAGGAAGGTTTGAGTTGTTCGGCCGTGGCCATGGGTTTCGGTGCCTCCAAGTTATTCGCGCCATATTGCAAACAGGTGCAATCTTCGCCACGTTATTGTAGGCATGACCAAGCGAGGACGTCCACTGGCTAGGTCGTTAGCCGAGGGGGCGTACCGAAGTGCTTTGGCAGTGACCGTACCAGCTTTCCCTAACGCCGTCTTCTCGGGTAGCAGTGGTGGCGCATACGGGATTCGAACCCGTGATCTCCGCCTTGAGAGGGCGGTGTCCTGGGCCGCTAGACGAATGCGCCACGCGGTGGAAACGGCCTTCCGGCCTCGGCCCGACGTTCAGTATACCCGAAGACGCCGCTCCCGCGCTTTAGCGCGCAGCCAGCGCGCTGGTCACGATGAGGGGCCGTACCCCAGTCCCGGGAACAGGCCATTGCTTCCCCAGCAAGCGACAGAGCCATCCGTCCTGACCCCGCACGTGTGGTACCTCCCTGCGCTGACGGACACGAACCCACCCGCGGGCGGCGTGGCCTTGCCCAGGTAATCATCTCCCCAGCAGGCCACGGAACCGTCGGTCTTGACTCCACAGATGTGGTTGTCCCCTGCGCTGATGGAGCTGAACTCGCCCTCGGGTGGCGTGGCCGCACGATAGCTGGATGAGGTAGAGCCTTCTTCTACGATATCGAGCACGAAGTCCCCCGAGCAAACAACGGGACCGCTTGGCCTGATTCCGCACGTAAAGCCGCTCCCCGCGCTCACGGAAACGAACTCGCCCTCGAGCGACGGCGCCGATCCGGGCCAGCACGCAACGGACCCGTCCGTCCCGGTCCCGCACACGTGCCCTCCAAAGCTGATCGAAGTGGCCTCCCCTCCCAGTGATTCCGATAGTTCCTGCTCCATCGAAAGTACGTATTTCGGGGTGCCGTCTCCCACCGGAGAGAAGCCCCAGCAGGCGATGGTCCGGTCCGCCCGAACTCCACACGTATCGCCGCTCTCCCCCGCGCTGACGGAAGTGAATTCGCCCTCCGGCGGCGTGCCTACCCAGGAGCCCCAGCAGACGACGGACCCGTCGGTCCTGATCCCGCACGTGTGCATTTCTCCTGCCGTGACGGAGACGAACTCCCCTTCGGGCGGGTCGGGCTCTCTCGCCCCGGCAAAACCGCCCCAACAGGCGACGGAGCCATCCGTTTTGACGCCGCACGTGTGCTCTTCCCCGGCGCTGACGGAAGCGAACTCGCCGGGTGGCGGCGATGCACGACCGTAGAAGTACCTGCCCCAGCAGACCAGCGAGCCATCCGTCCTGATCCCGCAGGTGCGGTCCGAACCGGCGCTGACGGAAGCGAACTCACCGGGTGGCGGCATTGCCTCGCCAAAGTCGTTGCGGCCCCAGCAGACGACGGAGCCATCCGGTTTCAAAGCACACGCGTGGTTCCCACCGGCGCTGACGGACGGAAACTCACCTGCAGGCGGCGCTATATCCCATCCCCAGCAGACCAGGGAACCATCTGTCCTGGCGCCGCAGGAGTAGTAGTTCCCGGCGCTGACTGAGGCGAAGTCCCCTCTGGGCGGCCTCGATTTGCTGTCGTCTTCCCCGAAGAACCGTTCGGAGAACGAACTGTCGCCCCAGCAGGCGGCGGAGCCGTTCGTTCTCACTCCGCAGGCGTGGACGTATCCCGCGCTGACAGAGGCGAACTCGCCGCCCGGCGGTGAGGCCTGGCCATCCCAGTCGGCGCCCCAGCAGGAGACGGAGCCATCCGTCCTGACCCCGCACGTGTGGACCTCTCCAGCGCTGACGGAGGCGAAGTCGCCATCCGGCGGAGTGGCCTGGCCATACTCATCACTGCCCCAGCAGATGACGGAGCCATCCGTCCTGATCCCGCAGGTATGATTGCGCCCGGCGTTGACGGAGATGAACGCGCCCTCCGGCGGCGTGGCCTGGCCGAAATCATCATCGCCCGCGCACACGACAACCCCGTCGTCCCGTACCGCGCAGAAGTGATTCTGCCCCACGCTGGCAGAGACATATCCGCTCCTCGCTGTCGTGTCCGCGTTCGCCGTCGTCAACCCGGGAGTCCAGGTGCCCGTAGAGAGCGGGCCCCCCAACTGGGTGGTGTACTCGAGGTTGGGTGTGGGGTCGACAGCTTCCCGGACCCCCACTGGTTCTGAGTTGGACTCGAAACAGCTGACGGAAGTGCCCAGCACCAGGAGCGTGAGCAGTACCGGAAGAGCACGGAACGATGCCCGCATCCTCCACAGAGAGCGCGGCACGAGCGGCCCGGCAGGGATATTCCCGATGACCCGTTTGCGAAGCGCCACCAGTCACCTCTTTTTGCGCCCGGTGCCAGTCCCTGGGAGGTCCGGCGCGCCTCGACACAGCGGGCAGAGTATATCTGAGGAACGTCGTTCCTCCGCAGGCATGGACTCGCTCTCCGCTCACGCCTCAACCGCGTATCATGCGACTCGCCTGATTCCCTCTCCCCTGGGAGAGGACCAGGGTGAGGGTGAGAACCATGACCAACGCCTCCCTCGACGTCATCACCTTCGAGGTGATGAGCGCACGCCTCGACGGCATCGTCCGCGAGATGGAGAACGCCGTCTTCCGCACCGGCTTCTCCACCATCGTCCGCGAGTCCCACGACTTCAGCTGCGGGCTCATGGACGCCACCGGACGCCTCGTCGCGCGCGGCTCACACCCTGGCCACATGGGCGGCCTCCCCGCCTGCATCCACGGCCTCTTCGACTTCCACGCCCCCGCCGGCATGCGCGAGGGCGACGCCTACCTCGCCAGCCATCCCTACCACAGCGGCTGCCCCCACGCGAACGATATGGTTGTGATGACTCCCATCTTCGCGGACGGCAGGCTCATCGCATTCGCCGCCAGCATCGGCCATACGCCCGATATCGGCGGAGTCGCTGCGGGCTCGCGCAACGCGACAGCGCGCGACCTCTTCGGCGAAGGTCTCCAGATAGCCCCCGTGCGCTTCATGCGTGGCTACCGCCTGGAGCAGGACACGGCCACGTTCGTCCGCGCCAACAGCCGCGTACCCGACATGATGATCGGCGACCTCACCGCCAAGGCCGGCGTCTGCCACACCATCGGCGAGGCCCGCTTGCACGACCTCATCGGCGCCTACGGCGCTCCCGCGCTCCTGCAGCAGTTCGAGCAGGCGGGTGAGCGCACCGCCCACCGCATCCGCGAGCAGCTCGACGCCTGGCCCGACGGCGTCTGCGAGGTCGAGGCCATGGTCGACGACCCCAGCACCGGCGAGCCGATCCGCATGCACGTCGCCTCCATCAAGGAGGGACAGCGCCTCGTGCTCGACTTCACCGGCACCGGCGACCAGGCGACTGCGCCCATCAACCTCCGCCCGCACTTCGTCGAGGGCCTTGCCCGCAACATGGCGATACGCCTCACCGACCGCCACATCCCCCTCAACCACGGCATGGGGCAGGCCGTCGAATGCCGCTTCCGGCGCGGCAGCCTCCTCGACCCCGCATTCCCCGGCCCGGTCGGCTTCTACTCCAAGACCCTCGCGCTCGCGGAGAGCGTCATCGGCGCGGTGATGGCGAAGGCCTCCGGCAGGCCCGCCCTCGCCCACATCGCCACCCAGAGCTCCATCGTCGTCGGCTACACCGGCGCCAGGCGACAGTACGTGCAGTACGAACTCATGTACGCGGGCGCGCCCGCGTGGGAGGGCGGCGACGGCTTCTCCGGCGTCGGCTCCCGCGCCAGCTACGGAGCGAAGTTCACCAGCGTCGAGGTCATCGAGTCCGAGTTCCCCGTCGACATGACCCGCTTCGAGGTGCTCCCTGACTCCGGCGGCGATGGCGCCTTCCGCGGCGGCCCCGGCTACGTGCGCGAGTACCGCGTCCGCGCCCCCAGCCGGCTCTCCGGCGGCGCGTCGAGGCGCGAAGCCGCGGGCGTCGAGGGCGGCGGCGACGGCCGCAACGCGTGGGTCGTCGTCCACCCCGGCGAGGAACGGGAGCAGCGCTACCCCGGCATCGTCTCCAACGTCGGCCTCGAACCCGGCGACGTCTTTCGCATCGAGACCGGCGGAGGCGGCGGAGTCCTTCCCGCCGCCGACCGCGACCCCGCCCGCGTCCGCGACGACATCGAGGACGGCATCCTCACCCCCGCCAAGGCCCGCGACACCTACGGCCTCGATGGGTGATCCCCTCTCCCTCGAGGGGAGAGGGTTAGAGCCTGCCCCACACTTGATGCGGGGGAGAGGGTGAACCGGCGGATGGAAGGGGGTGCCTGACCCTCTCCTGAGGGAGAGGGCAAAGCGCTTCAGCGCGCGGGTGAGGGCCCCCGGACGCGGGGTGCAGCCCCGTCATTCCCGCACCGGGGGAATCCAGGGTGCGCGGGCAGCGCACGTGGGGAGGTGGAGAGGCGGGCGTCTGCCCACCTCGCCCCCTGGGAGAGGTCGACGTGCGACAGCGCAGCGGGTGAGAGCCGTCGGCGGGGTACGGAGGCGGAGCGACTGGTCCCTTCCCCCTCGACGGGGGAAGGTTAGGTGTACTTCTCAGACACGTTGTTTACAGTCGCGAGGCGGGTGGGACCCAGCCGATGCCACTGTGGGTACGGTGATTATTGTAGCGGTCGAGGAACAGGGGGAGGGCAGCCAGGC
>DAOUJK010000065.1:0-106969 GCA_034422795.1 Dehalococcoidia bacterium | reverse complement strand
TGTCATGCTGAGCAAAGCGCAGCGGAGCGCGCAACGTCCTCTCGGGATGGCCCGCTCATGGTGAGCCTGTCGGACCATCCCGCGCAGGCAGGAACCCAGCCCCTCACCTCGCCCGCTGGGAGAGAGCCTGCCCTGAGCCTGCCGAACGGGTCGACGCGCTTGCGCGGCGGGTGAGGGCCTTCGGTGCGGCGTGGGCTCCCCCCCACATGTGACACCCGCCCCTTACCCGATCGCCCACGCCTCCGCTACGCTGGTTGCATGACCGTCGCACAGGCAACACGTATAAGTCGTGCCTATGGCTCCAAACCCCACCTATCAACAATTCCTATGACTCCGGCGCAGAACTTCTGTTTCGATGGCCCCCTTGCCCCCTTAATCGCAGGAAGCAGGCCACGGCCTTGGAAACGACCCGTATTAAGGGGGCCAAGTGGCCAGATCGGAGGTCCGGTTCACTCGTGGAACAGCATTAAGGGGGCCAAGTGGCGCGGCCGGTTGGCCCCCTTAATCGGGCAGCCCGCTCCACAGGGCGGCCACTCGCGCATCCGGGCGCGATGGGGTACCCTTACCGACTGCGGCGCGGCGCGCGCCCACAGCACTTGCTAACAGCGGAGGTGGACGGTGACAGTCCTCATCACAGGCGGCATGGGTTTCATTGGCCTGCACACGGCGAAGGCATTCGTCGACGCGGGCGAAGACGTCGTCATCACCTACTACCAGACCTGGCGCGAGCCCTCGTTCATCAAGGACGAGTACGGCAAGCGCGTCATCGTCGAGAAGGCAGACGCCTCGCAGCCGGGCGTCATCGAGGAGCTCGCGAAGAAGCACAAGACGGAGCACATCGTGCACCTCGCCGTCCCCGGCGTGGCGGCCCTCGGTCCCTACGAGGACTACCGCGTCAACATGAACGGCCTCATCGGCGTGCTGGAGGCCGCCCGCAACGCGGAGGTCAAGCGCCTCTCGCTCGCCAGCTCCATCGCCGTCTACCACAGCCTCCCTGCCGGCCCCTACCGCGAGACCGACAGGCTGCCCGTGGAGTCCGCGAACCCCACCGAGACCTTCAAGAAATCGTGGGAGATCCTCGCGTTCCACTACGCCGGCCGCACCGGGCTGGACGTCGTCTCCATGCGCATCGGTGGCATCTGGGGCCCGCTCTACCACTCCATGATGAACCTCCCCAGCAGGCTCGCCCACGCGGCCGTCAACAGCGCCGAGCCGGACTACTCCCGGGGCGTGCCGTTCGCCGAGGACACCGGCGACGTCTGCTACGTGAAGGACTGCGCGCAGGGCATCAGGCGCGTCCAGCTCACGGAGGACCTGCCGAACCGCATCTACAACGTCAGCTCCGGCGTCGCCACCTCCAACCAGCGCCTCGTGGACGCCGTGAAGGCCGTCAAGCCGGACGCCAACCTCCCGCTCCAGGATGGCCGCGGCCCGGGCTACAAGGAGCAGAACTACCTGGACATGACCCGCGCCCGCGACGAGCTGGGCTTCGAGAACGCATACACGCCCGAGTCCGCCATGGCCGATTACATCGCCTGGCTGGAAGAGGGCAACGAGAAGTAGGTGCAGCGATGGCCACCCCCAGCATCGGCATCGTCGGCTGCGGCGCGATCGGCAGGGCCATCCTGCGCGCCGCTGACGACGGCACGCTCGGCGGCATGGAGGTCGCGGGCGTCGCGAGCCGCACCGAGGCCAGCGCGCGCGAGTTCCTCGACACCCTTCGCGCGCCTCCGCCGTACATGAGCACCGGCGAGCTGATCGAGCAGGCCGACCTGCTCGTCGAGGCGGCGGGCGCGCCCATCGTGCCCGGCCTCGTGGACGCCGCTTTCGCCGCTGGCAAGGGTGCGATGGTCATCAGCGTCGGCGCGCTCATCGCGCACCCGGAGTTGCTGGACAGGGCGCGCGAGACCGGCTGCCGCCTGCTCATGCCGTCCGGTGCCATCATCGGTTTGGACGGCATCAAGTCCGCGTCCGTGGGCCGCGTCGACCGCGTCGTCATGGAGTCCCGCAAGGGCCCGGCTGCGCTGGACGGCGCGCCCCACGTCGTGCAGAACGGCATCGACCTCTGGGCGATGGAAGAGGAGGAGGTCATCTTTGAAGGCTCGGCCCGTGAGGCCTGCATCGGCTTCCCCGCCAACCTCAACGTCTCCGCGGCGGTCAGCTTCGCCGGCATCGGCCCTGACCGCACGACCGTCAGGATGGTCGCGTCGCCCGGCCTCGAGCGGAACTGCCACGACATCGAGGTCGAGGGCGAGTTCGGCCTGATGCGCCTGCACCTGGAGAACATCCCCGGCGAGAACCCGAAGACCGGACGCCTCACCGCCATGTCCATCATCCGCACCCTCCAGCAGGAAGCTGACCCCGTCCGGCTGGGCACGTAACCACCAGGAGGACCCGTGCCCCGCATCGACGGCAGGCGCAACGACGAACTGCGCCCAACCACCATCACCACAGGCTTCCAGGAGTTCGCGGAAGGCTCTGTCCTCGTGGAGACCGGCATGACGCGCGTCGTCTGCGCAGCCTCCATCGAGGAAAGGGCCCCCATGTTCCTCCGCGGACAGGGCAAGGGCTGGGTGACCGCCGAGTACGGCATGCTGCCGCGCTCCACGCTCACCCGCACCTCTCGTGAACGCTCCTCCGGCAGCGGTCGCACCCACGAGATCCAGCGTCTCATCGGACGCTCCCTGCGCTCCGTCACCCAGCTCGAGAAGCTCGGCGAGCGCACCATCACCATCGACTGCGACGTGCTCCAGGCCGATGGCGGCACGCGCACCGCCGCCATCACGGGGGCCTACGTCGCGCTCTACCAGGCGCTGCTCGGCCTCGTGCGCCACGGCGTGATGCTCCGCGTACCCCTCTCCGGCAGCGTCGCCGCCACCAGCGTCGGACTCGTCGGCGGCGAGACGATGCTCGACCTCTGCTACGAGGAGGACTCGCGTGCGGCCGTCGATCTCAACGTCGTGATGACGAACGGCGGCGAGTTCGTGGAG
This sequence comes from Dehalococcoidia bacterium, assembly GCA_034422795.1. Taxonomy (GTDB): domain Bacteria; phylum Chloroflexota; class Dehalococcoidia; order Lucifugimonadales; family Australimonadaceae; genus Bin16. The sequence continues at coordinate 103,979 of DAOUJK010000065.1, read as the reverse complement.
GTGCAGGGCACCGGCGAGGAGCACCCCTTCTCCCGAGCGGTCCTCGATGAGATGCTCGACCTCGCTGCTGGCGGCATACGCGAACTCTCGGCGGCGCAGGAGGAGGCCGTGCAGCGGCTCACCGCCGGGTGAGCGACACCGTTCGCCGCGCGCTGAGCAATCCACGCCGCTCCGCGCGCCGTATCATGTTAAGCAGAGGAATGTACTCACTCGGCTTACTCCTGTATCTGCCGCACGGAGGCCCCGCTTGCGCAAACTGACCACGTCGATCCTTGTGGCGCTCGCCGCCTGCGTGTTCGCCGTCGGCGTGTTTGCCGCGTGCACAAGCACCGCCGCGCCGACGCCCACGCCGACCTCGGAGGGCCCGCCTCCTACCGCCACCCCTGACCCGTTCCGCCCGCTGCCGACCCCGACCGTCGATCCGGTCCAGCGGCAGGCGGACCTGCTGACTGCGGCGTACTTCATCGCCGATACCGTGGAGAGGACAATGCCCGCCGTCGTGCAGGTGCTCGTCACAGTGGAACAGACCAACGTATTCGGCCAGACGACACCCGGCGTCTCGCAAGGGTCCGGGGTCTTCTTCCGCGAGGAGGGCTACATCCTGACCAACGACCACGTCGTCGACGGCGCGACCGGGGTGGAGGTGGTGCTCTCCAACCGCCAGCGGCTCCCCGCCGAGATCATCGGCACCGACAGGGCGACCGACCTCGCCGTGCTCAAGGTGGACCCGGATGAGGTGGAGGACCTGGTCATCCTGCGCCTGGGCGACGTGGACAGGCTCCGCATCGGGGAGTGGCTGGTGGCGATCGGCAGCCCGCTCGGGTTCCAGGGATCGGTCACCGTCGGCGTCCTCAGCGCCAAGGGCCGGTCGCTCGGCACAGGCGACGAGCGGTTGGACAACCTGCTCCAGACGGACGCGGTCATCAATCCCGGCAACAGCGGTGGGCCCCTCCTCAACCTGAACGGCGAGGTCGTCGGCATCAACACCCGCGTCATCCGCGAGTCGTTGAGCGGCGGCGTCTCAATCGACGGGATGGGCTTCGCCATCAGCGCCGACACTGCCATCCCCGTCGCCCAACACCTCATCGAGTTCGGACGCGTGGTGCGGCCGCGGATGGGCATCACGGTGCAGGACGTCACCCCCACGGCCGTCACGGAACGCGACCTCACGGTGGACGAGGGCGCACTCGTCATCTCCGTCGCCGACGACAGCCCGGCCCAGCGCGCAGGCATCGAGGTGAACGACGTCATCGTGCAGGTGAACGGCGTTCCGATAACCGGCACGAGCCAGCTGGTGCTCATGCTGCTTACCGACTACCGCGTCGGAGACACGATAGAGGTTGAAGTCGTACGCGCCGCAGTGCGGTTCACGTTCGAACTGACGTTGGAAGAGGTCGACTTCGGCGAGGAGGACGAGACCGGAGAAGGAGAGGACGGCCCCTAGGCGTTCCGGGCGAAGATACGGTCGGGACGCAGCAGCACGGCGACACGGCCCTGCTCCAGCATCACCCGGTCGTACTCGTCCCAGTCGGGGTGCTCCTTCCCCGCCGCTACGCGATAGACCTCCCGTAGCCGGAGACGGAGCCCCTCCGAGTCCGTGTTGTGCGGGCCCTGTACCTCGGCACTGCCGTCGAGGACGGCGAACCCCCGCATGTCCGGTCTGACGAGCATGATCGCACAGCGCGGGTCGCGCGCCAGGTTGTACGCCTTCGCGTTGACGGAGCGCGTCGTGAAGGCAAGACCGCCGTCCATCTTTCCAACGGTGACGAGGCTCTGCTGCGGCATCCCATCCCGCCGGAACGTCGTGAACACGACAACGTTGTTGTCTGCCAGCAGTCCGTCCAGATCGTCCAGGGTCGCCATGTGTTGGCCTCCACGGTTGTTGGGGTGAACGTCCACGATAGAAGGCCGTGCGTCCCGCTGTCAAAGTGTGGCGCGGTTCCCCTCGCGGCCACGTACGGCTACCATGCGGAGACAGCCGCCTGCTCAGGCCGCATGGAGACGTCTCTCTTGGAATCCCCAACCCCGGCCTCCGGCACAACGACCCGACCCCGCGTCTTCTATGGCTGGTACCTGGTCGTCGGAAGCATCTTCACGAATACCATCCTGTCGGCGGCCTACTTTCAGGGGATGAGCGCCTTCGCCGTTTCCATCGAGGCGCACTTCGGATGGTCGCGCTCTGTCGTAGGCGGGGCGATGTCGATGCGTCAGATGGAGTCCGGCATCACGAGCCCCTTGGTTGGCATCCTGCTCGACAGGGTGAAACCGCGTACGCTCCTCTTCTGGTGCGCCATCATCACCGGCCTCGGATTCATCGGGCTGGGGCTCGTCAACGGCATCCTCACGTTCTATCTCGCCATATTCATCATCTCCATCGGCACATCCGGAATGAGCCATGCCGTGACGTGGCCAGTGCTCATCGCGCGCTGGTTCCGCCGCAAGCTGGGCACCGCGACGGGATGGGCGGTGATGGGGCCCATCTTCGGCTCTCCGTTCGTCATCCTGAACACGTCCTTGGAGGAGACCTTCGGCTGGCGGAACATCATCATCGGTTACGGCGTCATCGTCCTCGTGCTGCTCACCCTCGTCAGCGCCATCGCCCGTGAGCGTCCTGAGCCCTACGGGCTGCGCCCGGACGGCGACCCTCCTGAGCGCGACGACCGCGGCGCGGCGATAAGGACGCTCCCACCCGCACATGGCATGACCGCTCGCAGGGCGATGCGCACGAAGGAGTTCTGGCTCTTCATGGGCTATCTCTCCGGAATGTTCATGGTGAACTCCGCGTTCCAGGTGCACCAGATCTTCTACTTCGTCGAGGACACCGGGCTGACGAAGAGCGAAGCGGCCGTAACGTTCACGCTGGTCTTCCTCCTCAGTGGCATCGGTCGGCTGGGGGCGGGTTACATGCTTGACAAGACGGACTACCGCCTCGTGCTGGCGGTCGTTGCCGGCATGCTCACGGCGTCCATGCTCTACCTCCAGTTTGTGACCGCAACCACCGTCCTGCTGGCGATGCCGTTCGTCGCACTGTTCGGCATCGGGTTCGGAAGCGTCATCCCCACGCGCGGAACGCTGGGCAGCATGATGTTCGGCACGCGCTCACTGGGTTCGATCGTAGGGCTGCTGCAGGGCGGCTCGGTGGCGGCAGGAGTGGTGGGTCCGATATTCATGGCTTGGGTGTTCGACGTCACCGGCGACTACCGCGCGTCCATCTGGGTATTGGCCTTCATAGGAGCACTCATGATTCCGACCGCATTTGCGATGGGATCGCCCCGGCGCTTGGGTGCGCGCATCCGCTTGGTGGAGCGGCAGACGTCCGTCGCTGCGGGCGAACGCCGCGGCTAGCTGATGCCGCTCGCATGGCTCGGGCTCGGCTACGCGCTGGGGCTGCTCGCACAGCCAAGCGTCGGCATGCCCCTTTGGGGAGCGGTGCTGGCGGCAGCCGCGCTCGGCGCCGGAGGCTTGCGGCTGCGCCTCGCGGGGTTGCGCATCGGCATGGCCTTGGTCTTCCTCGCGGGAGGTCTGCTTGGCCTTGCGCGTCCCCTGCCGGACTTGGCTGCGGAGGACGGCCTCGCCGCGTTGCACGGCAGGGAAGCCACGCTGGGGGCGCAAGTGGTCGGTGCGCCCGAACCGGCGGGTGGTTCATTGCGGTTCACCATCGATAGCGCGCAGGCGCTTGGACTGCACGGCGGGGACAACGTCTCGGGCAGAGCGCTGGTGTGGGCCGACCCCGGGCCCCCCGCCGTGGAAGGGCGCACATACCCGTTCCTGCGCCACGGCGACAGGATCGTGCTCAACGGACGCCTCGATGCCCCTCGCAACATCGGCCCTTTCGATTACCGGGAGCATCTCGCTGTCCGCGGTGTTCACACGGTGGTGTCGCAGGCAGAGGTAGTCTCGATAGCCCCGGGGGCAGGCGACGCCGCCACGGCGCTGCACCGGGTCCGAGCGAGCTTGGAAGACGCGATCCAACGTTCGGTCCCCCAACCCGTCGCGCCGGTGGCATCTGCAGTGCTTCTGGGACTTCGAGCCGGCATCTCGCCGGAGACCTATGCAGACTTCCGGCAAGCCGGGCTTGCACACCTGCTCGCAGTCTCGGGTCTGCATGCAGGACTGGTGCTCGGCTTCTCGCTCCTCGTTTCACGGGCGCTGCTGGGACGCCGGTACGGTGTCTATCTCATCGCCCCGTTGATGCTGCTGTGGGGATACATCCTGCTGGCAGGTGCTCCGCCATCTGCGGTCCGGGCGGGAATCATGGGTTCGGCGTTCCTGCTTGCGCTCGCGGTCGGACGGATGCCTGCAGCCGTGAACGCGCTCGGGCTTGCCGCCTTCCTGCTGCTCCTGGTGGAGCCGCTTTCGCTATGGGACCGCTCCTTCCAGCTGAGCTTCACGTCCATGGCCGGCGTTCTGTTGCTGGGATTGCCGGGGAGTGCCTGGGTACTGGAACGGACATCCGGGCTGCGGGAGCGGCTGCCCGATACAGCTCGTCAGGCTCTGGGAGCGGCGGCAGCCGGCCTTATGGTCTCGATAGGCGCCTTCGCCGGGTCGCTGCCGGTTGTGGCGTTCAACTTCGGCGAGGTCCCGTTGCTGGGTGCGCCTGCGACGCTCGCGGCGATGCTGGTGATGCCGTCATTCCTGGTTGCAGCCGCCCTCACGGCGGCCGCCGGGCTGGCGTTCGCGCCCCTGGGCGAGGCGCTAGGACTCGTGACCTGGCTCGCGGGGGTTGCGCTTACACAGGTGGCGGCGCTCTTCGCCGCTGTTCCCGGCTCTCGCCTCATCCTAGAAGGGATGAGTGCGGCATGGGTGTGGAGCGCGTATGCGATCATGGCTTGCGCGATAGCCGCCGCGACACGCCGGAGATGGATGCCCGCCGTCTCAGATGCCATAGGGACCGCCTGGGAAGGACCCACCCACCTTGCCGAGCGCCTGGCCGCGCTCGGCATCGCGGCCGTGCTGATGGGGACGGTGTGGGTCGCCGCGCTGACCCCGGACAGCGGTCTGCTGCGCCTGCACGTGCTCGACGTGGGGCAGGGTGATGCCCTCCTCATCGTGGCGCCGGACGATGCGGTTGCGCTGGTGGACGGCGGCCCGGACCCGCGGCTGACCGCGGACCGCGTGGACGCCATCCTCCCGCTCAAGGGTCTGCAGATGGACGTGGGCGTGATCACGCACGCGCACGCTGACCACGCGACCGGGTTGCTGGGACTCGCGCGCCAGAAACGGTTCGACCACGTGCTTGCACCGCCCCCACTCCCCGGGGAAGACGTTTCCTGGCGCGTCGAACTCCGTGCGCTGGGGGTGGGCGTACAGGAAGGTGTCCGTGGAACGATCGTAGCCCTCGGAGAAGAGGTCACGCTGCAAGTGATGAACCCGCCCCAGCCGTTGCATTCGGGCACTTCTTCCGACCTGAACAACAACAGCATCGTGCTCCGCCTGACGTACGGCGAGGCGTCGGCTCTGCTGATGGCCGACCTGTACACCGAGGCTGAGTACGCCCTGTTGGACGAGGGGCTTGACCTCTCGGCGGACGTGCTGAAGGTTGGCCATCACGGCAGCGCAACCTCTACGACGCCTGAGCTGCTGGCCGCAGTCGACCCTGCCGCCGCTGCAGTTTCGGTAGACGCGGAGAACCGCTTCGGACACCCTTCACCGGAAGTGATCGCGCGACTCACCGGGGTGGTTGGGCCGGAGCATGTTTTCGTGACCGCCGAGGACGGCTGTATCAGCTTCGCCAGCGACGGCGCGCGTTGGTGGGCCTCGAAAGGCTGCGATTGACACTCTCAGAAGCGGCTCCCTATACTCCCGCTCGTTTCTGAGTTATTCTGATTTCCAACCTGCACCCAAGGAAGATCAGGCGGACCCCATGGCGACCCCGACTGCATTCATGAATGGCGATTACATACCTCTCGAAGAGGCGAAAGTCGGCATCATGACCCATGCGCTCCACTACGGCACTGCCGTATTCGAGGGGATCCGCGGCAACTGGAACCCCGATCACGAGACGATGTACATCTACAAGCTCCGCGAGCACTATGAGCGGCTCCTGCGCGGCTGCAAGATGCTTTGGATAGATGTCCCATACAACCTGGACGAGTTGTGTGAGATTACGGCGGCACTGGTAGAGCGCTGCGGCTACACGGAAGACCTCTACATACGTCCCGTCGCCTTCAAGTCCGAGGAGAAGGTGGCGAACCTGAACCTCCGGTCGCTGGGGGACGGCTTCTTCTGCCTGGCGGTGCCGTTCGGCAACTACCTGGATGCCAGCGGTGCGATCAGCTGCTGCGTGGCGTCTTACCGCCGCATCGACGACACGATGGTGCCGCCCCGTTTCAAGCTGAGCGGCCTCTACCTGAACTCCATCCTTGCCAAGACCGACGCGATCGCATCGGGGTTCGACGAGGCGATCATGCTGAACATGGACGGCCACGTGTGCGAAGGCACGGGAGAGAACATCTTCTTCGTGCACGGCAACACGGTCGCGACACCCACGCTGGAGAGCAACGTACTCCCCGGCATCACGCGAGAAACGGTGCTGACGCTCCTGCAGGAAGAGCTCGGCATGAAGGTAGAGGAGCGGTTGGTGGACCGCAGCGAGCTGTACACAGCGGACGAAGTGTTCCTCTCCGGCACCGCTGCACACGTGCAGGGCGTCGGTTCGGTGGACCATCGCCCGGTCGGCAACGGCGGAGTCGGGCCGGTGACACAGCGCCTCCAGGAGCTCTACTTCCCCATCGTGCGCGGACAGAATCCCTCCTATCTGCACGAGTGCACTCCCGTGCAACCGAAGGCGCTGCTCGGGGCATAACTTCCGGCATGTCCGACTTCGAGGCTGCGTACGTCCTGTGGGTCGCCCTCGGTACGCTCGGGGTGACGCAGTATGCTGCGGTCAGCAACGGGTTATGGGGACTCGTGCTCCTGCGACGCTGGCCGGGTGCTACCAAGGTCTGCTCCACGCTCATCGTGATCGGGGCGTTCGTGTGGTTCTTCGTCAGCGAGGACCGCAATCTGCCTGACACGGGAGACGGCCTGGACGGCGTCGAGCAGGCACGGTGGTTCGCCGTCGCAGCGGCCGCCTCCCTTCTGATTCAGATCGCCATATCGTCCATAGTGAACCACCGCTGGGGAGCTTCTCACGGCTGGGACCCCTCTGCTGAGCGCTGGCCGCCGGCGGGGCTCACATGGCTGGAACGCACGACCTTCGCACGAGCGCTTGCGGCGCGCATCGGCGCACTGTTCGGAGGCTCGCGCTGATGGACGGCGCAGTCGTCAGGTTCCTGAACTCGGGTGTCGGAAACCTCGCCCTTTTCGACTCGCTGATGACCATGCTGGTGAGCGACTACTTCGTTCCGGTCACGGGAAGCCTGTTGCTCATAGCACTCTGGTTGACAGGCACACACGAGACCCGTCCGATGAACCAGATCACGACGATGGCTGCCACGGCGAGCATCGGTATCGCCAACGCGATCACCACCATCATCAACGGAGTCTTCGACCGTCCCCGCCCCTTCGAGGACAACGACCTGACGCTATTGTTCTACGCGCCGACGGACCCCTCGTTCCCGTCGAACACAGCCTCGGTCGGTTTCGCGTTGGCCACCATCGTGTTCCTGCGGCACCGCCGGTCGGGTGCTGTACTCTACGCATTGGCATTCTGCTGGGGCTTCGCGCGGGTCTATGCCGGAGTCCACTACCCGAGCGACATCCTGGCAGGCGCAGCCATCGGAGTCGCGGCGGCGCTGACGACGGCGGTGGTGTTCCGACTGCTCTCATTCCTGCCGCACCTCGTACTGCGCGGGCTGCGCCTGCTGTACGCTGCCTGACGCCTCAGTCAGCTTCCGGCGATGCTGCCCCGATACAGCCGGAGAAGTCCCAGTTGCTCACACGCCGAGAGACGCATCCCCTGCGCTCCGGTCAGACGGCGTGCCTCGCGCGTCAATGAGTTTTCCGGCAGCGGAGGGTATCGCATAAACACGTCATCTGCGCCCGCCACACCCACCGCCGCAAGCAGCGGCAGCACCGCGTTAACCACGATCTCCCGTGCACGGCCGGCGCCGATGAGCGCACCGCTTGGGCCATCCACGACGAACAGCCGCTCCAGCGCCGCCCGGTCCTCGGCAGCCGCGCGTTCACAGGCGGCGAGCAGCCCTTCATCCGCGACGCGGGTAAGCAGCACCGCCGCACCGCGGATACGCCGGCGTGGGTCGTTCACGGGACGGACGCCCGCGGTCTTCCAGGCAGGACGTCCATCGTGATCGCCCGGTGACTCGTTGTCGAGGCCTGAGACACCGAGCAAGGTGCGCCCGATCGCCGCCGCCCGTTCGTCCGGAGGGGAGCTCTCCGCGAGCCGACGTAGCTCCACCGCCGAGACCACCCGCGCGAGCCAGCGGAACGGGGCACGGTTCTCAGCGTAGCCGAGGGCATCGAACACGGCCTCGTGCAACGCCTGCTCCGCTCCGTTCTCCTGCACACCGCCGGATGCGGCTTGGACGCGCTCGCGGAAACGAGCGATGCCGGAACGCACAAGCATCTGCCGCAGGTCTTCTGAGGAGGTGCGGGCGAGCGCGGACATGAGTGGAGGCTCAAGTGCTTCACGTGTCCCTGGTCGACTGAGTTCCACAAGCGGGAGGTCAGGTCCTGTTTCATCCGCCTGTGCGACGATGTGCAGCATGACGTCGTCGTAGGCCGGGTCCGCATCGTGGCCGTGCGCATGCCAGTCCGAGGGTTTCCGGTGCAGTTCGACGTTCCCCGATGCGCGCTCGCCGTCCATGTGGACCACGGCGTCCTGGAAATCAGGGCCGTGGCCGGGTGCGGGGCGGCCTGCGTACAGCACCTTCACACGCCTGCCGTCCACCGTGCGCAGCGAACGGCCCTCCTTGGCGCGCCACAGCCGCGCGAGCAGGTGCTCCGGCAGCAGCGCCCCAGAACGGTTCCTGTGCCGGCGTGCGCCGTACCGGCGGCGCCCTTCGGCGAGCATCGCCCTGCAGTTCACGGCCTGCCACTCCATCACGCGATGTCCTCTCGTTCCTCTCCGCAAGCAGCGGGGCGAGCCCCTCCGCACTCCCCATATGGTAACGCAGATGATCTCTAATCCGGCGTTAAGTGATCCGGCGCCGACGCTTAAGCCTGCGAATACCTCGCCCCGGTGCGCCGTATCGTAGGCTGGCGGCATCACCCTCAGGAGGCAGCGACCGATGCTCACCACTGACGCCGGCTACGAGACCACTGTTCTGGAAGGGCCAGACGACGACGAGGAAGAGACCGAAGAGACCGCTTCTGAGGAGACGGGAAACGGCGAAGCCGAGGAGTCCACCGACGAAGAGGCCGAGGGGACCGTAGAAGAAGCCGGGAACGAAGAGTAGCCCCGGTCTCACCGGTTACCGCAAGGGCGTGCTCCGTATGCGTGAGCACGTCCTCTTGTCGGCCTCGATGGGGGTCAGCCCAGCATGCCCGCTACGGTTGCGCCGATGTCGGCCGGGGTCGGGATGACCCGGCAGCCCGCCTCCTCCAGCGCCCGCATCTTCTCCGAGGCAAGCGCGGCCTTGCCGGTGATGACCGCTCCCGCGTGCCCCATGCGGCGGCCCGGCGGCGCCGTCTGCCCCACGATGAGCGCGGCAACGGGCTTGCGGACGTGCTCCTTGATGAAGGCGGCGGCTTCCTGCTCCTTGGTGCCGCCGATCTCGCCGATCATGACGATGGCCTCGGTCTCCGGGTCGTCGTTGAGCATCGCCAGCACGTCCACGAACCCGGTGCCGGAGACGGGGTCGCCGCCGATGCCGACGCAGGTGGACTGGCCTATACCACGCTTCGTGAGTTGATCGACACCTTCATAGGTGAGAGTCCCGCTGCGGGAGACGACGCCCACTTTGCCGTGCAGGTGGATGTTGCCAGGCATGATGCCGACCTTCGCCTTCGCGCCGGGGGTGATGAGGCCGGGGCAGTTGGGGCCGAGCAGGCGCACCGGTTTGCCCTCCAGGTAGCGCATGACCATCGTGGAGTCCCGGACGGGGACGCCCTCCGTGATGCAGACGACGAGCGGGACGCCCGCGTCCGCCGACTCCAGGATAGCGTCGGCCGCGAACGGCGGGGGCACGAAGATGAGCGCAACGTTCGCGTCCGTGCTGTCCACAGCCTCACGCACGCTGTCGAAAACGGGAATGCCGTCAAGAACGGTCTCACCGCCCTTGCCCGGAGTCACTCCTGCAACGAGGTTGGTCCCGTACGCCTTGCAGCGCTCAGCATGGAAGCTGCCCTCACGTCCCGTGATGCCCTGCACCAGCAGGCGCGTGTTCTCGTTCACCAGGATGCTCATGTATGTCTGCTCCGCTATCCCTTGATGGCCGCAGCCGCTTCTTCCAGGGTGTCCACCATCATTGCCGTCAGCCCCGAGTCGGCGAGTATCTGCTTCCCCTCGTCGACGTTGGTGCCGAGCATCCGCACGACGAGCGGAGGCTGACGGTCCGCCCTGCCGTAGGCGTCCACGATGCCCCGTGCCGCGATGTCGCACCGGAGGATGCCGCCGAAGATGTTGACCAGCACCTTCTCGACGTTGGGATCGGAGAGCATCAGGAGGATGGCCTGGCTGATCTTTTCCTCTGTGGCACCGCCGCCAACGTCGAGGAAGTTGGCAGGCTCGGCTCCCGCGAACTTGACGATGTCCATCGTCGCCATCGCGAGCCCCGCCCCGTTCACCATGCAGCCGACGTTGCCGTCCAGCTTCACGTAGGCGATGCCCGCCTCCGACGCTGCCACTTCGAGCGGATCGTCCTGGGTGGTGTCGCGCATTTCCGCCTCCGCCCTGTGGCGGAACAGCGCGTCGTCATCGAGGTCCATCTTGGCGTCGAGGGCGAGCAGCTGGCCGTCGCTCGTGAGGACGAGCGGGTTGACCTCGATCATCCCGGAGTCCTTCTCCACGTAGGCGCGGTAGCACGCGTCCACGAGGGCGGAGAAGGGCCGTGTCTGCGCCGGAGGAAGGCCGAGCCCCGCTGCCAGCCTGCGCCCCTGGAACGGCTGGACGCCGATGGCGGGGTCTATGGGCTCGGTGAGCACCTTCTCGGGTTCGGTCTGAGCGACCTCCTCGATCTCCATGCCGCCCGCAGCCGACGCGATGACGACCGGGCGGCGGCGCCCGCCGTCCGTGGTGATGCTGAGATAAAGCTCACGCTCGATGTCCATCGTCTGCTCGACGAGCACCTGGTGGACGGGAACGCCCTGCGGGCCGGTCTGGAAGGTGACCAGCGTCGAGCCGATGAGCGACCCGGCGATCTCTGCGGCTTCGGCTGGGGTTTGGGCGACCTTCACGCCGCCGGCCTTGCCCCGGCCTCCGGCATGCACCTGCGCCTTGACGACGCCCGTGCCTCCGAGCCGCTCCGCCGCGGCTCCGGCCTCGGCACTGGACGACGCGACGTAGCTCTCCGGCACGGGGACACCGTACGCGGCCAGCAGCTGTTTGGCCTGGTATTCGTGGAGTTTCATCGCTGCCCTCTCGATAGACTGGCCCGGCCGGAGGGTCCCGGCGGGGCCGTGGAGGATGATAGCAGAGGGGCGGTGGCGAGGGGCGCGGCACTCCCTAGCCTGCGATAACTCCCGCGACCTCCGTCGCGTAATGGTCGACGGCATCCTGGTCGACCTCGACGCCGAGGCCCGGCAGGTGCGGGACGGTGATGTGGCCGCGGACCGGCACCAGCGGCTTCGCAAGAAGGTCGCTTTCCAGCCGTGCACCTCCGCCGAGGTTCGCCGGAGCAGCCTTGCCGAGCGAGGCGGCAAGGTGGACGCCCGCCGCGATGCCGACTCCCGTCTCCAGCGACGCGGAGACGGTGCTGCGCAGCCCATTGCGCCCGGCGTAGGCCATGATCGCCTGTGCTGCGCGGATGCCGCCCGCCTGTGCCGCCTTCACCACGAGCACGTCCGCGGCCTCGGCCTCCACGACCTTGACGGCATCGCTCATCACGCCCACGGCTTCGTCCGCCGCTATCGGCACAGGCGACGCGCTGCGGATGCGGGCCAGCCCGCTCATGTCCTCCGCGATGACCGGCTGCTCCACGAAGTCCAGGTTGAAGGGAGCGAGTCGCTCGACCGTATGGATGGCGCGTTCCGCGGTCCACCCCTCGTCCGCGTCGGCTCGGAGCGCGATGTTATCGCCGATGGCCAGGCGGACGGCGCGAACGATCTCGACGTCCGTGGCGGCGTCGCGCGCGCCGAGCGACACCTTGACGCACTCGTAGCCGTCCTCCACTGCGGCGCGCGCTTGCTCCGCAGCCTCATCCGGCGGGAGGAAATCGAGCAGTCCCACCATCGGCGTCCAGTCGATGACGCCCCCGAGCAGGTCGGTCACGGGGCGCCCGGCGTTCCTGCCCATGGCGTCGAAGGCCGCGGTCTCCAGGCCGAAGCGCAGGGCGTTGCCGGTTGCTCCCGGAGGAGCGAGCGCAGAGAGGATGTCGAAGGCAACGGCGGGGTGCAGGCCGAGCGCAGAGGGCGCAAGATCGTGCAGAAGCGCGGCGAGGTCGGCGATGCGGGGAGGGCGGCCCGGTCCGGCTGTGGCCGCCTCACCGACCCCCACGAGGCCATTGTCCATGTGCATCCAGATGAGCAGGGCGTTCCGGCCCGCCTTGGAGGGATCCAAGGCGCGTTCGGGTTGCCGCAGCGGGACGCGGACGCCCCGCCATTCCATCTTGCTGACACGCATGCGGCGCATTATGGGCGCGGCAGAGGGGCAGGGCAAGCGCGCGCCTGGGGAGGCGGGTCAGGCCATCTCGTCCGTCACCGCCGCCGTAAGCCGATCGACAGCGGCACGCAACCCAGGGAGCGTGCCCAGCTCCGGGTCGGCAGCGAGGATGCGTCCGGCGTGCTCTTTCGCCGCGTCGATCAGGTCATGGTCGGTGAGGTCTCCCATCATGAGATCACGGGCTATGCCGGACTGACGTGTGCCGAAGGTGTCACCCCTTTTCCGCATCTTGAGATCCTCCTCCGCGATCTCGAAACCGTCGTTGGTGCGCACGAGCACGTTCAGGCGTTCCCTGCTCGTCTCTGCCTGTGCGAGCGCGCTGCGGAACCACTGCTCCACCTCCCGCCAGTCGTCGCCGTTGGCGACTCGGCGTTGGCGCGCCTCGCTGAGGCGTTGGAACGTCTCGCCCTCCGATTCCGACACGAGGAAGCAGTAGCTGCGGTGCGCCCCACGTCCGACGCGTCCGCGCAGCTGGTGGAGCTGGGCGAGGCCGAACCGCGAGGGGCTCTGGACCATCATGACGGTCGCGTTCGGCACGTCTATGCCGACCTCGATGACGGGTGTCGAGACGAGCACGTCGATCTCTCCGGCGCGGAAGGCGTCCATGACGGCCTGCTTCTCCGTGAGCGGCATACGCCCGTGCAGCAGGCCGACACGCGCATCCGCGAGGCTCGTGGAGCGCAGGCGCTCGTACTCCGCTACGGCGGTGAGCGGAGGGAGCGCCGCCGACTCGGGAACAACGTCCGAGTTCTCGTTGGCCTCATCGCCGGCGGCGTCATCGTCGTCGTCAACGCCGCCATAGCGGTCGTCCGCGTCGTCGATGCGGGGGTAGACGACGAAGCACTGGCGCCCCGCCCGCACCTGCGTCAGCAGGTAGTTCTCGGCATCGGCAGCACGGGCGAGGGGGACGCTGTGGGTGACAATCTCCTGGCGACCGGCGGGGAGCTCCCGCATGGTGGATATCTCCAGCCCACCGTAGAGCGTGAGCGCGAGCGTGCGGGGGATGGGTGTGGCCGACATGAGCAGCAGGTGCGGTTCGCCGACGGCGCTCTTGCCCCGCAGCGCCTCCCGCTGGAGGACGCCGAAGCGGTGCTGCTCGTCCCCCACGGCAAGCGCGAGCTTCGGCAGCGCGACCTGCTCCTGGATGAGCGCATGCGTGCCAATGAGCAGGTCCAGGGAGCCGTCCGCCGCCATCCTGAGTATCTCGCGGCGGGGAGCGGCGCGCGTGCTGCCGGTGAGGAGCGCCACGGTCACGGGTTCGTCCCTGCCCTCGAGCGCGGCGGAGAACCAGTCCGGGTTCTCCAGGGAGTGCTCCGGTCCACCGAGCAGGCGGCGGACGTTGAGGAAGTGCTGCTCCGCAAGCACCTCGGTCGGGGCCATCATCGCACCCTGGTAGCCGCCCGCGACGGCATCGAGCAGCAGGGCCACGCCGACCACCGTCTTGCCGGAGCCCACGTCGCCCTGCAGCACGCGGTTCATCGGCCTGCCGCCGCTCGACACGTCCCGCATCGCCTCGTCGAGCGCAGTCCGCTGGCCCGCGGTCAACTCGAACGGCAGCGATGCGATGAACGACTCCACCACGGGCGGGAAGGCGGGCAGGACGATGCCCTCCTGGCTGGACGTGTAGTTGCGCTCCATCCCCACTTTGAGCTGGATGGCCAGGAACTCGTCGAAGGCGAGCCGCCGCCGCGCCTGCTCCTTCGCATCCTCAGACGCTGGGTAGTGGTACTGGTCGATCGCCTCCGGAAGCGGAAGCAGTCCCGTGTCCTCGCGCACGGCGTCCGGCAGCGGGTCAGGGATGCGGAGGCGGAGGCCGCTGTTCTTCGTGCTGTCCAGCGCCTCCCGCACGATCTCGCGCATCCTGCGCGGAGGTATGCGCCTCTTGTTCGTGATAGCAGCCGTCGGATAGAAGGGCACCAGCCCTGCCGTGTGGAGGCCGGAGGCGTTGGCGCTCCCGATCAGCTCCCACTCCGGCGACTCCATCTGGCGATTGCCCTGGAAGATGCTCACCTTGCCGCTCAGCACGATGCGGGGGACGCCGCTGGGCGTTTGCGCCGTCGCGGCGATGGCCTTCCTGAGCTGCTGGGCGATCCACGGGTTGCCCCACCAGATGACGCGCAGGTTGCCGGTGTCGTCGCCGACAACGGCCTGGGTGGCACGGATACGCCCGCCCCTTCCCAGGCGCACCTCGTACGCCTCCCACAGCACAGCCTCGATCGTCTGCTCCTCACCCGCGCGCAGTTTGGCTACTGCGGTCCGCTCCCTGCGGTCGACGTGTCGCATGGGAAAGAGGTAGACGAGGTCGCGCACGGTGGGGTCCGGGGTCGTGAGCATGCGCCGCCTGATGAGCATCCGCCGGATGGCGGCGGCCTGCGTGCGGTTGACGGTCCGCAGGGCGACCAGCGGCGCGTCGAGCGGATCGCGGACCGGTGGGGCCGCGGGCTCGGGTGGTGGGGCGGGGCGCTCCGGAGCACGAGCGGCAGGCCTTGCGTCTCCGAGGAAGCGGTGGACCTCGTTCGCCCAGCGCTCACGTTGGGCGGTACCGAGCTCAGCGTAGGCCACAGAGAGCAGGCCGCGCTCGTCCAGCGACCGTAGCGCCGGGTCCGCTTCCGCCTGTCCGCGCAGCGTTTCGAGGAAACGGTCGAGCCCGCCGGCGACGGCCCTGTCCGCGAAGCCGTTGGCCGCCTCCATGTTCAGGATGTTGCGCAGGGCCCGCACCTGCGGGGCGCCTGCCCGTTCGCCGCGTTTCGTTGTCACTGTCGCCCTTGCCCCGCTGCGCTCGGCACAGCGTTTGTTTTCCCACCCACCCGCCCGGACGCTTACGGGGGACACCCCCATGCCCCCGTCAGCGGGGTCCCCCTCTGCACTCCCGCCCGGACACCCACCTCACAGAGCCCTCGCCTCCGTATCGAGTGCGGGGCAGACTCCAGCCCTCTCAGAGAGAGGGGATCAGACCTCCTGCGCCCGGCCGGTGTCCGACGCGCGCTGCACGGCATCGATCAACCTGTGGTGCCGGACGGCGTCGGCGAAGTCAGGGTGGAACTCGCGCTCGTTGAGGATGGCGTCGGCGTAGGACGCCCATAGCTTGCCGATGTTGACGGAGACGCCTCCCAGCCCCGCAGCGACGACCCATTCGTCCTGCGGCGGACTCACCTGGCGGAGCTCGGTCTCGCCGTCCAGGGCTACGCGCACTTCGCCCGAACTCATGTGCGTAGAACTCGAAGAGTAGAGCGTCATCGTGCCGCGCGAGCCGAATACCTGGAGGCTCTGGCCGGTGCCGACCCCTGCGACGGACGCGACGTGGGCGGAGAACGACGCGCCGCCGGCAAGGGTGCCGCTCACCAGCGCGTTATCGGGCGCGGTGACGGAGAACCGCTCGCCGGTGTCGGAGGCGGTCCACTCCTTGACCTGGTTGCTGACGACCGAGGCGATGCTCCCCGCGGGGCCGAGCACGGAGATGAGGCCGTCGATCGCATGACCGAAGGTGATGCTGAGCGTATTGGCGTGAGCGGCCTCGTCCCGCATCCAGATGCGTCCGGAAGGCCGCGCCAGCCCCCCGCCCCCGAACTGGGTGAGGCTCACGCTGAGCACGTCCCCTATCGCGCCGCTCTCCACGATGCGCCGCATCTCCCGGTACTCGGCCGATTGACGGGCCTGCAGGCCGACGCAGGTGCGGACACCCGCGGCGGCGGCGAGGTCCGTCATCTCCTCGGCCTGGTCGGTGGTGGTGCCGAGCGGCCACTCGGTGTAGACGTGCTTGCCCGCCGCGATGATGTCCTTCGTCAACTCGTAGTGTGTGGGCAGCTTGACGACGACGGCGGCCACGTCGACCTCCGGGTTCGCGAGGAGGTCGTGGTGGTTGTCGTAGGCGTACTTCGCGCCGAACTTGGCCGCGGCCTCGTCCGCCGACTCCTGCCTCGTCGTGGAGACGGCGACGAGCTCGACGCCGGGGATGCCCGCCGCCATCGCGGGCATGTGGGCGCGCCCGGCCCAGCCATTCACGTTGCCGCCGATGATGCCGACCCTGATGTTGTCTGCCATGTGCTTCGCTCCGCCCCTCGAATGTCACGAACCCGGCCATGCTATGCGCGGTGCGCGCTCCGGGCAACCTGGGCTGAACAAGATTTCAATGCGCCTCGAATCCTGACATCCTTGTTCCCGCTTTACGAGTAATCCAGCCATACCGTTTGACATCCTTGATCACCTTGTTCATCCCCGTTTCCCAGGCCGTGGCCTGCTTCCCGCTGGTTCAAGAGAACAAGGCACTCAAGATTTCATCGAATTCGAAGATCGCGTCCGGAGCCATAGGGCCTGTTTATGGCAAGGGCCGGGAGCTATAGATGCGGTCTATAGCTGCTGCGTGTGCGCCGGTCATGCAACCAGCGTAGCGGACACATGGGCGACCGCGGAAGGGGCGGGTGTCACACGTCAAGAGGGGCACGTCCCCCGGTGCGCGGCCTGGCAGTCGCCTGGGTCCCCGCTTCGCTGGAATGACGGGTTGAAGGGGCATGCGTTGACCCCTCCAAGGGTGCGGCCTAGACTGCCCGGCGGCGCACATGGTGCGTTGCACGCCGCGAGGCGGAGAAGGGGGAGGGAACCATGCGCATCGGATTCATCGGCCTCGGGAACATGGGCGGGCCCATGGCCCGGAACCTGATCAAGGCGGGCCACGAGCTCATCGTCAACGACATCGACGAGGCGAAGACAGCGCCGCACCGGGAGATGGGCGCGACGTGGGCAGCCACTCCCGAGGAGGTCGCACAACAGGCGCCGGTGGTGCTGACGTCGCTGCCGGGACCGGCGGAGGTGGAGGAGGTCGCGCTGGGGCCGCAGGGAATCGTGCGGGGGCTGTCGCCCGGCTCGGTGTTCGCCGACCTGTCGACAGGCTCGCCGACGCGGATACGGCAGGTGGCGGAGCGCATCGAGGCGATGGGCGCGCACATGCTGGACGCCCCGGTGAGCGGCGGCACCATCGGCGCGGAAGAGGGCACCCTCGCGGTGATGGTGGGCGGCGACGAGGAGGTCTTCGAGGCGGTGCGCCCGGTGTTCGAGGCGATCGGCACGGGCGTGAGCTACGTGGGGCCCATCGGTTCGGGGACGGTAGCGAAACTGGTGCACAACTCCATAACCCTGACGACGCGCGTCGTCGTGCAGGAGGGGATGACGCTCGCGGTGAAGGCGGGCGTGAAGCCGAGCGTGATGCTGCAGGTGCTATGGGACGCGGCGTTCGGGAAGCAGACGCTGTTGAAGCAGATACCGGGCACGGTATTCACAGGCGACTTCGAGACGCCGCGTTTCTCGCTGCGGCTCGCCCACAAGGACGTGAGCCTCGGCCAGGAGCTCGCGGATGAGATGGGCGCGCCGATGGAACTGGCGGCGATGGCGAAACGGGTGATGGAGGAGGGCATCAGCCGGGGCTGGGGCGAGTGGGACAACCTCGCGACGTTCATGCTGGCGGAGGAGCGCGCAGGTATCGAGGTGCGGGAGTGAGGGCGGGAACCCTCACCCCCAGCCCCTCTCCCGGAGGGCGAGGGGCGTCGAAACAAGGGAGCCCCCCAGGGACGCCCCTACACCAGGCGCTACCCCGCACCCCGCCTCGCGTGCGCTGCCCGCGCACCCTGGATTCCCGCCGGTGCGGGAATGACGAGGTTGTTCGATCGCGAGGTCCCTGCCTGCGCAGGAACGATGGGGGTCAGCGATGAATGACCTGGTGCGGATGACGGCGCGGGAGGCGGTGCGGGGGCTCGCGGCGCGGGAGGTCTCGCCGCTGGAGCTGATCGACGCGGCGGTCGAGCGCATCGCCGAGGTGGACGGCGCGGTCAACGCGCTGCCGACGCTCGCCGTCGAGCGCGCGCGCGAGCACGCCGCACGACTGACGGCGAGCGGCCCACCGGACGACGCGCCTCCGGGCTACCTGCACGGGCTCCCGTTCGCGGTGAAGGACCTGAAAGACGTTGCCGGCGTGCGCTCCACCAGGGGCTCGCCGATCTACGCGGAGCACGTGCCGGAGCGTTCCGACTTCCTCGTCGAGAACATCGAGGCGCAGGGCGGTGTGGTGCTGGCGAAGTCGAACACACCGGAGTTCGGGGCGGGAGCCAACACGTTCAACGAGGTGTTCGGGAAGACGCGCAATCCGTGGGACACGCGGATGACGTGCGGCGGGTCGTCGGGCGGCGCGGCGGTCGCGCTCGCCACGGGGCAGGTGTGGCTCGCGACGGGGAGCGACCTCGGCGGCAGCCTGCGCATCCCGGCCAGCTTCTGCTCCGTCGTCGGGCTGCGCCCCACGCCTGGGCGCGTGCCGCACGGGCCGAAGGAGCTGCCTTTCGCGGGACTGTCGGTCGAGGGGCCGATGGGGCGGACGGTGGGCGACGTTGCGCTGTTCCTCGACGCGCAGGCGAGCGGCGTGCAGGCGGTCGATCCGATCAGCCTGCCGCGCCCTGAGCGCCCGTTCATCGAGGCGGTGGACGCGCCCCGCGCCCCGCGGCGCATCGCGTACTCGCCGGACCTCGGCATCGCGCCGGTCGACGCGGAGGTGCGGGAGATCTGCGGGCGCGCCGTGCGGCTGTTCGAGGGGGCCGGGGCGTCGGTGGACGAGGACGCGCCCGACCTGCACGACGCGGAGCCGATATTCCAGGCGTTGCGGGCGGCGCAGTTCGCGGCGCTGTACGGCAAGCACCTGGAGAACAACCGGCGCCTGCTGAAGCCGGAGGTGGTCTGGAACGTGGAGGCAGGGCTCGCGCTGTCGGCGGAGGACGTGAACCGTGCAGAAGCAGCGCGCGGTGCGCTCTACTACCGCACGGCGGCGTTCTTCGAGCGGTACGACATCCTCGCGTCGCCGACGGTGCTCGTGCCGCCGTTCGACGTCGACCAGCGGTACGTGGAGGAGGCGGGAGGCGTGCGGTTCGAGACGTACGTGAGCTGGCTGGTGATGTCGTTCGCGCTGACGCTCACGTCGTGCCCGTCGATCTCGGTGCCGTGCGGTTTCACGTCGACCGGGCTGCCCGTGGGGTTGCAGCTGATGGCGCCGCGCGCGGACGAGGCGGCGCTGCTTTCGGCAGCGGCGCTGTTCGAGGAGGCGTGCGGCCTCCCGGGCCAGGTCCCCATCGACCCGGTGGTGAGGCATCAGGCCTGATGTGGCGCGCGGCGATAGCGGGCGGCGTGCTGTGGGTGGTGGTAACGGTGTGGGTGACGCTCGCGCTGTTCCAGGGAGCGTCCGACGCCGTGGAGCAGGACCTCATCGCGGAGCCTCAGAGCGGCCAGGTGCTGGTGGCGGTGCTCTCCGCCATCATCTTCGGCGTGCCGGGGGTTGCGCTGATCGTCTACGGGTGGCGCAGGCGGGAGTGAGCCTGGCTAGGCCCTGATCTCCTCGCGCATGAAGCGGATATAGGAGGCAGCGAGGAGGACGCCCACCATCGCGACGAGCACGACGATGTGCGGCCAGACGAGCTGGAGGCTCTGGCCCGCAGACACCGGCGTCGAGAGCAGTCCTTCCAGGCGTCCCTGCTCGATGGTGAAGAGGTTGAGCGCGCGCCCGCCGATAGGGTCGAGGAGGATCGACGTGGCCTCAGAGTAGAGGCCAGAGGGGGAGGCGCGGTTGGTCCACGACTCGATGTTGACGTGACGTACGGCGTCGTCGGTCGTCTCGATGTCGGGGACGATGCGGTCGGCGAGGACGCCACCCAGCAGCGTGATGAGGAAGCCGAGCGCGAACCACATGCCGATGGAAGCGAGCGCCGAGGTGACGGTGTTGCGGAAGAGGACGGAGGCGGTGATGGCAAGCGCAAGCCAGAACGCCAGGTAGGCCACGGTGACGAGACCGAGGCCGGTGAGGCGTATGACCTCCTCGCCGGTGGGGGCGATGCCCATACGGAACATGGTGAGCCCGACGACGACGATCATCATGCTCGCGACGACCAACCCCAGTGTCAGGAGCGCGGCGAGGAACTTGGCGTTGTAGACGGAGTCGCGATGGAGCGGCTGCGCCAGCAGGCGCGCAAGCGTCCCCTGGGTGCGCTCCCCATTGATGGCGTCGAACCCGAGCGCGATGCCGATGACGGGGCCGAAGAAGCTGAGGAAGGAGAGCAGGGAGATGGGGACACCCGCGGTGGCTGTGAAGACGTCCAGGAAGAAGAACTGCCGCCCGGACGCGGCGAGCAGTCTCAGGTCAACGAACGCGCCCCAGACCAGGCCGAGTGCAACGAGACCGAGGAGCAGGGCGAACCTGCGCCTCCCGAAGTGGTCCGCGAGCTCCTTGAAGAAGAGGGCGCTCACGCGACGGTCTCCTGGAAGTAGCGGAGGTAGATGTCCTCAAGCGTGCGGTCGTTGGCGCGCATCTCCAGGAGCCGCCCGCCGTGCTCGTGAACGGCCGCTGCCGCGTCGGCGCGCACGTCCTCGTCGCTCTCGATGACCACGTCGATGCCGGAGCGGAAGGCCTTGCGAACGGACGGAAGCGCGGCGAGCGCGGCGTCCAACGCGTCATTCGCGCCCTCGACCTTGAGCGTGACGTGGAAGCCCCCCGCGTCCGTCTGAGCGGTCAGGGCCGCGACGGTGCCCTCCAGGACGATCTTCCCGTGGGACATGATGCCGACGCAGTGGCAGACCCGCTGCACCTCCTGCAACTGGTGCGATGAGAGGAATACGGCGATGCCCTGCCGGGCGCTCAACTCCTCGATGAGGCCGAGCAGCCAGACGATGCCGGCGGGGTCGAGGCCGAGCGTGGGGTCGTCCAGGATGACGAGGCGGGGGCGCTTGAGGAGCACGTCGGCAAGGCCGAGGCGCTGCCTCATGCCGCGCGAGTACTGCACGACGGGCTGGTTGGCAGCATCCTCCAGTTCGACCATGTCGAGCAGTTCAGCTATGCGCGCATCGGCCTCGGAGCGGGGTATGCCGTTGAGCTCGGCGGTGAAGCGGAGGTTCTGCGCGCCGGTCAGGTCGCCATAGAAGCCGACGGACTCGGGAAGGTAGCCGACCTGCCGCTTTACGGCGAGCGGGTTGCGCGCGGGGTCGTGCCCGCAGACGCGGACGTCTCCGGCGGTGGGCTCGGTGAGGCCAAGCATCATGAGGATGCTGGTGCTCTTGCCGGAGCCGTTGGGGCCGAGGAAGCCGAACACCTCTCCCTCATCGATGGTCAGGTCGATGCCGTCCACGGCGGTGAACCCACCGTAGCGCTTGGTGAGCCCGTGGGCTTCTATGAGCGGAACGGCGCTGCTCATCGCCTGCCGAGCCTCACGAAGAGCCCGCCGAGAATGAGGATGACGACGACGACGAGGACGATGCCGAGCCATCCCCAGATGGTGGACTGGGCCACGGTTACACGCAGCTCGAGCGAGGCATTCGTGTCCGGGTGATTGGAGCGCAGGGTGACGAGGTAATCGCCGGGAATGGCGTCCGCTGCCGGCAGGACGGTGGTGGTGATGTCTATCTGGTTGTTGACGGGCAGGTCCGCGACGGAGTCCACTTCAAAGTTGACCTGCCAACCGGAGGGTGCGTCCGCGAGGAGGCCGATGTCCGTGAGGTCCCCGGTGCCGAAGTTGGTCAGCCGGAGCTTGGTGGACGCTTCCTCGCCCGCGGTGGCGTCCAGATTGAGCAGGCCGGTGTCCGTGCTCAGGAAGACCTCGCCGCGACCCCGAATAGTTAACAGCAGCAGGGCCTCGGCATCGAACCCCGCGTCGTCCTGTACCTGCACGGGGATGAAGTAGTCTCCCGGCGGCGTGTTGCGCTGTGGAGTCACACGCACGTCGACACGCTCGTTGAGGCCGTCTCCCACGCTGATGCTGGAGATGACGCGCTCCTGGCCGAAAGACGGAGAGAAGTTTATGTCCCAGCCGGGGAGCACCTGTCCGGTCTGGCCGACCGCCGCCGCGCTCAGGTCGAACGAGGACTCCGCACCGGTGTCGTTGGCGATGACTATCTCGAACTCGAACTCGCTGGTGGCAGGGCCGCTCAGGGCGGGATACGTCACATCGACAGACACGCTGGCGTCCGTAGTGGCGGGGGGTTCCGGTACGGTGATGATGTAGCGGGCCCGGTCGTACTCGACGCTGCCGTCCTGCGAGGTGATGCGCAGGCCGAAGGAGTAGTTCCCCTTTGGGGGGCGCTCGTCCGGGAGGTCGACGCGGAGACGGAGGCTCTGGCTGGGGCCAGGGTCGTCGGGCGTGGGAGGCTCGACGACGATCTCGCCAACCTTGAAGTCGAAGAAGCGGTCCCAGACGGCGATGTCCCAGTCCGCCGGGATGTCATCGATCTCGATCTTGACAAGGTGGCGGTCCGAGGTGGTGTTGTACAGGTCGACGGTGAGGTCGGCGCGGGTCTCGCGCGGCCCCATCTCCAGGGACCGCACGGCCGAGTCCATCCGCACGTCCGCAGGTTGCTGGGCGGACACTGCGGCGGAGAGCAGGCCAAAGGCCAAGGTGAGCGTGGCAAGCACCAATAACAGACGACCGATACGCATACTTCCGGTTACCTCATGTTGTTTTCGTTCTCGTACACGCTCCGAATGAGCGTCCAACGCGTGATTATACCCGCACGTAATCGGTACTGGGGAGTACGCCTCACGAACGGGCTGCCGTACCCCCTCTATGCATTACGCGCCACGGCTGCTGTCGGTTCTCTTCACTCCGCGGCCTTCGCACGTTCCCACAACGCCAGTTTGGCTCCGGTTGGCATCTCGGCGAGCGTGTGCCCATCCCGGCGGGCGGCCTCCTCCACGCGCTGGAATCGAGTAGTGAAGCGGTCGTTCGCGCCACGGAGGGCCTGCTCAGGGTCGATGTCCATGCGATGGGCCGCGCCGACAAGCGCAAGGAGGAGGTCGCCGAACTCTTCCTCTCGACGCGCAGGCGTTTCCGTCGCGCGGAGCTCGGCGGCCTCTTCGGCCACCTTGTCGAAGACGGCGTCCGGATCGTCCCAGTCGAAGCCTGCCCTGCGGGCGCGGCTGAGCACGGAGTGCGCGTAGGCGAGCGCGGGCATGGCGCGGGAGACGCCGGCGAGCATGGAGCGGTCTCCCTCTCCCTTCTTCGAGCGTTCCTCCGCCTTCAGACGCTCCCACTGGCCGGTGACCTCGGTTGCAGTGCGGGCCGCAGCGTCCTCGAAGACGTGCGGATGCCGGCGCACCAGCTTCTCGTTGAGTTGGGAGGCGACGTCGTCCATGGTGAACGCGCCTTCGTCCGCGCCGATCTGGGCGTGGAAGATGACGTGGAGGAGCAGGTCGCCGAGCTCCTCGACCAGCGCCGCTCGTTCGCCGGAGGCCATGGCGTCGAGGGCCTCGTAGGTCTCCTCCAGCAGCGAACCCCGGAGCGAAGCGTGGGTCTGCTCGATGTCCCACGGGCAGCCCGAGACAGGGTCGCGCAGGCGGCGCATCGTTTCCAGGAGAGCGTCGAAGGTGTCGGACAAGGGGAAGCTCCGCTCGGAGTGGGTGCGCGGATTATACCGGAGCGCAGCGCAGAGGCGCTCACCCCAGCCCTCTCCCAGTGGGAGAGGAGGCCAGACCACCCGAGAGGATGCTGCGCGCTAAAGCGCGGACTCCGCTGTGCTCCGCTCAGGATGACAGCGCGCACTTCGCGTCACGGGGCGCACAGGTAGAATCCAGGCATGGAACGGATCCTGAAAGAGCCGTGGCGCATCGCAGGGTGGGTGGCCCCGGTGGCGCTGGGGCTGCTGCTGGTGACGACGACGGTGCGGTGCGCGGCGGAGAGCCTGCCCCTGTACGAGGCGCTCTTCGAGCGGCACTCCGTCTCCGAGCGCACCGGCATCACGCCCGAGGGGTTGGCGCACGTGGGGCGGGAGGTGCAGGCGTACTTCGCCAGCAGCAGCGACGGTCCGCTGTCGGTCACGGTGCAGGTCCACGGCGTGCCGCGCACGCTGTTCAACGCGAACGAGGTCTCCCACATGGCGGACGTGAAGGCGCTCTTCCTGCGCGTCTACCGCGTGCAGGCGATGTCGACGGTCGTGTTGATCACGCTGGCGGTGCTTGCGGCGTGGCGCCTGCGAAGGGAGGCGCTCCTCGTCGTGGCGTCATGGCTGCGCAGAGGCGCCACGCTCACGGCGGCGGTGATACTGGCGCTGGGACTGCTGAGCGTCGTCGCGTTCCGGCAGGTGTTCATCGTGTTCCACTACATCGGGTTTCCGCAGGGAAACTGGGTGTTCGACCCGCGCACGGAATACCTGGTGCAGGTGTTCCCGTTCGGCTTCTGGCGCGACATCACGCTGCTCATAGGCGCGGTCATCCTGCTGGGGACGGCGGTGCTGTGGGGGGCGGGCGGCGTGCTGCGGAAGTACGGCGGCCGGGCACGGCCGGACCTGTGAGGGGCCATGGGCCTCATGCGTCTGCGGATATATCCGAACGAGTTGGAGGCCCGCCTGGCGGAGGGGCTGCTGCGCGACGCCGGGATAGAGTCAGTGGTGCGTCCAGAGCTTGGAGGATACGGCCTCTGGGGGCAGAGTCAGTTCACACTGCACGGGTTGTGGGTGCTGGACTCGCAGCAAGAGGAGGCGGGAGCGGTGCTGGAAGGCTTCTGCTAGCCGCAGCCGCAGGAACCCCCGCAACATGCCCCGCTGAGCGGACCGACGGGGGAGGGGCCTGCACCGGCGCCCACGGCAACGGGGGCCGCAAAGAGCGAGAGCACGCGCTTCGCCTCATCACCGCAGTCCGGGCAGTCGCTCACGTGGGCCGCGGACATCGGCTGCAGGCGCTCGAACCGGGAGTCGCAGCTATCGCAAACGTACTCGTACAGGGGCATGGCTCCCTCCTTGCAGACGGGGAGCATGGTACACCATGCCCATCCGGACTGCGAGATTCCCGCCTGCGCGGGCGTGGGCGTGGGCGTGGGGAATGACGGGGCACGGGCGGAATGGCTGTCAGCCGCGGAAGCGGTAGCCGACGTTCCAGACGGTGTCGATGAACGTATGCGAGGCGTCCTCGATCTTGCTGCGGAGACGACGGATGTGGACGTCCACGGTGCGGGTGCCGCCGAAGTACTGGTAGCCCCAGACCTGTTCCAGCAATGTCTCGCGGCTGTAAACGCGGCCGGGGTTGGCTGCCATGAGCTTGAGGAGCTCGTATTCCTTGAACGCCAGGACGACGGGCTTGCCCGCGAGGTAGACGTCGTAACGGCTGGGGTTGATGACCAGATCGCCGACCCGGATGACACCGGGTTCGTCAGCCGGCCCCCTGCGTTCCAGCAGCTTGTTGATGCGGAGCGCAAGTTCGCCGGCTTCCCACGGCGCGATGATGAAGTCGTCCGCGGCGATGGTGAGGTTCGGGGCCTGAAGGTGGCTCACGGAGAGTACAGCGATGACCGGACACGGGCTCTTGCCGTAGTTCCCCGATAACGACTCCGCGCGGTGGCGGTCGGCATCGACGAGATCGAGGACGAATGCGTGGGGTCCGGCGACCTCGTCCGCGGGGCCGAACTGCACACCCTCGCGAGCGAGGCTCTCCATCAGCTCCGCGCTGGGCGTTCGGGCGTCGTACAGAATGCCGACGGTGAGTTCGGCCCGCCAGGCTGCGGCGTGGTCGCGGAACGGGTCTGCGTCTACCACCAGACCTTACCCTGCACTTTCTCGCGCAGCCGGGCGCTGTCCTCATCCGTCCACAGGCCAGTGCTGAGGTACTTCCAACCGCCATCGGCGAAGAGGCAGACGATGTGCGCCGACTCGAACGCTTGAACACGCCCGGCTACCCGCTGCGCCGCGGCGAGCACCGCACCGGACGAGACGCCCGCGAAAACGCCCTCCCGGTGCAGCACCTCCGCGGTCTTGCGGAAGCTCTCCTCCCCACCGACCATGATGCGCCCGTCCAGCAGGGAGAGGTCCAGTATCGGCGGGACGAACCCCTCCTCCAAGCTGCGAAGGCCCTGGATGCGGTCGTCTATCTCGGGGGCTGCCGCGATGATCTCGATGGCCGGGTTGTACTCCTTGAGGCGGCGCCCCACACCCATAAGCGTGCCTCCCGTGCCGAGCCCGGCGACGAAGTGCGTCACCTCCGGCACGTCCCGGATGATCTCCGGCGCTGTGGTCTCGTAGTGGGCCTGGGGATTGGCCGGGTTCCCGTACTGGTAGAGCATCACGTACCGGTCGTCCGCAGCGGCCATCTCCTGCGCGAGGGCGATCGAGCCGTTGGAACCGCCCTCTCCGGCAGAGTAGACGATCTCCGCTCCATACGCGGTGAGGAGCTGGGTGCGCTCCGGGCTGACGTTGTCCGGCATGACGGCCGTGAAGCGGTACCCGAGGCGCTGCGCGACCATGGCCAGGGAGATGCCGGTGTTGCCGCTGGTGGGCTCCAAGAGGATGCTGCCGGGCGTCAGCACGCCGTCCTTCAGAGCGGCCTGCACCATCGCCCGGGCTATCCTGTCCTTGACGGAGCCCGTGGGGTTGTTGCCCTCCAGCTTCGCGTAGATGCGAACGGAGGACCCGGGGCTGAAGGTTGGCAACTCGACGAGCGGCGTGTTGCCGATGGCCTCGATGAGGTTGGCGCTGCGCATGGCCGTGTGCGGTTCCCCTTGCAGGCGCGGCCCTGCGCGTGAGCGCGGGCGGGTGCGCACGCCTAGTGAGCCGCGCCAACGCCCTCCTGGTCAGGCGCTGGGGCGAGGCCGCAGAACACCTCGTAGTCGATGAGCCCGGTCAGAGTGGGCTCGTCGCCGCAGAGCGGGCACCTGGGGTTCCGGCGTGCACGGACGACGCGGAACTCCATGTTGAGCGCGTCCACGAGGAGCAGGCGTCCGGTGAGGGTCTGGCCGACGTCCAGGATGAGCTTGACCGTTTCCGTAGCCTGGATGCTGCCGATGGTGCCCGTGAGCGCGCCAAGAACGCCTGCTTCGGCGCAGTTGGGAACAAGGCCGGGCGGCGGAGGCTCCGGGAAGAGGCAGCGATAGCAGCCCTTGCCTGGCTCGTAGACGGAGACCTGACCGTCGAAGAGGAGGATGCTGCCGTCCACTACGGGCTTGCCGCTGAGGTATGCGGCGTCGTTCACGAGGTAGCGGGTGGCGAAGTTATCCGCGCCGTTCACGACGATGTCGTATTGCTCGATGAGGTCCATGGCATTCTCGGAGTTGATGGGGAACTCGTGGGCAACGACGTTGACCTCCGGGTTGTAGCGGTTGAGGGTCTGGATGGCCGACTCGACCTTGGGCATGCCGACCGTCTCGCTGTTGTGCAGGACCTGGCGTTGGAGGTTGCTCAGGTCCACCACGTCGAAGTCGACGAGCCCGATGGTGCCAACTCCAGCGAGGGCGAGGTAGAGCGCGACCGGGCCGCCGAGGCCGCCGGCGCCAACGACGAGCACCTTCGCGTCCATCAGCTTCCTCTGCCCGCTGCTGCCGATCTGCTGCATGATGATATGCCTGCTGTAGCGCTTGACCTGTTCAGGCGTCAGCTGGGGGGCGGTTACCGTCATGTCTTCTCCTCTCGTTCATACGGTGCTCGGCTGCGCGCCGTGCCTCATGCCGAGCTGTTGTCCTGCGGGTTCAGGATACGACTGTCAGGGGCACTGCTGTGCGGGCCTGCTGGCGCCGGGCCAGGTCGGCGATGGTGGTCGTGACCAGGACGGCATGGATGGCGTCCTCTACGTCGCGCCAGATGTCGCGCTGAGCACAACAGTCGGAGAGCGCGCACTCGGTTGCATCGTCGATGCATTCGAGCGGGGGGTTGCGTCCATCGAGCGTCGCGACGACCTCGTCGAGCGTGATATCGGACGCCGCTCGCGCGAGGACGTGGCCACCCTGGGGGCCCCTGCGGCTCGTGATGAGCCCGAATTTGTTGAGTGTGGTGAGCACCTGGTCCAGATAGGGTTCGGGGATACCCTGGCGTCCTGCGATGTCCGCGGTGCGGACCGGGCGGTGGACGTCCGGCTGCCCAGCAAGGTCCACCAGGGCCCTCACGCCATAGTCCACTTTCATCGGGATGCGCATAACCGTCCCCTCACCAAGCGTCACCCGCCTTAACACGATGATGATACTGCCCTCACAGGGTAAAGTCCACCTCAAGGGTCAACAATGCGCCGGGGCGGCTGGCGGGAAACAGGCGCTGTCTGCTATGCTTCTCCACAGCCCCGTTGAATGACGGGGCACCTCTGTGGAAGGGCGCACGATGGACGAAGTACGGCTCGCGGCGGAGGAGCGCGTAGCGCTCGGCAAGAAGGTGAAGGCGCTCCGGCGCTCCGGCATCACCCCCATCCATGTCTATGGACCGGGCGGTCCTTCTCTATCTCTACAGTCGGATACCTACGACCTCGTACACGCCCTGGGTGTCGTTGGGCAGACGAGCCCTCTGACCGTACAGGTTGGGGGAGACGAACACTTCGTCATGGTCCAGCACGTTCAACGCCACCCCGTCAACGAGCGTCTGCTCCACGTGGACCTGTTCCGCGTTTCACGGACGCAGCGCATCCGAGCAACCGTGCCGCTGCGGTTCGAGGGCGAGGCCGTCGGAGCGCGCGCAGCAGACGCGACCCTCTCAGAGGACCTCCACGAGATCGAGGTAGAGGCACTGCCGACCGACATCCCGCACGCGGTTATCGTAGACCTCGCCGCTCTCAGCGAGCCTGACTCGGTTATCCACGCGGGTGCACTGGAGCTGCCCGCCGGCGTCACGATGGTCACCGACCCGGGCGCGTACGTGGCGCGCGTCATCGTCCGCGCGGCGGCAGTCGAGGAGGAAGAGGAAGCGGCGGAAGAGGCTGCACCAGCAGAGGCGAGCGGAGAGGAGACTCCCGCGGCGTCCGGGGACGACCCCTCCTCCGAGTAGGAGAGGTCATCAGGGGTACAGCCGCGCTCGCGCGAATGCGGGATGTCCCCGGAGGAAGTCCGCCGCATCCATCTCCGAGCGGCCCTCCCTCTTCACTCGCAGCAAGCGCAGCGCTCCCCTGCCCGTTCCCACGAGCACTGCGCCGGCGTTCACGCACACCTCGCCGGGTGCAAGGTCTCCCGTCTCCAGTTCCACCGCCGCGTCTGTGACGGCCAGCCGCCGCTCCTCCCATATCGTCGCCGTGCCGGGCCACGGGTCGTAGGCGCGGACCTTGCGCTCGATGAGCAACGCGGGCTCGTTCCAATCGATCAGGGCGTCGGTCTTGGTCATGCGCGGCGTGTACGTCGCGCGCTCCTCGTCCTGCGGCGCCGGCTCGATATCGCCTGCAACGTAGCGCGGCAGCACCTCGGCCAGAAGCTCGCTGCCGAGAGAGAAAAGCCGCTCCGTCAGCGCGGGCGTGCGCTCATCGCCGTTCAGGGGGTAGGTCCGCCGGGCGAGAGCCGGGCCGGTGTCCAGCCCCTCGTCCATGGCCATGAGCGTTACACCGGTCTCGGCGTCCCCGGCGAGGATCGCCGCTGCGACGGGGGCGGCGCCCCGGTGACGCGGCAGCAGCGAGGGATGGACGTTCACCGCCCCGTACGCCGGTTCGAAGAGGAAGGGCGCCGGAAGTAGCATCCCGTATGCCGCCAGGACAACCAGGTCAGCGCTCAGCGCACGGAAACGCTCCTGCTCCTCAGCCAGGTTGAGGCGGCTGGGAGTGAGAACGGGGATCCCCATCTCCTCCGCCCGGCTGCGAACGGGCGACGACGCCATACGGCGTCCACGCCCCTCCGGCTTATCAGGCGCGGTGTATGCCGCCACGACCGACCAGCCGTTCGCTGCAGCGACCCGGGCGGTAGCATCCAGCACAGCCACGGCTGGCCTGGGCGATCCCATAAAGACGATACGCACTGGCTCCATACGAGTAATCCTAGCAGCCAGGCAGGCCACGGCGGGCTGCGATGCAGGGATTAGGCCACGACGCGATGGCAGGCTCGCAGGCGGTTTTGCAAGCGAGATTGCAGTGGGAATCCCGCGGATTTGAGGCGAATGGCCGCGGTCCGCCCGATGATAGATTGCGGTCTCTTCACCGGACGGCGCCCCGCGCTCTCGCCATGAGCCCAGCAGTCCACCCGCCGGTTTCAAAGACCAGCCCCAGAGAAGGACCGCCGCTCTTGACGGACAGTTCAGCACGCCGCCTATGGGAAGCCGTCCTTGGCCGTCTGCAGTTGCAGACGCCAAAGGCCACTTTCGACACGTGGCTCGCTGGCACGACCGGCGAACTCCTGGCAGAAGACTCCCTGACCGTCTCCGCCCCGACAGCGTTCGCCGTCGCATGGCTGGAAGGCAGGATGCAAGGCTTAGCAGACGCTACGGTATCGTCGATCTCCGGCGTCCCCATCAGCGTCCGCTTCGTACTGCGGGGGACAACCTCCGCGGAGGCATCGCCCGGAAGAGAGACTGCTGAGCCGGGCCACGAGCTCCCACCCAACAGCACCCTCTCGTCAACCGAAACGTTCGCCTCGTTCGTCCCGCTCCCGGAGAACCAGCTGGCGCATGCCGCGGCGCTCGCAGTGGCCCGTGCACCCGGATCAGCCTACAACCCCCTGTTCATCTATGGCGGAGTCGGCCTGGGCAAGACCCACCTGCTGCTGGCGATAGGCCATCACGCCCACGCCAGCGGGCTATCGGTCGAGTACACGAGCGCCGAGGACCTCACCAACGCCTACCTTACGGCGATGCGGGAGAAGAGGACCCGGGCATTCCGGGAACGCTTCTGGACCGTCGATATGTTGCTGTTGGACGACGTCCATGCATTCGAGGGCAAGAGCGCCCGCATCCACGAAGGACTGCTGCACACACTGGACGCGCTCCGCAAGCGGGGCAGCCAGATCGTCCTCGCCGGCGACCGGCCTGCCCTCTCCATCAGTGTCGAGAAGCGGCTCCAGTCTCGCCTGGCTGCGGGGCTGCAGGCAGACCTTGCCTCTCCGAGCCTGGACTCACGCGTGGCCCTGTTGCAGGCGTTCGCCGAACAGGCTGGCATCCCGATGAACGCCGATGTCTCGTCTTTCATCGCCGAACGACTCGACGCGGACGGACACGTCCTCAAGGGAGCGCTCACGCGGCTCCTGGCGCTCGCCGACCTCACCGGGCGCAGCGTCACGCCGGACCTCGCTCATCAGGCGCTGGCTGCACATCTCTCCACACCGAGTCCCCACCTTTCCCCAGACATCGCATTAGCAGCCGTTGCTCGCTATTACGGCCTGCCCACGTCTGCACTCGAAGGGCCTCGCCGGGACCGCGAGGCCTCCACCGCTCGCCAGACTGCCATGCACCTGCTCCATACACTCCTCGGGCTTTCACCGGAGGAGATCGGCGTAAAGCTCGGCAACCGCGAGCGGACAACGATCCTCTACGGACTGCGGCGCACAGCCGAGCGGCTCCAAGCAGACGACGCCACCACTACGGCGATCAAGACGATCCGGGCTTCCCTCTCCAGTGGGGAATCCCCTGAAGAACTTTCCACACCGGCCTAGCCCTCTCACCTAGGCACCACGCGCCACGGCCTTCCCCATCATTTCTCCCCACAGACCCCTCTCCCCCGGCGACGGTATCTCTATCTCCTATACTGATACAGATCATGATTGATAAGAGAACGTTAACCGCCGTTGGCGGGCGAGGAGGCAATGGGGCTGTCAGTTTCCTGCGGGAGAAGTTCCGTCCCCGGGGTGGCCCGGATGGTGGAGATGGGGGAGAGGGCGGTGCGGTAGGTTGCCGTGCGATGGGGAATGTTCGGACGTTGGGCCATCTGGAGGGCGTGCGTCGGATCGTCGGTGAGGCAGGTTCTTCCGGTGGGGGCCGGCAGCGGACGGGCAAGAAGGGTAAGCGGACGGTGGTGGATGTGCCCGTGGGGACAGTCGTGTGGGAGTGGCGTGAGGGGGAGCGGGTCTTCCTTACGGAGTTGGTCGAGAAGGGACAGGAGACGGAGTTGGTCTATGGAGGTCGCGGTGGATTGGGGAATGTCCACTTCGCCAGCGCGACGAACCAGGAGCCGCTGATCGCGCTTGGAGGGGAACCGGGCGAGGAGCGCGATATCGAGTTGGAGGTGAAGCTGCTGGCGGACGTCGCGCTGGTCGGGGCGCCTAACGCAGGTAAATCGACACTGCTGAGCGTGGTGTCACGGGCGAAGCCGAAGATCGCGGACTATCCGTTCACGACGTTGGAGCCCGGGTTCGGTGTGGCGCAGGTGGACGAGGGGTCGCTCGTGCTGCTGGACGTCCCGGGTCTCATCGAGGGAGCGCACGGTGGGCGGGGCCTTGGGTTGGAGTTCCTACGGCACTGCGAGCGCGCGAGCGTGTTCGTCCATCTGGTGGATGGTATGGCAGCCAATCTCGTGGAGGAGTTTGAGGTGATCCGGCAAGAGGTCGAGGCTTATGGGGCAGGGCTGGATGAGAAGCCTTGCGTGGTGGCGGTGACGAAGATGGACGTGCCGGAGGCCAGGCAGCGCTACGGAGAGCAGAAAGCAGCACTCGCAGCGGCGGCAGGCGCCACCCCTGCGGCGATTGCCGCGGTCACAGGGGAGGGAGTGGGGGCATTGATGCGCCGGGTGGCGTCGCTCGTGCCG
Organism: Dehalococcoidia bacterium; assembly: GCA_034422795.1. Taxonomy (GTDB): domain Bacteria; phylum Chloroflexota; class Dehalococcoidia; order Lucifugimonadales; family Australimonadaceae; genus Bin16. Next base: position 70,857 of record DAOUJK010000065.1, on the reverse strand, counting down.
GCCGATGCGAAAGAGACGGTGCTCTTGCCGAGGGTGCCGCGGATGGACCGGACAAGGGCCGCGCCGGCAGTCAGCAGAGGTGAAGGGTCCTTCGACGTGACGTGTGCAGAGGCAGAGCGCATGTTGGAGGTCGTGAACCTCGGGAACTGGCGCGCGCGCTTGCAGTTCCACCGGGAACTGGGCCGGCTCGGTGTGATCGAGGCGCTGGAGAGGGCAGGCGTTGCGCCGGGTGATACGGTACGCATCGGTGACGTTGAGATGGAGTGGGAGTAACGGGCGTGCGTCGAGGCATTCTGGGCGGGACCTTCGATCCGGTCCACACCGGGCACCTCATCCTTGCGCAGGAGGTGCTCTGGCGGCTGGGCCTGGACGAGGTCTGGTTCATACCAACGGGGTTGCCGTGGATGAAGCGCGATGAGCCGATCACCGCTCGCGAGCACCGGCGAGCGATGGTGGAGCTGGCGATAGCAGAGAACCCTGCGTTCCAGCTGTCTACTATCGAGATGGACCGGCCGGGAGAGACGTACACGGTGGATACGCTGGACGCGCTCCGGGCGGGCCCGATGGCCGGCGACGAACTGTTGTTCATCATGGGGGCGGACACGCTTCATACCATGGCGCGCTGGAAGGAGCCGAAGCGCATCCTGGAGCAGGTGCGTCTGGTGGTGGCGTTGCGCCCCGGGCACGGCACGGTGGACCTGGATGCGCTGACGGCGATCGACCCTGCGGCGGCCGAGCGAGTGATGGTCGTGCACATGCCGCTCATCGAGATCAGCGGGACGGAGCTTCGTCGCCGGATGAGCCTGGGGGAGCCGGTACGCTATCTCGTACCGGACGCGGTCGGTGACTACATCGAACAGCACCATCTGTACCGAGGGGTACGAGAGACGGCCCCTCTTCCGGGAGGAGACACGGCATGACGCAGCAGGCAGGGACCGGGGTCGCGGGGGAGATACTGCAACTGGCGCAGGAGCTGGGAGCACTCCTGTACGGGGAGTTCGTGCTGGCCTCGGGCCAGACGAGCACGTACTACTTCGACGGGCGCTTGCTGACGCTTTCCCCCGGAGGGGCGAACCTGGTGGCACGGGCGTTGCTGCCGGCGATACGGGGTTCGGGCGCGACGGCGGTGGGAGGCCCGGCGGTAGGGGCGGTCCCCCTCGTGACGGAGATCGCGATGCTGAGCGGGCAGGACGGCGGCGCACAGGTCTCCGGCTTCTTCGTGCGCAAGGAGGCGAAAGACCACGGGGCGGGGAAGGCGATAGAAGGGCCGCTGCCGGAGCGTGCCCGGGTGGCGATAGTGGACGACGTGTGCTCCACGGCCGGATCGCTCTATATGGCGATAGAGGCGGCGGAGGCTGCCGGGCACGAGGTGGCGCTGGTGGCCTGCATCCTCGACCGGAGGCAGGGGGGCGGGGACCGGCTGCAGGCCGATGGGTACGCGTTCCACGCGGTGCTGGTGAGCGACGACGAGGGGCGCGTTGGTGTGGCGTGACGTGGCCGACGCGGGCTAGACGTCGAGGTTCTTGACCTGCCGGGCATGCGTCTGGATCCACTCCTTGCGCGGGCCGACGAGGTCCCCCATGAGCTCGGTGAAAGCGTTGTCAGCGCCGGCGGCGTCCTCCACGGTGACGCGGAGGAGGGTGCGGGTGGAGGGGTCCATGGTGGTTTCCCAGAGCTGGTCCGGGTTCATCTCACCGAGGCCCTTGTAGCGCTGGAGCCCGATACCCTGGCGCTCAGAGTTGCGCTCCAGCACCTGCGCGAGGTCGTGCCACGGCACACCTGCGGCGACTTCGTTGTCGCGGCGGGTGACCATGTAGGTGTGGCCGTTCACCCACTCTGCCATCTGGGGGAAGAGCTGCTGGGCGCGGTGGGCCATGGCTGACTCGAGGACGCGCGGCACGTTGATGGTGCCGTATCCGGGCACTTCGATGAAGTACTCCTTCTTGCGCTTGTTGACGACCTTCGTGCACTCGAAACCCTGCGACGTCAGCCAACCGGCGACGGCGTCCACGGTCTGCTCGCCCTCGAAGGAGAGGCGGTAGGCGCCGTGCTCCGCGCCCTGCAGGAAGGGGCCGACCAGTTCGGGCGCGAGGCCGAGGCTGGAGAGCGGTCGCGTCCAGTTCTCGAACTCCTTGAGGCGGTTGACGAGGCCCTGGATCTTCGCGCCGGAGAGTGAGACCGCGCCGTCGCTCGACGTGATGGCGAGCCTGCCGAAGAGTTGCTTCGCCAGCCAACTGTCCTTATCGGCCTCGGAGTACTTGTACTCCACGGACCTGCCGCGCGAGGTGCGGTAGAGGGGAGGTTGGGCGATGTAGAGGTGCCCGGCGTCGATCAGCTCGCGCATGTTGCGGAAGAAGAACGTGAGGAGGAGCGTCCGGATGTGCGCGCCGTCCACATCGGCGTCGGTCATGATGATGACCTTATGGTAGCGAAGCTTGGGAAGGTTGAAGTCCTCGCCCAGCCCAGCCCCGAGCGCGGTGATGAGGGCGCGTATCTCCTCGTGCGCGAGCATCTTGTCCGGGCGGGCCTTCTCCACGTTGAGGATCTTGCCTCGGAGCGGGAGGATGGCCTGCGTACGCCGGTCACGCCCCATCTTGGCTGAGCCTCCTGCGGAGTCGCCCTCGACGACGTAGAGTTCACAGAGTTCCGGGTTCCGCTCGGCGCAGTCGGCCAGCTTACCGGGCAACGACCCGCCGTCCATGGCGTTCTTGCGTATGACGAGGTCCCTCGCCTTCCGAGCGGCCTCGCGGGCGCGCTGGGAAGTGAGGCACTTCTCGATGACGCGCCGGGCCTCCTGGGGGTGCTCTTCCAGGTAATACTCGAGGCGCTGCACGAGAGTCTGTTCGACTGCGGTCTTGGTCTCGGCATTGCCGAGCTTGCCCTTGGTCTGACCCTCGAACTGAGGCTCTTCGAGGCGGACGCTGACGATGGCGGTGAGGCCCTCGCGTACGTCGTCGCCACTGAAGTTGGTGGTGTCCTCTTTGACGAGCTTGCTCTTCTTTGCGTAGTTGTTGATGGCGCGGGTAAGCCCGGCGCGGAAGCCGACGAGGTGCGTGCCCCCGTCCGCGGTGTTGATGCAGTTCGCGAAGGCCAGGGTGGACTCGTAGAAGCCCGTGTTGTACTGGAGAGCGACCTCGACCATGGCGTGCTCGGTCTTCTCTTCGTAGTAGAAGGGCTCGTCCTGAAGGACCTCGCGGTTCTGGTTGAGCTGCTTGACGAAACTGGCGATGCCGCCTTCGAAGTAGAAGGTGCGGTCGGCATCGGGATGCGCCTCGGAGGCGAAGGAGATCCAGATGCCCTTGTTGAGGTAGGCCATCTCGCGGAAGCGCTGGATGAGCGTGTCGCGGTCGTAGTTGGGGGGGCCGAAGACCTCGGTGTCGGCCATGAACCGGACGAGGGTGCCGTTCTGGAAGGAAGCGTTCTCAGGGATCGGGCCTTCGTCGACGACGTCGTGGAGCGGGATGCCGCGTTCGTATTCCTGCGAGTGGATCTGGCCGTCGCGGCGGACCTCGACACGCATCCACTCTGAGAGCGCATTGACGACGGACGCGCCCACACCGTGGAGACCCCCGGAGACCTTGTAAGCCCCACCGCCGAACTTTCCGCCGGCGTGGAGGGTGGTCATGATGGTCTCAAGGGCGGGCCTGCCGGTGGTTGCGTGCAGGTCTATGGGTATGCCACGGCCGTTGTCGCGGACGGAGAGGGAGTTGTCTTCATGGAGAGTGACGAAGACGCGGTCGCAATAGTCGGCCATCGCCTCGTCGATGGCGTTGTCCACGATCTCGTAGACGAGATGGTGGAGACCGCGTTGGTCGGTGCTGCCGATGTACATGCCGGGACGCCGGCGCACGGCCTCCAAGCCTTCCAGTACCTGGATGTCGCTTGCGGTGTATTGGGCTTCCTGTTGTTTGACCATGATGCGTTCAAGACTCCGGGGCTGCTGGGTCTTGCCTGCTGGACACACAGGCGTTGATACACCTCAGAATTCTACCAGATAGTGGCGCTCTGGTCAAAGACCAAGCACAACATATTGTGGTTGGTTGTGTGTCCGTGGGGCGTGTGTGTGCCCACTTGCAGTCCACTGTACAATTTTCGTCGTGCGTTACCCCTCTGTCATCGCCATAGACGGCCCTGTTGCCTCCGGTAAAACGACCGTGGGCCGGGAGTTGGCGCGCCGGTTGGGCTACGCCTTCGTGGACACGGGCGTCTATTACCGGGCGGTTACCGTCGCCGCCCTCGACGCCGCCACGCCGCTGGACGACGAGGCCGCGCTCACGCGACTCGCGGAGGCGATGGACGTTCGCCTGGGCGAAGGAGGCAAGAGCGTGTTGGTAGACGGTGTCGACGTCACCTCCCGGTTGCGCGCCCCTGAGATCGACGCCGCGGTGTCTGCCGTGGCGAAAGCAGGGGGCGTCCGCAGGGCTATGGTCGCGCAGCAACGTGCGACCGCGGAAGGGGGAGATGTCATCATGGTCGGGCGGGACATCGGGACGCAAGTGCTTCCGGACGCGGCGAAGGTGTACCTTGACGCATCCCCGGAGGAGCGGGCGCGCAGGCGGTTCAGGGAGCTCGCAGGTACGGACCAGGCGCGTTCCGAGGCCGAGGTGCTGGGCAACCTGGAGTTGCGGGACACGATCGACTCAGGCCGTGCGGACTCGCCGTTGCGAGTGGCGGAAGACGCCAGGCGCATCGTCACGGACGGACTCGCCGTTGCGGATGTCGTGAGGTACATACTGGCCGTCCTGGGGACGGAGGAGGCGGAGTGACGGGTTCTCCGTTCGACTGCTGGTACCGGCTGGGGCGGGCGCTCTCCCGCATCTTCATCCCGACGTTCGGGAGCATCAGCGTTACGGGGCAGGAGCACGTTCCCCGGACCGGACCGCTCATCGTCGTGGCGAACCATCAGAGCAACGCGGACCCGCCGGTGATGGTATACGCGGTTCCCCGGCCCATCTTCTTCATGGCGAAGCGCTCGCTGTTCTGGGGGCCGGTCGTGTCCTACCTTCTGCGCGCGGTGCACGTCTATCCCGTTGACCGCGACGGGCGCGACACGGACGCGCTGAGGTGGGCACAACGAACGCTGGACAGCGGCAAGGCGCTGCTGATCTTCCCGGAGGGTACGCGGAGCCCGGGCGCGCTGCGCAAGGCAACGGACGGTCTGGCCTATCTGGCGCTGTCGTCCGGCGCGCCGGTGCTGCCGGTGGCGATCACCGGCACGGAGCGCATCCGGGGCATGTTCCGCATAGCGTTCCACTTCCAGCGCCTCCGTGTGGCGATAGGGGAGCCATTCACACTCGCCCGCGCGGAGGGGCGCTTGAACAGGGTGCAACTGGGGCAGGCGACCGACGAAGTCATGGGCCGCATCGCGGCCTTGCTCCCACCGTCGTACAGGGGAGCGTATGCGGAGAGTGCGGGCAGTGGCGAAGAGGCAGGGGACGCGTAGACCGTCCGAGGGCCTTGTGCTAGCATCGACCGTTGGCGCGACCGGCGGGAGGCTGCAACTCCGCGGCCGGTTGCTGGGGGTCTGGTAAATGACAGCGACAGTGTCCGGGAAGATGGTGTACCGCCTCGCGGAAGGCGGCGCGGACATGGTGAGTCTTCTCGGGGGGAAGGGAGCGCATGCGAGCGAGATGGCCCGCATCGGCGTTCCCGTGCCTCCGGGGTTCGTGATTACGACAGAAACGTCGCTGGAGTACTTCCGCCAGGGGCGGCACTTTCCGGACGGCCTGTGGGATGAGATAGTCCGGCACGTTCACCTGCTCGAAGAGCAGACGGGCCGCCTGTTCGGCGCCGCGGACGATCCGCTCGTGGTTTCGGTCCGCTCGGGCGCTCCTGTTTCCATGCCCGGGATGATGGACACCATCCTGAACATGGGCGTGACCGACGCGACGGTTGCGGGCCTGGCGCGGATGATGGGCGACGAACGCCCCGCGCTGGACGCCTTCCGGCGGCTGATACAGGGCTTCGGCGACGTGGTGCTGGGCATCCCGAAGGGGCGGTTCGAGACGGCGCTGGAGGCCGCGAAGAAGCGCGCGGGCGCTGAGTTCGACTACGAACTGCAGCCGGACGCCCTGCGAGACCTCATCGACGAGTTCAAGGGGATCATCCAGGAAGCGACCGCGGAGCCGCTCTCAGACGACCCCTGGGTGCTGCTGAAGGCGGCGGTGGAAGCGGTGTTCAACTCGTGGAACAACCCGCGCGCCATCACCTACCGCGAGTTCCAGGGCATCTCCCACAACATGGGCACCGCGTGCGTCATCATGGCGATGGTGTTCGGCAATCTGGGGGACGACAGCGGAACGGGAGTGCTCTTCTCCCGCAACCCCGGCAGCGGCGAGCGCGGGTTATACGGCGAGTTCCTGCCGAACGCGCAGGGAGAGGACGTGGTGGCGGGGATACGCACTCCCCAGCGTATCCAGATGCTGCGCACGGCATGGCCGGAGATCTACGGCCAGATAGAAGAGACCGCGCGCCAGTTGGAGGCGCACTACAAGGACGTGCAGGACATCGAGTTCACGGTGGAGCGCGGGAAGCTGTACATCCTGCAGACGCGCTCCGCCAAGCGGACGGCTTCGGCGGCGGTGCGGATAGCGGTGGAGTTGGTGTCGGAAGGCGTGTTGACGCAGGAGCAGGCTTTGGGCCGCGTGGAGGCGGGTGAGGTCTCGGCAGTGCTCATGCCCCACTTCGTAGCTGAGGCGAAACAGGAGGCGGCGAAGGACGGGCGTCTCCTGGCCGAAGGCGTGGGTGCGTCACCGGGAGCGGCGTCCGGCGTGGTCGTGATGGACCCCGATCGCGTCGCGGCGGTCGCAGAAAGCGGTCAACAGGTGATCCTGGTCCGCCAGGAGACGAACCCGGACGACGTCCATGGCATCATCAAGGCGAACGGTGTGCTCACGAGCCGCGGGGGCATGACGAGCCACGCGGCTGTCGTCACACGAGGGCTGGGGAAGCCGTGCGTGGTGGGCTGTGAGGAGCTGCGCTTCGAAGCGGATGGCAGCGCCACGGCGCGGGGCAAGTCCATCTCGGAGGGTGACGTCATCAGCCTCGACGGCGCAACGGGCGAGATATTCGTTGGAGACATCGAAGCGGTCGCGCCCAAGCCCGGAGAACTGGCAGAGCTGAACACGCTGCTTGGCTGGGCGGACGAGGCTCGTCGGCTGCAGGTCTGGGCGAATGCGGATACGCCGGAGGACGCGCACCGTGCGCGGGCGAATGGCGCGGAAGGCATCGGCCTGTGCCGTACGGAGCACATGTTCTTTGCAGAGGAGCGGCTGCGGCACATCCGCCGGTTGCTCGCCATCGGGCCGGAGGCGTCGCAACTGATCCGCCGCGTCAGTGAACTGGAGGAAGCGCTGGAGAATGCGCCCGCCTCCGAGCGCGAGTCGATGCAGAACCGGCTTGAGGAGGCGAAGGCGCTGTGCGACTCGTCCGAGGCGGTGCAGGACTTCCACGCGGAGCTGGCCGAGCTCGAGCGCTTCCAGACCGAGGACTTCTACGGCATCTTCAAGGCGATGGAAGGCCTTCCGGTCGTGATCCGGCTGCTGGACGCGCCGCTGCACGAGTTCCTGCCCGACTACGCGGAGCTGGTGCATGAGGTGGCGGAACTGGCGCGCCACATCGAGGGGGACCACCGTATAGACCCGTGGCTCAACAGAGGCCGCGATCTGGTGAACCGCTCGGCTGCCGAGTTGGAGAAGCTTGCGGTGGGCAAGCGCGTCATGGACTGGCTCTCGGAGCGCGTGCCCCTCCCGCAGCAGGCCGACGAAGAGAAGCTGCGCGCTGAGCTGGAGGAGAAGGAGCGGACGCTCGAACTCGTGGCGCACCTGCGGGAGTCGAACCCGATGCTGGGCCATCGAGGTTGCCGCGTGGGCCTGACGATGCCGGAGATCTACGAGATGCAGGTGCGGGCGATCGTCACTGCGGGGTGCCGCCTGGCGGACGAAGGCTCTACGGTGCGGGCGGAGATCATGATCCCCATCGTCTCGCACGTGAACGAACTGAAGTGGCTCCGGCCCCGGCTGCGAGCGGTCGCCAGCAGAACGCGGGAGGCGCTCGGGACGTACGTGACGTACCTGTTCGGGACGATGATCGAGGTCCCCCGCGCTGCGCTGACGGCTGACGAGGTCGCGACGGAGGCGGAGTTCTTCTCCTTCGGCTCGAACGACTTGACGCAGATGACGTTCGCGTTCAGCCGCGACGACGCGGAGAGCAAGTTCCTGAACCACTACGTGGAGACGGAGGTACTGCCGCGCAACCCGTTCAACACACTCGACACCCGCGGCGTGGGCAGGCTGATGCGGATGGCGACCGAGGCGGCGCGCCAGGTCGACCCGGACTTCCCGATAGGCATATGCGGAGAACACGGGGGCGACCCGCGCAGCGTGGCGTTCTGCAACGAGTTGGGGCTCAACTACGTGAGCGCCTCGCCCTTCCGGGTCCCTGTCGCGCGGCTGGCGGCCGCGCAGAGCGCGTTGGGACAGATTCGGGCTGCGGAGTGATCAGGGAGGAGGCGGCCCATGGTCATCGCCCGGGAGCATGAGGCGCGGCAGTACGTCCTCCGCACTGCCAAGGAGAACGACGTCAAGTTCATCCGCCTCTGGTTCACGGACATCCTGGGGACGCTCAAGGGCTTCGCCATCACGGAAGCGGAACTCGAAGGGGCGTTGGAATATGGCATGGCCTTCGACGGCTCCACGGTGGAGGGTTTCGCGCGCCGGGACGAGAGCGACATGGTCGCCATGCCGGACCCGACGACGTTCTCCATCCTCCCCTGGCGTCCTCGCCAGAACGCGGTGGCGCGCATGTTCTGTGACGTGCTCCGTCCTTCCGGAGAGCCGTTCGAGGGGGACCCACGCCACGTTCTGAAGGTGGCGCTGGAGCGCGCCGCCCGGCAGGGCTACGAGTTTCAGGTGGGACCTGAGATGGAGCACTTCTACCTGAAGTCTGTCGAGGAACCGGAGCCGCTTGATGCGGGAGGCTATTTCGACCTCACGACCACCCTGGACAAGGGCGCTGACCTCCGGCGACAGACGGTGCTTTCGCTGGAGGAGATGGGCATCCCCGTCGAGTACAGCCACCATGAGGTGGCGCATGGGCAGCATGAGATAGACCTGCGCCATACGGACGCGCTGACGATGGCGGACGCGGTGATGACGTACCGACAGGTCGTCAAGGAGGTGGCGATGGGCCAGCAGGTCTATGCCACGTTCATGCCCAAGCCGTTTCAGGACCAGAACGGGAGCGGGATGCACATCAACATGTCGCTCTTCCAGGGCGGAGAGAACGCGTTCTACGACCCGGAGGCAGAGCACAAGCTTTCCGCAACGGGTCAGCATTTCGTAGCCGGGCTCTTGCGGCACGCGGGAGAGATCGCGTGCGTCTGCAATCAATGGGTGAATTCGTACAAACGGCTGACTCCGGGCTACGAGGCGCCGGTGTACGCGACCTGGGCGGCCGTCAATCGCTCCAATCTCGTGCGGGTGCCGGCGTACCGCCCGGGCAAGGAAGCCTCGGTCCGTATCGAGTTCCGCCTTCCGGACCCGGCGTGCAACCCGTACCTTGCGTTCGCTGCGATCCTCACGGCGGGTCTTGCCGGCGTGCAGAACGCATACCCGCTGGAGAACGCTACGGAGATGGACGTGGACGCCCTCTCAGAAGCGGAGCGCGCCAGGCTCGGCATCAGACGCCTGCCGGGAAGCCTGTATGAGGCGCTCACCGAGGCGGAGGGAAGCACCGTGCTCCGCGAGGCCCTCGGGCCGCACACGTTCAACTCGTTGCTCGAGAACAAGCGCATCGAGTGGGAGGGATACCGGTTCGCGGTGACCGACTACGAGATGAAGCGGTACTTGCCCATCCTGTAAGGGGAAGGCCGGCCCGGCGCAGCTACGCCCAGCTCCGCAGGTCCACGGACGGGAGCGCCGTGGCCCCCATGAGGTAGGTGTCGATGCCGTGGGCGGCCTGCCGCCCCTCTGCGATCGCCCACACGACGAGCGACTGGCCTCGCGCCATGTCTCCTGCGGCGAACACTCCGGGTACGCTGGTCATCTTGGACACGTCTGTCTTGACGTTGCCTCGTCCGTCGAGCTCAACGCCAAGCTGCTCCAGCATCCCCTCGTGCTGGGGGTGCAGGAAACCCAGCGCGAGCAGCACCAGCGACGCTTCCAACTCGAACTCGCTGCCGGGTACCTCGGTCATCGTGGGCCGGCCCGTCGCATCCGGCGGACCCCATTCGATGCGGGCTGCGTGGAGTCGCTCGACACGACCGTTGCTGCCCGATAGACGCTTCGTGAGGATGGAGTAGTCGCGGACGCCGCCTTCCTCGTGGGCCGCGGAGCTGCGCAGGATGAGGGGCCACAGTGGCCACGGGTTGCTCTCCGACCTCGACACGGGCGGTTCCGGAAGGATCTCCCATTGCACGACCATCTCGGCGCCCTGGCGGTGGGCGGTCCCCAGGCAGTCGGCGCCGGTGTCGCCGCCGCCCAGGATCATGACCCGCTTGCCCTCGGCCGTGATGCGCTGCTCGGGAGGCACTTCCAGGCCACGATTGATCCTGTTCTGCTGCGTCAAGTAGTCAACCGCCAGGTGTACGCCCTCGAGCTCCTCGCCCGGGACATTCAGCCGGCGAGCAACCGTCGAGCCGCCGGTGAGGCAGACGGCGTCGTACTCGCGCCGCAGGTCGTCCGCGGGAACGTCCACGCCGACGTTGCAGCTCGTGCGGAACTCGATCCCCTCCGCCGCCATCAGTTCGACGCGTCGATTGACAACGCTCTTGTCCAGCTTGAAGTCGGGGATGCCGAGCGTGAGCAGCCCGCCCACGTACTCGTCACGCTCGAAGACCGTGACCAGATGCCCGGCCCGGTTCAGCTGGACGGCGGCGGCCAGGCCAGCAGGGCCGGACCCAACGACCGCGACACGCTTGCCGGTCCGCTTCTCGGGCGGGTGCGGCTGCATCCATCCCTCGTCGAAGCCGCGGTCCACGATGGCCTTCTCGATGTACTCGATCGTGACGGGCTCCTCGTTGATGGAGAGCACGCAGGAGGCCTCGCAAGGCGCGGGACATATCCGGCCTGTGAACTCGGGGAAGTTGTTGGTTGCGTGCAGCGCCGCCAGCGCGTCCTGCCAACGCCCCTTGTACACCAGGTCGTTCCAGTCGGGGATGAGATTGCCCAGAGGACAACCCTTGTGGCAGAAAGGAAGCGCGCAGTTCATGCAGCGCGCGGCCTGGACCCGAGACTTGTCGTCGGACCAGTCCTCGTAGATCTCGCGGTAGTCCTTCGTTCGCTCTCCGGCGGGCCGGCGCTCAGGGGGCTCCCGCTCGAATTCCAGGAATCCGGTTACCTTACCCACTGCCGACCGCTTGGAGCGCCGCTTGCTTGCCCGCTTCGATCACGCGGCGGTAGTCCTTCGGGTAGACCTTGACGAACTTCGTCAGGAAGGTGTCCCAGTCGTCCAGCACGCGCGACGCGTTGGCGCTGCCTGTGTAGTTGTAGTGCTTCTGGACCATGGCGCGGAGCTCCTCGATGTCCTCTGGATCGACCACCGGCTCGAGGTCCACGAGCTCCTGGTTGCAGCGTATGTCGAAGTCGCCCGCCTCGTCGAGGACGTACGCGAGGCCGCCGCTCATCCCGGCGGCGAAGTTCCGCCCAGTCGGGCCCAGCACTACCACGCGCCCGTTGGTCATGTACTCGCAGCCGTGGTCGCCCACGCCATCGATGACGGCGTGCGCGCCGCTGTTGCGGACACCGAAGCGTTCGCCCGCGAGGCCGCGGATGAACACCTCGCCGCCGGTGGCGCCGTAGAGGGCCACGTTGCCGACGATGATGCTCTCCTCCGGCACGAACGTCGACTGCCCGGGAGGCACCACTACCAGCCGCCCGCCGGAGACGCCTTTGCCGAAATAGTCGTTGGAGTCGCCCTCCAGCGTGAACGCGGTCCCCTTGGCGAGGAACGCCCCGAAGCTCTGGCCCGCGGATCCGGTGAACGTGATGTTGATGGTCTCGTCGGGCAACCCCTCTTCGCCGTAGCGCTGGGCTATCTCGCCGCTGAGCATCGTGCCGACGGTCCGGTTGGCGTTGCGGATCGGCAACTCGAAGGTGACCGGCTCGCGGTGCGAGAGCGCCCGTTGCGAACGCGCGATCAGTTCGTGGTCGAGCGCCCGCTCGAGGCCGTGGTCCTGGTCCTCGCAGTGGAAACGGGCGACGGAGTCCGGCGCCTCGGGCTTCGCGAGCAGGTCGGTCAGGTCGATGTTCTTCGTCTTCCGCCAATGGTCGATGACGGAACTGGTCTCGAGCCTGTCGACCCGCCCCACCATCTCGTTGACCGTACGGAACCCTAGCTGGGCCATGATCTCGCGCAGGTCCTCAGCCACGAAGAAGAAGTAGTTGATGAGGTGCTCTGGTTCGCCCGCGAACCGTTTCCGCAGTTCCGGGTCCTGTGTAGCGACGCCTACCGAGCAGGTGTTGAGGTGACACTTGCGCAACATGATGCAGCCCTGCGTCACCAGGGAGGCGGTCGCGATGCCGAATTCATCGGCCCCGAGGAGACAGGCGATCGCGACGTCGCGGCCCGTCTTTATCTGGCCGTCGGTCTGCACCACGATCCGGCCGCGGAGGTTGTTCTGGACGAGCACCTGCTGCGTCTCCGCGATGCCAAGCTCCCACGGCAACCCGGCATGTTTGATCGACGACTCGGGCGATGCCCCGGTGCCTCCGGTATCGCCGCTGATGAGCACGACGTCTCCGTGCGCCTTCGATACTCCCGCGGCGATGGTCCCGACGCCAACCTCGGCCACCAGCTTCACGTGGATGCGGGCGCGCGGGTTGGCGTTCTTCAAGTCGTGGATCAGCTGCGCCAGGTCCTCGATGGAGTAGATGTCGTGGTGGGGCGGTGGCGAGATCAGCTCTACACCCGGCGTGGAGTGGCGTATCCAGCCGATGTACTCGTCCACCTTGTGGCCCGGCAACTGTCCGCCCTCGCCCGGCTTGGCCCCCTGCGCCATCTTGATCTGCAGATCGGACGCGTTGACCAGGTAGTTCGTCGTGACGCCGAACCGGCCCGACGCCACCTGTTTGATGGCGCTGTGCCGCCGGTCTCCGTTCGAGTCAGGGGTGTAGCGGCGATAGTCCTCGCCCCCCTCGCCGCTGTTGCTGCGCGCGCCTATGCGGTTCATCGCGATCGCGAGCGATTCGTGCGCCTCGCGGCTGATGGAGCCAAGCGAGATCGCGCCCGTTGCGAACCGCTTGACGATCTCGACGGCGGGCTCGACCTCGTCGATCGGAAGGGGCTGGGGCAGGGTCTTGAAATCGAGCAAGCCCCGCAATGTGCAGAGGCGGCGCTCGTAGCCGTTGGCGAGCTCCGCGAAATCGCGGTACGCGCGGGCGTCGTTCATCCTGCTGGCGTACTGCAGCTTCGCGATCGTGTCCGGGTTCCACATGTGGTATTCCCCGTCGCGGCGCCAGTAGTAGAACCCGCCGGGGTCCAGATCGAGCGCCGCGTCGATCGCGACCTTGGGGAAGGCGCGCGCGTGGCGGGCCAGCACATCCGCCTCGATGGCGTCGGTGTCGATGCCGCCGATCCGTGACGCCGTCCACGTGAAGTACTCGTCCACCAGCCGTTGGCTCAGTCCTACCGCCTCGAAGATCTGGGCCCCGTGGTAGCTGTGTATCGTGGAGATCCCCATCTTGGAGATCACCTTCAGCAGACCCTTGTTTGTCGCCTTGATGTAGTTGTATACCGCCTGCTCCGCGTCCATCCCCTCGGGGAAGAGGCCCTGACGGTGCATATGCGCCAGTGTCTCCAACGTGAGGTACGGGCAGACCGCCCCCGCGCCATAGCCGATCAGCAAGGCCAGGTGGGCGATCTCGCGCGGCTCGGCGCTCTCTACGACGATTCCCACTTTCGTGCGCTCGCCCTCGCGGATGAGGTGGTGATGCACGCCGGCGGTCGCCAGCAGGCTGGGGATAGCCGCGTTATGCGGGTCCACGCCCCGGTCGGAGAGAACGAGGATCGTACAGCCTGCTTCGATAGCCTCCGACGCGCCGCGGCGCAGAGCGTCCATCGCGCGGTCCATCGCGCCCGGCCCTTCGTCGGCCGGAAAGAGGAGCGACAGCGTCGCCGCCTTGATGCCCGGCCGGTCGACCGCCTTGATCTTCTCGAGGTCTCGCTCCGTGAGGACAGGGCTGGACAGCCGGAGTTGGCGAGCGTGAAGCGGCGTCTCCTCGAACAGATTGCGCTGAGCGCCGAGGTTGATGCTGACCGACGTCACGAGCTCCTCGCGGATCGCGTCCAGCGGCGGATTGCTCACCTGGGCGAACAGCTGCTTGAAGTAGGTGAACAGGAGTTGCGGGCGATCGGAGAGCACGGCCAGGGCGGCGTCGTTGCCCATGGAGCCCGTGGGCTCCGCGCCGTTGACCGCCATCGGCTCCAGCAGGATGCGGAGGTCCTCGTGTGTGTACCCGAACGCCTGCTGTAGTTCGACCAACGACTCCTCGTTGAGCTCATGGCGGCCATTGCGGCCGGGATCGAGGTCCGGAAGCGCGTCCAGCTGCACGAGGTTATCCCGCAGCCACTCGCCGTAGGGCTGGCGCGCCGACAGCTCCGACTTGATCGTGGCGTCGTCGACGATGCCGCCGCGCTCCGGGTCCATCAGGAACATCCGTCCGGGGTGGATGCGCTCCTTGAACAGCACTTTCTCAGGCGGGACGTCGAGAACGCCCACCTCCGAGGCCATGACCAACTTGTCGTCGGTCGTGACCAGGTAACGGAAGGGACGCAGCCCGTTGCGGTCCAGCACCGCGCCAACGCGGTCTCCGTCGGTGAAAGCGATGAGGGCCGGCCCATCCCAGGGCTCGACGAGGCAGGCATGGTAGTCGTAGAAGTCGCGTTTGTCCTGCGACATCTGGACCTTCGGACCGGTGGCCTCGGGGATCAGCGCCATCATCGTGTGATGCAACGGGCGCCCGGTGTGCAGCATGAGCTCGTAGGCGTTGTCGATGCACGCGGTGTCGCTCTGGCCGGGCCAGATGATGGGGAACAGCTTGTCAAGATCGTCGCCGAACTCCGGCGAGGCCATGGCGTTCTGGCGCGCCACCATCCAGTTGATGTTGCCCCGCAGTGTGTTGATCTCGCCGTTGTGGACGATGTAGCGGTAGGGGTGCGCCAGCTTCCATGAGCCCAGGGTGTTGGTGCTGAAGCGCGAATGCACGAGCGCGAATGAACTCGCCACGAGCGGGTCGGCCAGGTCCTTGTAGAAGCCCCCGAGTTGGGTGCCCATGAGCAGGCCCTTGTAGACAACCAGCTTGGAGGACAGGCTGCAGATGTAGAACTCGTCTCCGCTGGAAAGCCCCGCGTCGAGGACTTCGCGCTCAGCGACTTTGCGAATGACGAACAGCTTGCGCTCGAACGCGGCGGAGTCCGACCCGGGGCCCATACCGATGAACAACTGGCGGATCACCGGCTGACACTCCCGGGCGACGTAGCCGATGACAGACGGGTCCACGGGAACGTCGCGCCAGCCGAGGAACCGCTGCCCCTCCTGTTCGATGGCGCGCTCGACGATCGCCTCGCACGCCTCGCGCTCTGCGCTGTCCTGCGGCAGAAATACGACGCCGGCCGCGTAGCCGCCGGGTCCCGGAAGGTCGAGCCCCAGCTTCGCCATTTCGCGGCGCAGGAAGTCGTGCGGCATCTGGAGCAGCATCCCGGCGCCGTCGCCGGTTTCGGGGTCGCTGCCCGCCGCGCCGCGGTGCGCGAGGTTGGTCAGCACCTCCAGCC
Source organism: Dehalococcoidia bacterium (assembly GCA_034422795.1). Lineage (GTDB taxonomy): Bacteria > Chloroflexota > Dehalococcoidia > Lucifugimonadales > Australimonadaceae > Bin16. The sequence goes on along the minus strand of DAOUJK010000065.1, from coordinate 55,089 downwards.
CGCTCTGAACGATCTCATTGGACTTCACGCCGCGGACGTTCGCCACGACGCCTACTCCGCAGGCGCTGTGCTCGAACTCGGGGCGGTACAGCCCAAAGGGCTCGCCTTTCCAAACGTTTGCCACCGATCACTCCTCGGCCTCTCAGCGTTGAACGCAAACAGTGCGCCTCTCCTCCTCTTGACGTGGAAGCCAAGAGGAAGAGAACGCTGATCGACCTTGCGGGTACGCTTACTCTCCAAGAGTAGCAGACTCAAGAGTAGCAGATTCCGCCGCGTGGTAAAAGGTGCTGTACGCGTTCTGTACGTGACGCTCGGCTTCCTTCCGCTGAGCTGTCCATCGGGCGTTGGTGGAACGGCGCCATGTGCTCACCCGCAGCGAGCGGGCCGAGGACATCCTGGACACTGGGCGGTGTACCCCCTGTTCAAGAAGGTCCTCCGCTGCCGCACGTCGCTCCGCCTCTCTTGCGGCTCGATTGACAGCCCCCGGCCCGCTGCTGGATAATCGCTCCTGCAAAGGCTGGGATGGGGAGTAGTACTCCTTCTGGCGGGGCTTCAGAGAGCCGGGATATGGTGAGAACCGGCGCCTGCGCGAAGGCCGAATGGATCCCTGAGCCTCGGTCCGAAACCTGCGGCAGCGGGAGGTAGGCGCCGACGGCACCGCCCCGTTACAGGCGGACGGCATAACCCGTTGCAGAGCGGCCGTGCCGGTAAGAGTCCCTCCTGACGGAGGGAGAAGTAAGGGTGGCACCGCGGTAGCCCCGCCCCTTGTATGAGGAGCGGGGCTATTTTCATGCCCGCGAGGAAGGGTGCGATGGCGGACTACGTTCCGACGATCGAAGAGTTCAAGCGCCTGGCGCAGGAGGGCTACAACCTCATCCCGGTCTACCGGGAGGTCGTAGCCGACCTCGAGACGCCCGTCTCTGCCTACCTGAAGATCACGGACGGCGGCGAGAGCGTCTCGTTCCTGCTGGAGAGCGTCGAGGGCGGGGAGCGCATGGCGCGCTTCAGCTTCATGGGCACGGAGCCCTACCGGGTGCTGCGGACCGGCGAGGGAGAGCCGGACGGCCCCGGCGACCCCCTGCTCGCGGTGGAGGCGGAGTTGGGCCGCTTCCGTCCCGCGCAGGTTGAAGGCCTGCCACGGTTCGTGGGAGGAGCCGTGGGCTATCTCTCATACGAGACGGTGCATTACTTCGAGTCGTCGGTGTCGATGGCGGACCGTGACCCCCAGGGGCTCCCGGAGGCCGTCTTCCTCTTCACGGACTCGCTGCTCGTGTTCGATCACCTGCGGCACCGCATCCAGGTCGTCGCGACCGCGTACGTGGACGGCTCGCCGGATGAGGCGTACGCGCGCGCCACGCAGCGCGTGGATGAGTTGGCAGAGCGCCTTGCCCGTCCGCTCCCGCGCCAGGCGCAGCTGACGGAAGGCTCAGGTGGCCCGCAGGCTGCCAGTGGATCAGGCGCGGAACACCTGGAACATTCCAACAAGACGCCCGGCGAGTACCACGGGATGGTTGAGCGTTCCCGGGAGTACATCGTGGCAGGCGACATCATCCAGGTGGTGCCGTCGCAGCGCGTGGAAGTGCCGGTCGTATCGAGCGCGTTCGACCTGTACCGCTCCCTGCGGGCGGTCAACCCGTCGCCTTACATGTACTACCTGTGGCTGGACGATTTCGCCATCGTGGGCGCGTCGCCGGAGATGCTGGTCCGTGCGGAAGACGGCCTCGTCGAGACGCATCCCATCGCCGGAACGCGCCGTCGAGGTAAGGACGCCCGTGAGGATGCAGCGTTGGAGCGGGAACTTGTGGCGGACGAGAAGGAGCGTGCGGAACACATCATGCTGCTTGATCTCGGGCGTAACGACATCGGGCGCGTGAGCAAACCGGGCACGGTGCAGGTGACGCAGATGCTGGAGGTGGAGCGTTATTCGCACGTCATGCACCTCGTTTCGCACGTCACGGGCGAGCTGAGGGATGATCGTTCGGTGTTCGACGCGCTGCGAGCGTGCTTTCCCGCAGGCACCGTGTCCGGCGCGCCGAAGATACGGGCGATGCAGATCATCTCCGAGCTGGAGCGTGAGCGGCGCGGCGTGTACGCGGGGGCGGTGGGCTACTTCAGTTTCTCCGGCAACATGGACACCGCGATCGCCATCCGCACGATGGTGGTGAAGGATGGCAGGGCGTACCTGCAGGCGGGAGGGGGCGTGGTGTTCGACTCGGAGCCGGAGCCGGAGCGGATGGAGTCGTTCTACAAGATGAATGCGCTGCTGCGCGCTATCGCCCAGGCGGACTCGGGACGAGGGGCATGAGCACCGGGGGCAGGAGACAGAGATGCTGCTGTTGATCGATAACTACGATAGCTTCACCTACAACCTGTACCAGTTCCTGTGCGAGCTGGGGGCTGACGTACGCGTGGAGCGGAACGACGCCCTGGCGCTGGATGAGATCGAGCAGATGGCGCCGGAGCGTATCGTCATCTCTCCTGGGCCATGCACCCCGGAAGAAGCAGGCATCTCTACGGACGTTATAAGGCGCTTCGGGGGCCGCACCCCTATCCTGGGCGTCTGCCTGGGGCATCAGTGCATCGGCGTGGCGTACGGCGGCGCCGTGAGCGGCGCCGGGGAGATCGTCCACGGTAAGATGAGTTCGATAACGCACGACGGAGAAGGTGTGTTCGCCAGTCTGCCGAACCCGCTGCAGGCCATCCGCTACCATTCGCTCGCCATCGAGCCGGGGTCCGTCCCGGACGTACTCGAAGTGACGGCCTGGAGCGAGAGCAACGTCATCATGGGTGTGCGGCACAAGGAGTTCGCAGTGGAAGGGATACAGTTCCACCCGGAGTCGATCATGACCCAGAGCGGCAGAGAGTTGCTGAAGAACTTCATTGAGGCGGAGTCATGACCAGCCCCGATTTCACCAGCAGGCCGGTCTGGGACGAGTTCACGATGGACGTTCCGGCCGCTGAAGCGTTCGAAACAGCCCGGCAGCGGCTTCGCTCGCTCGGGTACCGGCTGGTTGAGGCCGCCGCTGACAACGAAGACGGCAACGCCCGGGTTGTAGGGACCCTGGACTGGTCCCCCGCCGCTCGCCGCCGGAGGAGCGGGAAGCTCATGCTGGTGGCCGCCGTGGCGCTCACGCTGGTGCTGCTGGTGATGATGGCGCGGGACATAGGGGGCGACCGGGCGGTCGTCTCTGTGCCGCTGCTGGCCGCGGTGCTCCTCGGAGGACTGGGGATGAACCGCCTGCGGGAACCCCTTCGCCAGGAGCACAAGGTGATGGAGGTCACCGTCATCCCCGCGCAGGAAGGCCATTGCCGCGTACTCATCAAGGGAACGTTCGTGTCCGGCCCGGTGGCGATCACTGAAGAGCCGCCAACGACAGCGGAGACCGCCGCATCCGAGCAGGCGTTGCTGAGGGACATGCGCGCCGTGCACGGGGACCGTGGACCTACGGAGGGTGCGTCGTGATCCAGGAAGCGATTGGGAAACTGGTGGCGCGGCAGGCGCTGACCGAGGAAGAGTCCGCCGCGGTCGCTGAAGACATCATGACAGGCGAGGCCACGCCTGCTCAGATCGGCGCGTTCCTGGTCGCGCTGCGCCTCACCGGCGAGACGGTTGAGGCGCTGACCGGCATGGCGCGCGTCATGCGGGAGAAGGCGCTGCGCGTGTCCACGGATGGGCAAGTGGTAGACGTCGTGGGCACTGGAGGCGACGGACTCCACACGTTCAACGTCTCCACGGCATCGGCGCTGACGGTGGCCGCGGCGGGCGTGAAGGTGGCGAAGCACGGGAACCGGGCGGCTTCAGGCAGCGTGGGCGCTGCCGACATCCTCGACGCGAACGGCGTGAAGCTGGAGTTGAGCCCGGAGGCGGTGGGGAGATGCATCGACGAGGTTGGGTTGGGTTTCATGTTCGCGCCGGCCTTCCATCCGGCGATGCGGTTTGCAGGACCGCCTCGCCGTGAACTGGGGGTGCGAACAGTCTTCAATTTCCTGGGCCCGCTGACGAACCCCGCCGGAGCGCTCTACCAGTTGCTGGGAGTCGCGCAACCGGCTGATGCACCGTACGACGTGGCCGAGCTGATGGCGCACGTGCTGGGCGCACTTGGCACCGAGCGTTCGTGGGTCGTGCGCGGCGACGACGGCCTCGATGAGCTGACGACGACGGCCACGTCGCAGGTGTGGGAGGTCTCGTCCGGGGGGGTGCGTCACTTCACCCTCACGCCGGAGGAGGTGGGCCTGCCACGCGGGAGCCTCGCCGACCTCCAGATCGACGGTGTGGATGACGCACGAGCGAAGTTTGCGCGCGCCCTGTCGGAGGGTGACTCGCCCGAGAAGGACATGGTGCTGCTGAACGCGGCGGCAGCGCTGGTCGTGCGGGGCGCTGCGAGCGACATCCCGTCTGGTGTGGGCATGGCGCGCTCAGCGATAGATTCCGGCGGGGCCTTGGAGAAGTTGCGGCAGCTGGCGGAGCTGAGCCAGTCGCTCGCGTAGGGCAAATATGAGCACGACCGGCACGATCCTCGACAAGATACTGGAGGCCAAGCGCGCGGAACTGGCCCGCCGTCAGCGTGAAACGCCGTTGTCCGAGTTGGAGGCGCACGTGCGCGACGCTCCCTTCCCGCTCAACCTGTCCGGCGCGCTCTGGGGCGACCGCATCCGCCTCATCGCCGAGACGAAGAAGGCGTCGCCGTCCAAGGGGCTGCTCGCGAAGGAGTACGACCCCGTTGGGCTGGCGTCGACGTACGCCGCGAACGGCGCCGCAGCGATTTCAGTGCTCACGGAGGTCGATCACTTCCAGGGGAGTCTGGAGCATCTCGCGGCGGTCAAGGCCGCCGTGCGGCCGGAAGGCGTGCCCGTGCTCCGGAAGGACTTCCTGTTCGACCCTTACCAGCTGCTCGAAGCACGCGTCCACGGCGCGGACGCGGCACTCCTCATCGTCGCGGCGTTGTCCGGAGAGCAGTTGCGCGAGATGCTCGACGCGGCGCAGCGGATATGGCTGCAGTGCCTCGTTGAGGTGCACGACGAACGAGAACTTGAAACGGCGTTGAGCGCGGGCGCGGAGATCATCGGCATCAACCACCGCGACCTGCGCACGTTCAAGGTGGACACGACGCTGACGGCGCGGCTGCGGCCTATGGTCCCGCAGGGGAGGATGGTGGTTGCGGAGAGCGGCATCAACTCTCAGGAGGACGTCGTCGCGCTCCGGCAGGCAGGAGTCCATGGCATACTGGTGGGCGAGGCGCTGATGACCGCGCCCGACGTTGGCGGGAAGGTCCGGGAACTGGCGGGAGTGCAGGCGTGACGCACGTGAAGATATGCGGTTTCCGCTCCGCTGGACCGTTGCTCACGGCAGTGGATGCGGGTGCCGACGCCGTAGGGCTGGTGTTCGTGCCGTCGGCGCGGCGGTGCGTGACGCAGGCAGAGGCCTGCGCCTTGCTCGACGAGGTGCGCGCGTCCGGGCGAACGCTGCCTCCGGTAGTCGGGTTGTTCGCAGACCAGCCCGTGGAGGAGGTGAGGGAGACCGTCGCATCGGTGGGACTGGACGCCGTCCAACTCTGCGGGAGCGAGGGGGTGGAGTACGCGGCGCAGCTCGGCGTTCCGGTCTACAAGGTGATCAGCATCGACGCGGAGATACCGGTGGCAGCGCAGATGCCGCGCATCATGGTTCTCCAGCAGCGCCACGCGCTGGCGGGGCATCGTATCGTGCTGGACGCTCAGGTGCCGGGTGAATACGGTGGCACCGGCCGGCAGTTCGACTGGGACCTGGCCGCCGACTTCGCAGGAGCATTCGAGATGATCCTCGCGGGTGGCCTCTCGCCCGACAACGTGCAGGAAGCTGTGGAGCGGGTGCATCCGTGGGGTGTGGACGTGTCCAGCGGCGTGGAGACGGACGGCGAGAAGGACCCTGCCAGGGTGCGGACGTTCGTGGAAGCGGTGCGTGCCGTGGACGCGCGCAGGAAGAAGGGCGGCCTTGCCCGCCTGCTGGGCAGGCGCTGACGTGACGACGCTTCCGGACGACAAGGGCCGCTTCGGCCGGTTCGGCGGGCAGTACGTGCCGGAGACGCTGATGCCGGCGTTGGCGGAGTTGACCGAGGCGTGGGAAGAGGCCCGTGAGGACCCCGTATTCCAGGAAGAGTTGGCGCAATTGCTGCACGACTACGTGGGGCGCCCCACGCCGCTGCATCACGCGCGCCGGCTCACGGAGTACGCGGGCGGCGCGGAGATCTACCTCAAGCGCGAGGACCTGGCCCACACGGGCGCCCACAAGATCAACAACGCGCTGGGACAGGGGCTGCTGGCCAAGCGCATGGGGAAGCGGCGCATCGTCGCGGAGACGGGCGCAGGCCAGCACGGCGTGGCGACTGCGACGGTCTGCGCGCTGCTCGGCATCGACTGCGTCGTCTACATGGGCGAGGAGGACATGCGCCGCCAGGCTCCGAACGTCTACCGGATGGGGATGCTCGGCGCGGAGGTGCGTCCCGTCACCGCGGGCAGCCGAACGCTGAAAGAGGCGATAAGCGAGACGATCCGGGACTGGGTGACCAACGTCCGGGACACGCACTACATCATCGGGAGTGTCGTGGGGCCGCACCCCTACCCCATGATGGTGCGCGACCTGCAGTCGGTGATCGGCCGCGAGTCGCGGGAGCAGATGCTGGCCCAGGCGGGACGACTGCCGGACGCGGTCGTGGCGTGCGTCGGGGGAGGCTCGAACTCCATGGGGCAGTTCCACGCGTTCATCCCGGACGAGAGCATCCGCCTCATCGGGGTGGAGGCAGGAGGGGAAGGCGTCGAGACGGGGCGGCACGCGGCTTCCATCGGCGGCGGCAGCGTCGGCGTGCTGCACGGCTCCATGTCGTACATCGTGCAGGACGACGACGGCCAGATACACGAGACGCACAGCATCTCCGCCGGTCTGGACTATCCGGGCGTGGGGCCGGAGCATGCGTGGCTCCGCGACAGCGAGAGGGCGGAGTACGTGAGCGTCACCGACGACGAGGCGGTGGCGGCGTTCCGGCTCACGTGCGAGTTGGAGGGGATCATCCCTGCGCTCGAGTCGTCGCATGCGGTGGCGTACACGGTCCGGTCGCTCGCCGCCGACGTCGGAAAGGGCGGCGCCGTGCTGGTATGCATGAGCGGCCGCGGCGACAAGGACATGGGCACGATCATGGAGCGCGATGCGGCTTCTTGAGCGTGGCGGCGTTGACAGGCCGGGGGGGTCAACCGGAAGATAGGGACTCGGGAGACCGCTTCCAGCGCGCGGGTTGCCGCGTGGGAGAGAGCGGAGGGCAGGTTCCCTTTCCCTGAGGAGCGTATGGCCCCAGAGGGTTACGTCGTCAACTGGACGGCAGTGATACTCGCGTTTGCGGTTGGCGTCGTGGCGATGGGCCTGATGCTTGCCGCTTCGACGTTACTTTCACCCCGCAGGCCCTCGAAGACGAAGGGCATCGCCTACGAATCGGGCATCCTGCCTACGCCGCTGAACTGGACGCAGTTCAACGTGCGCTACTACATCTTCGCCATCCTCTTCCTCATCTTCGATGTGGAGGCGGTGTTCCTCTTCCCGTGGGCGCTGGTCTTTGCGGACGAGGGCATACCCGGTTACGTGTTCTACGCGATGATGCTGTTCATCGCGGTGCTGCTCCTGGGCGTCGTCTACGCCTGGCGCAAGGGGGTGTTGCGATGGAGGTAGAGCGCGGGCAGGCCTTGCCGGTCTTCCGCCCATCCTCGTGGGAGCGGCCTGCTGGAGGACGCTTCTTCGATTCCGCGGAAGGCGGGGCGGTCTCCACGGACAAGGGGAATTCGCCCGCCCCCAACCTGATCAGGAACGCCGCGCCGGGCGTGGTAACCGCCCGGCTCGACGATCTGGCGGCGCTCGGCAGGAGCAACTCGCTCTGGACGCTCACGTTCGGCCTTGCCTGCTGCGCCATCGAGATGATCTCGACCCATATGGCGCACCACGACCTGGACCGGTTCGGTGTCGTGACGTGGCCCTCGCCGCGCCAGTCGGACGTGATGATCGTCGCGGGGACGGTGGTCAAGAAGATGGCCGAGCCCATCAAGCTGCTGTACGAGCAGATGCCGGACCCCAAGTGGGTGATAGCGATGGGCACGTGCGCCACGAGCGGTGGGCCGTACTATCGCTCCTACAGCGTCGTCATGGGTGTCGACCACCTCGTGCCGGTGGACGTGTACGTGCCCGGCTGCCCGCCTCGCCCCGAGGCGCTGATGGACGGCATCGTCAAGCTGCAGCAGAAGATCAAGCGCGACGCGAGGGAAGGAGTCCGCAGCGCTCCGGTGGTGGTCGGATCGCAGCCCGAGCCGGCTCCCGAGGCCGGCGTCGAGGAGACCGATGACTGAACAGCAGCCCGCAGAGGAGCAGGCAGCGCCGCGCCCGGCGGCGCACCGGGGGCCGCCCATCGAGGTGGCGAAGGAAGTGCTCGACTCCCACGGCGAACACACTGCAGGCGCACTCCGGCTGGCGCTTCGGGACATGTCGCTTGAGACAGGTGGGCGCGAGGACGTTCCCTGGGTGCGCATCGCACGCGAGGATCTCGCGCGGGCTGCGGAGTCCTGCGTGCGCAGTCCCAACCTGCGCATGGACATGCTCCACTGCCTGTTCGCCGTGGACTACGAGGACCGCATCGAGATTAACTACGCCCTCTTCTCGCTGGCGAACGGACATAAGGCGCTGTTGAAGGTCGACGTGCCGCCAGACGAAGCGCGGGTGGACTCGCTCACCGGCCTCTGGGAGTCTGCCGGTTGGTTCGAGAGGGAGACCCACGACCTGTTCGGCGTGGAGTTCGTGGGGAATCCGGACATGTCGCCGCTGATCCTGTACGAAGGCTTCGAGGGCTATCCCGGCCTGCGCAGCTTCCCCCTGCACGACTACGAGGAGTGGTAGACGCCGGTGACGACGGAGCATGCATACGACACCGTAGACATGATGCTGAACATGGGGCCGCAGCATCCGGCGACCCACGGCGTGTTCCGCATGGTGCTGACGGTGGACGGCGAGCGCGTCGTGGATGTGACGCCCCACATCGGCTACCTCCATCGGGGCTCGGAGAAGCTTGCGGAGAACGAGAGCTACGGCCAGGTCGTCACGCTGTTCGATCGGCTGGACTACGTAGCGAACCTGAACAACGAGCTGATCTTCTGCCGGGCGGCGGAGCGGCTCATGGGCATCGAACCGCCGGAACGCGGCCAGTACATCCGCGTGGTCCTCGCGGAGCTCAACCGGCTCGCCAGCCACCTCCTCTTCATCGGCACCTACGCCATCGACCTCGGGGCGATGACGCCCATCATGTACGGGTTCCGCGAGCGCGAGCGCATCCAGAACATGTTCGAGTCCGTCACCGGCGCGCGCATGATGCACAACTTCATCCGCATCGGCGGGGTGAAGGAGGACGTGCCGGCGGACTTCGTCCCGCGCGTGCGGGCGTTGGCGGACGATGTGGAGCGCGGCGTACACGAGTGCGACCGGCTGCTGACCTTCAACGAGGTCTTCCTGGCGCGGACGCGCGGGGTCGGCGTGATAGACCTCCCCACCGCGCTCTCCTGCGGACTGACAGGTCCCTCCCTGCGCGCGAGCGGCCTCGCGTACGACGTCCGCAAGGACTATCCGTACGAGGTCTACCCCTATCTCTCCTACAAGGTGCCGGTGGGCGAGAACGGCGACTGCTGGGACAGGTACTACATGCGCGTGCTGGAGTGCTACGAGTCCCTCTCCATGATCAGGCAATGCCTCGACCAGATGGAGGAGGGGCCGGTGATGGCGCAGATGCGCCGGATCGCCAGGCCGCCGAAGGGCGAGGTATACGTGCACGGCGAGAACCCCCGCGGGGACATCGCGGTCTTCCTCGTGAGTGACGGCACGGACAAGCCCTACCGCGTCAAGGTGCGGCCGCCATCCTTCTGCAACCTCGTGGCCCTGCGCCCCATGATGCGCGACGCGTACATCGCGGACGCCGTGGCCATCCTCGGTTCGTTGGACATCGTGCTCGGCGAGGTGGACCGGTGAGATCGAAGCCCGTCCAACTTGCCATAGCGGTGGTGTTGCTCGTGGGAGTCGGCGTCCTGGTGGCCGTCTTCACCCTTGCCCTTGCCCTGCTTGGCGAGCCGGGTGACGACGTAACCCCGCTCACCGTGGGCAAGATCGTGATCGCCCTGTTCGCGCTGTTGACGCTCGTGACCACGCTCGGCATCTCGCTGGTCTGGCTGGAGCGCAAGCAGCTGGGCAGGATGCAGGGACGCGTGGGCCCCACCCGCGTGGGCCCGTTCGGGCTGCTGCAGGTGGTGGCGGACGGCATCAAGCTGCTGATGAAAGAGGACGTTGCGCCCGGCTCATCGTCGAAGGCCATCTTCTACGTCGCGCCCCTGCTGGTGTTCGTGCCGAGCTTCGCCGTCTGGCTCACGATACCCATAGGAGAAGACCTCGTGGTCCGGAGCCTGGACCTCGGCGTCTTCTTCTTCATCGCGGTGTCGGTGCTCAGCATCGTGGGGCTGATACTGGCCGGGTGGAGCTCCAACAGCAAGTACGCCATCCTTGGAGGCTTCCGCTCCGCCGCGCAGCTCGTCAGCTACGAGATCCCGCTCATCCTGGGCGTGCTGAGCGTCGTCATGGTCGCGGACTCCATGCGGTTCACGGACGTGGTGGCTGCGCAGGCGAGCGTGCCGTACATCGCGCTGCTGCCGCTCGCGTTCGCCGTGTTCTTCATCTCGGGGCTCGCCGAGGTCGGCAGGACCCCGTTCGACATCTACTTCGCGGAGTCGGAGGTCGTCGGCGGGCCCTTCGTCGAGTACAGCGGAGCGCACTGGGCGATATTCTTCCTGGCGGAGTACGTCAACACGTTCGTGGTCGCGGCATTGGGCGCCCTGCTCTTCCTGGGCGGCTGGGTGTGGCCGTTAGGCGAGCTGGAGCAGGTGCCCGCTGTGGCGTTGTTCCTCGGCAAGACGTATCTCCTCGCCGTCGTCATCTTCTGGGTGCGGGCGACGCTCCCGCGCTTGCGGATAGACCAGCTGATGAACGTGGGCTGGAAGCTGCTCATACCGCTGGGCTTCGCCAGCGTTATCCTGATAGCGGTGCAGCGCTTCTACGACTGGCCTGCGTGGACTCTGACAGTGATGTCGCTGGTGGCGCTGGTGGCCGCCGCGGGGGTGCAGTTGCGCGTGCAGCGCAGGGACGCGGTCGCAACCGCGGAGCGCTACGCACGGCGCGCCGTGACCGTGCAGCCGAGCAGGCGCAGGCCGGCGCCGGAGAGTCAACAGGCATGATAGGAACGCTGAAAGGACTTCTGACGACCGCGCGCTGGCTGCTGAAGCGGCCCGTCACCGCGCACTACCCGGAGCAGCACCTGCCCGTGCAGCAGCGCTACATGGGCTTCCCGGCCCTGCTGATGGACGACACGGCGGACGAGCCCTTCTGCACCGGCTGCATGGTCTGCGTGCGAGAGTGCCCGACGCAGTGCATGTCTGCGCAGATGCACGACAACCCGAAGTTCGCCGACGGCACGAGCCACCGCCGCAAGATCATCAACGAGTTCGAGATCAACCTGAACCGCTGCATCCTCTGCGGCATCTGCGTGGACGTCTGCGCGTTTGACGCCATCGAGATGTCGTACGAGCACGAGTTGGCGAGTTACGCGCGCACCGGCTCGCGCGCCGACCTGACGCTGTTGCTGGACCTGGGGCGGCGGTACGTGGACATGAGCGGGTGGACTCCGGCGAACGCCGAGAAGAACGTCGCCGAAGTCGCGCTCGCGAAGAGGGCTGCCGCTGCTGCGGCCAAGGAGGCTCCCGCAGGGGACGGCGAGTCGACCGACGAACCGACCGAGGGTGGGGAGTAGGCGTGGGTCTCGTCCTCTTCTTCGCTGCCGCCACGCTTACGCTGTTCGCTTCATTCGGCGTCGTCGCCACGCGCAACATCGTTCATGCGGCGCTGTTCCTGCTCGCGGCGCTGGCCGGGGTCGCCGGGCTGTTCGTGCTGCTCTACGCGGAGTTCCTGGCGCTCGTGCAGCTGCTCATCTACGGCGGCGCGATTATCATCGTCATCCTGTTCGCGCTGATGCTGACGCGCTCGGGCGAGTACGAAGGCGAGACGGAGACGCGCCGCCGCCCGTTCGCGGCGATAGCGGCCATGCTCCTCTTCGGCCTCATGACCGCGGTCTTTGTTGCGGATGCGGAACGGTTCAACACCAACACGCGGGAGGCCGTGCCGTTCGGCACGCTTGCGAAAGACCTGTTCGAGGCCTGGGCTGTGCCGTTCGAGATAGCCTCGCTGGTGCTGCTCGTTGCCCTGATCGGCGCGGTGGTGATAGGCCGCGCGGGCCGCGAGGAAGACGAGACGCTGCCGGAAGACGACGAGCCCGAGGCCGGACAGGAGCCCGTGCGTCGCGGTAGCCGCAGGCGGGCGGAGCGCCGACGGAGGGGCGCATGACGCTGCTCCACTTCCAACTGCTGAGCGCGGCCATCTTCTGCATCGGCCTGTACGGCGTGCTGGCCCGCCGCAGCGCCGTCCTCGTGCTCATGTCCATCGAACTCATGCTCAACGCCGTCAACCTGCAGTTGGTGGCGTTCGGCGCGTTCAGCGGCTTCGGCACGTCCACGGGACAGGTCATAGCCGTGTTCGTGATCACCATCGCCGCGGCGGAGGTCGGTCTCGCGCTGGCCATCGTCATGCGGCTGTTCAGGAGCAGGGGCGGCGTGAACCTCGATGAGATCGACGTGATGAGGGGCTAGGCGTGGAACAGGCTTGGCTCATCCCGGTGTTCGGTTTCGGAGCGTTCGGCTTCCTTGCGCTCTTCCGCCGGTACCTTCCCGGCCAGGGCAAGCACCTCTCTGTGCTGGCCATCATCGCTGCGTTCGTCGCGGTCTGGCCCGTGCTGTTCGACATGCTGGACAAGAGCGTGGGCGAAGCCGGGGATAGGTTCGTCCACCACTTCCCCCGGGACTGGTTCAGTGCCGGGCCGCTGGAGGTGGGCTGGGGGATCATCGTCGATCCGCTGACGGTGGTGATGCTCGCACTCATCACGTTCGTGTCGGTCATCGTGCAGGTCTACTCGCTCGGGTACATGCGCCACGGCAACGCGGACGACCCTCGCATCGGCTGGTACTTCGCGGTGCACTCGCTCTTCAGCGCAAGCATGCTGATGCTCGTGCTGGCGGACAACCTCCTGCTGCTCTACGTCGCCTGGGAGCTGGTGGGGCTCTGCTCTTACCTGCTGATCGGCTTCTGGTTCGAGCGCCGCTCGGCGGCGGAGGCGGCGAAGAAGGCGTTCGTCACCACCCGCATAGGCGACGTCGGCCTCCTCATCGGCGTCGTGCTGCTCATCGTCGAGTTCAACACGGTCGACATCATCGAGATCATGGGCTCGCTCGGCGACCCGGGCGTCAACCAGGCGGTCGTCACCGCGAGCGCGCTCCTCGTGTTCTTCGGGGCCATGGGCAAGTCGGCGCAGTTCCCGCTCCACGTGTGGCTGCCCGACGCCATGGAGGGCCCCACGCCCGTCAGCGCGCTGATCCACGCGGCGACCATGGTGACGGCGGGCGTGTTCCTCGTGGCGCGGCTCTTCCCGCTGTTCGACGCCGTGGAGAGCGCGCAGATGGCGATCGCCGCTGTCGGCCTCGTGACGGCGCTCATGGGCGCGGCGATGGCGCTGGTGATGACGGACCTGAAGCGCATCCTGGCCTACTCCACGATGAGCCACCTGGGGTTCATGATGCTGGCGCTCGGCGCGGGCGGCTACACCGCCGCCATCTTCCACCTGCTCATGCACGGCGTGGCGAAGGCGATGCTCTTCCTCTCCGCCGGCTCCATCATGCACGCGGCCCACGAGGAGACGGACATCCGCAAGATGGGCGGCCTGCGGCAGCGGATGCCCATCACGTCCGCCGCGTTCACCGTCGGCGCGCTGGCATTGGCGGGTATCCCGCCGCTCAACGCGTTCTGGAGCAAGGACGAGATACTCCTTGCCGTCGCCGGCGGCCTGAACCCCGTGTTCGTCGTCCTCTTCCTCATCGCCATCGTGCTGAGCGCGCTCTACATGGGCCGCGCCGTGCTCGTCGTCTTCTTCGGGAAGCTGAAGCCGGAGAACCAGGACATCCACGAGTCGCCGCGCATCATGGCGTGGCCCCTCGCGCTCCTCGCGGCGCTCGCCGTTGTGACCGGGCTCATCGCCCTTCCCATCGGCTATGGGGGTATCGGCACGTTCCTCTTCGACGTCGCGCATGGCGCGCACGATTTCAAGGTCGAACTGCCGTGGCTTACAGCGAGCATCGTGCTCGCGCTTGGCGGGCTGGCGCTCGCCTACGCGCTCTACGGGGACGAGGACACGTCGAGGGTCGACGCGCTCCGCCAACGGTACGCCCGTGTGCACGACATCATTGCGAACCGGTTCTACATGGACCACGCGTACCAGTGGACGATCGACCGCGTCGTGCTGAAGGTGAGTGCGTTGCTGGCCTGGTTCGACAGGAGGGTCGTGAACGACGTGGGCGTGAACGGCCCGGGCCTGAGCGCCGTGGAGGCGGGTCGGCGCCTGCGCTATCACGTGACCGGACTCTTCGCCGACTATGGGATCGGCATAATCGTCGGCGTCCTGGCCCTTGGAGCGCTGCTGTGGTTCGGGGCGTGACGCGATGAGTTTCGCGGAGCGGTACGTCCTGGAGTCGCTCATCTACCTGCCGATGCTCACGGCGGCTGTCCTGGTGGCGCTTCCGGCGGCGTGGCGCACGGCCGCGCGCTGGGTCGGCGTTGGGTCGGGTGCGTTGCTCATGATCGGCTCGGCCTGGGTGTTCATCGCCTTCGACTACTCGGCAGGCGCGGACTTCCAGATGATCAGGGTCTACCCGTGGCTCGAGTCGGTGGGGATAGATTTCCGGCTGGGGGTGGACGGCATCGCGGCCCCGATGGTCCTGCTCACGGGCATCGTCGCGCTCACCGGTTCGGTGATCGCCGCGAACGTCGACCGGGACGCGAAGAGCTACTACGTCCTCCTCTTCGTTCTCATAGCGGGCGTGTACGGGACGTTCGTGTCCATCGATCTGTTCTTCCTCTTCTTCTTCTACGAGTTGGCCATCGTGCCGATGTTCCTCCTCATCGCGGTATGGGGCTCCAGCTCGACGTTCGCGGACTTCGTGCGGACCAAGGAATACGGTGCGCTGAAGCTCGTGCTCATGATCGTGGCGGCGAGCGTGCTCGTCTGGATAGCGATCATCGCCATCTACGTCTGGGCGCAACTCGGCACGTTCGACATCCTCCGGTTGCGGGACGCCGTGCAGAACGGGGCGCTCTCGTCTGGTGAGCAGAAGGTGCTGTTCCCGCTCGTGATGGTGGGCTTCGGCCTGCTGGCGGGCCTCTGGCCGTTCCATACGTGGTCGCCGGACGGGCACGTCGCCGCGCCAACCTCGGTGAGCATGCTGCACGCCGGCGTCCTGATGAAGCTGGGCGCGTTCGGCATCATCCGCGTCGGCATGACGCTGCTGCCCGAGGGCATGGAGGCGTGGGCGCTCGTCCTCTTCATCCTGGGCACCGTGAACGTGGTCTACGGCGCGATATCCGCGATGGCGCAGACCGACCTGAAGTACGTCGTCGGTTACTCCAGCGTGAGCCACATGGGCTACGTCATCATGGGGATCGCGACGCTGGACAGCATCGGGCTCACGGGGGCGACGCTGCAGATGTTCTCCCACGGCATCATGACTGCCCTCTTCTTCGCCGTCGTCGGCGCGATATACGAGCGAGCGCACACGCGCGACACGCTCATCCTGAACGGCCTCGCCGCGAAGATGGGCTGGACGACGGCGTTCTTCGTCATAGCGGGCCTCACGTCGCTTGGGCTGCCGGGGTTGAGCGGCTTCATCGCGGAGGTCCTCGTGTTCATCGGGGCGTTCAGTTCGGATGTGGTGTTGATCGGCTCGTTCCGTGCGGGGCCGCTGATGGGAGTTCTCGGTATCCTCGGCGCGGCGATCACGGCGGTCTACATACTGAGACTCGTCGCCCGCGTCTTCTTCGGTCAGCGTGACCCGCAATGGGACGCCCTGCCCGACCTCACCCCCCGTGAGATCGTGGCGTCCGGCGCGCTCGTGGTGCCGTTGGTGCTCGTGGGCATATGGCCCGCGCCCTTCCTGGATGTGATCAGGCCCGGCGTGGACGCCGTGCTCGGAGGTCTCTCCTAGCGATGCAGGTGGACTTCATACTCCTGACACCAGAGTTCATGCTCGCCGGGCTCGGCGTGCTGGTGCTCATCGCTGACTTCGCCGTGCCGTGGCCGTCGCGCGGCGTGAAGAACGGCGTACTGGCCGCGCTCACGGTACTGGGTCTGGCGGTGACGTTGGCCGTCATGCTGTGGAAGCAGTGGGGCTGGGACGAACCCATGGTCCTCTACGAGCACCTGATCTACGTGGACCGCTACGCATTCGTGTTCAAGGCGCTGGCGATGGCCATCGGGGCCATGGTCGTGCTCATCTCCATGGAGTACGTGCATAACCGCATCCGCCACACGGGAGAGTTCTACGCGCTCCTCGTATTCGCAGTGCTGGGTGCGGCCCTCATGGCGGGAGCGGCGGAGCTGTTGACCGCCTACATCGCCATCGAGCTGCTGGCCTTCTGCCTCTACGTGCTGGTGGCGCTGAGCCGTGGCGACGGACGCTCGGGCGAGGCTGCGGTGAAGTACATCCTGCTGGGCGCGATATCGTCCGCCGTCATGCTCTTCGGCATCGCGCTGATCTACGGTGCGATAGGCGAGACGGGCTTCCGGCGCTCGGAACTGCTCCTGGATGCGGTGTTCGGGCCGACGGTGGCGCTGGGGTTGGCCATGTTCGTCGCCGGGCTCGGCTTCAAACTGTCGATGGCGCCGTTCCACCTCTGGGCGCCGGACGTGTACGAGGGCGCCCCCACCCCGGTGACGGCGCTGGTCTCGGTGCTCTCCAAGGCCGCGGCGTTCGCGCTCACACTGCGCTTCCTTGCGGAAGCGGGAAGAGCGACCCTTGAGGAGTGGCAGTTGGCGCTGGCGATACTGGCGGCGCTGACGATGACGGTGGGCACGTTCACGGCGCTCGTGCAGGACAACATCAAGCGCCTGCTCGCCTACAGCAGCGTCGCCCAGGTGGGCTTCGTCCTGATAGGCATCATCGCGCTGAACGAGTCGGGTGCCCGCGCTGCGCTGCTGCACATCGCGGGCTACTCGTTCACCAACCTCGCCGCGTTCGCCGTCGTGATCGCCGTCGAGGCGAAGACCGGCAAGGAGCGCATCGCGGACTACGCTGGCCTGGCGTCGCGGTCGCCGTTCCTCGCCATGGTGATGTCCGCGGCGATGTTCTCGCTCGCGGGCCTGCCCATCTTCGCGGGCTTCGTCACGAAGTTCCTGCTGTTCACCTCCGCCGTCGAAGGCGGTCTCTTCTGGCTCATGGTGGTCGCGGTGGTCAACAGCCTCGTATCGCTCTACTACTACCTGCGCATCGTGCGGGAGATGTACGTGGGCGACGCAGCCGAGGCCGGGCGTCTCCGCTTGCCCATCGCGGCGTCCGTGCCCGTCTGGATCCTCTTCGCGGGCACCGTGTTCGTCGGCGTCTACCCCGCCCCGCTCATGGACGCCGCGGGCGCCGCCGTCGGCGTCCTCGCCCCGTTCCTGTAGCGCGCAGAAGAAGGCCGCTCCGTCGTTGCTCGAAGATAGGGCGTACGCAGCGTTCCTGCGCAAGCCCGCGCTTTAGCGCGCAACCTCGCGCGGTGGGGCATGGGTGGGGTGTCTGATCCCCTCTCCCTACAAGGGGAGAGGGTTAGGGAGAGGGTACTGCGGGGTGGTGTGCGAGGGGGAAGGCTTGTCATGTAGAGCAGAGCCGCAGTCGACGCACACAGCGGATCAGCGACACCCGCCCCTTTCGCGGTCGCGCCCCAACCGCGTACGCTGGTTGCATGACCATCGTCCGTGCAACACCCATAGACCGCGTCTACGGCTCGCGCCCCCAGTCATAGGCAGGGCCTATGGGTGCAGCGCAGAACTTCGTTTTCGATGGCCCCCTGGCCCCCTTGATCCGGGAAGCAGGCCACGGCCATGGAAACGCCCCGATTAAGGTGGCCAAGTGGCCAGATCGACCGTTCGATTCACTCGTGGAGGACGATTAAGGGGGCCAACGCCGTCCGGAGACTGGCCCCCTTGATCGGGCCGCCACGCCCGACCCCTCCGGCTGGTAGAATCGGAACGAGCCTTATCGGCCAGTGCAATGACGACCCTGCCGACCAACACCCCGTACCCGCCGGACGCTTCTGAACGCCCCCTGCTGATCTCTGTGATAGGCGGCGGCGCGCCCTCTGCCCGCGCTTACGAGTTGGCGGAGGCTGTGGGGCGGGAGCTCGCGCAGCGCGGCGCCGTTGTGGTGTGCGGTGGACTCGGCGGCGTGATGGAGGCTGCGTGCAAGGGGGCCAAGTCCGCGGGCGGCGTCACCATCGGCATGATGCCCGGCAGCGACCCCCGCGCCGCGAACCCGTGGGTGGACTACCCCGTGATGACCGGCATGGGCTACGCCCGGAACGTCATCGTGGTCAAGACCGGGCGCGCGGCCATCGCCGTGGACGGCGCATACGGCACGCTCTCCGAGATAGCCCACGCCCTGGGCGACGGTACGCCCGTCATCGGCCTCGAGACGTGGGAACTGGCGAGCGGGGACGGCTACCCGCTGGAGATCACGCGCGCGGACTCGCCCGTGGACGCGGTGGAGAAGGCGATCGCCGCTGCGCATGAGCGCAACGCGCGGGAGCGTGCTGCGGCGCACTGACGATTTCCGTCATTCCCGCGAAAGCGGGGATCCAGCGGTGCGCGGCAGCGCACTGGACGAAGCGGAGGAGTGAAGGATGGCTCGTATCGAGAGTGTGCGAGCGAGCGAGATGCTCGACTCGCGAGGGCTTCCCACCGTGGAAGCAGTCGTAGCCTTGGACGACGGCGCGACCGGCTGGGCCGCCGTGCCGTCCGGCGCGAGCACCGGCACGCACGAGGCGCTGGAACTGCGCGACGGGGACGCGGCCCGGTATGGCGGCAAGGGCACTCGCACCGCCGTGGCGAACGTGAACGACAGGATAGCGCCCCGCATCCGGGGACTCGATGCCGGCGACCAGCAGGCGGTGGATGCGGCGATGCTGGACCTTGATGGCACCCCGGACAAGTCCAGCCTCGGCGCGAACGCGATACTCGCAGTCTCGCTGGCGAACGCGCACGCGGCGGCGCGGTCCGCTGGACTGCCGCTCTACCGCTACCTCGGCAGCGGCGCGCTCCTCCCTACTCCTATGCTGAACGTGCTCAACGGCGGTCGTCACGCCGTGAACTCCACGGACTTCCAGGAGTTCATGGTGATGCCGGTGGGGTTCGACAGCTTCGCGGAAGGACTGCGCTGCGGCGCCGAGGTCTACCAGGCGCTGCGCGGCATCGTGCACGCTCGAGGCATGTCCACCAACGTCGGGGACGAGGGCGGCGTCGCGCCGTCGCTCCCCACGAACGAGGCGGCGGTCGAGCTGCTGGTCGAGGCGATCGAGAAGGCGGGCTACCGTCCCGGCGAGGACTGCGCGCTGGCGCTGGACGTGGCGGCGAGCGAGTTCTTCGAGGACGGGAAGTACGTGCTCGCGCGCGAGGGCGTCACGCTGACGAGCGCCGAACTCGTCGGCTACTACGAGGAGTGGGTGTCGAAGTACCCTATCGTCAGCATCGAGGACGGTCTCGTCGAGGACGACTGGGAAGGCTGGGGGCTGCTCACCGAGCGGCTGGGCAGCCGTGTGCAACTGGTTGGCGACGACCTCTTCACGACGAACCCGGAGCGCATCGCGCGCGGCATTGCGGACGGCGCGGGCAACGCCGTGCTCGTGAAGCTGAACCAGATAGGCTCGCTCACGGAGACGCGCTCCGCCATCGACATGACGCATGACGCGGGCTGGAACGCGGTCATCAGCCATCGCTCTGGAGAGACGGAGGACACGACGATCGCGGACCTCGCGGTCGCGGTGTCGGCGGGGCAGATCAAGACGGGCGCTCCGGCGCGCAGCGAGCGTGTAGCGAAGTACAACCGGCTGCTGCGCATCGAGGCTGAACTCGGCAACGCGTCGGAGTACGCGGGCGGGTCGCCTTTTGAACGTTTGCGGAGGTAGGCCATGGGCATCACGGGCATGGACCACGTTGAGGTCTGGGCGAAGGACCTGCGGGAGTCGCTCGCGTTCTACACGGACGTGCTCGGCTTCCGGCATCTGCGCACCACGGAGGCGCGCAGGCCTGATGGCGCGGTGCATGAGCAGGCGTGCGTAACGCTCGGCGGGATGATGGTGGAACTCATCGCCGCGCCGCCGGAGCGCGCGTCGGAGCAAGTGGACGTGGGACGCATGGGCGTCAAGGCGTTCGCGCTCACCGTCGAGGACATGGAGGCGACCGCTGCCGCCCTCCGGGAACGCGGCGTGACGTTCGTGCAACAGCCGAAGCCCGGCTCGTCGTTCAACGGTTGGCGCGCCGAGATACTCGATCCCAACGGCATCGGTATCGAGCTTCGGGAGTGGCTCGGCGACAGTATCCACAACGACGCGTGGCAACCGGCGAGCGACGCGGTCAGCCGGACCGCCTGACCCGCCTTGTTGCGAAGGCGGGCGGTGGATAGCATGGAACAGCCTCGGAGAGACGAGGCGACGCAAGGAGGAGAAGGAGGCGTATGAGCACGAGAATTGGCATCAACGGCTTTGGGCGCATCGGCAGGCAGGTGCTCCGGGCGACGTTGGAACGGCACCCTGACGAGTTGGAAGTGGTCGCGGTGAATGACCTCGCGGCCCCGCAGGCGAACGCGCACCTCTTCAAGTACGACACCAACTACGGACGCTACCCAGGTACGGTGCAGGCTGTCGACGGCGGCATCGAGGTGGACGGACGCCTCATCCAGTCGCTCTCGGAGCGCAATCCGGCCAACCTGCCGTGGGGAGACCTGGGCGTGGACATCGTCATCGAGTCCACCGGCATCTTCACACAGCGCGAGAAGGCCGCGGGCCACATCGAAGCCGGGGCGAAGAAGGTGATCATCTCCGCTCCCGCCACGGGCGAGGACAAAACGGTCGTGCTGGGCGTGAACGCTGACGAGTACGACCCGGACGCGCACCACGTCCTCTCCAATGCATCCTGCACGACCAACTGCGTCGCGCAGCTCATCAAGGTGCTCAACGACGAGTTTGGCATCCGGCACGGCCTGATGACCACGGTGCACGCCTACACGAACGACCAGCAGATCCTCGACCAGGTGCACTCGGACATGCGCCGCGCCCGCGCCGCTGCGCAGAACATCATTCCCACCAGCACCGGCGCCGCGAAGGTCGTCGGTGTGGTGATCCCGGAGCTGAACGGCAAGCTGCACGGCATGGCGCTGCGTGTGCCTGTCCCTACGGGCTCCATCACCGACTTCGTCGCCGACGTTGGGCGCGACGTATCGAAGGAAGAGGTGAACGAGGCGTTCCGCAAGGCAGCCGAAGGCCCGCTGAACGGCATCCTCGAGTACACCGAAGACCCCATCGTCAGCAGCGACATCAAGATGAACCCGGCCAGCTGCATCTTCGACGCCGATTCCACCATGGTGATGGAGGGCAGCATGGTGAAGGTGCTCGGCTGGTACGACAACGAATGGGGTTACTCCTGTCGTACGTCCGATCTCACGGCGATGATCGCGGAGAAGGGCGTCTAAGGGAGTGGCATCTCGTCGCGGGTCTGCGCATCGCCTGTGCGCGGGTCCGCGGCAGCCGTAGGTCCGCGGCAAGCCTTCCGTGAGCACCATGGCGACCGATGCGCTGCCTCCCCGTCCCGGCGCCGCGGGGACTGAGCCGCAGGAACGATCATCGAGCGTGGCTGCTGAACTCGCGCTGGTGCGCGGGTGGCTGAAAGCCATACCGGCGTGGGTGTTCATCCTTGCTTTGGTCGTCCCTGTCGCCCTGGGGCTGCGGTTGAATGGCCTCGATTGGGACGGCGGCAACCTCTACCACCCGGATGAGCGCTCGATCTACCTTCGAGCGGACTGCATGTACCGCGTGCTGGCGGAGGCTCCGGGATGGAGTTCGTGCCAGAGCCGCGACTTTCCGCAGGACGCCCCGGGGTTCCCGGGCCTCGGCACGCTGCTGGACAAGGACACCAGCCCGCTCAACCCCCACTGGTTCCCGCTCGGCTCCATCGTCATCTACCTGTTGGTGGCTGTCCGGTTCCTGATCGAGCCGTTCATGGACCAGGTGCGCTTGCAGGACCTGGCGTCGGCAGGCCGGGCGCTCGCCGCGTTCACGGACACGGCTTCCGTGCTCATGCTGTTCTTTCTGGGGCGGCGCCTGTTCGGGACCGGCGCCGGCCTGCTGGCTGCTGTCCTCGGAGCGTTCACGGTATTCAACATCCAGGTCACGCACTTCTACCGCCCCGAGTCGTTCGTTGTGTTGCTGGCGCTCGTCGCGTTCTGGTGGATGCTGAACGTGCTGGAGCGGGGACGCCTCCGTGATCACGCCGTCCTTGGCCTTTTCATCGGTATGACGTTTGCATTCCGCGGCAGCAGCCTGCCGATACTTGCTCCCGTCGCTCTCACCTACGCCGCGCTCTTGTGGCCGGGATGGCAAGCCGGCCACCGTGGCGGCGCTCTCATACAGCCGGTCGTGCGCCCTGCCGTGCTGGCGTTCGGTGCGGCGCTGATGACTTTTCTCGTGCTCCAGCCGTACGCGCTGCTCGACTACCGGGAGTACGTTGCCGATCTTGGCTGGGAGGTGATGGTCGCCCGTACCGCCGGGACGGTGCCCTACACGCTCCAGTATGTCGGCATCCCACAGAACGGGCTGTACGAACTGCGGCAGACGTCGGTTTGGGCCCTTGGTCTGCCGTTGGGCGTCCTTGCATGGGGTGGGCTCGCAGCCACGCTCATCGCGGCCTTCCGCCGCCCGCGCATCGGAGAGTGGCTCCTCATATCGTGGGTGGTCGTGCTCCTGGTCAGCGTCGTGCCGCTGTTTGAGGTGAAGTTCCTGCGCTACGTGGGGCCGGTCCTGCCCGTGCTCGTGTTGCTGGGGAGCCACTGGCTGATGGAGGCGTACCGTTTCGCGCGACAGAGAGGGACCGCCTGGGTACGGGGTGTCCAGGCCTTGATGGCGATAGTCGTAGTCGCGACGGCCTTCTACGCGCTCGCCTTCGCCTCGATCTACTTCGCGGATCATCCCGGCGTTCAGGCGTCCGCCTGGGTGAATGAGAACGTCCCGCCGGGGGCGAACGTTCTCACGGACAACCACTGGGATGAAGGTTTCCCGGACCTGGGACGGTTCAACGTAGACCTGTTGCACGTGCATGAAGGAGATACGCTGCAGAAGGTGGGGGTGGTGGCCGCTCAGGTTGCGCGCGCTGATTACATCATGTCGTACAGCAACCGGCCCTGGGGAAGCATCGCGCGAGTGCCGGAGCGCTACCCCTACAGCGCGGCGTACTACCGGGCGCTGTTCTCCGGCGAACTCGGCTACGAGCTCGTGCGTGGTTTCGCTCGTTATCCCACTTTCGCAGGCGTGTCGTTCGTGCACGACCCATTCACCATGGCGGGCCTCGAGCGTCCGGACAGTGTGCCGGGCGTCGACGCCGGTGGGCTCGCCCTCAACCTCGGCTACGCGGACGAGAACGCCGTCAACTACGACCACCCGCTGACGCTTGTGTGGCGGAACGTGGAGCGCCTCAGCGAGGCGGAGATCAGCGGCATCATGTTTGCCGGGCAGGCAGTGGAGTCCCCGGAACGAGCATTGCTGAGCGAAGAGGACCGTGCCGTTCAACAGGCGGGTGGCACGTGGACTGACATCTTCAACGAAGGTGGACTGAATGCTTCGGTCCCCTGGCTCATCTGGCTGTTGGCCATCGAAGCCGTCTTCCTCGCCACCCTCCCGCTCGCCGTGAGACTGATGCGCTGGCTACCCGACAGGGGGATCGTGCTCGCCAAGCCGCTCGGGCTGCTTCTTGTCTCGTGGCTGGTCTGGATGGGGGCGAGCGTCGGATTGTGGACGTTTTCCCGCGCCAGCGTTGCTCTCTCGATAGCCCTCCTGGCGGTGATGTCTGCAGTGGTGCTCTACCGGGATCGGTGGCTCGTCGCTCTGGCGAAGCGCCACTGGAAGTACATCGCCAGCGTGGAGGCGCTGTTCATCGCGGCGTACCTCGCATTCGTGCTGGTCCGTGCCGCGAATCCGGACCTGTGGCACGCGTGGCGCGGCGGCGAGAAGCCCATGGAGCTGTCCTACCTCATCGCCGTCGTGAAGTCGTCGACGTTTCCTCCCTACGACCCTTGGTACGCCGGAGGGTTCATCAACTACTACTACTACGGGTTCGTGCCGGTCGCGGCGTTGGTCCGCCTGACGGGCGTAGTGCCGGAGGTCGCGTATAACCTGGCGCTTCCGATGCTCTTCGCGTTCACACTGGCGGGAGCATTCAGCGTGGGGTACAACCTGGCTGAGGCGCTGCGCCAGCGGAACGTGCAGATGGCGCGTCTCCGGGGTCCCGTCTGGGCCGGGGTCGCCGCGGCGCTTCTCGTAGTAGTCCTGGCAAACGTCGACGGCGCGGCGCAACTGCTGCAAGGCGCCTGGCGCAGCGCCATGGGTGAACACTTCGGACACTTCGACTTCTGGCGCAGCAGCCGGTTGATGCCAGGTCAGCTAGCCATCAACGAGTTTCCCTTCTGGACGTTCCTATTCGGCGATCTGCACGCGCACCTCATATCGATTCCGTTCCAGGTACTGGCGATTGGACTTACGGTGAACCTGGTCCTGGGCGCTCGGAAGGCGGTCCCGGTACGGAAGCTCCTGACCGCACTCGCGGGGCTCGGGTTCGTCGTGGGGGCGTTCGCAGCGATCAACACCTGGGAGACGCCTGCGTACCTGCTGCTGGGGTTCGCTGCCATCGCCATTGCGCTGGTCGCGCGGGGCGGTGCATCGGTGGCCGTGACGGTCGGTACCGCGTTGCTGCTGGGTGCGCTCTTGTGGGCCGTTCTCTACCTGGCGTGGCTGCCCTTCCACCAGAACTATGAAGTGCCGTCGACAGGCGTGAAGATGAGCCAGTGGCGCACGGTGCTGTGGCATTACCTCGCCATCCACGCGCTCCTGCTGTTCGCCACGCTCTCCTGGTTGGTGTTCGAGGCGAGGCAGCGTCTTCCGGGCCTGCGCCGGGAGCGTCGCTTCAAGGAAGCCGTCGAGGTGTGGATGAGCCGCGCACGGCTGCGCCGTGCCGCCGTGCTGTTGGTGGTCGCGCTCGGTTTGTTGGTCGCCGTGGAGTCTGGGCGGCAATGGTTGACGGTCGCGCTCTTGTCGCTGTGCATCCTGGGAGCAGTGGGCGTCCTGTTGGCCTGGCTTTTGAGGCGGCATGAGCGTGCGGCGCCTGTGCAGATGCTGTTGCTGGTTATGCTCGTCCTCGCGCTGGGTATCGGCGCCGGAGTGGATTTCGTCACCGTGGAGAACGACATAGACCGGATGAACACGGTGTTCAAGCTCTATCTGAACGCCTGGGTGCTGTTCGGTATCGTGGGCGGCGTCGGGCTATGGCAGGTGTGGACGGCTGGGGCGATTCGCTTGCACACCGGGAGTGGAAGGGTCTGGCTCGGTATGCTTGCCCTTCTCGTCCTGGCGAGCGCCGTCTTCCCCGTGCTGGGCACACGGGCACGCCTTGCGGACCGCTTCGATACCTCCGCCGGCGTGACACTGGACGGCCGTGCGTACCAGGAGTCGGCGGTGTATGGCGACCCGGCTGAACCGTACAACGGCTTGCCGGAGGCCAGGTATGCCCTGGCGTACGATGCCGAGGCCATCGACTTCATCCGTGCGAACGTTGACGGGTCTCCGGTGTTCCTTGAGGGCGTTGCCAATCATTCCTACCGCTGGCCTCCCCGCGTGGCCAAGTACGCTGGCCTGCCCGTTGTGGTTGGCTGGCCCTGGCACCAGATGCAACAGCGGGGCGCGGGAGGAGCGGAACCTGCGTCGGTGAATGCGCGACTCAATGATGTCCGCTTGATGTATGAGACGACAAGCGAAGGCCTCTTCCTGGCCATCGCCGCGAAGTACGGGGTCGAGTACGTCTATGTCGGGCCCACGGAGCGGGTGTATTTCCCTGGTGCCGGGCTCGACAAGTTCGATGAGATGGTGGGTTCATCCCTGGAGGTCTTCTTTGCCAACCAGGAGGTTACGGTCTATCGTGTGCTGGAGGCTGGAGCGTGAGCCATTCGCGGATGGCCTCCCTCCGTACGCTAGAATGCTTCCGCGCGACGTGAGCGGGCCAACCCCGGCAGCCGTCGGTGGAAGGGAGAAGCAGGATAGTGGATGAAGAACTGATAACGCAGGTGCGGGACATCCTCATCAGCACCTACCTCGTGGTGGGCATCCTCGCGATGGTCGCCATACTGGTTCTTGCGTGCATGCTGGTGAAGGCGGTGCGCCGCTTGTTCAACGCCGTAACCAGCACGGTTGAGAAGGCCAACGACACGTTGGACAACGTCAACAAGGCATCCGGCGCGGCGTTGAACTACATCACTTCTCCCGCCGGCGAGGGCAGCACAGCCTCGTTCGCGAATGGGCTCGGCATGATAATAAGCTTCGTATCGGGCCTGCGCGGCAAGTCGAAGTAGGGCGCCGTTACAGCAGCTCGCCGATGCCGTCAGCGGTCGTGAATGCCGTCATCCCGGCGAGGTCGTCCGGCCATCCGGCGGCTGCGCTCCGCGCTCGGTCCGCCACCGTGGCGTCGGCGAAGACGAAGATGGCCTGCGCCAGCCCCGCCTCTCTGAACGACTCCGCTGTCGCGCGAACGTCCTCTATGGACGACGTCGCCCGGATCTCGACCCCCGTCTCCGCGCCCCCTGCCTGCAGGAGCACGTCTACCTCCATACCGGCACGCATCACCTGCTCCTGCGAGCGGTAGCCGCGTAGAGCGGCACTCTCGCGTACGAGTGCTGAGAGATAAGGCGTGATGGTCATCCGGGGGTAGGAGCCGAACACCTTGAGCAGCGACGCTTTCTTGCCGATGTTGAGGAGCACTTCTTCCAGCACGGGATCGTCCCGGTGACCCTCGATGTCCATGAGGAAGTAGTACTTCCCGAGGCCGAGCCGGGTGGGGCGCGACTCGATCTTGGTGAGGTTGATGTTGCGCTCCGCGAACTCCTTGAGCACGCCGAACAACTGCCCCGGCCGGTCCTGTGAGAAGGCCATCGCCACGGACGTGAGATCGTTGCCCGTTCGCGGGTGGTCGCGCTTCCCGAGCACCACGAACCGGGTGACGTTGTTGTCGTCGTCCTGGATGCCGGGGGACAGGACCTGCGCTCCATAGAGCTCGGCCGACCGGCTTGGAGCGATGGCGGCGGCGGGCACGTCCGATGCCATCGCCTGTTCAACCGCTTCCGCGGTGCTGAGCGAGGCGGCGAGTTCGGCGTTCGGCAGGTGCTGCTCCAGGTATCTCCGGCACTGACCCAGGGCCTGCGGATGCGAATAGACGCGCTTCACCGCGGCCAGCACCACGCCGGGCTTCACCATGAGGTTGTGCACGATGTCCAGGGTCAACTCCTGGCGGATGTGCAACCCCTCCTCGTGCAGCAGCACGTCCAGCGTGTCCGTGACGGCGCCCTGGTAGCTGTTCTCGACGGGGCAGACCGCCTCGTCTGCCTCGCCGAGGAGGACGGACATCGCCGAGGCGGTGATGGAGCGGTAAGCAACGAGTTCCGCGTCGTGTGCGTAGTCGAGCGCCGCCTGCTCGGAGAAGGTGCCTTGCGGCCCCAGGTAAGCGATCTTCATCGGCGCGCCTCTCCCGTGAGCGCGTGCCACAGCTCGTCTTCCAGCTCAGGGGGGGTGATGGCGACGATAGCGTCGTCCACGGACAGTTCAGGGTCGTTGACGGCAGGCCTGAGTTCGCCGTTCTTGTGGATCACGGCGGTCAGCAACGTGCCTTGCGGCAGTTTGATGCGGGACACGGGCTGACCTACTACGGGGGAGCCGCTCGGCACACGCATGGAGACGATGCCGCTTGACGCGCCGCGGAGGGGGAGCACGTGGACGAACGGCCCGCCGGAGAGCTCCTCCTCGACGTGGGAGAGGATGAGTTCCGTCGTGCTGATGGTCACGTCTACCCCGAGCGCGCGGAAGAGTGGCACGTGGTCGGGGTCGGTGACCACTGCCATCGTCTTCGGGACGTTGAACGAGTACTTTGCCACTTGGCAGGCGGTGAGGTTCGTCGCGTCCTGGCCGGATGTGGAGATGAGGATGTCGCACCGTTCCGCGCCGGCGTCGCCGAGCACGGTGGGCTCGGTGCCGTCGCTGGTGATGAGGATGGAACCGAACTCCTCTTCGGCAGTGGCGCTCACGAGAGCGTCGCGTTCGATGAGCGTGACCTCGTGGCTTGCAGCGAGGAGCTCTCGCGTGAGGTAGAAGCCGATCTTGCCTGCGCCGATGACGATGACGTACATCTGCTCACTGCTCCATCGCGTCCAGGACGAGCGCAATCAGGAACTCGTTCGGGTTCAAGGTCGTGAGCCCGAGTCGCTCGTACATCTCGCTTCGGATCGGATCGTTGATGCGGCACACCACGTGCTGGATGCCGAACGTGGTGCGTGCGGACTGCGCCGCGAGCGCGTTGGTCGTGTCGCGTCCCGTGGCGGCGATGAACGCGCCGACGGACTCGATGCCCGTCCGGCGCAGCGCCTCGTGCGAGGTGCCGTCCCCCACGTACATGCTGAGCCGGGGCCGGGGGCGGAGGCGTCGGAAGTTCTCGGCGTCCGTATCGAGGATGGTGACGCGGTCGCCGCGGTCGAGCAGTGCGTTCGCTGCGGTTGCGCCAAGCCTCCCACAGCCGACGATCATGACGTGCTGGGTCATGCGGCTCCCTCCGGTATGGGCGCGGGCTGCTGCTCGCGGTAGACGACGACACGGCATGGGCTATGGCGCAGAACGTACGGGACCATCTCCCCGAGAGACGGGCTCCCGTAACGCTCGGTGTACGGCATCCCCGTGACGATGACGTCGGTCTCGCGGTCGACAGCCTCCCGCACGATGGCTGCTCCGATGTCCCTGGCTTGGAGGATGTCGCCCTCCACCTTGCACTTGAGAGAGCGGCCGAATGCCTCCATGCGCTGGAGCAGGTGCTCCCCGCGAGCGGTCTCGTTCGGCAGTTCCGCGTCCACGGGCAGCTTCCGGCCCACCTCAATGACGTAGAGCGCCCAGACCTGCCCCTTGTAAGGACGCACGAGGTCGCACGCGATGGAGACGACTGACTTGTCCATCGGAGTGCCGGTGACGAGTGCGAGAGCGCGCTTGATGTCTGCCATGCCTACTGCAGCCCGAAGCGTTCGAGCGTGTCCTCCCTGCCGGCGAGGATGAGCAGGTCGTCTTCCTGCAGCACTTCGTCCTTGGATGGCGAGAGGATGGGCTCGCGGCCCCTGCGGATGGCGACGACCGCCGCGCCGTACTTGTCCCGCGCCGTGCTCAGCCCTGCCTGCTCCAACGAAACCCCGACCATGTCCGCGGGGACGGTTACCTTGCTGAACCCGAACCCACCGGCGAGCTCCATGTATTCCAGCACGTCGCGCTGGAACAGGCTGTGCGCCGCGCGCAGTCCGGTCTCCTGCTCCGGGTAGACGACCCGGTCGGCGCCCACTGCGGAGAGCGTCTTGCCGTGGATGTCGCTGATGGCGCGGGCCAGCACCAGCGGCACCGCAAAGGTCTGCTTGAGGAGCACGGTGGTGAGCACACTGGACTGGATATCCGTCCCGATGGCCACGGCGGCGGTGTCGAAGTTGCGGATGCCCACTTCCTCCAGGAACTCCATGGAGGTGGAGTCGCCTGTTACGGAGTAGGTCACCTGCCCCATCATCACCTGGGTGAGCGACTCGTCCCGGTCGACGGCCAGCACGTCGTGGCCGACGCGGTACAGTTCGCGCGCCAGGCTCATACCGAACCTGCCCATGCCTATGACGGCTACCTGGTGAGCCATTGCGGTTTCCCTCAGCCGATTCTAACGCGTTCCTCCGCGTACCGGTACAAGGCCCGGCGTTCGCGAAGCGCCAGTCCGAGCGCGATGGTCAGCGGTCCGAGCCGTCCCACGTACATGGCCAGGGTGATGATGAGCTTCCCGGGCGTGGAGAGGTCCGGCGTTATCCCGTGCGATAGTCCGACGGTGCCGAAGGCCGACATCGCCTCGAACATCACGTCGCCGAAAAGGAAGGTGCCTGCTTCAAGGTTCGAACGCTCGGAGACCATGAGCGCGATTATGAACAGCGAGACCCCGATGACGGCCAGCACGAGTACGGACAGCGCACGTCCCACCTGGGTATAGGCGATCTCGCGCCGATCGAACTCCACGTGGGTCCGCCCGCGCACCGCGGCGATGGTCGCCACGATGATCACCATCGCGGTGTTGACCTTGATGCCTCCCGCCACGGAGCCGGACGCTCCGCCCACGAACATCATGATCATGAACAGGAAGCTCGTGCTGGCCTCCGCCTGGCCGAAGTCGATGGAGCTGAAGCCCGCGGTGCGCGAGGTGAGGGCCTGAAACGCGCCGTTGCTGGTCTTGTCTGCCACGCTCATACCGCCGAGCGTCGCCGGGTTGGTGGCCTCGAAGAGGAGCATCGTCACCACGCCGGTGGCCCAGAGCCCGAGTATCCCGAGAACGACCAGCCGAGTGTCCAGGGTCCAACGCTTGAATCCCTTGCGCCGGGCCAGCTCGTTCATCACGGGGTAGCTCATCGCGCCGAGGAGGATGCTCAAGCCGATGGTCCAGAGCACGGCGGGGTCGGACCGGAAGGCGGAGAGACTGTCCGAGTCGGGGAAGATGGTGAACCCCGCGTTGTTGAAGGCGGAGATGCTGTGGAAGAGGCTCTGCCACAGCGCCTCGGCGGCCGGATACTTGAAAACGAGGCGTGCGAAGAGGAACAGGAACGTGACGGCCTGCGCGCCCAGGGCGAAGCAGATGATGTAACGCACGATGCGGACCGCACTGCCGAGGGCCTCGCCGCCCAGCGTCTCCCGGACGAGGAGCCGCTGGTTCAGCGTGACGCGCCGGCCGAGTAAGGCCAGGACGACGATGCCGGCGCTCATGATGCCCAGGCCGCCCATCAACATGAGCGCCGCGAGGATGACTTGCCCGAACACGCTCCAGTACGCCCCGCTCGAAACGACAACCAGCCCGGTGACGCACACAGCGGATGTCGCGGTGAAGAGCGCGGTGACGAAACCGGCGCTCTCCGGCCCGGCGGCTGCGAATGGCAGCATGAGGAGCGCCGTGCCCGCTGAAATGAGGGCTGCGAACCCTCCCGCGAGTGTGAGCAGCGCCGAGAACGACGAGGGCAGGACGATGCGCCGCCGCCGGTCCTGCGTGCGGATGCGGACGGGCGCGGTCTCACTCTGGCGGGGGCGCCTGACAACCCGGTCACCCGGGCGGAGACGCCAGCTGTTGCGCCTCATTGCAGAGCCTCGATGGGCGCCGGAAGGACTGGATTGGAGGGAGTGAGCGTGACGAACTCCAGCCGTTGACGGAACGGCATGAGAAATTCTAGCAAGCGTCAGGGGTGAGTCAACGAATCGCGGCTGCGGGATACTGCGCATCGTTCCCGCGGGCACGCCGCGATAGAATCGCCGCATGGTGCAGGAGAGGCAGGGAACACTGGCCGCGCTCGTAGGGAGAACGCCGCTCGTTGAGCTGGGGAACCTGAGCCCGCGTCCCGGCGTGCGGTTGTTCGCCAAGCTGGAGGGACAGAACCCCAGTGGGAGCGTCAAGGACCGGATAGCGGTGGCGATGCTGGACGCGGCGGAAGAGCGGGGCGCGCTCAAGCCCGGCGCGACGCTGGTGGAGGCGAGCACCGGGAACACGGGTATCGCACTGGCGGCGCTCGCGCCGCGTAGGGGCTATCGCGTGCGCGTCGTCCTGCCCAGGGGCATCGTCCCCAGCGTCGCGGACATTCTGGACCTGTATGGCGCGGAGATCGAGTGGTGCGAGCCGGAGGCCGGGATGCGGGGCGCGATCCGGCGGGTGCAGGAGATGGCCGAGCGGCCGGGCTACTACGCGGTCGGCCAGTTCAGCGACCCGGCCAACGTCGAGTGCCACTACTCCACGACTGGTGAGGAGATCGTCCGAGCGATGGAAGAGACCGGCGTGGACGTGTTCGTTGCCGGTATCGGCACGGGAGGCACGATCACCGGGGTGGCGCGACGCCTGCGGGAGCGCTGGCCGGACGTGCAGGCGGTGGGCGTCGAGCCGAGGCTTGGCGAACGGTTACAGGGGCTGCGAAGCCTCGCTGAGGGCTACGTTCCGCCGCTGCTCGACCTGGGGATGTTGGACCGGCGGTTCCTCGTCGATAGCGCGAGCGCCATCGCGGCAGCGCGAGAGGTGATGCGGGCGGAGGGCGTGTTCGCGGGAGTGTCGTCCGGCGCCGCGCTGCACGCGGCCCTGCGCGTGGCCGAGGGCATGGAGAGTGGGAACATCGTGATGATGTTCTCGGACGGGGCGTGGAAGTACCTGCCGTCGCGTCCGTGGGACGCCGGCAGCACGGACGCCGAGGCGCTGGACGAGGTCCACTGGTGGTAGGCGCGCCCGTCCACTCCCCGCTGGAGCACCCTCACCCGCCGCTACGCGGCACCCTCTCCCCTTGTAGGGAGAGGGGACTTACGAGACGCTCAGCACCTGTTCGAGCGCGCGGCGAGTGAAGACGACGGACATGTCCCGCTTGTACCACGCGGAACCGCGAGGGTCGTCGGTAGGGTCGACGATGTCGGCGACGGCCTGCGAGGCATCGCGGAGCGCGTCGAGCGTCGGGGCCTGACCCGTAAGCGCCTCCTCGACAACCGACGCGCGCACGGCAGTGGGCGCGACGGCCCCAAGAGCGACGCGGACGTCGGCGATGCTGCCGCCTTCAACGCTGCCGAGCGCGGCGACGGAGACGGTGGCGTAGTCGTCCTCGGTGCGGGGGAGGTACTTGATGTACGTCCAGCCCGCGCCGGACGGCTGGGCAGGGACGCGCACCTCTGTGACGACCTCGTCAGGCTCCAGCGACGTCTCGTAGTAGTCGGCGTAGACCTCGCTGATGGGGATGACGCGCTCGCCGCGTGTCGACGTCGCAACGACGCTCGCCCCCAGGATGAGCAGGGACGGTGGCGGGTCCATCGCGGGGTCGGCCTGCGCGATGCCGCCGCCGACCGTGGCGACGTTGCGGATGCGGACGGTGGCGACGCGGCGGTACGCTTCCGCCAGCAGCGGCGCGTGTGCCTTCACCACCGGCGACGTCTCGACGTCGCGCTGCGTGGTGAGCCCGCCGATGCGGAGCTCGCCGTCCGACGCCTCGATAGAGTCGAGGCCCGGGACGCGGTGCAGGCTGATGATGTGGTCGGGCGCGATGAGCGACTGCTTGAGGAGCGTCGTGAGCGAGGTGCCGCCCGCCAGCAGCTTGGCGTCGCCGTTGTGCTCGGCGAGGAGATCGAGGGCTCCGGAGAGAGAATCGGGTGCGTGGAAGGTGAAGTCGTGCATGGCTACTTCGCCTCCGCTGCCGCCTGGATGGACTCGATAATCTGGTAGTAGCCGGTGCAGCGGCAGAGGTTCCCCATCATCCACTCCTTGATCTCTGCCTCGGTGGGGCTGGGGTTGTGCTCCAGGAGCGCCTTGGCGGCCATGATCTGGCCGGGAGTGCAGGCGCCGCACTGGAAGCCGCCGTGGTTGATGAAAGCCTCCTGGACGGGGTGGAGCGTGTCGCCGTCGGCGACGCCCTCGATAGTGGTGATGTTCGCGCCGTCGGCCCGCACGGCGAGCGTGATGCACGACGCGGCGATCCTGCCGTCCAGCTCTATGGTGCACGCGCCGCAGACGCCGACGCTGCACGCCTCCTTGGTGCCGGTGAGGCCGAGGTCGTAGCGGATGAAATCGACGAGGGTGCGGTAGGTTGGCACCTCGCGGGTGTATTCCTGGCCGTTGACAGTGAGCGTGACAGTCTGCCTGATGGGAGTTGTGGTCATAGAGCCTCCATCGCGGCCCGCGCCGGCCGCGTCCTGCTCTGGGATGCTACCGCAGATGCGCTTCGTTCGCCAACCTCTTCACCCTCACCGCGCTGAAGCGCGCCGCCCTCTCCCAGGGGGGCGGATGTCACAGGCCGCGCAAGGATGGAAATGGAGAGGCGCTGGTTGTCCAGCGGCAGTACCCTGCTCAGCATGACACCGCCCCTCCCATCAACCCCACCGCGTGCGCTGGCCTGCGCACGTGCGACCAAGGGTCGCCTGGGATTCCCGCCGGTGCGGGAACGACGGAAGGGGCGTGTCGACAGGCTCACCACGAGCGGATGCGAACGGCCTACGTGGAGCTGAGCTGGTCGAGGATGCTGGGCCAGTTCTTGCCGGAGCCGCCGCCGCTGCTGGCGACGATGGCGCCGTCCGGCCCGATGCCGACGTAGGTGGCCTGCGAGCGGATGTTGAAGTCGCGCGGAGTGTCCGGCCCGCCCTCGGCGAAGACCCAGCCGTAGCCATTGCTCTGCGCGTAGTCGTTCAGACTGGCGACGTCGTCCGACCAGGCGAGGAAGACGATCTCGACGTCGTCCTTGTAGTCGTCGTAGAGGGTGTCCAGCGTGCGAGCCTCGCCGCGGCAGGTCGGTCACCAGGTGGCGAAGAAATAGAGGAGGACGCCGCGGCCTGCCGCCACGGATTCGAGCGTGGTGCTGGAGCCGTCCGGGAGCGTCAGCGACGCGTTTGCCGCGCGGTCCCCGTGGTTCGAGCCGATGGCGGCGTCGGTGCGCCAGGCCCCCGCCGACATGCCGCCATCCGAGGGAGGCACGGGCGTGGAGGTCGGTCCCGGCTGAGGCGTGGGCGTGGGCTGTGGCACGGGTGTCGCGGTGGAGTCGGAGCCGCAGGCGGCGAGCGTGACGAGCAGCAGGAGCAGGGCTGCCCCCGCCCTGATGAGTTCCCGCATGGATGTGGCGTGCGTGGTCATGCCACGCTAGAGGCTATGGCTCGCGGACAAGGGGTGTCAATGCGAGCGGGAGATCGTGGTCCGACTGGCTCACCACGAACGGGAAACCCTCACCCGCCGCTGCGCGGCGACCTGAGGGTGGGCGTGTACAGCCGCCATCCGCCGCTGTACCATCCGCCCACGACGAGAACCGTGACCTGAGAGGGAGGATGTCATGGCGAAGCGCGATTTCCCCGTCGTCGACTGCGACGGCCACATCATCGAGGCCAGCCTGGAGATGCTCGACTTCATGCCGGAGCCGTTCAAGTCCGTCATCAGCGGCGGCAGGAACGCGGGCGGCAGGCTCTTCCCCGGCCTGGACGGCATGCACATGCCGCAGGCGCGGCCGTCCGGCGCAAGGGACCGCGAGCGCGTCAACGCCAGCGAGCACCGCATGGGCTCCGGCGAGGACTGGGTCGCCTTCCTCGAGCGCGCCGAGATCGACAAGGCCGTCATGTTCACCACCCAGGGGCTCGCCGTCGGCATCATCCAGAACCCGGACTACGCCGTCGCCGTCTGCCGCGGCTTCAACGACTACGTCCACGCCTGCTACCGGAAGGTGAGCGACCGCCTGCATCCCATGGCGCTCATCCCCATGCAGAACGTGCCGGAGGCTGTGAAGGAGCTGCGCCGCGCCGTCGAGGAGCTCGGACTGCCGGGCGCGATGCTTCCCACCCGCGGGCTCCCCGTGAACCTCGGCCACGAGCTGTACTGGCCCGTCTACGAGGAGGCGGAGCGGCTCGGCTGCGTGCTCGCCCTCCATGGCGGCTCCAACCTCAACCTCGGCATGGAGGGCTTCATCGACAACGGCGCGTCCCACATCCTCCACCACCCGCTGCCGCTCATCATCAACTTCGTCTCCTTCTTCCGCCAGGGCGCCATCGAACGCTTCCCGGACCTCAAGATCGGCTTCATGGAGGGCGGCGCGGGCTGGCTCGCCTTCGTGCTCGACCGCATCGCCCGCGAGGACGAGTACCGCCCCCGCGCCTCGAGCCTCGACGCCGAGGAGTGGGTCAAGAGCGGCAACGTGCTCATCGGCTGCGAGGGCAGCGAGGGCACGCTCGGCCACCTCGTCGAGCGCGTCGGGGCGACCCCGTTCGCCTACGCCTCGGACTACCCCCACGAGGTCGACGCGCTGAAGGCCGAGGAGGAGATCGACGAGCTCGCCCACTACCCCGGCCTCACCGACGACGACAAGGCCGCCGTCCTCGGCGGCAACGCCAAACGCTTCTTCGGCGTGTAGAGGTGCGTGGAGCATCCCCACCATCGTTGCCGTGAAGGGACGTCCGTCATTCCCGCACCGGCGGGAATCCAGGGTGCGCGGGCAGCGCACACGAGGGGCTGATGGGAGCGACATGCCTTCATTCCCACGAACGCTGCAATCCCACTTCGACTCCGGGCCGCGTGGAGCGATTTCCTAGGGAGTAGGCATGACAACATCGACTCCTATATGCCCAGCCTGTGAGAAGCCTCTAATGCAAGGCAACGGCGGTGCTTACTTCTGCAGTGACGGCGACTACCGGTATTTCCTGCAAACCCCAACGGGGTTCTCTCAAGGACCAGAGGACAAGGGAGTATGCCTGTTCCTCATGCTCAACCCCGGCACGGAGAGCGGGTACGAAGAGAAGACGCATCGCACGCGGAACAAGTGCAAGGGATTCGCGGCGAGATGGGGGTACGCCACGTTGTGGACATGCAATCTGTTCGCCATAGGTGGTGCGAAGCCCGAGGAGGCGCTCGCTCGTCCTCAGCCCATCGGTCCAGCCAATGATCCACACATCAGGGATGTCGCTAAGGATGCAGACAGAATCGTGCTCGCCTGGGGGAGTGCTCGCCGTAACCGCGACATGAGACGGGCGCGCGCCTGCAATGTCGTCAAAATGCTCGACCAAGAGGGGCTATCCGGGAAGCTGCACCAACTGAACGGCCTTACACAAGGAGGTCAACCTCGACACCCGGGACGCTTGGGGTACAAGGCAACATGTACACCGCTTGACACTGCCGCGTACCTCTCCCGGTGCAAGAGGTGGTTCTAGCCCACACTTTGTGCATTCCGTCACAAAGTACCCCTTGCGCCGCCGTAGAATTCCTTCCCACAGAAGCGAATCCCACCTGGCGCGAGGTGAACCATGCTCCACCACTGGCACGGAACACGAGACCTGATACGCATGGCGCTGGCTGAGGACGAGGTCGCCTACGACCCCACCTCCTCCCTCCTGCCCGACGACCTCAACAGCGAGGCGCTGATGATGCCGAAGGCGAACGGCGTCCTCGCCGGCGTCGACGTCGCCCTCGAGGTCTTCCGCGAGACCGACCCCACGCTCGAAACGACCCGCCTCGTCGACGACGGCTCGCCCGTCGAGCGCGGCATGTACGTCGCCTCGATCCGCGGGCGGATGTCGAGCATCCTGCGCGCGGAGCGCACCGCCCTCAACTTCGTCCAGCGCATGAGCGGCATCGCCACCGCCGTCAACGGCTACGTGCAGGCCATCGAGGGCCTCCCCACGCAGATGATCGACACGCGCAAGACCCTCCCCGGCTGGCGGCTGCTGGACAAGTACGCCGTCCGCATGGGCGGCGGCCACAACCACCGGATGAGCACCGGCGACGGCATCCTCATCAAGGACAACCACATCGCGGCGATGGCCACCCGCGGCGAGAGCATGACCGAGCTCATCAGGCGCGCCAGGCGCGACGCCACACACACCATCCGCATCGAGGTCGAGTGCGACACGCTCGAGCAGGTGCGCGAGGCCGTCGAGGCCGGCGCGGACATCATCCTGTTCGACAACATGACGCCGGAGCAGATGCGCGAGGGCGTCGCCATCTGCAAGGGCCGCGCGCTAACCGAGGCCTCCGGCGGTATCACCATCGATACGGTCCGCGACGTCGCCGAGACGGGCGTCGACCTGCTCTCCACCGGCGCGGTGACGCACTCGGTCACGGCCCTCGACATCAGCCTCGAGGTCCGCGTGGAGGGGTGAGCCTGCTCCGCCTCGCTCGCGCCGCCCCCTCTCCTGAGGGAGAGGGCAACGCGCTTAGCGCAGGGTAAGAGCCCTCGGGGGCAGGGCGGGACGTCGGCTGTCATGCTGAGCGAAACCGAAGAGCGTAGCCTTGAGGCGCAGGGTAAGGGCCCTCGGGGGCAGGGCGGGACGTCGGCTGTCATGCTGAGCGAAGCCGAAGGGCGTAGCCTTGAGGCGCAGTCGAAGCATCTCTCGGGAGACGGCCAGGTTGAGGCTACTGCCCCGTACCGCATCCATAGCCGCAGTGCTCGTCGGCCTCGCGGCGTGCGGCAACGATGCGCCCGCGACCCCCGTGCCGGGACCCTCAGGAGACCAGCGCATCGTCCTCGTCGACCCGCGGTTCGACATCTGGACCGTGCGCGGCGACGGCAGCGACCTCCAACGCTTCACCGGTCGTGCACCCGGCGAAGCCGGCGAGTCCGGCACCAGCGTCTCGTTACGCCCGCAGCAGACGCGGAGCGTCCGCTACACCTGGCCGACCTGGTCTCCCGACGGGCGAAGCGTCGCGGTCTCGCGCACGCCGGGCAGCGACAACGCACTCGCCAGCCTCGTGCTGTTCGATAGCGAAGGCTCGACGGAGCGGCAACTGCACGAGACACACCCGCTTTCCATCGGCCTCGTGGCCAACGGCGCTCCGCATTACGCACTCTGGGCGCCGGACTCGCAGCGCCTCTCGTTCGTCGCTCCGCGAGGCCCCGGCCAGGGACTCGGCCTCTTCGTCGTCCGGCCCGGCGACGACGATGGACCCTACGAGGTCACCGCCGACGCGCCGCTCTACCACGTCTGGTCGCCGGATGGACGGTACATCCTGGTGCACCGCCGCGGGCAGTTGCTGCTCCACGACACCCGCGACCGCTCCACGCGAGACCTCAACGCCGACTCGCTCCGCTACCGCGTGCCCGCGTTCAGCCCGGACGGCGAGCGCATCGCCTACGTTGTCGAGGAGGGCAGCACGGGCAGGCTCGTCACGTCGAATCTCGACGGGACTGACCGCGTCTCGCTGATGGACGTCCCTGGTGAGGCCGCCTTCGCCTGGTCTCCTGCAGGTGGACGCATCGCCGTTGCGAGGAAGGGACTCGCGGCCACGCTCTACGGTGCGCTCCACGTCGTCGATGAGGACGGCACAGGCTCGGGCGAGCCGCTCGTGCAAGAGCGCGCAGCCGCCTTCTACTGGTCGCCGGACGGCTCCCGCATCGCCCATGTCGCCATCGACGGCTCCATGGAGTGGCGGGTCGTCAACCCTACGAGCGGTGACGCGCGGCGGCTGGCCCGCTTCATCCCCACGCCGGACTTCCTGACGCAC
Organism: Dehalococcoidia bacterium; assembly: GCA_034422795.1. GTDB lineage: Bacteria > Chloroflexota > Dehalococcoidia > Lucifugimonadales > Australimonadaceae > Bin16. The sequence continues at coordinate 15,817 of DAOUJK010000065.1, read as the reverse complement.
CTCCAGTTCTTCGACCAGTTCGCGCCGTCCCACCTCGTCTGGTCGGCCGACTCCACGAAACTGGTGTTCGCAGGCGTGATTGAGCGGGGCGCCGCGCCGCAGGTCTGGACCGTCGACGCGGTCGGCGGCGAGGCCCCGCATCCCGTCGCCGAGGGCCGCCTCGCCTTCTGGGCGCCGTCGGCGACGGAGTAGGGTGCGCGCCGGGGAGACGGCTATCCGCCTCGCGCCTGGCGCGCTATCCCGTAGATGGTCACCGTCTGGCTGACCTCGTTCGACACGAGCAGGAGCGGCGCGCCGATCGGGCTGTCGTCGGCTGAGACGACCTCCAACCCCTCCGGGGCGAGGTCGCCTGCGGTGCCCACGTCCGGGTCGCCGTAGCGGTTCGTGTTGCTCACGTAGTCGAGCAGCCGGGCCTCGCGTGGATACGTCACGTCGAATACCGCGACGCCCCCGATGCGCTCCAGGCCGAGGAACGCGTAGGTGCGGCCCCACAGCCGCGCGACCGCTACCGCCTCCGGCTCCGAACCCTTGTCGTCCGACCGCCCATCGAACCCGTCGGCGAGCCCGTTGGAGTTGAACGCTTCCGGCGCATGCTCCGTAAGCAACCGCGCGATGCTGCTCCCGCTGTCGAAGACCACGTTCCCGTCCGTGTCCCGGATCGTGAGCGAGCGGGCGCCGTAGGAGTAGATGACGTCGTGGTCGCCGTCGCCGTCCGTGTCGCCGTGAGCAGTCGTCGTCTTGAGTCGGCCCAGCATGTCGTCCGCCTGCAGCGCGTCTGCATCCGGGAACGCGGCGGGGTCCAGCGTCAGGTCCTTGACCCGCGCTTCCTCGCTGTAGCCGTCGTAGTCGCGGGCGTCGCCCTCGTTCGCGGTGACGATGTACACCTTGCTATCCGGCGCCACATACGAGGTGATGGCGTCCGGCTGGTACATGCCGAGCACCGGCCAGTTGCGGATGTTGATGGCCCCGTCCTCGTTGCTCGCGTCAAGCTCGTTGCCCGGCAGCGAGTGGTCCTTGTAGCCGAGCGGCAGTATCTCCGTCACTGTGGCGCTCGCCACGTCCACCACCGCGAGCGCGTTGTTCTCCTGAAGCGCCACGTAGGCGGTGGAGGAGTCCGGCGTAACCGTGATGTACTCCGGCTCCACGTCCTCAGCGAGCCCGGCCCCCGGCCCGAACACGCGCAGGCCGTCCGCCTGCAGCGCTTCGAGGTCGAACACGGAGGCGTCGAACGCAGCTGTCGCCGTCGTGAACCCGCCGTCGATGTCTATCACCGTGACGGACCCCACCGGGTCGGTTGTGTAGTCGTCGCTCGGCTCGCCCTCGTTCGCCACCAGCGCGTACTTCCCGTCCGGCGTGAACGTGATCATGTCCGGCAGAACGCCGGTCTCCGCCTCGGCGATCCGCATGAACGACGTGGCGCTGTAGAAGAGCGCCTTCCCGCGCGCCGATGGTTCGGCGTCCCTGTCAGCGTCCACGGCGATGCCGAGCAGCCCATCCTTCACGTCGACGCTCGTGACGCCGTCGCCGTCGGACGATGCGTCTATCACGTGCTCCAGCACCGGCTGCGACGGGTCCGACACGTCCAGTACCTCAACCGTTGCTCCGGCGGTGACGAACGCGCGCGCAGTCGAGGGGTCGAACGCCACGATCTCCGCTCCCTCCGAGGACGTGTACGTGCCGAGTTTCGTCAGCGAGATGGGCGGCGCCGCCGTCGGCAGGGAGGCGATTTCGCGCCACGCGGAGTCGCTCTCTCCCGTGTAGCGCCAGGACAGCACGCCGTCCAGGTTGATCAGCTCCACCTCGCGCCCGTCCGCTCCGGACGTGCCTGCCCTCCCGGTCGAACCCGACGGTCCAGCAGGTCCCCGCGACCCGGACGGCCCTGCTGCTCCCGCTGGTCCTGCCGGGCCTTGCGGTCCCGTCGCTCCGGCCTCTCCGCGTTGCCCTGGCGGGCCCTGCGTTCCCGCCTCGCCCGGTACTCCTTCCGGCCCCTGGCAGCCCATGAGCGCCAGCGACGCCGCCGATAGCGCGAGCAAGAGCCCGGCCCAAACCCTGCCTGATCGAGAGAACTGTTCCACGCGGTCTCCTGTGGTAGTGAGGTGATGTCTGCGCTTGCCGCTCATGGCAGACGCAACTCCATCAATCACACCATGGAGCGCTGGCCCGGCAGGTTATGAGCAGGGGAAGAGTGCGTTATGCGTAGCGAAAGAGAGCGTTAAGGATGCTCTGATCCCTTCCCCTTGATGGGGGAAGGTTAGGATGGGGATGCTCCAGACTCACCACGCCAGCCCCGCCACCACGTCCGCGAGCGACGCGCCCGCCATCGACGGCAGCAGGTAGTCCGCGTGGCGCAGGTCCATGCTCGCGGTGAGCGGGTTCGGCGCGGCGACGCAGCGCAGGCCCGCGGCCTTCGCCGCCGTCACCCCGTGCGGCGAGTCTTCTATCGCGAACGCCTCGTGCGGCTCGACGCCCAGCCGCTCCAGCGCGAGACAGTAGAGCGCCGGGTCCGGCTTCGCCCGTTCCACCTCGTCCCGGGTGCAGACGGCGTCGAACGACGGCAGCAGCCCCAACCGGTCGAGGTGACCGTTCACCCACGCGAACGTCGAGCTCGACGCCACGGCAAGCGCGAGCCCGGCCTGCTTCGCCTCCGCGATGAGCTCCGCCGCGCCGTCGCGGGGCGGGAGTGTCAGCGTCACGTCACGGCGCATCGCGCGCGCCTCTGCGCGGATCGCTTCCCGGTCCACCTCGCGTCCTATGATGCCTTCCAGGTGGATGAACGCGGCGTCGGTGCCAGCGCCCTGGCCGATCACGTCCTGCCAGACGCTCAGCGGCAGCGTCGCGCCCAACTCCGCGAAGATGGTGCTGTACGCCTCGTAGATGGGCTGCTCGGTGTCGACGATGAGGCCGTCGAAGTCGAAAACGATAGCGCGGAAGGGGATACTCACCCGCCCATTATAGCCTCGCCACCCCACCTCTCCTGAGGGGAGAGGGCGCGCATGACCAGACGCGGGTGAGGGCCCTCGGCGGGGCGGAAGCGCCCCCGCGCCGCTATACTTGCGCCAACCTGCCCGCGGAGAGTGCCATGACCCCCGAACTGACCCCGGACGCGTTCGCCTCGATGGCGCGCGCCGCCGGCATCACCGCCGGCCCCGAACATCTCGAGAAGCTGCGCCCCGAGGTCGAGGCCATGCTCGGACGCATCGCCCCACTGGACGACCTGCCCGTCGACCACGTCCCCGTCGAGCGAGCCGTCGGAGGCATGGAATGACGGACGTCACCTCCCTCTCCGCAGCCGACCTCGCACGCCGCATCGCCGCGAAGGAGCTCTCCGCAACCGAGGCCGTGGGCGCGTTCGTTGCCCGCGCCGACGCACTCGAACCCCGGGTTGGCGCATTCATCACACGCACCTCCGAGGATGCGATGGCCGACGCCCGCGCCGCCGACGCCGAGCTCGCCGCCGGGCGGTCACGCGGCCCGCTGCACGGGGTACCGTTCGGCATCAAGGACATCTACTGGAGCGCGGGCATCGTCACGACCTCCGGCTCGGCGATCGACGCGGAGTTCGTGCCGGACGAGGACGCCACCGCCGTCCGCCTGCTCCGCGAGGCGGGCGCGATATCCATGGGCAAGGTCAACACTGTCGAGTTCGCGTTCGGCCCCACCGGGCAGAACGCCACCTACGGCATGCCGCGCAACCCGTGGGGCGAGGGTCGCATGCCCGGCGGCTCGTCCAGCGGCACCGGCGCAGGCGTTGGGTCGGGCTTCTTCCCCTTCGGCCTCGGCTCGGACACCGGAGGCTCCATCCGCATCCCGTCATCGCTCTGCGGCATATCCGGCATCAAGCCCACGTTCGGGCTCGTGAGCCGCTTCGGCGTCACGCCGCTCTCCCACTCGCTCGACACCGCAGGCCCGATGGCGCGCACCGTCGAGGACCTCGCGCTGCTCCTGAACGTCCTCGCGGGCTACGACGAGCGCGACCCCGTTTCGATCACCGCGCCGAAGGTCGACTACCTCGCCTCGCTGGAGGGCGGCGTGACCGGGCTGCGTATCGGCGTGCCCCGGCAGTACGTCTGGGACGCGATCGACACCGACGTCACGCTCGCGTTCGAGGCCGCGATGCGCACGCTGGAAGGGCTCGGCGCGCAGGTGATGGAGATCTCGCTGCCCGAGCTGGACTGGACGACCCCCATCGCCGCCGGCATCACGACCGCCGAGGCTGCGATGGCCCACGGCGCGCGCGTCCTCCGCGACGGCGACCGCATGGATCAGGCGATACGCCGGCGCTTCGAGTCCGGCTTCTTCGTCCCGGCCACGGCCTACGCGCGGGCGCAGCAGGCCCGCGTCGCGTATGCGCGGGCGGTCGCGCAGGCGCTCACGAGCGTCGACCTGATCGCCATGCCCAGTGTCGCCACCCCGGCGCCGCTGGCGGACCAGGACACGCTCAACTTCAACGGCGTCGAGATAACGTCGCGGGAGGCGCTGCTGAAGCTGACGCGCGTCTTCAACCTCGCCCGCATGCCGAGCGCGTCCGTGCCGTGCGGCTTCTCGCCGGACGGCCTGCCGCTCGGCCTCATGCTCGGCGGCGCGCGCCTCAACGACGCCCTCGTGCTCCGCGCCGCGCATGCGTACCAGGCCGCGACCGCCTGGCACGAGCGCCAGCCCCCGCTGGGCTGATCCTCTGGGGGTGTGGGTGCATGGCTCCCTCTCCTGAGGGAGAGGGCTGGGGTGAGGGCCCTCGGTGGAGTGGGGTGGAGGGGTGTCTGATGTAGGGGCGTCCCTTGTGGGCGCCCAAGGGAGTGCAGAGGTACTCCTCTGCCGGGGGCGTGGGGGTGTCCCCACAACGTACCGGGCGGGTGGGCGGGAAGAACAACGCCCCGCTGAGGAAACCGAGGAGGCCGACATGGCAGACCTACGAGAACTCATGGAAGAGGCCGCGCTCGCGAACCGCATGCTGTACGAGATGGGGCTCGCCGACTCCTCCACCATCGAACGTGGGCACGTGAGCCTGCGCCTGCCGGACGATCCTGAGCGGTTCGTCATCAAGGCGCTCGGCCCCGCGCTGTCGCAGACCTATGCCGAGCACATGGTCGTCGTGGACGTGAACGGTTACAAGGCGGGCGGACCGAGAGAGTTGAACCTCCCGAACGAGGTCAAGATGCACTCCTGCCTGCTGCGCGAGCGCCCGGACATCAACTCCGTCGTGCACGTCCACCCGCGCTACACCGTGCTGATGAGCGTGCTGCAGGAGCAGATGGGGCCGATGTGCATCGAGGGCATGCCGCTCTTTGCGGAGCCGCTGCCCATGTTCCCCAGCCCGCGCCTCATCATCCACGAGAAGGACGGCGCGGAGGTCGCGCGTCTCATGGGCGGCCACAGCGCCATCCTCCTGCAGGGCCACGGCGCCGCGACCGTCGGCGGTGACATGGAGGACGCCATGGTCAACATGCTGCACCTGGAAGAGCAGGCGCGCATGAACTACCTCGCGTTCTGCGCCGTCGGCAGCGGCCACGCCGTGCTCACGCCCGAGCAGCGCGCCGGGTTCGCCGCCAACATGCGCTCCATGCCCGAGGCCGATCACCTCACGCCGGAGGTCGCCCCGACGCCGCGCAAGCCCAGCGGCATCTGGAACCACTACGCCGCCCGCGCCCAGCGTTAACTGCCGTCGTTCCCGCGCTGAAGCGCCCAACCTCGCCTGGTGTAGGGGCGTCCCTCGCGGGCGCCCTGTCCCCCACCTCGCCCTCTGGGAGAGGGACGCGCTTTACCGCGCGGTGAGGGCCCTCGACGGGTATGGACGGGGCGTGTCATCCGAGCGGAGCCACGCGCTTCAGTGCGCAACCTCGCCTGGTGTAGGAGCGTCCCTTGTGGGCACCCTGTCCCCCACCTCGCCCCCTGGGAGAGGGACGCGCTTTACCGCGCGGTGAGGGCCCTCGACGGGTATGGACGGGGCGCGTCATCCGAGCGGAGCCACGCGCTTCAGTGCGCAACCTCGCCTGGTGTAGGAGCGTCCCTTGTGGGCGCCCTGTCCCCCACCTCGCCCCTTGGGAGAGGTCGACACGCGATAGCGTGGCGGGTGAGGGTTCCCCCTACTCCAGCGTCTTCAGACTCGGCACGAGCGACCTGAAATACTCGTACGCGTGCGACGCGCGGCGCGACCAGTCCGCCCCGAACCGGGCGGCGTACTCGTCCGTGAGCGGCGTCGGGGTCCCCACGATGGACGCGATGACCTGGATGATCGCCGCGCGCTCCAGGTAGATCGTGTTCGAGACCGAGTGGTCTATCGTCTCGCCGACCACGACGACGCCATGTCCGCGCAGCAGCGCAGCGCCGCAGTCGCCCAGCGCCGCAGCGACCTCGTCGCCCTGAGCGGTCGTCGTGATGAGGTCCGGCTTCTCGTAGATGGGCGTCTCCGGCGCGAACGGGACAGCCTGGTTGTACAGCACCTTGATCGGTACGTTCCCCGCTCCTATCGCGGTCGCCACCAGCTGGTGCGTGTGAACGACGGAGTTCACGTCCGACCTCGCCCGCATGATGGCGGCGTGCAGCGCCGTCTCCCGCGGTGGGACGGGTGCGTCTATCGTCCGCCCGCGCTGGTCGTCGGGCGTCCATTGCGCGTCGCCGCCCTCCAGGTAGGCGTCGATGTCGACGGCGATGATGTCTTCCGGGCGGATCTGGTTGTGCGCCCGGAGCACGGGCTTGATGTAGAGCACGTTCGTACCCGGCAGTCGGGCGCTGACGTGGCCGTGGAAGTCCACCAGCCCCTGGTGGTCCAGCACGTGCGAACTCTCGGCTACCTGGCGCTTCAGCGCCTCGATCTCGGTGGACGTTGTCATGGCTGCGGTTGACCTCCTGGGTTGATCGCGGCGTCAGGGATACGTTGCGGACGCTTCGGCTTCGTGGCGAGCGCAAGCAGCACGGCTGCGATAGTGAAGGTTACGGCGGCGGAGTAGAAGACGGGAAGGTAGGAGTCTGTCGACTCCCGGACTCGCGCCATGATGACCGGACCGAGCGCGAGGCCGACGAGGATCGCGGTCTGCACGACGCCCGAGATTGCGCCGTAGGAGCGTCTGCCGTAGTAGTTGGCCACCAGGATCATCAGGATGGAGGCTTCGCCCCGCGCCGCCACGCCGAGCAACACCCCGTAGCTCACCGCCGCTACGGGGTGTGCAACGAACTGGAAGCCCAACGCGAGCACCGCGCCCATGATCATGGTGAAGATGCCCAGGATGCGTTCCGAGATGCGCTCCGCCAGGAAGCCCCAGAGCGTATTCGCGAACGCGCCGGAGATGGCGAACATACTCACGGCCGCGACTCCTATCGCCTCCCGGAGCCCCTGGTCCGCGTAGATCTGCGGCATGTGGAACGGCAGCCCGCCCCCGCCGTAGTTCGTGAGCAGGATGGACAGGATGACGAGCGTGAATGCGGGCGTGCGCGCCGCCTCCCGGAACGTCCACGACTGCTCGGCCTCCCGCGCGCTCGCCGCCACCGCCGCATCCTGTCCGCCGTCCGACGCGCGGTCGCCGTCCGGCAGCAGGCCCATCTCTTCCGGCGTCCGCCGGATGACCAGCGCGTTCGGCAGCACGAGGAAGACGATGACGGCGATACCGAAGACCACCCATACGCCCCGCCAGCCGAGCCCGGCGCCGATGATGAGCAGCGCGGCCGGGCCGAGCGCGAACGTCCCTATCGGGTGGGCGGTGCCCACGAGCCCGATGGCGCGACCCCGCATGCGGCGGAACCAGTTGACGACGACGACACGCGGGACGACGCCCGCGATCATGTTCTGCGCTATCCCCCTCGCGGCTGCGTAGCCGAGCACCAGCACCCACACCGCCGGCGCAGCGGCGATGATGAAGAACGATGCGGCCATGAGCACAACGCCGAACGTCATGAGCACGCGGGGGTTGTAGCGGTCCGCCATGAACCCCACGAACGGCGCTCCGATGCCCGCAAGCACCCCTCCGACCGTCACGGCCCCGGCGATGGCCGTGGCGCTCCACCCCGTGTCCTCGCTGATCGGCCGCACGAGCACGCCGATGAAGACCTGGCTCGTGGGGCCTGCGAACAGCCCCGTCAGCAGGATGACGCCGAGGATGTACCAGCCATAGAAGACGCGGGGCTTGGGTTCTGGGTTCGTGATGGCCCTTCTCTCGTCATTCCCGCAATATCTCGTCATTCCCGCGAAGCGGGGGTCCCGCGCGCAGGTTACGCTACCGGTTCCGGCCCGCATAGTGCGGTAGGAAACATGCAACCCCGGCGGCGTTCAGGACGTACAATCAGGCAGGAGGGACTGCGTGAGCACCGTGGACGACATCCGGGCGCGACTCGACATCGTCGATGTCGTCTCCAACTACGTCCCGGACCTGAAACGCACGGGATCCAGCTACAAGGCGCGCTGCCCCTTCCACCAGGAGAACACTCCCTCGTTCGTCGTCTTCCCCACCAGTCAGAGCTGGCGTTGTTTCGGCGGCTGTGCCACCGGCGGGGACATGTTCTCGTTCGTCATGCGGACGGAGAACACCGACTTCAGCGGAGCGATGCGCCTCCTCGCCGCGCAGGCCGGCGTCCGTATCGAGGAGCGGCGCCAGCGGAGCGACGACGACCCCCTCTACGCCCTCAACGACGCCGCGCAGCAGTTCTTCAAGCAGTCGCTCATCGCCGAGCGTGGAGCGCAGGCCCGCGCGTACGTGGAGGGACGGCGCATCGGCGAGGACGCGGCCGCGCGCTTCGGCATCGGCTACGCCCCATCGACCGGCGGCGAGCTCTTGCGAAGCCTCAGTGCGCTCGGCTTCGACAACGGACTGCTGCTCCGGTCGGGCCTCGTCCTGCGCGGCGACGACGGAACGCCATCGCGCGACATGTTCCGCGGGCGTCTCATGTTCCCGCTCCGCGACGTCGACGGGCGGATCGCCGGGTTCGCGGGACGTTCGCTGGACGGCTCCGACCCCAAGTACATCAACACTCCGCAGACCTCGGTGTTCGACAAGGGCCGTATGCTCTACGCGCTCGACCGCGCGCGGGACGCCATAAGCGCCGAGGGCGAGGCCGTCGTCGTCGAGGGCTACATGGACGTCATCGCCGCGCACGAACACGGCTACCGGAACGTGGTCGCCTCCATGGGCACCGCCCTCACTGAGACCCAGGTCTCGCTGTTGAAGGCGCGCGCGCAACGCATCGTCCTTGCGCTCGACGCGGACGCGGCGGGGCAGGAGGCGATGCTGCAATCGCTGCGTACCACGTGGGAGCTCGTCGGCAGCGTCGCGGCGGGACGCAGGCGCACCGAGGTGCTGAACCGTCCGGACGACATCTCGTCGCTCCGCATCGCGCTCATCACCGAGGGCAAGGACCCGGACGAACTGATCCGGAACGACCCGGCGCAGTGGCAGCGGCTGCTTGCGGACGCGGTCCCGGCGGTCGAGTTCCTCATGCACACCGAGGCCGCCCGCCTGGACATCGGTTCGGCGCAGGGGAAATCGACACTGGTTGAGAGGCTTCTGCCCGTGGTATTCGCCCTGCCGGACTGGGCAGACCAGGAGCGTTACTTCAGCCGCCTCGCGGAGATAGTCGGTGTGCCGGTCTCCACGTTGGAGGCAGCGGTCGGGCGCTTGCAGGGGCCGCTGCGCGGCCAGCAACGTACGAGGCGGGCTGCGCAGGGAGCAGGGAACAGGGACGTCGAGTCCGTATTCGCCGTCGCGGAGCACGACCCGCTGGAAGAGCGCGTCCTGGCGCTGCTGTCGCAGGACCAGGAGCTCCTGGCCCGCGTTGGCGACGTTGAGCCGGAAACATTCGTCCGGCCGGAGAACCGTGCCCTGTTGTTCGCGCTCCGGGATGCTGGTACGATAGAAGGTGCGCTAGCGCAGCTCGATGGCCAACTTGCCGACCGCCTGGTCAGGCACTCGCTGGAGGCGCTTCCTCCCGCCGATCGAAGGCAGCGCAACGAGGAATGGGATGGATGTTTGCGGAGGCTCGAGGAGAGGCGCCTCCGTAATCTGAAAGCGCAGGAGGCGGCAGCGTTCTCCTCGGACGCCGTCGGCGACGCCCCGGTAGACCCTGAGTACGTTCAGGCCGTGCAGCGGCAGGCCCTGGAGGTCAACGAACGGCTGCGGGATCTCTTCGTCAGGGGCCTCTGCTGATCCGCACGGCAGCGCGAGAAACTCTCCCCCATCGAGGAGGAAGCAGTTGGCAACCAGGCAGAAACCTACTTCCGCTGGCAAGAACACCGCGGGCATGAACGGCGCGCCGGTGAAGGGCCGCGTCAGGAGCGTCGTGAAGACTGCGTCGAGGGTTCCGCTGGCCAGGTCCGCCCCGAGGACCGCACGGCCCCGTTTACGCGCCCGGGACGGCGCGATCGCCCGGACGCCCGCTGGGGTTGTTGCGAATGGCGCGGGAGCCCACTTGGCGGCCGGGGTGAACGGCACAGGACCCGGGGAGGTCAGCGAGGCGTACGCATCCGCCGTCGCCGTGGCGTCCGTTGCTCTCGAAAAGGCTTCTGACGAGCCGAACGCGGAGGACATCAAGGCGACCGAGGAAGAGGCCAAGGAAGCGATCACGGACGCCCAGCAGGACGACATGGAAGGGGACGTCATCGACGACCCCGTCCGGATGTACCTGCGCGAGATCGGCCGGGTGACGCTCCTGACGGCAGCGGACGAGCGCCGTCTCGCGCTGCAGCGCGCCTCATTCAAACACGTCGAGAAGTGCTTGAACGAACTGCGCGCGGAGACGCAGCGCAATCCACGGGACACCGATCTGGCCAAGCAACTGCTGCGCCGCATCCATGAGCAGCGCGGTCTGTTGGAAGCCGTCGCCGAGTTCCTCGTGATCGAGGAAGAGATAACGCTCGGCGAGCTGCTCCACAACGAGAAACTGCGGGCGAACGTGGACGGCGAGTTGAACATCGAGATGCTTGAGACCCTCGCGGCGCGTTACGAGAAGGAACCTGTCGAGGTCGGCCAGGAGATAATCCAGCTGGCGCTCAACAGCCACGTGCTGCCGGACGAGATCCTCGACATAGTTGGCGCGGACGTGGCGATTGCCGATCTCCCGGAGATCATCGAGGATGCGGACATCGGTCAGGGCCTGGAGAGCCACGAGTTCATCCTGCACCGCCACTTCAGGGACGTGGAGGACCAGGGCATCAAGGCGCAGCGCCACCTCGCGGAAGCGAACCTCCGCCTCGTGGTCAGCGTGGCCAAGAAGTACATCGGCAGAGGCATGTCCCTGCTGGACCTCATCCAGGAGGGCAACATCGGGCTGATCCGCGCGGTCGAGAAGTTCGACTACCGCAAGGGCTACAAGTTCTCCACCTACGCCACCTGGTGGATACGGCAGGCCATCACCCGCGCCATCGCGGACCAGGCACGGACGATCCGCGTGCCGGTCCACATGGTGGAGACCATCAACAAGCTCATGCGCGTCAGCCGCCGCCTCGTGCAGGAGTACGGCCGGGAGCCTACCACCCAGGAGATCGCGGAAGGGATGGAGGTGCCGCCGGAGCGGGTGCGGGAGATCCTGAAGGTCGCGCAGGAGCCCGTCTCGCTGGAGACCCCCATCGGCGAGGAGGAGGACTCCCACCTCGGCGACTTCATCGAGGACCGGAACGCCCCCGCGCCTCCGGAAGCCGCGACCGCCCAGCTGCGCCGCGAGGAGGTCGCCCGCGCGCTCGGCACGCTGAGCGAGCGTGAGCGCCGCGTCCTGCAACTGCGGTTCGGCATAGACGACGGCCGCAGCCGGACGCTGGAAGAGGTCGGGCGCGACTTCGGCGTCACGCGGGAGCGCATACGCCAGATTGAGGCGAAGGCGCTCCGCAAGCTCCGCCACCCCAGCCGCTCCCGCCTCCTGCGCGACTTCCTGGAGTAGAACCACTCATCATCCCCGCCTTCCTCGTCATTCCCGCGCAGGCGGGAATCCAGGGTGGCCGTCAGGCCACGCGGGGCGGTGGGGATGGGTGGCGTCTGGTGTAGGGGCATCCCTTGTGGGTGCCCTTCCGTCGTTCCTGCGCAGGCAGGGACCTCGTCTGGTACAGGGGCGCCCTTCATGGGCGCCCTTCCGCCCACCTCGCCCCCTGGGAGAGAGCCTGCCCTGAGCCTGTCGAACGGGTCGACGCGCGACAGCGTGGCGGGTGAGGGTGATTCGGTGGCGTGGCATGGGGCCTCTCATTTCGAGCGTAGCCCGCGCTTTAGCGCGCACATCTTCTCGGGATGGCCGGTCGTTCCTGCGCAGGCAGGAACCTAGTCCGGTGTAGGGGCATCCCTTGTGGGTGCCCTTCCGTCGTTCCCTGCGCAGGCAGGGAACCTCGCAACCCACCTCTCCCCCTGGGAGAGAGCCTGCCCTGAGCCTGTCGAACGGGTCGACGCGCGACAGCGTGGCGGGTGAGGGTGCGCCCCCTACTCCTCCGCCCTCTCCTCGACTGCGGGCTGCTGCTTCCCGATGTACTCCTCGAACAGCGCCGTCTCCACCAGCGCAACGAGCGGTGCGCTTATGCCCAGCGCGATAGCGCCCACGGCGGCCCTGGCGATAGCGGCGCCCGCCCGCTCAGCCACCTCTGCGCCTGTGATCACCAGGATGAACGTGAACACCACGACAGGCAGTTGGACGACGAAGGTGCGCCACCAGTTCCCCCGCACGAGCCCCCAGCTGCGCATGAGCGCCTGCACGGGGGAATGCTTCTCGAATATGAGGGCCGGGCCTGCAAGCGAGAAGCGGACTGCGGCATAGACCAGAACACCCAGCGCAGGCAGGGAGAGCGCCTGAACGTACGCTGCAAGGAGCATGAGTCCCCCGCTCCACATGCCAAGGATCAACCCTACGCTGAAGAAAGCCGGTGAGAGCGCAGGCACTCCGTAGAAGATGGCGCCTACGTTGAGCGGCCTGTTCGAACGTGCAAAGGCGGCGAGCAACCACACCGGCGCCTGGAGTCCGGTCGTCAGCGCGGAGATGAACAGGCCCCAGAGAAGCTCCACCGGGAATGTGGACGGCGACACCATCAGGCCGACGGTGCTCCCCACCGACGCTCCCACGAATGCAGTCACGATGAGCACCGGCGCGTGGCGCCCGTACAGCCTCAGCGCCTCGCCGAGGAGTTCCGCAGCGGGGATTCGAGGCTTGTGTTCGGGACGGGGCGCATTCATCGGAGCGCCTCAATCGTAGAGTGCGCCCGTGCCGCCGTCCACCCGCCCCGCCGTTCCTGTAGCTTGCGTTCGTCATTCCCGCACCGACGGGAATCCAGGGTGCGCGGGCAGCGCACGCGGTGGGGATGGCGCGGCGGGGGGCTTGTCATGCTGAACGGAGCGCAGCCGCGTCGAAGTATCCCTCGCGGACACCCTCCCCCACCTCGCCCCCTGGGAGAGGAAGCTGCCGCACGGCAGCCAGTGAGGGTGATTGCTATACTCCCACGCATGCCCGAGATACCGGACCTCGAAGTCATACGCGAGTTCCTGAACGAGCGCATCGCCGGGCAGGAGATCGTTCGCGCCGAGGCGCCGAAACCGTGGATCGTACGCTCGCTCGCCGCTGACGACTTCCTCTCGGACGTTGTCGGGCGCACCTTCGGCAACATCCTCCGCAAGGGCAAGGACCTCCTCTTCCCCCTGAGCGGCGACCGCGTGCTCGTCGCCAACCTCATGCTCACCGGGCGCTTCCAGTACACCGAGTCCTCCACCAAGCCGTCGAAGCGCATGTTCTTCCTCCTCGGCGTCGGGGACATGGACCTCCGTTACCTCGACGACAAGTCGATGGGGCGCATCAACTACGTGACGACGGACCAGTTGGGCGGGATACGCCGCCTCCAGGAGCAGGGGCCCGACGCGCTCGATCCGGACGGCACGTTCGACGACTTCGTCGAGCGCCTGCGTCCCTTCACCGGCGAGATCAAGGGCGTCATCGCGCGCGGCAAGGTCGTCGCCGGCATCGGGAACGCCTACGTGGACGAGATCCTCTGGGAGGCGGGCGTATCGCCCTTCCGCAAGCGACGCTCGCTCTCCGACGACGAGTTGCGAAGCCTGTTCGACGCCATCCCCAGGGTGCTGAACGAGGCGACCGGCGTGGTGCGCGAGCGCATGCCCCCGAAGATCCACGTGAAGGTGCGCGACTTCCTGAAGGTGCACCGCAAGGGCGGCGAGCCGTGCCCCCGCTGCGGCGCGCTCATCTCCGAGATCGGCCCCAATCAGAAGGTCACCAGTTGGTGCCGTGCCTGCCAGCCCGGCGGGCTCGTGAAGAACTGACGATGCCGCCCATCGCCAGGGTCGTCCCCGCTCCGCAGCCGTTCGACTTCGCCCTCACCGCCGCGCACCAGACCAACTACAGGGGCAAGGCCGGCTCCGACCTCCTCGCGGACGGCGTCTACTACCGCGCCCTCTGGCTGGACGGCGGACCCCTCGGCGTGGCGGCGCGACCCGTCGCGGACGGCATCGAGGTCTCGCTGCCGAACGGCGGCTCAGCATCCACGCTCGACCTTGCAGCGGGGTGGGTCGTATGGCTGCTGGGGCTCGACGTGCCGATGGACGGCTTCTACGAGATGCTCGCGGACGACCCCGTCCTTGCCGATGCCGTCGGCGGACTGCGCGGCCTGCGTCACACGCGCACGGAGACGGTCTGGGAGGCGTTGGTGCATGCCGTCGTGGGACAGCAGGTCTCCGGTATCGTGGCGCGCATCATACGCGACGGTATCGTGATGGAGTATGGAGCGGAGGTAAACGTGGACGGTCACGTCGTGCACGCCTTCCCGCGACCGCAGACGCTCCTGGAAGCGGGGCATGACGCCCTGCGCGCGCTCAAGCTCAGCGCCCGCAAGGCCGAGTACGTGCTCGGCATCGCGGAGACCGCACTCCAGGGCGACCTCGACCACGAGACGCTCGCCCCGCTGAGCGACGAGGAGGCGATCACGGTCCTGAGCGGCATCCGGGGCGTCGGGCGCTGGACCGCGCAGTGGACGCTCATGCGCGCGCTCGGACGGGTGGACGCACTCCCCGCCGGCGACCTCGCCCTGCAGCGCGTCGTCGGCGACTACTACTTCGACGGCAGGCGTCTCACCGAGCAGGAACTCGAAGACTTCGCCGAGCGGCACTGGAAGCCGTACCGCGGCCTCGCCGTCACCTACCTCTTCTCCCGCATCCGCCAGGAACGCGTCGCCCGCGAAGCCATGAAACGTCTCTCTGGATAGCCCGCTCATGGTGAGCCTGTCGAACCACCCGCCAAGGTGGCGCCCTGCCTGGCCCCTCTCCCTACAAGGGGAGAGGGCTGGGGAGAGGGTACTGCGGTGGGGCGGTATGGGTGGGGGGCTGTCATGTTGAGCGGAGCGAAGCGAAGCCGAAACATCTCTCGGGGCGGTGCTTGGTGTATGAGCGTCCCTCTCGGGCTCCCTTTCCCCACCTCGCCCCCTGGGAGAGAGCCTGCCCTGAGCCTGCCGAACGGGTCGACGCGCGATAGCGCGGAGGGTGAGGGTGAACCAGACGCGGGGCGCAGCCCCCGTCATTCCCGCACCGGCGGGAATCCAGGGTGTGCGGGCAGCGCACGCGGTGGGGCGGGGCGGAGTGGGGGCTTGTCACGTTGAGCGGAGCCCGTGCTTCAGCGCGCAACATCCTCTCGGACGCAGCCCATGGGGGAGTGCAGAGGGCATACCCCCTCTGCCGGGGGTGTGGGGGTGTCCCCCACAAGCGTTCGGGCGGGTGGGTGGGAAGAACGACGCTGCGCTGAACGCAGTTACGCAAGGTTCCCTACAAGGGGAGAGGGTACTGTGGTGGGGTGGGTGGGCTGCCTGGTGCAGGAGCGTCCCTCGTGGACGCCCTTCCCTCACCTCGCCCCCTGGGAGAGAGCCTGCCCTGAG
>DAOUJK010000064.1:0-2335 GCA_034422795.1 Dehalococcoidia bacterium | reverse complement strand
CGGGCCGTCTTTTTTGATTGAGGCGAATGCCGTCCCGGCCCGAGTGGCGCAACGGCAGCGCAGCCGATTTGTAATCGGCAGGTTGTGGGTTCGACTCCCTCCTCGGGCTCCAGTCTCACGGGAGGGGGCCTCTCCCAGGAGAGGGACCGAGGAGTGTTAGGATACATTCATCGGACGGGCGCATAGGGAGGGATGGGAGAGCGGCTAAATCCATCAGACTGTAAATCTGACGCCCTCAGGGCTACGCAGGTTCGAATCCTGCTCCCTCCACCAAGCCGCGCCACACGAAGGAACATCACACGCCCACATAGCTCAGGCGGTAGAGCACGTTCTTGGTAAGAACGAGGTCATCGGTTCAAGTCCGATTGTGGGCTCCAGGCGACCGCAAGGGCCGGGAGCGTTCCGTAGGGGCTCCGGGCCGTGACGACGAAGCACAACAAAGAAGCATCAGCAGAGAACAGCAGGAGGCAGAGGGTTAGATGGCTAAGCAGAAGTTCGAGCGAACCAAGCCCCACGTTAACGTCGGCACGATCGGACACGTTGACCACGGCAAGACCACGCTGACAGCGGCGATCACGAAGGTGCTCGCGCTGGGAGGCGGCGGCCAGTTCCGGGCTTTCGATTCCATCGACAGCGCTCCGGAAGAGAAGGCCCGGGGCGTGACGATCAACATCGCCCACGTCGAGTACGAGTCCGCGAACCGGCACTACGCGCACGTTGACTGCCCCGGGCACGCGGACTACATCAAGAACATGATCACCGGCGCGGCGCAGATGGACGGCGCGGTGCTCGTCGTATCGGCGCCGGACGGCCCGATGCCGCAGACGCGGGAGCACATCCTGCTGGCGCGCCAGGTGGAGGTGCCGCGCATCGTCGTCGCCCTCAACAAGGTCGACATGATGGACGACGAGGAGCTCCTGGAGCTCGTGGAACTGGAAGTCCGGGAGTTGCTGAGCAAGTACAACTTCCCCGGCGACGACACTCCCATCGTTCGGTTGAGCGCCCTGCAAGCGCTCGAATCCAGCAGCACGGACCCGGACGCCCCCGAGTACGCAGGCGTCCAGGAGCTGGTGAAGCAGTTGGACGAGTACATCCCCGTCCCCGACCGGCCACGCGACGGCACCTTCCTGATGCCGGTGGAAGACGTGTTCTCCATCAAGGGGCGCGGCACGGTCGTTACGGGCCGTGTCGAGCGCGGCGTCATCCACCCGGGTGACGAGGTTGAGATTGTCGGGATCAAGGAGACGCACAAGACCACGGTCACGGGCGTCGAGATGTTCCACAAGCTGCTGGACGAGGCCGAGCCCGGCGACGCGGTCGGCACGCTGCTCCGCGGCGTGGAGCGCGACGAGATCGAGCGGGGCCAGGTGCTCGCGAAGCCCGGCTCCATCAAGCCGGTCAAAGAGGCGGAAGCCGAGGTATACGTGCTGGCGAAGGACGAGGGCGGCCGCCACACGCCGTTCTTCAGCGGCTACAAGCCGCAGTTCTACATCCGCACGAGCGACGTCACCGGCGAGATCGGTCTGCCTGACGGGGTGGAGATGGTGATGCCGGGAGACAACACGCAGATGCACATCAAGCTCATCAGCCCGATGGCGATGGAGCCCGGGCTGCGGTTCGCCATCCGCGAGGGCGGCAGGACCGTCGGCGCAGGCGTCATCACGGACGTCTCTTAAGGAGCGATCGTGGCCAAGAAGCGAGGAGACGTCCGCCAGTTGATCAACCTGGCCTGCACGGAGTGCCGCGAGCGGACGTACCACACCGAGAAGAACCGGCGGAACGACCCGAACCGGATGGAGTTGCGCAAGTTCTGCCCCCGGTGCAGAGCGCATTGCCTCTACCGCGAGGTGCGGTAGCGTGGCACAGGCTCGAGGCCGGAACCCGCTCCGCTCGATGATGGACGAGGGCCAGGTCCGCCGCAGAGGCAGGCTGGCGTTCATCGGCGAGGTCTGGAGCGAACTGACAAAGGTAACGTGGCCTTCACGGGAGGACGCCGCACGCCTGACGCTGCTGGTGCTGGGCGTGTCCGCCGCGGTGGGCGCCTTCCTCGCCCTCTGGGACCTGGGCTTCAGCACGATAGTGGAGCGGGTATTCCTGTAGGTCGGCCATACCCGGACAGCGAATCGCTACATTCGGTCAGCGGACAAGGAAGACAGAGGCTCATGACGCAACAATCCGTCATACCGGAGATAGAGTCTCACTGGTATATCGTGCACACGTATTCCGGCCAGGAGGACCGTGTGAAGCGGAACCTGGAACTGCGGATCGAGTCCATGGACGTGAAGGACAAGATCTTCAGGGTGGTGGTGCCGACCGAAGAAGAGATCGAGATGAA
>DAOUJK010000063.1:0-85014 GCA_034422795.1 Dehalococcoidia bacterium | reverse complement strand
CGCTCCCAGCCCAGCGTGAAGTTCGTCGGGATGTGGTCGTTCACCTGGCACTGGAACGGGTTGCCGTGCACGTAGAGCGGAACGTCCAGCTCGGCGACCGCCTCCCAGAACGGATACAGCTCGATGCTGTCCCAGTTCTTCCCGCGCCAGTTGCTGTTGATGGTCAGCGCCTGCAGTCCCAACTCCGTCACGGCGCGGCGCGCTTCGATCGCGCACGCCTCCACCGACTCCGTCCCGAACGGCACGACACCCGTCCCGATCAGCTGGTCAGGGTACTGGCGCTGCGCGTCCGCGGTCGCGTTGTTGTAGCCCATGCAGAGCGCCAGCCGCAGGCCGGGGTCCCATTCGCGTTCGACCGGAGAGCCGAACGGGTTGCCGTAGATGCCGTCCGGGATGAGCACCTGCATCTCGAACCCCGTCTCCGGCAGCAGCTTCACGCGCTGGTCGGCGACGCCATGGCCGATGGGGCCGCCGCGCTGTCCCGTCACCGCCGCCGTGGGGTTGACCGCGCCCGTGCGCTGCCCGGCAGCCGATGCCCGGAATCCCCCGCGTCTCGCCTCCCGGTCGGAGAAGAAGAGCGCGTCCCGCAGCAGCATGTCCAGCGCCTGCTCGGAGACGCCGATCGCCTCGCTCACGCCGGTGAAGTCCGGCGGCGGGAAGAAGTGGCTGTCGCCGTCTATCCTGCGTGTCTTCGTCTGCTGGGGGGCTGTGTCGACCATCGCTGCGCCTCCGCCTGTGGGTGTGCCGCGCCTATCTTACTCCCACTGTCGAACCGAGGGAGCGCGCTCACTCTCGGACCAGCGCGTACAGCAACAGGTCTCCCGTCTTGCCGTCCTTGGTGAAGCCCCGTCGCAGCCGTCCTTCCAGCGTGAACCCGCACTTCTCGAGTACGCGCGCCGAAGCCGGGTTCCACTCCTTGACGGTGGCGTAGATCCGGACGAGGTCGAACGTCGCGAAGGCGTACTCCGTCATCGCCCGGACCGCGTGGGTGACGATGCCCTGCCCCCAGAACGGCTCGCCCAGCCAGTACCCCACCTCGGCGGACCGCCGGTAGATGTCGGCCTGTAGCCTGAGCCCTATCCCGCCGATGGCCTCGTCGGCGTTGGCGATGGCGAACTCTGTCGGGGGGTCGCGGTCCTGCTGCAACTGCACCCAGGCGACGGCGTCCTCCATCGTGTAGGGGTGGGGGAACACGTCTGCGACGTTGATCCAGACCTTCCGGTTGTTGGCATACTTCACCAGCGCGGGCTCGTCTCCCTCCCGCCACGGACGCAGCACCCGATCGCCTGCCGGTATCTCCATGGGACGCATCAGAACCCCGCAGCCATCACCTCGACGACGCGGTCGTACAGCGCGTCGGGGTCGTGGCCCGCGGCCTGCAGGTGACGGCGCGTCATCCGGTTCACGAACGAGAACGCCGCCTGCATCACCAACATCCCCTTGCCGTTCAGCGTCTTGCGGCCCGACAGCCGCGCCTGCCGCAGCAGCACCGTCTCGTCCGGCGAGTACACCGCGTCCACGAACGCCGCGTCCGGCCTGCACATGGCTATCGCCGTTGCCGACCGCGCGTTGTTCTCCGCTATCGCCTTCGCCGACGCCGCGAACCACTCGCGCCAGAACGACGCTCCGCCGTCTCCCTCCGGAACGACCGCGGGCGCGGCGGGTGCGAGCGACGAGAACGCTTCGAGTGAGGTCGCCTCGCCGTTGCCGAGCCGGCGCACGCCGGACTGCCCCACCGTCGATGCGTTGACGATGACGTCCATACTCCAGACCACGTCCAGGGCCAGCTCCTGGGCGGTGGCGGTTACCTTGGCGCCGGTGGCCGCTGCCGCCTGCTGCGCGAGCTCCTCCGCACGCTCCAACGAGCGGTTCGTGAGCAACACCGAGCCGTCGCCCACCTCCTTCGCCAGCGCGAACGCCGACGCCCTGCCCGCGCCCCCCGCGCCCAGCAGCAACACGCGCTTGCCTGTCAGCGTCGGCAGGAACGGCCCGGACTGGCCCGGCAGTGTCCGCAGCATGCTCGCGATCAGCCCGTCGGCGTCCGTGTTGAACCCCACCAGCCTGCCGTCCTCCGTCTGCATGAACGTGTTGACCGCGCCGATCTCCCGGGCGATGGGGTCTATCTCGTCCAGCAGCGGCATGATGGCCAGCTTGTGCGGCACCGTCACGTTGGAGCCCATGAAGCCGGGGTACGCCCGCGCCGCCTCCACGAACGAGGCGAGGTTCTCCGGGCGCACGTCGAACGGCATGTGCACGGCGTCGAGCCCGATCTCCCGGAACGCCGCGTTCCACATCGCCGGACTCCGCGAGTACTTGGACGGCGACTCCCCCATCGAGCCGGACAGCAACGAGCGCTCCGCCACGTCCGCGGGCAGCGGGTTGTCGAGATAGCGTTGCAGATCGTCGAGGGTGCTCATGCGTCGAGTCTAGCAAAGCGAGGTGTTATCGACGCGCGCCTGCTCCTCCCCCTCCCCACCGCCGTACATACCCTGCAGCAGGTCGAGGAACGCCGTCACCAGCGGGCCGTAGGACGACGCCTTCCGCACCATCGCCGCCGTCGGCAGCGTGATGCGGTGTCCCTCCTCCAGCCGCACGTGCGCCAGCGTGCCCATCCGGAACTCCCGTTCCACGGACTTGTACGGCAGGAAGCTCACCCCCAGGCCGCGCTCGATCATCCGCTTCGTCGACTCGATGCTGTCCAGGTCCATCGCGATGTTCGGCACGATGCCCGCCTCCCGGCAGACCCGGTCCATCAGCACGAAGTACGTGCTCTCCTTGTCGTAGATGAT
This sequence comes from Dehalococcoidia bacterium, assembly GCA_034422795.1. Classification (GTDB taxonomy): domain Bacteria; phylum Chloroflexota; class Dehalococcoidia; order Lucifugimonadales; family Australimonadaceae; genus Bin16. The sequence continues at coordinate 82,225 of DAOUJK010000063.1, read as the reverse complement.
CAGCGGCTCCGACCCCACCTCGTAGATGCTCGCGCTCCCGCCGATGGCGAACCGGTGCTCCGGGTGCGTCACCAGCACGATCTCCTCGTCGTACAGGTGCGTCGTCTCCACCTCCGGGTGGTTCAGCGCCCGCGACACGCCCACCTGTATCTGCTCCGACAGCACCCATTCCAGCACCTCTGACGAGCGCCCCGTCTTGATGGCCACGTCCACGGCGGGGTAACGCTCGTGGAACGTCTCCAGTATCCCCGGCAGCACCGCCGACGATATCCCGCGCGCCGCGCCGATGTGCAGACGTCCCGTCGCCGCGGTACGGCTCGACACGACCGTCTCCTTCCCGCGCTCCAGGGTGTCGAGCGCCCGCTGGGCATACGGCAGGAACGTCCGTCCCGCGTCGGTCAGGCGCACGCCTCTCCCCACGCGGCTGAACAGCGGCTCGCCCAGGTCGTTCTCCAGCAGGAGGATGCGGGTGCTGAGCGTCGGCTGCGTGACGCCCAACTCCGACGCCGCGCGGCTGAACGAGTGCAGCCGCACCGCTGTCAGGAACGCTTCCAGTTGTCCTATCTCCATGGCCTCACCTGCCCGTGCGCCCTTCCAGAGCGGAGAGGATATAGTAACCGGGCGCCGCGCCGGGGACGGGCTGTCTGGTCCCTCTCCTTGCAGGGAGACCTTTGCGTAACCTGTGCGGCAGTCTCTGGTGGCCGCCCAACGGGAGTGCAGAGGGATGTTCCCTCTGCCGGGGGCGTGGGGGTGTCCCCCACAAGCGTTCGGGCGGGTGGGTGGGAAGAACTACACCCGATAAGGGGATCCGGAGGAGCATACAGATGCCAGACCTCACGAAGATCGGCTTCATCACGTTCGGGGAGGGCGCGGCGGTCGCGCTCGCCAGAGCGGGCGGGCTCTTCGAGGCGCAGGGGCTGGAGGTCGAGGTGACCCGCACTCCGAGCTCGACCGAGCAGATGCGCGGCCTCATCCAGGACCGCTGGCAGATCGCCTCCACCGCCTTCGACAACGTCCTCGCGTGGTCGGAGCGGGAGGGGCCGGAGGTCGTCGCCATCGCCAGGGCGAGCACGGCAGTGGACCTGCCCGTCTACGTCCGGCCCGAGATCCGGACGTGGGACGACCTGCGTGGGAAGGCGCTCGCGGTCGATGCCGTGGACACCGCCTACGGGCTCGTCCTGCGCCGCATCCTGCTCGAGCACGGGCTGGAGCTGGACCGCGACTACACCTTCGTCCCCGCGGGCGCGACCGGCTACCGGCTCGAGTCGATGGAGAAGGGCGAGACGTTCGCCGGCGTCCTCAACGCGCCGTGGAACGCTCGCGCCGAGGAGGCCGGCATGCGCCTGATGGCCCGCCACTCGGACGTCGTCCCCGGCTACCCCGGCGGCGTCTTCGCCGTCAGCCGGCCGTGGGGTGAGGCGAACCGCCCCATCGTCGTCGGCTTCCTGCGCGCGCTGCTCGACGCCGCCCGCTGGGCGCGCGACCCGTCGCGGAGCGGAGCGGCTGCGGCCCTTGTCGCGGGCGCGACAGAGCTCAGCGAGGAGCGGGCCGCGCGAGCCCTCAGCGACATCCCGGACCCCCTGCGTCCTGAGCCGGAGACGTTCGCCATCCCGCTGGAGATACGCCTCCGCTTCGGCCTCACACCGCCGCACGGGCCGGACATCGCCTCCTACCTGGACCACTCCTACCTGGAGGAAGCGCAGGCGTAGAGTTGTCATTCCGAGCGCAGCCGGGAAATCTCTCAGGAGTCCTCCGCTGACCCCCTTCATTCCCGCACCTTACCCGTCATTCCCGCGGAGGCGGGAATCCAGACGTGCCCACGAGGGCACACCAGTGCTCCGCCTTCAACTACACTCCCTCCATGGCAACCACCCGCAGACGCAGAGAGCCCCGTCAACCCTGCGTCTACATCCTCGCCAGCCAGCGCAACGGCACACTCTACGTCGGCGTCACCTCCGACCTCCCTCAGCGGGTATGGCAGCACAAGCAGGGTTTCGGCGAGGGCTTCGCGAGCAGATACGGCGCCCATATCCTGGTGTGGTACGAACAGCACGAGGCCATGATGAGCGCCATCGCACGGGAGAAGGCGATCAAGAAGTGGAACAGGCTGTGGAAGCTCAGGCTGATCGAGGAATCGAACCCTGAGTGGCACGACCTTTACGACGAGATAGGCTGACACCCTACCCCACTCCACCCCGCGTGCCTGGTCGGCACTCTGGATTCCCGCCTTCGCGGGAATGACGACGAGGCTCACCACCACACCTGCAGCCGGTTCGCCGAGGCCCCACCATCGTCCTCATCCGGTTCGACGCCCTCCGAGTACGGCGGAGGCTGCTCGTAGCCGAACGCTTCGATGGTCGCCCTCGGCGGCGGGTCGTCGCGCAGGAACGGCTCCGCCCCCGTCCAGATGCCGAACGACGGAGGCACGAGGAACGCAAGCGCCAGCGCGTCGGCCTTGTCCGGCGACGGCATACCCCGCTTCCGCATCTCCTGTTTCCCCTCCAGCCGTATCTGGCCGGAACTCGACACGTCGTAGCGCAGCGCCAGCAACTGACCCGCCAACTCCTCGTCGCGCGGGATGGCGATGCCCCCGATATCGAAGAGCCTGCGCAGCTCCCAGAAGATCTCCGACCGACGGTTGAAGTAGCGCGTGGGACGCTGCGCCGCGCCGCCGAAGTGCACCCCGTGCACCGGCGCGCCCAGCTCCCGCAGGCGGTCGACGACGCCCCCGCCAACGCCGCCCTCGTCCACGAACACGGCCTCCGCGCCGGTCCGCCGCACCGTCCTTAGCACCTCGTAGACCAGCCGCATCGTGTCCATGCGGTCGAACGATTGCACGGACAGCACACGCTCACCCTGCCGCACGCAAATGGCGGACTTGTCGAACCCGAACCGCGCCACGTCCACGCCGATGTACACGGGCTCGTTGGGGTCAAAACCCTCACCCGTCACGCTGTCGCGCGCCGACCTCTCCCCGGGGGAGAGGTGGGTTTGGCTCCCCTCGCCTGGTGTAGGGGCGGTTTTCAAAACCGCGCCTACGTCCCCAGTCCACTCCGCGTGCCCTCTCAGGCTCCCCTCGCCTTCTGGGAGAGGGGCTGGGGGTGAGGGTTGCTCCTCCGCAGGAACCTCGCCTGGTGTAGGGGCGGTTTTGAAAACCGCCCCTACGTCCCCAGTCCACTCCGCGTGCCCTCTCGGACTCCCCTCGCCCTCTGGGAGAGGGGCTGAGGGTTGCTCCCACCGCTCCATCGCCGACTCCACCGCCTCGCGTCCGATGAGCGAGTCCTCCAGCATGTCCGGGAACTGCGCGAGCACCGACGCCGCGTACAGCGGGTGGTCCACGCCGTAGTCGAGCGCGTACTCCTCCACGTACTCCGGCGTGATCATGCCGCGCCGTCCCCCGTCCTCGCCAGTGAAGTTCGGCGTGTCGAACGCGGAGATCGCCATCCGGTGGTACAGGCCGCGCTTCGCGTGGTGCGACTCGTAGAACTCGCCGTCGCGCGAGAGCGCGTTCCCCACCAGCAGCAACCGCTCCGGCTGCAGCCGCTTGACGGCGTCCATGTGCAGTTGCGGCATCGCGTGCGCCTCCGTCACCACCACCAGCAGCTGTTCCGAGTGGAAGCCCTGGATGTTCAGCGCGTTGTTCGTCGAGAAGCCGAGCGCGAACCGCCCCTCGTCGATGCGGTACGCCGACCTCAGCATGCGGCCGCTCAGCACGTCCGCGGCTGCCGCGTACGCCTCGCGCATCTCCTGCCACACGATCTCCTCCACCTGCCGCTGCGTCGGGCCCATCACGATCGCCTTGCTCTCCGGGCGCGTCTCCAGCCACCACAGCACAGCGCGGCCTGCGGCCCAGTCCTTGCCGGAGCCGTTCGCCCCGACGACGCTGACGCGCCGCTCGCGCACGATCGCATCGAGCATCTCGGCCTGCTTCGAGTACGGCGCTCCGGCGGCGCCGAGCACGTCCCGCACGAACCCGACGGGGTCGTTCGCGTATCGCGTGAGGTCTGTCGTTCCAGCGCAGGCAGGAACCTCGCCCCCCTCAGCTCCCTCTTCTTCTGTCACGGAGCCACCTTTTCCACCCGTTACCCGATGACGCCTCCGCCACCTGGTTAACGTGAAAAGCCCCCTCGCTCTTCGCTGAGGGGGCAGCGGTCTTCCTGCGGCTCGTCCGCCAGGGTCGATCTGCGCGCTTACACGCCGCGCCCTACCATCGTGCGGCAAGGGCGGACATCCGCACAAGGGGCGCGTGTCACACCTCCGACATGATCGATCCCCTCTCCCTACAAGGGGAGAGGGCGAGGGTGAGGGTACTGTAGGGTGGGCGTGAGGCAGTGCCGCTCATGGTGAGCCTGTCGAACCACGCCCCACCCGTCATTCCAGCGAAAGCTGGAATCCAGGTGACCGTCAGGCCACCCGTGCGCGACAACGCACACAGTGGCTCCCGCCATCAACTACACTCTCCTTATGGCTTACGGCTACATCGGCGACCGCCTGCACGCCCTGGCTTACGTGCGACGGGACACGAACATCCGCGTCGTGAGCCTGCGAAAGGCCAACGACAGGGAGCAAGACCGCTATGACGCCAGCTAATCCGAATCCCATCAGGCCGACACCGGAAGAGTCCGCCGCTATCGACGCGGCCATCGCCGACGACCCGGACACCTGGGAAGCGACCGGTCCGCTCGTCCCCATCGCGGAAGCCGATCCCGAACTCCTCGATGCCTACCGCAAGGGGAAACTGACCCTGCCCCGCCATGCGCGCAATGAACGCGCCAAGACGCGTGTGACGATCCGCCTCGATGCCGACGTCGTGGCTCGTCTCCGGGCAGAAGGCCCTGGCTGGCAGACCCGCGCCAACGCCGCCCTGCGTGAAGCCGTCCTGGGTTCTTAAGGTCTGACCTGCATAGGCGCGCTTGAGGCAACCCCTGCACCCCTGTTCGGGAGGACGACAATGCAACAGAACCAGAGGCCTCAGCGGACACCCCCCCCGTAGATGCTGAGGAAACCAAAGAGCCGGATGACCAGTCATGGTTCTGGACGCCTTCCTGGCGGGCAGGAGAAGCAGAAGCAGACCGTGATATAGCCGAGGAGCGTATCAGCGGCCTGCCCCCGAGGACATCCAGGCACGCATCCGCGCGCTGGACGCCCACCCGCGCCCGTAAGTCACCGTCGGACCAGCCCTCCCCCCTCACTCGCAGCCCGCACCACCTCCTCCCAAAGTACCCTCACCCTAGCCCTCTCCCCTTGTAGGGAGAGGGGACATTTCTTCCCGGAGGCCGGGGCGCGGGGGTTGGAAGAGGGGGCGGCGGGCGGGGCAGCGGCAGGTCTTGCCGAGGTTCATGAGGTCTCCTTCGGCCCAGGCGTGGGCGATAGCCAGGACGATGCGGGTGGGATCGGGGACGCGTCCGGTCCTCGCGCACTGGCGGAGGTAGGCGTCGATGGGGACAGGGCTGAGGATGGGGACGCTCAGGGCGCCGGCGGCCTCGAAGAGGTCCGCGACGTCCGGCAAAGACTCGCCGTGCTCCATGGCGTCGGCCCAGCGGTCGACGTAGTCGTCAGCGAGGGGTCTGAGCGTGGCCTGCACCGCCAGACAGCCGAGGTAGCGCTCCATGGCCCTGATGCTGCTCCTCATCGCTGCTGCCTGACGAGGGTGATGGCGTTCTCCAGCGCTTCCATCCGCCGCCGTGTTTCGCGCTGGTCGCGGACGCTCATGGACAGGGAGAGTGCGGTCTTCGACGCGCGATGGGCCACGTTGGGGTCGTCGCTGTCCATCAATTGCGCGATGCGGAAGACGCCCTTGAGGGCAAGGCCTTCGAGCTCCGAGTAGGCGAAGTCCGCGATGTTGTTGCGGATGCGCTCCAGTTCCTCGCGGAAGGCGGGCTCGTTCATCCAGCGCGTGAGGGTGCGCCTGGTTATCTGCGCGGCCTGCGCCCCGCGCGTGAGCGTGGGTTCGGACGCGACGTACGGAAGGGCGGCAGTCTGCCGGGGCGAAAGGGCGATCGTTCGCTCAGGTGAGACATTGTGAGACATTTCAGGACATACCTCCTGCGGGATTCGGCCCCATGGCCAGCGGTCGGGCCGGGCGATGGTGAGCCGTCCAGGACAGCGTAGGCAGAGGAGGTTTGTCCGCGCAACGGGCGAATGTCACACATCAGACAGAAACAGGGGATGCGGCTGTGACATCCGCCCATTGCCCGCTCGGGGCGGTGGTCTCTACCGTGAGGCATAACGCCCTCGGACCCGCTTGACCGGGCGTGCTACAATTCGCAGGAGTGACGCCATGACCACCCAGACCCCAGCCCCGGAAGAACGCATCAGCCGCCTCGAAGGCGCCTACGAGCAGGTTAACGAACGCCTCGGCGACCTCACGCAAGGCCAGACTTCCCTCCGTGAGGAGATCCGCCAAGTCGACGCCAACCTCCGCGCTGAGGTTGGCGCCCTCCGGTCGGACATGAACGCCCGCTTCAACATACTGCTGGTGCTCATCGGGGGCGTCTGGGCGACCATGGCCGGCGGCTTCGTCGCCCTCTTCACGCGACTCTGACCTCTGCCAAGCTTCCCTCGCCCGTCTGCGCTCACAGCTCCATGGGAGTGCGCATTCACGACATTCTCCCGTTGACCCGCCGCGACCGCCACACCTACACTAGCCCGTACTTCCGGGGGTGCTCATGGCCCGTGCGATATGGAAAGGCGCGATAAGTTTCGGGATGGTCGCCATCCCCATGAAGCTCTATATCGCCACCGAGAGCAAGGACATCGGCTTCGTCCAGCTCCACAACTCCTGTCACACCCGTCTCAAGCAGAGGCGCTGGTGCCCCTCCTGTGAGGACGAGGTCGAGTACAGCGAGGTCGTCCGCGGCTTCGAGTTCGCCCGTGACGAGTACCTCGTGATGGAGGCGGAGGACTTCGACAACCTCCCGCTCAAGACCACCCACACCATCGACATCCTCCGGTTCGTGGACATCGCCACCATCGACCCCGTCCACTACGAGAAGAGCTACTACATCGAACCCGAGACCGTCGGCGTGAAGCCGTTCGCCCTCCTCAAGAAGGCGCTGGAGGCCACGGACCGCGTCGCCGTCGCCAAGGTCGCGCTCCGCAACAAGGAGCACCTCTGCCTCATCCGCCCGTACGTCGACGGCCTCATCATGGAGACGATGTACTACCCTGACGAGATACGCGGCACCGCCGAACTCGACCTCCCCGGCGACGTCGAGCTGAGCGAGGCCGAACTGCAGATGGCGGTCATGCTCATCGACCAGCTCACCGGCGAGTTCCAGCCCGGCGAGTACCGGGACGAGTACCGGGACGCGCTCCAGCAGGTGATCGAGGCCAAGCTCGGCTCCGGCGCGCCCATCTCCGCCGCGCCCGAGGCGCCCCAGGGCAAGGTGCGCGACCTCATGGAGGCCCTCCGCGCATCCATCGAGGCGGCCCGCGCCGGAACCCCCGACGCCGAAGCTGAGCCTGCTCAGCCCGCCGCGGGCAAGGCGAGGAAGGCGTCCTGAGGCCATGACAACGACCTCGCAGACCGGCCCCGGACGCGCTGCACTCGCTTTCGGCCTGGTCGAGCCGATGGTCCCCACGCCCAGCCCCGAGCCGACCGACGCGCCGGACCGGCTCTACGAGATCAAGTGGGAGGGCATCCGCGCCATCTCCGTCGTCAGCGGGGGCGAGGTGCGCATGCACACGCGTGGCGGGACCGACATCACCGCCGCGTTCCCGGAGGTCGCCGACGCGCTCCGCAACGCCGCCGGGGATGCAAGCGTCGTGCTCGACGGCGAACTCGTCGCGCTCAGCGACGAAGGCATCCCGCAGCGCTACGCAGTCGTCGAACGCTGGCTCAGCGGAGCAGCAGCCAAGCGCCCCACTCCCGTCAACTACGAGGTGTTCGACATCCTCCACCTGGAGGGCGACTCGCTCCTGGACCTCCCGCTCTACGAGCGCAAGGCCCGCCTCCACGACGCGCTGCGTCCCAACGCCACCGTCCACGTATGCCACTTCGAGGAGGGAGAGGGCGTCGCCATGTACGCCGCAGCGCGGGAGCTCGGCCTCCACGGCATCGTCGCCAAGGATAAGCACAGCCTCTACGAGCCCGGCAAGCGGTCGCGCCACTGGCTCTCCACCAAGAACGCGCGCACCATGAACCTCGTCGTCGGCGGCTACACCTTCGGCGGCAGCAAGCGGCCGTTCGACTCGCTCCTCCTGGGCGTCTTCGAGGAAGGACGGCTCCGCTTCACCGGCGCCGCGGGCGCGGGAACGGCGCGGGGCGACCAGCGACTCCTCCACGAAACGCTCTCCCGGCTGCACACCGCCCGGTGTCCCTTCACCCACGAGCCTCCCGTCAGCCTCTTCTCCCACTGGTGCGAGCCGTCCCTCGCTGTCGAGGTGGAGTACGGCGAACGCTCGGCGGACGGGACGTTCCTCTTCCTCGTCTTCAACTCCCTCCGCCCGGACATCGACCCCCGCGACTGCGACGCGCTCTCGCTGGCGTCCTAGCGAACCCCTCCACCAATCCCTCCCCGCCGGTCCACCCTCACCCTAACCATCAAGTGCGGCGCAGGCTCCGGCCTTCCCCCATCGAGGAGAAGGGATCAGACCCTCCCGCCACCCCGCAGGGCCCTCACCCTAACCCTCTCCCTCAGGAGAGGGGACCAGACAGCCCGCCCAGCCACTCCACGAGTACGCTCGCCGCTTCCGCCCACACGTCCTCCCGCGAGCGCCCGCTCGACTTGAGCGTCGCGAAGCCGTGGTCCGCGCCGTCGAGCAGGTGCACGCGCGCGTCCGGCACGAGCGCCGCAACCGCGGCCAACTCGTCCGGCGTGGCATAGGAGTCGCGCGTGCCGGAGCAGAAGAGCGTGGGGCACGCGATGCCCGGCAGGTGCGCCGTCCGCGGCTGCTCCGGTCTGCCCGGCGGATGCGCCGGGTACGCGAACAGCGCAAGCGCGTCCACCGACGCTCCCTCCGACGCCAGCACCGACGCGATGCGCCCGCCCAGCGACCTCCCGCCTACGGCCGTCCGCGTACCGTCCGAGCGCGACGACTCCAGCACGGCGCGCCAAGTCGCGAGCAGCGTAGCGGGCCTGTCCGGCCTGCGGAGCCCTGCCTCCTGGTACGGGAACTGGAAGCGCACGAGCGACACGCCCGCCTCCGGCAACCGCTCAGCGAGCCGCTGCCCGAAGGGGTCGCGCAGGTTGGAGCCCGCGCCCGGCGCGTAAACGAACGTCCACGCCGCGCCGTCCACGACGTTGCGCAGAACGCTCACCCCGCCGACATGGTCCAACGTCTCAGCCATCCGGCTATCCGCTACTGACCCTGTCCGTTGCCAGCGTTGCCACCCGCGCCACCGCGCTGGCGCCCGCCGCCCGGGCCGCCGAACGCTCCTTCACCGATGCGAACGCTCGCCGCGGAGAGACTTCCGTCCGCCTCGCGCTGCACGAACGCCGTCACGCTCACGCCTGCCGTCAACTCGCCAGCCGCCTCGGCGGCCGTCGCAGTGATGCGCACCGGCGTGTCGTCCGCCAGGGTGAACTCTGCCGGGCCGTCCGTCGTCTCCAGCGTGAGCACGCCGTCTGAAAGGGACGTGATCGAACCCATGACCACCGCCGCCTGGCCGCCGAAGCCCCGCCCGCCGCCCGCGCCCGGTCCCGCGGCGCCCACGATGACGGCGGCAGCCGCGAGTCCGCCCGATCCCTCCGGACGGGCCACCACCGACACCTCCGCCCCCTCCGCCAGGTAGTCTCCCGCATCCGCCACGGCCTTCGTCAGGTTGACCGGCGCATCGTCGGCCACCGCGATGGCGGCCTCGCCGTCCGGCGTCTCCAGTCGCAGCGTCCCGCTCTCGAACGACACCACCGTACCGGGCAGCGGCTCGGCGTTCCGCGCGCCCGCGCCCTGTGTGTCCGTGCCGACTCCAGGGGCGCCTCCCCCTGTCACACCTGCCCCTCCACCCGCCAACTCCTGCAGGGCCTCCGCCGGTATCTGGCCGGCATCGATGGCCGATTGGATCTGTGCGCGCACCATCGCGGCGGCTTCGGGGTTGCTCTCCAACTCCCGCCGCTGCTCCTCCGACAGCGTCGCCTCCAGCACGTCATCCACCGTGGCCCGTCCTCCGGTCTGCCGCGGGCGGCCGGTCGTCACGGCGGCGCCCGCGTCTGCGCCGCCCGCGCCCGGCGCGACCAGATCAGCCGTCTCGGGCGCCTGCTCTTCCTCCTCCATCGGGACGAGTTGCGCGGCGCCGTAACCCGCGCCAGCCCCCACCAGGGCGAACAGCAGCAGAACCAGGATGAACCCCTTAGCTCCCATCAGCACCTCCGTTATTCATGCCATGCCCGCTCCGCAGTACCCTCTCTCCCAGTAGAGACCTTTGCGTAACCCATCGCGCATCCCCCGCGTCCCCACTGGTCCACCCTCTCCCTGACCCTCTCCCCTCAAGGGAGAGGGGACCAAGCTCCCGCCACCTAGCTCTGAACGGTTACTCATGGCGCAGTGCCTCTATGGGGTGCAGTTGGGCGGCCCGCGCCGCAGGGTAGATACCGAAGAAGAGCCCTATCCCCGCCGACACCACCAGCGCCAGCGCCGCGATGTCGCCGCTGAACACCGTCGTCAGTTCCGAGCCCGCAAGCGAAAACCCGTCCAGCACCCTGGAGGCCGCCACGCCCGCGCCGACGCCCAGCAGACCGCCGCCCAGGCTCAGCAGGACCGCCTCCGTCACGAACTGTGCGAGGATGTCGCGCCGTTTCGCTCCCAGCGCCTTGCGGATGCCTATCTCCCGCGTCCGCTCCGTCACCGACACCAGCATGATGTTCATGATGCCGATGCCCCCGACGACGAGCGAGATGCCGGCGACAGCGCCCAGGAACACGGTCAGCGTCCCCGTCGTCTCGCTCAGCGCATCGATCACCGACTGCTGCGTATCCACCGTGAAGTCGTCCGCGTCCGTGATCTCGTGCCGCAGGCGCAGCACCGTCTCCGCCTCCTGTTGCGCCTCGTCTATCCGCTCGCCGTCCGCCTGCACGTTGATAAGGGAAACGGTGATGGCGCCCTCCGCGGTGCGCTCGCCGCTCAGCCGGTAGAAGGCCGTCGTCAGCGGAACGAGCACGCGGCTGTCCTCGTTCCCGAACGCGGTCGCACCCTTGCTCTCCAGCACCCCGACGACCGTGAAACGGATGCCGGAGATGGCGATGTCCACCCCCACAGGGTCGCGTGCCTCGAACAGGTCCTCCGCGGTCTGCGACCCCAGCACCGCCACGTTCTTCCGGCCCTGCACGTGCGCCGGCGAGATGAACTCGCCCGACGCGACCTCGAAGTTCCGCACGTCCGCGAACTCCGGCGTGACGCCCGCCACCTGGGCGAACGTCTCGGTTGTCCGGTACGTCACCGACCCGCCCGTCGACACCTCCGGCGCGACGCTCACGATGGACGGGGTGAATACGGGGTCCACCAGGGCAAGCGCATCGTCCAGCGTCAGTTCGCCGTCCAGCGGCCGCACGTACAGCAGGTTGGAGCCGAGCGACTCGATGCGGTTCGTGATGTCTTCCTGCGCGCCGCGTCCGATGGACATGAGCGCGATCACCGCCGCCACGCCGATGATGATGCCCAGCAGCGTCAGCCCCGTCCGCAGGCGGTTCCCTCCGATGGACGACCACGCCGTCCCGATGAGCGCGAAGGGCGTCATGCCGTCACGCCCTCCGCAGCCCGGGCCTGCAACGGCTCGGCTACGGGTTCGTCTCCCACCACCAGTCCGTCGCGCAGCGAGACGATGCGCCCTGTGTGCCGCGCCACGTCGGCCTCGTGGGTCACCAGCGCCACCGTCAGCCCTTCCTCCCGGTTCAGACGCTGGATGATCGCCATGATCTCGGCGCTGGAGCGGCTGTCGAGCGCGCCCGTCGGCTCGTCCGCGAGCACGATGGCCGGGTCCTTCACCAGCGCCCGGGCTATCGCCACGCGCTGCTGCTCGCCGCCGGAGAGCTCCAGCGGGCGGTGTTTGTACCGGTGGCCCAGCCCCACCGACTCCAGCGCACGCAGCGAGCGGGCGCGGGCGTTCCGCCGGTCGCCGTACTGCAACGCCAGTTCCACGTTGGCCAGCGCAGAGAGCCGGGGCAGCAGGTTGTACGTCTGGAACACGAACCCGATCTTGCTGTTGCGCACCGCCGCCAGCCGGGCGTCGCCCCAGCGGCTGACCTCCTCCCCTTCCAGCCGGTAGCTGCCGGAGGTCGGGGCGTCCAGGCAACCGATGATGTTCATCAGCGTGGACTTGCCGGAGCCGGACGGCCCCATGATGGAGACCATCTCCCCGCGCTCGACGCTCACGCTGACGCCGTTCAGCACCGGTACGTCCACCGTCCCCAGCCGGTACGTCTTCCGCAGGTCGGTCACTTCTATGACGCTGGACACGGCTATCCTCCTCCGCCTCCGCCGCCGCCTCCGCGCGGGCGTCCCGGACCGCCGCCGAACACGGTCCTGAACGCGCCTCCGCCGCCCTGGGCCGCGGATGCGGGCTCAGGCATCACCACCTGTTCGCCCTCCGACAACCCATCGATCACCACTACCCAGAAATCGTCGCTCGGCCCCAGCGTCACCCCTCGCTCCTCGATGACGCCGTCGACCGATACCCGCACCACGGGCGAGATGATGCTGCCCGTCACCGACGACGTCGGTATCAGCAGCTCGCCAGCGTACTGCGCCAGCACGATCTCCGAGACCGCGCTCAGCCCGTCGCGCAGCGTCAGCCCCGCCGGAACGTCCAGCCGTACCGTCACCGGGAATGTCACCACGTCCGTCTGCCCGGACGACGCGGCGCCGATCTCCACGATCTCGCCGGTCAGCGTCTGGCCCTCCAGCGCGCTCAGGCTCACGGCCACGGGCATCCCCACGGAGACCGCCAGCACGTCTATCTCGTCCACGGAGCCGTCCACCTCCACCACCGACGGGTCCAGGATGGTGATCGACGGCGCCTGCTGACCGCCCTGTTCGCCCAGGCGATCGCCCGCCTCCATCGAGACGTCCTCCACGATGCCCGATACAGGGGCTGTGAGCGCCGCGTTCTCCACGGCCTCCAGCGCATCGGCGAGCGCGTGCTCCGCGACCGTGATCTCCGACTGCAGCAGCGCCACGTCCAGCGTCTCCGCTTCGACCGTCAACTCCGCCGCCGCTTCCTCGTCCGCCGCCAGCGCGTTCTCCGCCTTCTCCACCGCTTCCTCGGCCGACAGCACGTCCCGCGCTGTCTTCGCGGCAGCGTTCTCCAGCGCGGCGCGGGCGTCGTCCACCGCCACGCGCTTGTCATCCACCACGGCGCGAGCGTCCTCCAGCGCCGTCCACGCCTCCTCCATCTCGTGCTCCGCGCACCGTCCCTCGTACGGCGGGCCGTCGGGACAAGTGCCCGCCAGCCTCCCGACGTACAACGTCTTCCAGGAGAAGACGACCAACTCGTCCCACAGCGTCGCAGGGTCGTCGTCGGGCGGGTCCATCCAGGACAGTTCGTGGTTCAGCACCTGGCGGTCGTCGAACAGCGCGTCGAGGTCCAACTGCCACCCGTCGAGCACTCCGGCGGGGTCATGCTCCACGTTGACGCTCGACGCCGGAACGCCCAGCCACTGCGTGAATACCCCCGCGTACTCTTCGGCCCTCTCGTCCACGACTTCGAGCGCGTCCTGCACCGCGTCCTGCGCGTCCTGTATCGCGTCGCGGGCGTCCTGCTCGTCCCTGGCCGTGTTCTTCAGCGTCAACACCAGGTCTGCCTGCGCGTTCTCCAACGCCTTGCGGCTGAGCACCACCGCATCGCTTGCCGCCGCGATCTCGGACGCGTCCGGCAGGCCGAGCGCATCGGCCAGCGCCTCCTGAGCGTCGCGCAGGTCCACCTCCGCCTTTGCGACGTCGCGCTCCAGTGACGCCATCGTCGCCGCGCCCAGACGTGCGAGCACGTCGCCCTCACGGACCACGCTGCCCACCTCTACGAGCACCTCGCCCACATCGCCTGCGACGGAGAACGAGACCTCCTCGCGCATCGGGAACACCACCGTTCCGCTGGTGGCGATGGCGTCGGTCAGCGTCCCGCGCTGCACCGGCACCAGCTGCTCGCCCTCGGCGAGTCCTCCGGCCGGGGCCGTCGAACGCTCGGGGGCGTAGAAGTAGGCGGCCAGTCCCGCCCCGACCAGAACGGCGACGAGCACCGGGACCTGCCAGACGTAGAAGGGCCCTGCTTTCACGGACAAGAAACGCATGCCAGCCCCTTACAGCGACCGTTGAACGGTGCTCGCGCCCGTGGCGCAGCGACTACCGCACGGCGCGATGGAATCCTCGCACACCTTTACGAAGAACGCTTCCCCTTGGATTCATCCGCCCTGCCCGCGCTATCGCCCGGGGTGCAGGTCGGCGGGACGGCCCTCAGTACTCCGCGTCCGGCAGCAGGTGCGGCGTCCCCTCGGCCGGCGTGACCGCCGCCGCGTTCAGCACACACGCGAGCATCGAGTAGTAGCCCGTCGTCGCCGTCAGGTCGGTAAGCGTCCGCGTCCCGAACCGCTCCAGCGCCTGCTGGAACACGTCGTCCGGCACGCGCCCCTTCTCCAGGAGCGAACTCACGTAGCGGAACACCAGCGATTCGTCACCGGAGAGTCCGTCCGGCGCAGTGCGGTCGCGCACGGCGGCGATCGTTTCCGGGCTCAGCCCCTCGCTCTCTCCTATCGGCTGATGGGCTGTCCACTCGAACTGGCAGTTCCACTCGCGCGCGACCGTGAGGATCGCCAGCTCCCGCAAGCCTCCCTCGATCGTGTTCTCGAAGCGGATGTACGTCCCCACGTGCGCTATGCGCTGCGCCACGTCGGGGCTGTTCAGCAGCACCGTGAACGGCCCGACGACCCGCCCCCGGCTCCCGGCTATGTAGTCGTAGTGCTGCTGGTCCTCGGGGGACACGTCATCGCGAGTGATGATCTGCGGCAGTCGCGCCATGGTGTACTCCTTATCCTCTGAGGCTTCAGAGAGCCGCCCGGACGTCGGACTCCTACAGGTAGCCCAACTCCATCGCCCGTTCCTCGTCGAGCAGCGCCTCGGACACCTGCCTGCCGGAGCGTTCGTCGTGGAAGGGTTGCCGGTAGAGCACGCCCTCGTCGCACAGTTCGCCGATGGCGTCGCGCTTCTCCTTGGCTGTTCCGGGGATGGCCTGCCGGGGGTCCTGGCACCAGGAATCGATGATGCGCAGGCTCCAGTAGTGCAGCGGCGCCGGGCCGCGTTGCACCATCGCGACGATCGCGGCCTTCAGCTCTTCCGGATCGACGCTCTCCACCTCGGGTGTCTCGTAGTGGTCGGTCTCGTTGCCCGCCGCTGCAACCAGGTCGTTGCTTACGCTCTCCGGCACGCTGCAGATGACGACCCGCTGGCCGAACCGGTTCCGCACCTGCGTCACCAGCCGCATGTAGTCTGCGTCGCCGGACACCATCAGGAAGACCTTCTCCTTGCCCCCCGTGTCCGCGTCGAACGCTTCCACCATCATGTCCAGCGCCAGCGCCATATCCGCGGCGTTCTTCACGCGCTCTATCTGCTGCCCGCCCTTCGTCACCAGCGAGCGCTTCACGGGGATGTTGATCGCCTCGATGCCACACATGGACAGCTGCCGGGTGATCTCAGACGGGTGCTCGCTGAAGTCTGCATAGGCCCGCATCATCGTGGGCCGTCCATATCTCTGGGCCTTGTCCACTATCTGCCGGAAGTCCGGCTCCATGCCATAGTGGTTCAAGAGGCCGTAGCGCAGATTCTCCAGATCGATGAAAACAGCTACCTCGCCAACCATAGAACCGTCTCCTTTCGCTCAAAAGCTCTACTGGAATGCCAGCCTGCTCACAAAGCGGGCGCATTGTACACAATGGAGCACGTGCGTGTTATGCGGTCATCACCAAACTTGACGGCTCCTCTGTCTCCCTTCATACTCGGCCTGGTTCGTGCATACGAACTATTTCGCTAAGTCCGTACGTTGTAGAGGAGACCGCCACATGTCAGTCAACCCGAACAACCAACCTGCCCGCGACGCTTACGCGCGTACCGCCGGTAGGCTGCTCTTGCTCACGGCGGCAGTCACCGTCGTGATGGTGATCGCTCGTGTTGCGGCGGATGCCGACCAACCGACACTTGCCGAATCGCTGCGCGCAATCGACGACAGCAGGTCTGCGTACGCCACGAGCGGGGTGGCACGGTTCGCCTCCGGCTTGACACTGATCGTAGGCGCGCTTGCGCTGTCGCGGACGTGGATCATCCGCCGACGGCTCGGAACGCCTGCCGTCCCCGTCCTCTTCGGCATATCCGGTGCGTTCACCGTCGTATCGGGAGCAGCCGCCGTCATCATTGCGATATCGTCGACGCCTACCGGCGATATCCCCACGCTCATCGAAGCGCTGTCAGACGTCCGCTGGCTGACCGGCAAGATCGGCTTCGCCGCCGCGGGGGCAGCCCTCGTCGTAGCGTCGGTCTACCAGTGGCGCGTCGGCGGACACCTCAGGAGGATCGCGCCTGCTTCCGCAGTCATCGGTCTCGCCATGCAGTTCATCTGGATCGACTCCGCCACCATCATGCACCCCATCGTCGGAGTTGCGTTCTTCCTCTGGCTCGTGGCGATAGGGACCATGCTCGCAACCGGCCGGGTGGAGCAGCACTTTATAGCAAAGCACGGCGCCCCTGAGGCCTGACCCGGCGACCCACCCCGCCTCGCGCTATAATGCCCCGTGCCAGCGCCATACAACGCTGGCCGCGCGTGCCCGCGCACCGGAGCAAGTCCATGCCAGAGATGACGGGCGGACAAGCCCTCATACGTTCCATGCACCGCGAAGGCGCCCGGGTCATATTCGGTCTGCCCGGCGTCCAGATGTATCACGCCGTGGACCCCGTCCTCGACCAGCCCGACATGCGGTTCGTAACCGTCCGGCACGAGCAGGCCACCGCCTACATGGCGGACGGGTTCACCCGGGCGGGCGGCGGCACCGGCACTGCGATGGTCGTCCCCGGCCCCGGTCTGCTCAACGCCTCTGCCGCCATCGGCACCGCGTACGCGGCGTCGTCGCCCATCCTCGTCATCTCCGGCCAG
Organism: Dehalococcoidia bacterium; assembly: GCA_034422795.1. Lineage (GTDB taxonomy): Bacteria > Chloroflexota > Dehalococcoidia > Lucifugimonadales > Australimonadaceae > Bin16. Next base: position 65,160 of record DAOUJK010000063.1, on the reverse strand, counting down.
GTCGACCGCGACCTGATCGGGTCCGACCGCGGCATCCTCCACGAGGTCAACGACCAGCAGGACGCCATACGCCCCGTAACGAAAGCCGCCTACCGGGTGCTCAACGCTGCGGACGTGCCAGCGACGGTACACGAGGCCTTCCGCCAGCTCCGCACCGGCCGCCCCCGCCCGGTCGAGATCGAGATACCGCCTGAGACGCTTGCGGAGGTTGCAGACATAGACCTGCTCGAACCCGGGGACTACCGCCGCGACGCCGCACCCGACGACGAGATCGAACGCGCCGCGCGCGTGCTGGCCCAGGCGAAGAACCCCATCGTCTGGGCCGGCGGCGGCGTCCTCTCTTCCGGCGCGTCGGACGCCCTCGTACGCGTCGCTGAGCACCTGCAGGCCCCCGTGATGACGACGCATGAGGGCAAGGGCGCGATACCGGAGTCGCACTACCTCAGCATGGGCTCCCTGAAGTCCCGCACAGACGACTTCCGCGCCCACCTGCAGCATCACGATGTCTTCCTCGCCGTCGGCACCCGCTTCGCGACCGCCATGCTCACGCATGACGCGCAGGTCGTGCAGATAGACGTTGACCCGGACGAGATCGGGCGCAACTTCCCCAACACGATCGGAGTGGTCGGCGACGCCAGGGCCTCGCTGGAGAAGCTCGCCGTGGCGCTCGAGGACGCGATGCCCCCGGCAGAAAGCAAGCGCGCGATGCTGGAGAAGCTGCACGCCGCCCGCTTCGGCCCCGCACTCCGCATCGAGCCGCTCGACTCCTACATGAACGCCGTCCGCGCCGCGGTCCCGCCGGACGGCATCCTCGTCGCCGGCATAACCCAGCTCGGCTACTACAGCAGGCTCTTCTACCCTGTCGAGCAGCCGAACACCTACCTCACGTCCTCCTACTTCGGCAACCTCGGCTACGCCTGGCCGACGGCGCTCGGCGCGAAGGTCGCGCAGCCGGACAGGGCCGTCGTCAGCATCTCCGGGGACGGCGGCTTCCTCTTCAACTCGCAGGAGCTCGCCACTGCCGTCCAGCACGGCATCAACGCCGTTGGCATCGTCTTCAACGACAACGCCTACGGCAACGTCATGCGGGACCAGGCGGACCGCTTCGGCGGGCGCATCATCGGTTCGAAGCTCCACAACCCGGACTTCATGAAACTCGCCGACGCCTACGGCGCGCGGGGGGTCCGCGCCGAAACGCCCGCCGCTCTGGAAACCGCCCTCCGCGACTCCATCGCGTCGAACGACGCCCCAACCCTCATCGAGGTGCCGTTCGGCCCCGTCGCCTCGCCGCTGTAGCCGCATGCCGCCAGACCAGATCACCCTGGACCTTCCCCGCGTCTCCATCGCAGCGCTGCGCGCCGGGAGCGGGCCGCGCCTGCTCTTCATCCACGACGAGATCTCCTCCGCGTGGACGCCGTTCCTCGATCTGCTCGCCGAGCGCTTCGAGGTCACCGCGCCGGAACTCCCCGGCTTCGGTTGCAGCGAACGCCCCGAGTGGGCGGATACGATCGACGACCTCGCATTCGCCGTAGCCGACCTCGCCGACGCCCTCGCCCCGACCGCCATCGTCGGCGCCAGCCTCGGCGGTTGGCTCGCGGTCGAGGCAGCCGTGCGCGGCGCGCCCGCTTCCGCGCTCGTCGCCATCGGCGCGCCCGGCATCGACATTCCCGGCGACCCGCCGTTCGACTACTTCGTGCTGCGGCAGGACGAGCGGCCCGCCCTCTTCTTCGACGATCCAGGGTGCGCGCCGGAGGTGGACGAGGACTCCGCCATCCGCAACGAGAGCATGACCGCCCGCCTCGTCTGGCAACCGCGCTACGTCAACCCCGCGCTCGCCGGACGCCTCCACCGACTGCGGGCACCGACGCTCGTGGTCTGGGGAGCGAACGACCGCTTCCTCTCGCGCGCTCACGGCGAGGCGCTCGCGAACGGCGCGCCGGACGGTCGGCTCGCCGTCGTCGACAACGCCGGCCACTTCCCCGCGCGCGAACAGCCTGACGCGACCACAGCACTTGTGGCCGGGTTCCTCAACGATCTCCCCTCTTCCCGTGACGCATGATGAAAGACCGCCTGTTGCCATTCCGAGTGAAGCGCAGCGGAGCCGAGGAATCTCTCGGGAGACGCCCTGTTATGCCCGAACGCTCCCCGAGAGATGTTTCGGCTCCGCCTCCGGCTTCGCTCAACATGACAATGGGTGTCCGAGCGTGAACCCCATGCAGTTCGTCTACTTCCATCTCATGCCATGGCCGCACCTCGACGAGTCGTTCGAGAGCGAGCGGTCCGCGTGGGTCACGTACTCCAACGCCCACTTCGACCCGGAGCGCGGCGCCGAGGTCTACGAGCAGTACCTCTCGCAGCTCGTCTACGCCGAGGAGCTGGGGTTCGACGCCATCGCCGTCAATGAGCACCACCAGACCGCCTACGGCCTCATGCCGTCGCCGGACGTGATCGCCTCGTACCTCGTCGCCCGCACACAGCGGGCGAAGATCGCCATCCTCGGCAACGCCACGCCGCTCCGCGACCACCCGATCCGCGTCGCGGAGGAGGTCGCGATGATGGACGTCATCAGCGGCGGCAGGGTGATCTGCGGCTTCGTGCGCGGCATCGGGCCGGAGTACCACAACTTCACGATGAACCCGGCCACGAGCCTGGAGCGCTTCCGCGAGGCGCACGACCTCATCGTCGAGTCGTGGACGCGCCCCGGTCCGTTCCGCTGGGAGGGGAAGCACTACCGGTTCGAGTACGTGAACCCGTGGCCGCGCCCCTTGCAGCAGCCGCACCCGCCCATCTGGATACCGTCGCAGGGCAGCGGCGAGACGATCGGCTGGGCCGCGGAGCGCCGCTACACGTTCATCGTCACCTTCACGCCGTTCCGCAACGTCGCCCGCTTCATGGGACAGTACCGCGAGTCCGCGCAGTCGTTCGGTTACGACGCCGCGCCGGAGCAGATGGGTTGGGCGCTGCCCGTGTACGTCGGGGCCACCGACGAGGCGGCGATCGACGAAGCGAGGCCGCACGCCGAGTACCTGTTCAACCAGCTGGTGCGCCGACCGCTCCCCGTCTTCTTCCCGCCCGGCTATCTCTCCGACGACTCCGCCAAGAACGTTCTGCGCGCCTTCTCCGCCATCGGCACGCAGCGCACCACCATCGAGCAGCTGGACGGCAACTCGCAGATCATCATCGGCTCCGCCGAGACCGTGACGCGCCGCCTGCGCGAGTGCATAGACGAGTCCGGCATCGGCACCCTCGTCCTGCTGCCGCAGTTCGGCTCGATGCCGCACGGGCAGGCGGTCGGCAACATGGAGCGCATCGCGGAGCAGGTCATGCCCGCCCTGCGGGACCACGTCAGCACGGTCTACCGCTGAGCCGCGTCAGCCCTCGGCGCCCCGGACCCTCGTGCGCCGTCCGTTCAGCAGCGTGCCCACCGGCGTGTAGCGCACGCCCCACTCGTAGACGACCAGCAGCACGCCCGTCGTCACGACGATCAGCAGCACCAGCTTGAGCGCCGCCGGCAGCGCCCACTCGAAGGACACCCCCTGCAGGACGATGATCAGCGGCAGGTGCGCCAGGTAGAGCCAGTACGAGGCGTCCGACAGGTAGCGCACGCGCGCGTTCCCCGCACCCAGCACAGCGCGGAAGAGCCCCATCAGCCCCAGCGCCATCATCCAGGCGTAGGCGGCCTGGAAGAACAGCGAGCCCGCGCGCGCCCAGCCCTCCGCCGTGCCGCCCTCCTCCGGGAACGTCAGCACGATGCCCGCCAGGAACACGATGAGCGCGAGCGGCAGCGTCGCCTGCCACCAGCGCCCGATGCGCGCTCCGCCCTCGTTGCGGGAGAAGTAGACGGCGCCGAACCCGAAGAAGACAGCGTAGTACGCCAGCACGTGCGGCGTGGGAAGGAGCCCCGTGAACGTGTCCGCCCCGAACTCGGGGTACATGCCTTCGACGCCCATGAAGTACTGCGCCGCCATCGTCACCGGCACCGCCCACAGGTAGAGCGCCGGGGTCGCCACCAGCCGATCGGGCAGCCAGGACAGCCGCAGGCCCAGACGTGGCGCTACCCACGCGATCAGGGCGAACGCCACCACCAGCCAGACGAGATACCAGAGGAACCAGAGGTGACTGAAGAGGTCGTAGGTGAACAGCCCGCCCCAGTCGTACCAGTACAGCGCCTCCCAGTACCACGGCACGAGCAGGCCCTGCCCGTCGTCCACGTCCGCGTGCGGGTCGCTGCGGTACGGCGCCACGCCGCCTGCCGCGTCCGTCTCCGACGCAGCAGCGTCGTCTTCGGGGTCCGCCGCCTTCGGTCGTTCCATCGCTTCGGTCAGAAGTTGCGCGACTTCCTCGCGCCCCGCATCCAGCGTCGCCTGGTCGTACGACAGTCCCAGCAGACCCACGTAGTACGCCGTCCACCCTGCGTCCGCCTGGCTGCTGTGGAGCGGAAAGGCGCCGTTCGGGTGCCTGGCGTGGGGGTCCGCGCCGCGCTCCAGCATCAGCCGCACGACCTCCGCCCGGCCCATGAACGCCGCCGAGTGCAGCGCCGTGCTCCCGTCGGCGTTGAGCGCGTTCACTCCCGCGCCGTTGTCGAGCAGCCACTCCGCCGCGTCCACGTGGCCGTGCAACGCCGCCCAGCCCAGCGGCGTCGTGCCGAGGGCCGGGTCGGGAAGGTCCAACGACGCGCCCTCTGCCGCGTGGCGCTCCAGCGCGGCGACATCGCCCCGGACCGCGGCCTTCCACACGTCGTCCTCCGGCACGGTCTCCGCTTCTCCGGCGACAGCGCCGTCATCAACCACCCTGGCCGCGTCCTCCGCATAACCCCATGCGACCCACGTCAGCGGGATCACCGTGAGCATCGCGATCACCAGCGGCAGCAGGACCCGCCGCGCCCGGTGGGTCACCAGCGCCCGCAGCCCACGCTGCCGCCACAGCATCGCGGTGAAGAAGCCGCTCATCAGGAAGAAGACCGGCATCCGGAAGCCGTGGACCGCCGCCACCAGCAGGGCGAACGGCGTCCCCTCTCCCTCGACCGACGCGTCGCTGACCACCCACGCTCCGGGGATGAACGCGAGCGCCGCGTGCAGCACGATGCCGAGCAGCATCGCGAACGCCCGCAGCGCGTCGAGGTCGTGCCGCCGTTCGATGTTCCCGGTTGCCTGTTCAGCGTTGGTCATGCCGCTCCCCCAAGCGCGCTGATTCTAGTCCAACCGAACCCCGTTTGTAGTGCGCGAAACCGTCCGTTCCCGGCGCGTCTGGTACATCGCCCTCTGCTACACTCGACGCACCACGACCGGAGACGCTGCCCCTTGCGAACGCCCGCGCTCCTCGCCCTCTCGCTCCTCGCGCTCGCGGCGTGCAGCTCCGCCCCGCCGACCGTCGGCGTCGTGGACACCGGCGCCCGCCCGACGCCGACGCAACCCCCGACCGCCGCGCCCACCCGTACGCCAGCGCCGACCCCCACGGCTGCTCCGACTCCCATGCCAACCCCTACTCCCACGCATACCCCTTCTCCTACGCCTACACCTACGCCTACTCCGACCCCAACCCCGTCACCAACGCCTACTCCAGCGCCGTTCCCGTGGACCGCGTTCCCGCCGGGCTCGTGGCTCGTCGGCGAGCAGATCGTCCCCGGCGTCTACGAGGCCTTGGAGGTATCGGGAACGTGCGAGTGGGCGCGGCTCAGCAGGCTCGACGCCGGAGGCGAGGTCGTACTGTTCCAGGACTCGACAACCGCTCCCCCGACCGTCGCCATCCTCCCGACCGACGCCGGGTTCCGCGCGTCGGAGAGCTGCGGCTGGTGGTCGCTCAAGCCCCCGCCGACGCCGACACCAACACCGGAGCCGCCGCCCACGGCCACTCCGTATCCCACTCCCCCGTCAGACTTCCGTGCACCGGAGCAGTACACGACCCTGAGTAGCGATAGCTTGCACACGTGTGCGCTGAAGCCTGATGGCAGCCCGGTGTGCTGGGGTAATGACCCAGGCAGGAGTGTACTTTTACCAGAGGGGGAACAGTTTGTATCTATCAGCGGCGCGTGTGGGCTGCGACCTGACGGCACTGCCGTCTGCTGGGTTTCGCGTTGGCTTGGTTCCTGGATCTTACCAGCAGAAGGAGACCGCTTTGCTTCGATCAGCAACAGATGCGGTCTGCGGGTTGATGGGCGTCTCATCTGCTGGCGCGATTATCCGTCTGAGCAGATACAGCCGCCTGTAGACGGGCATCTTGCCTTTGCCAGCGACAACTGCGCCCTCTGGCCTGATGGCAGTGCTGTTTGCTGGGGCCAAGCATCACCGCCTGACCAAGAACGATTCGTATCCATCAGTTCGGGCGGAAGCTACGCTTGTGGTTTGCGGGCTGATGGCAGTGTCGTCTGCTGGGGCAGCAATGAGTTCGGCCAAGCGTCACCGCCAGAAGGGCAGCGGTTCTCTTCTATCAGTTGCGGAGGACAACACGCTTGCGGTCTGCGGCCTGACGGCAGTGTCGTCTGCTGGGGCAAGAACGACTTTGGTCAAGCATCTCCTCCTATGGCGGAACGATTCGCCTCAGTAAGCAGCGGATTGATCCACAGCTGTGGGCTGCGCCCGGATGGCAAGGCTATCTGCTGGGGGGCAGATATCTTCGGCCAGGCGTCGCCGCCGGAGGGCGAGCGCTTCGCCGTTGGGCGGATCGAGGTCGGGGGTTGACGGGGTGAGGGACAGACATAATCTGTAGTGAACAATGCTCAGGAGGTAGGCTTGGAAGGCGTACGTAAACTCGATGTAGAGCGAGAGGTGAGTGAGCGTCCCCACGTAATCATTTTGGGATCAGGTGCGAGCAGAGCCGCTGTCCCTATGGGCGACAAGAATGGCAAGATGCTCCCTCTCGTAAAGGAGTTAGTTGAAGTTGTTGGTCTCGAAGGATTGCTAGACAGCGCTGGCATAACTTGGCGTGATAGAGACTTCGAGGAAGTCTTTTCTGGGATTACAGATAACAATATCATCGAGAGAATCATAGATATGATAGACACATATTTTGATGACATAGAGATTCCAGAAACCGTAACGGCGTACGACCATCTTGTGCTCAGCTTGCGCAAGAAGGACGTGGTAGCAACTTTCAATTGGGACCCGCTGATTATACAGGCTCTTGCACGACATCCACAACCCGAATCTCGTCCCGAGCTTCTGCTACTCCACGGTAACATACGGGCTGGCATCTGCCTAAGGGATAGAAGAAAAGGCACGCTGTTTAGCAAGTGCAGCAAGTGCGGGATGAGATTAGAGCAAACGACAATCTTCTACCTCACACATCACAAGAAGTATGACGAGGACGATTTTATTGCAGGAGAATGGGCTGCGTTCGAACAGCAGGTTTCGCGCGCGGCAATCGTCACCGTCTTTGGGTATGCCGCACCTCCGACCGACAGTGAAGCACGTAGCAGGATGCTTAGGGCGTGGAGTGAGAACCCTTATCGTAACTTTGCTGAATTTGAGATTATCAATACAGCAAACCATAACGATGCTATTATGCCATGGAAAGACTTCATCGTTAATGATCACTATCAATACCGAAACACTTTTGACCACAGCTACTTAGCACAGTATCCTCGACGGTCAGTTGAGGCGCTGTATAGTCGCGATATTATGTGCCAGCCTTGGGAAACCTACCCGTTGCCTCCTACAACGAGTTTGCTGGAATTGCAGTCTTCAGTTATGCCGTTGATACAGCAAGAACGTGGATGGCCGACCACCAAGCAATAGTGCATTCGTCCATCTTTACTAACTCTCTTCTGATGACACACCAGTATGTGCGTGGGTGACAAAAGTTGTGGCCAGGCCGGGCCTCCACTGTTTCAGGAGACCCGCCTGACCACGGGCTAGCAAACTCACTACGATCTAATTCTTGCGCACGCCCCGATGTCTGTCAATCCATCTGCGACATCCGCCCCTTCCGCGGTCGCCCCACGACCGCGGACGCTGGGTGGTAACGGCATGGCGCCGGTGGAAGCCTTCCCCGGTGCGGTAAGGGCTACAGGAGTGGAATGGCTCACTTTGGCGCAGAATGGCCCACGTGGAACGGACATTGCAGCGCGCTTCACGCCTGCGCGCGGACCAGAGAGGAGTGGCGCGCGAGTGACAGCGCCGGACACAATCGGCCCGCGTGAGTCCCGCGAGCCGGTGCCGGACATGAATGACGAGGCAACGCCCGAGAGATGTTTCGGCTTCGCTCAACATGACAACTCACCACTTGCCACTCCACCCGCCCCTCCATACACTTGCGCCGCTACCCGTACACGCAGGGTCCTCACCCCCGCATCAAGTGCGGGGCAGGCTCCAACCCTCTCCCCCAGGAGAGGGGACCAAACGAGAAGAGGCGCGACATGACGATGCAACGCCACGAGACCATCACCAAACCCTCCACCCCGCGCGACAACCCCAACCTCGCCGACTACGACGCCACGCGGGCCTCGTTCGACTGGGCCGAGGTCGAGAAGGAGATCGACGGGCTCCCCGGCGGCGGGCTCAACCTCGCCTACGAGGCCATCGACCGCCACGTCGCTCACGGCAAGGGCGATAAGCCCGCCATGCTCTGGGAGGGCAAGAACGGCGAGAAGGAGACCTACACCTACGACGACATGCGCCGCGAGACCAATAAGTTCGCCAACGTCCTCGGCGCGCTCGGCGTCGAGAAGGGCACCCGCGTCTTCACCTTCATGGAGCGCGTGCCGGAGATCTACTTCACCGTCTTCGGGACGCTCAAGGCGGGATGCGTCATCGGCCCCCTCTTCTCCGCCTTCGGCCCCGACCCCGTGCGCGACCGGATGGAGGACAGCGGCGCGAAGGTGCTCGTCACCCAGCCGGAACTCCGGAAGAAGATCGCGGAGATACTCCCGCAGCTCCCGGACCTGCAGCACGTCATCGTCGTCAACAAGGACGGACGCTCCGCCGAGCCGCTCGCGGAGGGCGACCGCGACTACTACGCCCTCATGGCCGAGGCGTCGGACGACTTCGGCCCCATCGCCACCACGCGCGACGACTACTCCATCATGCACTACACGTCAGGCACCACCGGCAAGCCCAAGGGCGCCGTCCACCGCCACAACGCCGTCATCCAGCACTACCTCACGGGGAAGTGGTGCCTGGACCTCCACCCGGACGACGTCTACTGGTGCACCGCCGACCCCGGATGGGTCACCGGCACGTCTTACGGCATGTCGGCCCCGTGGACGAACGGCGTCACGCAGGTCATCTACGAGGGCGGGTTCAGCGCCCGCAAGTGGTACCAGATCCTGGAGGACTACAAGGTCACCGTCTGGTACACCGCCCCCACCGCCATCCGCATGCTGATGAAGTCCGGCGTCGAGCTCCCGAAGACGTTCGACCTCTCCAACCTCCGCTTCGCCGCATCCGTCGGCGAGCCGCTCAACCCGGAGGCCGTCGAATGGGGCGTCGAGGCCATCGGCATGCCCTTCCACGACAACTGGTGGCAGACCGAGACCGGCGGCATCATGATCGCCAACTACGCCTGCATGGACATCCGCCCCGGCTCCATGGGGAGGCCGCTCCCCGGCATCAACCCCGGCATCATCGACGCCGAGGGCAACGAGAAGCCGGACGGGCAGGAGGGCAACCTCGCCGTCCGCACGCCCTGGCCGTCCATGTTCCAGACCTACTGGCAGCAGCAGGAGCGCTACGACTCCCGCTTCGTGAACGGCTGGTACATCACCGGCGACGAGGCTGTCCGCGACTCCGACGGCTACTACTGGTTCATCGGTCGCTCCGACGACGTCATCAACACCGCGGGACACCTCGTCGGCCCGTTCGAGGTCGAGTCCGCCCTTATCGAGCACCCAGCGGTCGCGGAGGCCGGCGTCATCGGCAAGCCGGACCCCATCGCCATGGAGGTGGTCAAGGCGTTCGTCTCGTTGAAGGACGGCTACGAGCCGAGCGACGAGTTGCGCCGCGAGCTGATGGGCTTCGCGCGGCAGAAGCTCGCCGCCGCCGTCGCCCCGCGCGAGATCGAGATCATCCCCGGCCTCCCCAAGACGCGCAGCGGCAAGATCATGCGGCGCCTCCTCAAGGCCCGCGAGCTCGGCCTCGACGAGGGCGACACCTCGACGCTCGAAGAGGACTAGGGGCAGCCGCGCCCGTTAACAGTCCGCCCCTTGCGCCCGCCGCGGCGGCTGCATAGCGTCCGCCCGGGATCCTCCGTGCAGCAGTTCACTCCGCAACCACCCAGGCCCAGGCAAGGGTGCTCGCCGTTCGGCCTTCTCGCCGTTCCGATCTGGGGCCTCCCCTCCGTCTACCTCATCGACATCGCCTTCCACCTGAGGGAGCACGGCGCGAACGGCGCGCCGCTCGCCATCGGTGCGGCCGGCGCGGTTGCCGCGCTGGCCCTGCCCGTTCTCATGAGCAACCTCCCCGGGCGCCTGCTTGCACAGGCCCTCGGGAGCGGGCACCGGCAGACGGAGGACGGGACCATCATCGTGAGCGACGACACCATGTCGGCCATGCTCCAGCGCATCTACTTCATCGTTGGGCTGGTCCTCGCCGTCGCCGTGCTGAACATGGTCACCTACACCTTCCTGGACGTACGACCACGCGTCTACGTCTGGATATTCGTGCAGATTGGCCTGGTCCCGCCGGAGTTCGCCGACTAGAGGGCCTCCGAGTCCGGTTCGCTCGTCCGGGTGTCTTTCGACGACGCCAGCCCCCGCCCCAACAGGACCATGTAGACGAGTCCGGCCACGGACATCGCCGCGAACACGGGCGCGAATGCCAGCTCCAGTCTGTCCGAGTGCCACGCGGTGACGAACACCGCGAGCGAGGCCACGGCCAGCACCGCAACGATGCCGTTCAGCACAGGGGGCAGACGCAAGGGCTCAGGTTGGAAAGCGAGGCCCAGCCCCAGGACCGCCACCCCGGCGAGGCCGGCCACGTTGGAAGTGAAGAGCAGCCCCCACACCACCCGCTGCAGATGCACCGCCGACTGGAGCCACTCCTCCGACTCCGTCCCGCTGCTCTCCAGCGACGCCACCCCCATGCCCGTGATCATGTAGTCGAAACCCCGCATCACCATCTGCAGCACAATGGCGATCGCCATCGCCAGGAGGCCGATCCGCGGCACTGGAGCCGCGTACCGCCACAGGGTGACGATGCCGTTGAGCATGAGCACGGCGCCGAAGATGATGACGATGGGCACGGTGTAGGACAGCGCCTCGTTGCGCGCCATCGCCAGCGTGAGGTCGCTGAGACTGGTGGAAGGCACGGTGTCCACCGCGCCGCGGCCCGGCGAGAGCGCATAGCCCACTGCCACTGCCGCGGCCCCAACCAGCAGCGACCAGCCGCCCAGCTGCTTCTCCGTCCAACGCATGACGTGTCCCACGGCGGCTACCCCCTCCGGACCCCGGCGCTTCAGAACGCGCGGCGTCCTTCCCTGTTCTCTCGCGGTCGCCGGGCACCCCGGCGGGCTACCGCACTCAGCAGCCCGGTTGCCCGGGGTTGCCGCAGCACTCGTGCTCTCCTCCCTTGATCTTCCGCCCGTAGTTGGAGGCTGCGACGAGGAGCCTCCTGTGCCACGGCAGTTCGCTCTCCCGGAAGTTGGCGAGGGTCATAGACCAGGCTTCGGGCGAGAAGGCGTCTCTCCACCCCCGTCGCCGGCGGTGCTCATGCTCGCCGTGGTGGTCATGGAGGTGGTGATCGTGGTTATGGTCGTGGTGGTGATCGCCGCTCATCGCGGGTCCTCTCCTCGTCCGGCACGCCACTCTAGGCAGACGGGGCCGCCAGCGTCAAATGACCCCGCTGATGGCCGCTCCCCGCCGCCCTCGCGAGCGCCTTGTGTAGAATCGCCTCATGACCGATCCGCCCAACCCCCTGAACGTCCTCCTCTTCATGGACACGGAGAACGCCCCCATCGCCGAGTTGGAGGCCGTCGCGCCCGGACGCCTCAACGTCACCGCCGTCCCAGCGCAGGCGTTCGTGGACGACGCCGGGATGCTCCCCTCGACGACCGGCCTCTGGAAGCCTAACCCATGGAGCACCGACCTCACGCGGGAGCAGTGCGAGCAGACCCTGCGCGATACGCACGTCCTCGTGCTCACGCTCCCCTACCCGAAGCGGCTCCTCCCCCGCATGCCCAACCTGCTCTGGGCGCAGTACCTCTGGGCCGGTATCTCCGATCTCCAGCACTCCGACCTGTGGGGCGGGCACGTCCGCCTCACCTCGTCGCGCGGCTACGTGGACACCACCCCCATCGCGGAGATGGTGATGGCCGCCGCGCTCCACTTCGCGAAGGACCTCCGCGTCGCCGTCGATCAGGCCGTTGCGGGCGGAATGGACGCCTCCGGCTACGACCTCCGCATGCTCGCGGGCAGGACGATGGGCGTCGTCGGCCTCGGCGGCATCGGGCTGGAGGTCGCGCGGCTCGCGGGCGCGATGGGCATGCGCGTCGTCGCTTCCCGCCTTTCCATCACGGAGCGGCAGCCGGGCGAGAACGGCGTCGAGACGCTCTACCCGCCGCACGAGTTGCGCGACATGCTCGCCGGGTGCGACTACGTCGCGCTCACCACCGCCCTCACCGACGACACGCGCAACATGATCGACGACGGCGCCGTCGCCGCGATGAAGGACGGCGCGGTGCTCCTGAACGTCGGACGCGGCGAACTGATCGACGAGCGCGCCCTGAAGGACGGTCTGCGCTCCGGCAAGGTCGGCGGCGCGTACCTCGACGTCTACGTCGACGAGTGGTTCCGCCCGCCGGACCCCGAACTGCTCGCACACCCCCGCGTCCTGATGACCCCGCACAACTCCGGCCACGTCGACGTGGCGACCTCGTTCGCCATGGACGTGCTCAAGCGGAACATCGCCAGCTTCCTCGCCGGCGAACCCCTCATCAACGAGGTCGACTGGCAACGCGGCTACTGACGCGTTCGGCGGACGCTATACTCAGCACTCCACCTGTCGCCAAAGGAGGACTCATGCTCGTACCGGTGAAGGACGGCGAGGTCAACGTGACCGTGCAAGGCAGTGGAGACCTCGTGGTGCTCGTCTCATCCCTCGGACGCGGCATCGGCGACTTCGACGCCCTCATGGCCGACCTCGAAGCCGCCGGGTACCGCGCCGCCGGCGTGAGCCATCGCGGTATCGACGGCAGTTCCCCCGCCATCGACGGCCTGACGCTCCGCGACTTCGCGGACGACGTTGCGCGGGCCATCGAGCACGTCGGCGGCGCGCCCGCTCACCTCATCGGCCACGCATTCGGCAACCGCATCGTGCGCTGCCTCGCGTCCGACCGGCCGGAGCTCACTCGCAGCGTCACGCTGATCGCCCCCGGCGGCCAGGCGCCGCCCGCGCCGGACATCCCGCCCACTCTCATGCGCATCTTCGAGCTCGACCGCCCCGCGGAGGACCGCCTCGCCGACGTGCAGCGCGTCTTCTTCTCGCCCGGCCACGACGCCTCGATCTGGCTCGACGGCTGGTCGCCCGAGACGAAGAAGATGCAGTGGGACGCCCGCGACTCCGTGCCGTACGCGGAGTGGGGGCACGCCGGCTCCGCGCCAGTGCTCGCCATCCAGGGCCTCGACGACCCGATGGCCACCCCCGAGAACGGCTACGTCCTGCGCGACCAGTTGGGCGCCGACCGGGTCGAGGTCGTCGACCTGCCGGACGCCAGCCACGCGCTGCTCCCCGAGCAGCCTGAGGCCATCACCCGCGAGGTGCTCGCCTTCCTCGCAGAGCACTAGCCCCATGGAGCTCACCCTCAGCGTCACCGACCAGTCGCCCATGCGCCGAGGCGAGCCTCCCGCGAACGCGCTCCGCGATACCGTGCTGGTCGCCCAGGCGGCCGAGCGCCTCGGCTATGCCCGCTACTGGGTCGCGGAGCATCACAACACCGGCACGTACGCGGGCACCAGCCCGGAGATACTCGTCGGCCAACTCCTTGCGAACACTTCCAGCATCCGCGTCGGCAGCGGCGGCGTCATGCTCTCGCACTACTCGGCGCTCAAGGTCGCCGAGCAGTTCTCCGTGCTGGAGTCGCTCTACCCCGGACGCGTCGACCTCGGCATCGGGCGCGCGCCCGGCAGCGACCACACCACCATGTTCGCGCTCGCCTACCCGAAGCGTCCCGCCGACATCGAGACGTTCCCGCAGCAGGTGGTGGACCTCATCGGCTATCTGCACAACGGGCTGCAGCCGGACCACCCGTTCGCGGCGGTGAAGGCGCGCCCCGGCCCGCCGCCCGACTCCGCGCCGGAGGTCTGGCTACTCGGCTCCAGCGACTACTCCGCCAACCTCGCCGCCTACGTCGGGCTGCCTTTCGCCTTCGCCGACTTCTTCGGCCACACCGGCAAGCACGGGCCCGCCGTGGCCGAGATATACCGGCGCAACTTCCGCCCGTCCCCGCTCTGCCCGGAGCCGCGCGTCAACGTCACCGCCCAGGTCGTCTGCGCCCCGACGGAGGTGGAGGCGCGCTTCCTCGCGTCCAGCCGCAACCTCAACCGAGCGCGGCGCGCCATCCAAGCGCAGGGCGGTGAGCCGATGCAGGGGCTCGCCCCGCCGGAGGAGGCGTCGGAGGTGGACCTCGGCCCCGCTGCGGCGGACTACCTCGCACAGTTCACGGAGGGCTACATCGACGGCGACCCGACTCAGGTGAAGGAGGCGCTGCTCGCGATGGCCGAGCGCTACGAGACGACCGACGTGGGCGTCGTCACCATCACCTACCGCGTGGAGGACCGCATCCGCTCCTACGAACTCGTCGCCCGCGAGTTCGGGCTTCAAGGCCGGTAGCGCACGCCAGGCCGCGCTGTCGTACCATCCCCCGCGATAACCAACGCCGCACCGACGGCAGGAGACGAGGCTATGGGCAGACGTCAGACCATCCACATCCCCGGCGTGCAGCACAACGCGCCCATCCCCTACGGAGCGCGCGTGGGCAACGTCGTCTACAGCTCGGCGATACAGGGCATCAACGCCGACACCGGCGAGCTCTCCGAGGACGTCTACGAGCAGGCGCGGCAGTGCTTCCGCAACATGCACACCTTCCTGCAGCACGCGGGGGCGACGCCGGACGACATCGTGCGGCTCACCTGCTTCCTCGCCGACCTCGGCGACCGGCAGGCGCTCAACGAGCCCTGGCTCGAGCTCTTCCCCGACGAGAACGACCGTCCGTCGCGGCACACGTCCAAGTACGAGCCGCCCCCCGGCGGGATGAAGATACAGATCGAGGTCGTTGCCGTCGTCGAATAGTTCCCACCTCTCCCCCTGGGAGAGGTCGACGCGCGGGTAGCACGGCGGGTGAGGGTGGACCGCAACAGCCGATAGGAGGAGGACAGGCCATGGTGATGCAGGGCACGGACATGAAGATCGCGGAGACGCCGGACGATCTCAGCGAGTACCAGGTGCAGGACGCCTACGCCGACTGGCTGGCGCGGGAGGGTGTGAAGGTCATCACCGAGTTCGCATTCGAGGACCTCGGCGAGGTCGAGCTCGGGCCGTGGGAGCGCAAGGGCGGCAGCGGCGCCGTCATCAACATCCCCAACGACCACCTCACGAACGACTCCCACCTCGTCGAGATACGCCCCGGCGGGAAGTCGGAGCCGGAGCACCACATGTACGAGGAGTTCGTCTACGTCATCTCGGGCAGGGGCGCGACCACCATCTGGTTCGACGAGTCGAACAAGCAGACGTTCGAGTGGAAGACCGGCAGTCTGTTCGCGCTGCCGCTCAACGCCTGGCACCAGCACTTCAACGGCTCTGGCGACGAACCGGCGCGCTACCTCGGCGTCACCACCGCCCCGCCCATGATGCGGCTCTACAACGACCTGGACTTCATCTTCAACAGCCCGCACGCCTTCACCGGCCGGTTCGACGCGCAGTCCAACTACTTCAGCGGCGAGGGCAAGCTCTTCCAGAGCCGCGTGTGGGAGTCCAACTTCATCCCCAACGCCCCGGACATGGCCCTCTACGGCTGGAAGCAGCGCGGCGCGGGCGGCATCAACGTCATGCTGGAGATGGCCAAGAACAACAGCCGGGCCCACATCTCCGAGTTCCCCGTCGGCACCTACAAGAAGGCGCACCGGCACGGCCCCGGCGCGCACCTGCTCATCCTCAGCGGCGAGGGCTTCTCCATGCTCTGGCAGGAGGGCACCGAGTACCGCAAGGCGCCGTGGAAGGTCGGCGGCATGGTCATCGTCCCCGGCGACGACATGTTCCACCAGCACTTCAACACCGGCGCGACGCGGGCCCGCTACTTCGCCATCTACAACGGCACGATGGGGCTGCACAAGCCGCGCGCCAACCGCGGGTGGCTCGCCGACAAGAGCGTGAAGCAGGGGGGCTGGCAGATCGAGTACGAGGACGAGGACCCCGCCATCCACGAGATCTTCGAGACCGACCTTGCCAGGGCCGGCGCCACCTGCCGGATGAAGGCGTTCATCCCCTGGTGCACCGGCGAGGTCGGCCCCACCAGCGAGCGCGACACCTAGTAGATGTCCAGCGTGAAGCGCGGGCCCGGCACGCCGCTGGTCTTGTAGTCCAGCACGGCGTTCGCGAGCGAGTCCGCGACCACCTGCTCGATGACGAGCACCGTCGTCCCGTCGTGCGCGTAGGCGACGTCCGCCACGCCGCGCTGGTCGATCACGATGCCCCAGTCGCCCTGGCCCGTCCACACCGGCGGCACGGCGAGGCGCAGCAGCTTGCCGGGCTCCAGCGCCCGCGCGTCCGCCACCTTCCGCAACTCGGCGAGCGCCGTGTCCGTCACCGTCAGCATCGCTACCGCAGCACCACCAGTTGACCGTCCTGCAGGTCCAGCAGGTGGCCGGACAGGTCCATAGAGGCCTCCGCACACAGCAGGAAGCGCTCTCCGGCGTAGTCCGGCCCCGGCATCCGGTTGCGCGCCTCCTCCGGCGCGTCCTCCGTCGCGATCGCCGCGCCCGGCGAGATGATGACGACGCAGATGTTGGAGTCGCGCACCTCTTCCGCGTGGAACTTCGTGAACGTGATGAGCGAGTCCTTCGCCGTTGCGTAGGCGAGCGCGCCGGGCGGGGTGAGGCCGCCGCCGCCGTGCAGGTTCACGATGTTCCCGCCGCCTCCCGCCTCCATGTACGGCACCGCGTGCTTCGAGGCGAGGAACGAGCCGAGCAGGGCCACGCCCATCACCGTGTCCCAGAACCACGTCTTGTCCATGTCCTGGATCTTGGGCCAGCGCGGCTTGTCGTTCCAGTTGAAGTGGGGGACGATGGCGGCGTCGTTGACGAGCACGTCGATGCCGCCGAAGCGCTCGTTGACCTGCGCCATGAGCGACGCGACCGAGTCCTCGTTCGTAACGTCGGTCGGGACCGCCATCGCCTCCGCCCCGAGCTCGCCCAGTTCGCCGAGCGTCTGCTGCAGGCGGGTCTCGTCGATGTCGGCTATCGCCACCTTCGCGCCCTCTTTAGCGAAGCCGTGGGCGATGTAGCGTCCTATCCCCTTCGCGGAACCCGTGATGACCACGGACTTGTCCTTCAGCATCTTCGCGCCTCCTTATGCTCCCCTCGCTCTTACCCCGCAACCTATGGGATACGGCGCGGAGGGTCAATCCCGTCATGCCAGCGGAGGCTGGCATCCAGGCAGCCGGCGGGCCAGGCAACGCCCATTTTCAACTGTCCGTTCAACCGGACGAAGTTACGAGTGAGCTGGGGCATTTCCCGCTTCATTGAACAGTTGATCGACAAGGCCATGGCCTGCTTCCTGCGTTCAACTGTTCAACTTCCGCATGGTCAGTGGGTGTGCAACCGCTTCCAGCGATGGGGCGAGTCCACGGCTGCGCCGAGCGTCAGCGGTCCGGTCTATAGGTTGGGAAGGTGCGTGGGGTCACGGTCCAGCGTACGCGAGGGCGGGGCGTCGGCGTAAGGGGCGGGTGTCACTGTCTGCAGTCGCCTGATAGCCGAGTACGGTGTCTGCAGTGTGCGAGTTCCTGTGAGCGGCGTTTTGCCAGAA
This sequence comes from Dehalococcoidia bacterium, assembly GCA_034422795.1. Classification (GTDB taxonomy): domain Bacteria; phylum Chloroflexota; class Dehalococcoidia; order Lucifugimonadales; family Australimonadaceae; genus Bin16. Next base: position 47,212 of record DAOUJK010000063.1, on the reverse strand, counting down.
CGGTACACAGCGCGGAGAATCAAGAGATGGGCGGGGCCTGCCCTAGATCACCACCAAGGACTCTTCGTCTGCTTCCCTGATAGAGGCAGGCGACAGACTCCTGTCTAGAGTTACCAGTCGGACTCCATGAGCAACAGCAAGCGCCAGCAGGTAGGCATCGGTCAGCTGCCTTGAGCTGGTCAGCCTTCCGCTGTCTACCAAGGTCTCATCCAGCAGGCTGATGTCGTCCGGGAGGAACCGGTGGTAACGAGTAGACGCAGCGCTGCGCAGTCGATCCACCGCCTCGGTCACGCTCAAAGAGTTCGGGTACCTCGGCTGAGACAGTATCCGTATGCAGCCATTCTGTGTCAGAGGGCAAGACGCCCAACCCTGTTCGATATGCGCGGCCAGCCAGTCGGACACGGCTGAGTGGCTAACGTGGTTCCCGTCGAGCAGAGCAATCAGCACGTTGACGTCCAGCAACGCCCTCATGCATCAGATCCCCAGTTCTTCACGCAGTTCATTGACCAGTTCGTTCGTAACGGTGGCGCCCCCTGCCGGGATGGGATTGAAGCCGTAGAGATTCCCAGCCGGCTCTCCGGCTTGAGCCAGCACCGCGCCTGTCGCGCCGTCCGCACGAACCCCTGTGGCTTCGTACTTACGCGCAGAAGCCTCGTCAGGTGAATGTGTCACGCTGTCCCTCCGGTTTCCTAGTGGCTTCTCTCTAATGGTCACATGCAACAACTGCCATCATAGCACTACTGCCGGTAGCAGACTCCGCCCGCAAGTTGACACGTCACCCGGCCCGTCATAGTGTCGCGGGCGTGGGGCTGCGAGGGGCGCGTGGTTCGACAGGCTCACCATGAGCGACGCCACAACGCGCCAGGCTCGCTATGAACGAGCCCAGTGAGGTAAGGGCACACTGAAGGAGGGCGCACATGCTGGAGGGAAGGGTTGCCATCGTTTCGGGCGCGGGCCCGAACATCGGACGCGAGATAGCGGGCACGCTCGCCCAGAACGGCGCGAAGGTCGTCTGCCTGGACCTGCGCCGGGAGGCGGCTGAGGCCACCGCTCGCGAGGTCGTCGACCGCGGCTACGAGGCCATCGCCGTCGACGGCGACATCACGAAGCCGGAGGACATGGAGAACCTCGTCTCCCAGGCGCTCGCAGCCTACGGTCACATCGACATCCTCGTGAACAACGCCGCCATCACCAGTAGCCCCGGCCTGCTCAACGAGGACCTCGGCACGTTCCGGAAGGTCGTGGACGTCATCCTCGCGGGGACGTTCAACTGCACCCAGCATGTGGCGCGGCAGATGGTGGCGCAGGGCACAGGCGGCGCGATCGTGAACGTCGCCTCGACGTCCGGCCACCGCGGCAAGAGCGGCGCGATCGCGTACCAGTCGGCCAAGGCGGGCATCCTCAACTTCACCCGCGCCTGCGCGATGGAGCTCGCCCCGCACAATATCCGCGTCAACTCGCTCACGCCCACACAGACCGGCATGCCCGTGGGCGGCAAGCCCGCGCGCCCCGACGACGAGGTCCCGCAGAGCGTGCCGCGCGGCCGGTGGGGGAGGCCCCGCGACCAGGCGCAGGCCGTACTCTTCCTCGTCTCAGACAACGCGGACTTCATCACCGGCGCGGACCTGCCCGTGGACGGCGGCAACCTCGCCATGCGGCAGTCCGGCTAGCGTAGGGGCGTCCCTCGTGGGCGCCCAGAGAAGGAGAAGCGCAACATGACAACGCACCAGCATGAACATCGCGGCCACGGCGAGCACGAAGGACTGCCGTGGGGACACTCCTGGCGCGAGGAGGACCGCGTCACCGAGTACGTCGAGCGGATGGACCGTCAGCAGGACGAGCGGCAGCCCGTTTTCGACCTGCTGACCCGCCTCGTGCAGGCCGAGCCGGACGCGCCGCTGCGCATCCTGGACATCGGCACGGGCTACGGGCCGGTCGCGACAGCCTGCCTCGACACGTTCCCGAACGCCACCGCGGTCGGTCTGGATATCTCGGAGGCGATGATGGAGGCGGGCAGACCGCGCATGGAGCGGTTCGGCGACCGCTTCGTCTACATGCTCGGCGACTTCGCCGACGGTGTGCTCCCGCAGGAGGCTATCGAGGCTGGGCCGTACGACGTCGTCGTTTCAGCGCGCGCCATCCACCACCTACCCGCCGACCTGATGGCGAGCCTCTACGCGAGCGTCCACGGCGCGCTCAAACCTGGCGGCGTGTTCTTCAACCTGGACACCGCGTCGCCGGAGACCGAGTTCATCAACCAGGCCATGCGCCGCGCCCGCCGCCGCGACGAGAACCGCCCGCCGCGCGAGGAGCGCCGCACCCCGGCACAGCTCGCCCACGACGCGATGCACCATCACCGGAACGCCACGCTCGCCCGTCACCTGGAGTGGCTGCGCGCCGCCGGCTTCGCCGAGGTGGACTGCTTCTGGAAGAATCTCACGCTTGCCCTCGTCGGGGGCTACAAGGCGTAGGGGTGCTGATACACAAGAGTGGACACTGAAGTATTGAATGGCACACAGCGACCATGCTAGGATGAGGGAACCGAGCATCGGATGTGAGAGGTCGCGCAGGTGACGACACAGACACCCGGTTCCCTTGAAGAACGCACGAGCAGGCTGGAGGGTTCGCACCAGCAGATGAACGAACGCTTGGGCGACCTGGCCAGCCTGCGCCCCGAGATGAATAGCCGGTTCGCCGAGATGAACAGCCGGTTCAACTCGTTGAACCTTCTACTGTACACGCTGGGCGCAGGGATCATCGGAGTGCTGATCGCGCAGGTATTCACCCTGCTCCAGGTCGTGGCCTCCGACTGACGCCTGTTACGCCTCGTGCACCTTGCGCACGGCGTCCCCTACCCGTATGGCGCCGGACCGCACGACCTTCGCGTTGATGCCGCGCAGGCAGAGTTCCTGCCCCACGGTCGAACTGACGAGCCGCAGCGCGTCCGTTCCGAACCGACCGCTGAACTTGGCACAGCCCATGTGCGGCTTGACGGATACCTCCAGCACCGCCGTGCCGATGGCCAGCCGCGCGCCGGGCGGCAGGTTCTCCCTGCCGATGTCCAGGTCGACGAACAGCTGGTCGCCCGCGATATGCCAGCGCTCCCTGCCGCCTGCCATGAGATCGGCGGCGCGGGTGTTCATCAGCGTCACCTGCATCTCCGGGTCGGCAAGCCCATCCGGTGTGGCGGTGCTGCCGCGTGTCTTCCAATTGTCTCCCTCGAGCCCCACGACCACATCGAGCCTGCCCTCGTCCACCAGTTCACGCTCACCGCGCTCAGGACGCTGCACGATGAGTTGCAGCACGCCCTCATCCTTCGGCGACCGCCTGACCTCGTCAAGTCCCGCTTCCAACTGCGCCGTCGTCCGGTGTTGTGCCGCTGTCGCCACATGGCCCTCCGCGGGTCAAACTACCCGCCCCATTCTAACCCGTTACAATCGGCGGGCCGCGAGATTCCCGCCTGCGCGGGAATGACGGGAAGGAACACGCATGACCACCACGGGAGAGCGGGACGTCGTCATCATCGGCGGGGGCATCGCCGGCATCGGCACGGCGTACTACCTCGCTGAGATGGGCATCCGCAGCACGGTCATCGAGCGCGACGGCATCGCGAGCCACGCCTCGGGCTTCGCCTACGGCGGCCTCTCCGGCGGCGTCCCGAACGGCCCGCAGGTGAACACGCCCGTCATCGAGTACAGCATGGGCCTCTATCCCGCGCTCGCCGAGGCGCTCACCGCAGAGACGGACGTGGACATCCAGTACCAGCCGCGCCCGCTGCTCCGCATCGCCCTCTCCGACGACGAGGTCGCCGCGCTCACGCAGCACCTCGCCTGGCAGCAGGCGCAGCCGGGCTACACCGTCGAGTGGCTGACGCCAGATGAAGCGCGCGCACTGGAGCCGCGCATCGCGCCGGAGACCGTGGGCGCCCTGCACGTCGAGGGCTCTTCGGACGTCGAGCCGTACCGGCTGACCCTCGCGCTCGGGCAAGCGGCGGAGCAGCGCGGCGCGACGCTCCGCACCGGCGGGGTCACTGCCGTTCATCGCAGCAACGGACGCGTCGACGGCGTCAGCATCACGACCGGCGCTGGAAACACCGAGCGTATCGCCTGCGACACGGTCGTCGTAGCGATGGGGCCGTGGACCGCGCAGGCGTCGGAGTGGTTCGGAGTGCCGCTGCCGGTTACGCCGCTCAAGGGGCAGATCATCCGCCTCCAGGCGCCCGGCGCTCCGTATGCGCTGAGCATCGGCCACCGCTCGAACTACGCGATGACCAAGCCGGCGGACGGTCTCGTCTGGTGCGGCACGACGGAGGAGCACGCGGACTTCGACGAGTCCCGCACGACCGAGGCGCGCGACACCATCATCGAGTCGACGCTGCGGATGCTGCCCGCGCTGGAGGACGCCGAGCTGGTCCTGCAGACGGCCTGCCTGCGTCCGGTGACGCCGGACGGCGCGGTGATGCTCGGCCCGGTCCCGGGCGTTGACGGCGCCTACGTCGTCACCGGCGGCGGGCGGCAGGGCATCATGATGGGGCCGGGGATGGGCAAGGCGACCGCGGAGCTCGTCGCCGGAGGCGCGGCAGCACTCGACCTCTCGCCCTACGCGCCGGGCCGCTTCTCCCGATGAGCGCCCAGCCACAAGCGCAGCTGGACCGGCGCACGGAGTACCGCGCCATCCTGCTGATCTACAGCGCGGCCTTCTCGTACCAACTCACGCTCGGCCTCATCCAGGTGCTGGTGCCGCTCTACGCGCTGCACCTCGGCTACGACCTTACGCTGCTCGGCGTCATCGTGGCGTCGCAGGCCGTGTTCGGACTGCTGCTGCGGCTCTTCGCGGGCGCGATAGCCGACCAGTTCGGCGAGCGGTGGGTGCTGTGGGCGAGCTTCGTGACCATGGTGGCCGGCATGGTCCTGTTCGTCGTCTCCGGCGTCTTCTGGATGCTCATCCTCGCACAGTCGTTCGTCGGCTATTCGCGGGCGACGTACTGGACCGCGACGCAGTCCTACGTCAGCCGCATCAACCCGGAGCGGTCCGGAGAGGTCTACGGCCGCCTCAACGGCGCCGGCAACACGGGCGGGCTCATCGGCGCGTTCCTCAGCGGCGTGCTCGTGGCGACACTCGGCTACGGCGCGGCGTTCGGCATCACGGGAGCGGTGGCGCTCGCCGGATTCCTGGGAAGCATCGCGCTCCCTCCGCTGGCGGCGCGGCCGACCCGGCGCGGCTTCCGCGAACCGCTCGGTCAGATCCCCAGCATCGCGCGGCATCGCGGCATGGGCCTCGGGGGGTTCGCGGCGTTCGCAGCCTCGACCGCCATGATCCTACCAAGCGTCCTCTTCATCCCCTACCTCCGCGAACTCGATTACAGCGAGGCCGTGACCGGCGGGATGCAGGCCATCAGCGTCGGGAGCAGCATCGCGGTCGGCATCGTGTTCGGTCACATCCTCGGGCGGTTGGGGCGACGCTGGACGTATACGATAGCGATGGTCATGGCGGGGCTGACGGTGCTCGGCATATCGGCGGGTGCAGGGGCATACGCGACGCTCGTGCCGCTCATGCTGCTCTACGGACTGTTCAGGGCGTCGGTCAGCATCCTCTACCCCATATCGGCGTCCGACCACAGCGCCACGAACCAGCGCGGGATGGCGATGGCCTACGTGGGGCTGTACTGGGGAACGGCGCAGCTCGTCGTCCCGGTCGGGTTCGGCGCACTGGCCGGCGCCGTGCACCTCCAGGCAAGCCTTTGGGGCGCGGGTGCGCTCTTCCTCGTCGCAGGGGCGTTCTTCCCCATGCTCTATCGCTGGTTCGTTCCCGGCGCCGAGAGGACCTTCGGCGAGCGCCCTTGACGCGACCCGCATGCTGATACACGATTGCCGTCACCCGCCCCCGGGGCCCGGAGGAACAGATCGGCCATGAGCGACTACGACTACGACATAGTGGTCATCGGCTCAGGCCCGGCCGGCCATAGAGCCGCGGTCCAGGCCGCGCAGATGGGAAAGCGGGTGGCCGTCGTCGAGCGGCTTCCTCACATCGGCGGACTCAACGTCACCACCGGCACGGCGAGCAAGGCGCTGCGCGAAGCCGCGCTCCACCTGAGCGGCTTCCGGGAGCGCACTCTCTACGGCGAGTCCTACACCGTCAAGGACAACATCACGATGAGCGACCTGATGGTCAGCACGAACCACGTGATGCACCAGCAAGCCGGGATGCTCCGCAGCCAACTCGCCAGGAACCGGGTGGAGATGTTCCACGCGCAGGCGTCGTTCGCCGACCGCCACACGATCAACATCGCCACAGAAGACGACCCCAACACCACCATCACTACGGACAAGGTGATCATCGCCGTCGGGTCGCACTCGACCCAACCTCCCACCATCCACACGGACGGCAGGCTGATCTTCCTCAGCGACGACGTGATGGACATGCCGGAGTTGCCGCGCGTGCTGACCGTAGTGGGCGGCGGCGCGATCGGGTTGGAGTACGCCAGCACGTTCGCGGCGCTGGGCGTACGGGTAACGCTCGTGGACAGGAGCCCCCGGCTGCTGCCGTTCGCCGACGACGAGATCGTGAACGCGCTCGTCTACCACCTGCAGCAGAGCGGCGTGACGTTCCGCCTGAACGAGGATGTCTTCGACATCGAGTACCTGCACAGCGAACGGGGCAACCACGTGCGGGTGCTGCTGAAGAGCGGCAAGCAGATCATCAGCGACGCGGTGATGTACTGCGTCGGACGCACCGGCGCCACGGAGGGGCTCAACCTGGAGTCCGCCGGGCTGGAGACCGACGAGCGAGGGCGCATCAGCGTCGACGAGAACTACCAGACCAGCGTGGAAGGCATCTATGCGGTCGGCGGCGTCATCGGCTTCCCCGACCTCGTATCAACTTCACAGATGCAGGGGCGGCTCGCCGCATGCCATGCGTTCAACATACCCACCAGCAGCTTCCCCGGCCTCTTCCCCTACGCGATCAAGACGACGCCGGAGATCGCGATGGTGGGCAAGACGGAGTCCCAGCTGACGGACGAAGGCGTCCCCTACGAGGTGGGCAGGGCCCAGTACCGGGAGATCGCGAAGAGCGTGATCGAGGGCGACGTCTCCGGCATCCTGAAGCTGCTGTTTCACATCAAGACGCATGAGCTGCTGGGCGTCCACATCGCCGGCGAGGGCGCCGCCGAGCTGATCCAGACCGGGCAGGCGGTCATCGCGCACGGCGGAACGGTGGACTACTTCCTGGAAGCGGTCACCAGCTTCCCGACGCTGGCCGAGGCCTACGTGGCGGCAGCCCTGGACGGGCTCCAGCGCCTCGAAGAGTGACCGCTTGGCACCCTGCTCTGACCCTACATCGGCACCGAGCGTATGGTTAACCATACGATGAAGACGACACTCAACATAGACGACAGCGTGATGCAGCGCCTCCGCGAGGAATCCGCACGGCGTGGAACGACGATGTCCGCTCTGGTGGAAGCGGCCCTGCGCCGCATACTCGACGAGAAGCCGGGCAAGCCCTCCGACCTCCCCCCACTGCCGAGTTGGCACATGGGTAAGCCTCTCGTGGACATCTCCAACCGGGAGGAACTCTACCGGGTGCTGGACGAGGAACATGACCGCAAGCTCTACGGAACTCTCTGGGGCGACAGCGACACGAAGCAGGACGAATGATCGTCTGCGCGAGCACGGCGTCAGCCGCATCTGCACGCGCGACAGGGACTTCCGCCAGTTCCCGTTCCTCGAAGTCGTGGACCCGCTGGGGCTGACCCCGCCTCCCTCACAACCCCGCTAACGCTGCAACGGCCTCTTCGGTCGAAACCACCTGCGCGAACGTGCCCATGTTCAACAGCGACGCCTGGTGGTTCTCCGTGCGCCCATTGCAGGCGTCGCCGACGACGATGCTGTCGAAGTCCCGCTCGCGGGCGTCCCGCACCGTGCTCTCGACGCCGGCCTGCGTGGCGATGCCCGCAACGATGAGCATCGACACGCCCAGACGGCGGAGCCACTTCTCCAGCGCCGTCCCGGTGAAGGCGCTCATCCCCCCGCCCTTGCGGATGAGGAACTCGCCTGGCAGCGGGGCCAGTTCGTCGATGACCTCAGCTCCCCACGTGCCGTCCCGCAGTGAGCCCAGCGACTTCGCGCGCCCGTGACGCGCGGCGTCGAGGTAGTCCTCGCGCAGGAAGTGGCCGGTGAAGAACACCGGAAGACCGGCGGCGCGGGCCGCCGCCAGCAGGCGGACGTGGTTCTCGATGAGTTGCGGCGTGGCCGGGTTGCGTCCCGCCTCGGGGGTCCGTCCTCCTTCCTTCAGGTAATCGTTCTGCATGTCGTGGCAGATGTATGCAAGCGTCTCCTGAGCGGGCAGTTCCAGCATGGCGCAGCCTCCGATGTCTCGATCGTGCGCATTGTAAGCGGGGCTTCCCCCGCAGGCATCATGCCTTTGACACTCGCCTCGCGCGGTGCTAGTTTCCCACCTGTCGAAGCAGGTATACCGCTCCAACGAGTGGACACTGGACGCGGCGGAGCGGCAAGGAGGCCTCGTGATGCCGGTCATCGACTCTGACGCACACGTCGTTGAGACAGAACACACCTGGGACTACATGGACCCGGAGGACGAGAAACACCGCCCGCAGGTGGTGGACGATGGCACCGGGGCAAAGTTCTGGAAGATAGACGGCGAGCTACGCGGGCGGGCCCGCGGCCCCGTCGCCGCTTTCGGCCTCTCCGACAAAGTGAAGCGCAACATGGTGACGGACGACGCCAAGCGCTACATGGAGGACATCCCGGGCCGGATCGCCCACATGGACGAACTCGGCATCGACGTGCAAGTGCTCTACCCCACCATGTACATCGGGCGCATGTGCGACAACCCGGACACGGAGATCGCGCTTGCGAAGAGCTACAATCGCTGGCTCGCCGACATCTGGCAGCAGAGCAACGGACGTCTGCGCTGGACCTCCATCCTCCCTCTCGCCACGATGGACGAGGCCCTGGCGCAGCTGCGTTGGTCGGCCGAGCACGGCGCCTGCGGCGTCACGATGCGTGCGATAGAGGACGAGCGGCTGCTGATCGACGAGTATTTCTACCCCGTCTATGAAGAAGCGGCACGGCTGAACCAGCCCATCACCATCCACATCGGCAGCTCCAACACCTACATCCGCAACCTCATGGCGAAGGACGGCATCGGCGGCACGTTCGGCGGCCTGCGTCTCATGTCCGTCGCCAGCTTCCACCAACTCGTCACCACCGGCACTCCGAAGAAGTTCCCGGACCTGCGCTGGGGCTACATCGAGGCGAGCAGCCAGTGGCTCCCCTACGCCATCCACGACCTGCGCCGCAGGCTGGAAACGCGGGGACGCGAGCTGGAAGAAGACGTGCTCGGCGCATACAACATCTGGGTCACCGCCCAGACCGACGACAACCTGCCCGACGTGCTGAAGTACGTGAACCACCGCCACATCCTGATCGGCACCGATTACGGGCACCAGGACCAGTCCAGCGAGATCGAGGCGATGCGCATCATCAAGGAGGAGGGCGGCCTCGCTCCGGGCGTCGTCGACGACATCATGGGACAGAACGCCCTGGACTTCTATGGCATCACCGTGGAATCTCCCGTATTTGCAGGAACCGCGAGCTGACCGGACACAGCGAGGAGAGCATCATGCTGACGAAAGAGGACAATGAGAAGCTGACGCGAGTCGGCCCCGGCACGCCCGCGGGCGAACTGCTGCGCCGCTACTGGCATCCCATCGCCATCGCATCCGAGATAACGGAGGAGCGCCCCACGAAGGCCGTCCGCATCCTGGGAGAGGACCTCGTCATCTTCCGCGACAAGTCCGGACGATGGGGGCTGCTCGCCGACCACTGCGCGCACCGCAGCGCGTCGCTCGTCTACGGGCGCGTCGAGGAGCGCGGCATCTCCTGCGCTTACCACGGCTGGCTGTACGACACCCAGGGCAACATCCTGGAGACGCCGCCCGAGAAGAACGAGGCGATCATGCGCTCCGTGAAGCAGCCCGCCTATGACTGCAAGGTCTACCTCGGCGTCGTCTGGGCCTACATGGGCCCACAGCCCGCGCCTGTCTTCACCCCGTTCGACACGCTCGTTCGGGAGGACGGACGGCGGAAGATCAACGTCCACCCCGTGCTGGACTGCAGCTGGTTCCAGGCCATGGAGAACTCCATGGACCCGGCGCACCTGCAGATCCTCCACCAGGAGTACTACGCGCGCGGCCAGCGCGAGCCCGTCAACACCACGCGCGGCTTCACCGACGACGTGGACTCGTTCGAGTTCTACCTCACCGGCTACGGCCTGATGAAGAAGCGCACCTACACGAACGGCGTCGTGGACGAGCACCCCGTCCTCTTCCCCTCCATCCTCCGGCAGGGGCCGAGCACCCAGTTCCGCACGCCCATAGACGACACGCACACCTGGCACGTCCACATCAACTTCTGGCTCACCGAGGACGGCCAGCCCAACGAGACAACGTGGGACCCGCCCGTCGAGTACATCGACCCGTACAAGGAGCCCGCGGACAGGAGCCACCCGCACGCGTGGTACGACCGCCGCTCAGTGCTCTCGCAGGACCACATGGCGTGGGAGACGCAGGGCCCCGTCACCGACCGCTCGGTCGAGCACCTCTCGTACTCAGACCGTGGCGTCGTGCTACTACGCCGCACGATGTTCGAGCAGATGGAGCGCGTCGCCCGCGGCGAGGACCCGCTGGGGGTCATCCGCGACCCGGACCACCCCATCGTCGACACCAACATCGACGAGGACGTCTGGCAGAAGCAGCCCACGCACCGCTGGGGGGCCGTCCGGGCGTAGGGGAGCGAAAGCAGAGAGACCAGATGGGCGCGGCCGATACCGCGCCCGTTCTCCGATGCACGGCCTCCGCTATCCCACGAGGACGTACTGTGCGGCACCACTTGACTCCAACGCCCGCGCCAGTCGGCCATCGGCGGTGATCAGCGGGAGTTGGTATAGCTGCGCCGCAGCCACGTAGAGGGCATCGTAGGCGCTTACGTTCCTGTAATGCTCCCACGCGAGGGAGGTAAGCGCGCGGTTCGGGATGCGTTCCACCGGCCACGCGGACATCTCCTCAATGGCGACTCGCGCGCTGGCTGGGTCGAGGCGTCCGCCCAGGACCTCGCGGCGCATCACTGAGAGCACCTCCGCATCTACCATCTCCGGCGCCAACAGCCAAGCATCCTCAATCACGCCGCCAACGGCCAGGCCGCGAGACGTCTTCAGGATGTAGTCAACCGCGACCGATGCGTCTACAACGTACGAACTCACCTGAGGTCCAAGTCAGCAGCGAGTTCCTTGTCCCGAAAGGCGCGCTCCTCGGCGATCAGCTTGGCGGCGGGTGCGCTAAGAGGCGGCGCCACAGGACGCGCGGCGTACCGCTCCTTCCATTCGCTCATCGCCAACTCGCGCTCGATAGCCGCAAGCACTGCTGCACCGATAGTGCAGTTGTTCCGCTGTGCGTAGCGGCGTAACCGATCATGGAGCGCATCCGGGACGTTCTTCACTTGGAGGTTCGTCATGGCATGACGATAGCATGCTATAGGCATGCGGTCAAGCATGCCAACGGCATTCTCGTTCCTGCCTCCCTACCGCCACTCCTCGTACAGCGGGTCCTCGTCCACGAAGGCGCGGACGATGCCGTCGTAGACCAGCCAGAAGACGTCCAGCGTCGCGTTCAGCGACTCGCGAACGGACTGCTGCTCCAGGTCGCTCACCGCGTACTTCTCGATGACGTACGGCCCTACCTTCATGTGCTCCTCGTCGACCGACATGTGCAGCGTCCAGTACAGGATGTCGTCGCTGTCGCGCTCGAAGCCGTAGTGGTTGACGAGTCCGTTGACCACGCGGTGCATCCGCCCGCTGGCCGTACCCTCCAGCGCGAGCCCCTGCGATGCGTACAGCTCCAGCCAGGAGCGCTGGCCGATGAGCAACTCACGCCAGTTCAGCAGGCCGCGCGTCTCGGGCAGCGGCTGGGTCGCGTTGAGTTCGTCGCGCGGGATGCCGGCGGCCTCGGCGAAGCGGATGTACAGCTCCTTGTGGCCCGCGGTGCCGGTCTCGCCGCCCTCCGCCTCCTCCGACAGGTTCTCGAACCACATGCGCTCGAGCTCCGTGTCCTGCGGAGCGCGCGCGAACATCGCCGCGATGGGCTTCGGGAACGGCTTGGGGAAGAGCAGATAGAACTGCTTGATGAAGCCGTTGAGCTGGGGGCGGGTCAACTGCCCCTCCTCGATCATCTCGAACAGCGGGTGCTTGCGGCTGTGCTTCCGCTCCTGCAGCTGCTGCATCTCTGCGAGAAAGTCCCTGGTATCGAGCGCCATCGGTAGGCCTCCGTACAGTCAAGAGTGCGACGGCAAGTATACGCGCGCGCCGCCTCGTCCTGTACCATGCACCGCATGATCGAGTTCGGCGTCTCGCTCCCCACCATCGGCATGGACGACCCCTCAGCCGTGCGGCTCGTCGCGGAGCAGGCCGAGGCGTCCGGCCTCGACTCGGTCTGGGCCGCCGACCACATCGTGCTGCCGACCAGCCACACCTCCACCTACCCCTACAGCGCCGACGGCGAATTCCTCATCGCGCCCGGCCTGCCGTTCCTGGACCAGTTCACGACGCTCGCCTGGGTGGCAGGGTTCACCTCCAGGGTGAAGCTCGGCACCGCGGTGACGCTGCTGCCGCTGCGCCATCCGCTCGCCGCAGCGAAGACGACAGCCACGCTGGACGTGCTCTCCGGCGGGCGGGGCATCCTCGGCGTTGCGGCGGGCTGGCTGCGCGAGGAGTTCGAGGCGCTCGGTCTCGACTTCGAGCAGCGCGGCGCCGTACTCGACGAGAGCCTGCAGCTGGTGCGCGCGGCGTGGACGGAGCAGGAGGTGCGGTTCGAAGGACGCTTCTTCAACGTGAGCGGCGTCCAGTCGTACCCACACCCCGCACAGAGGCCGCACCCGCCCATCTGGGTGGGCGGCCACACGAAGCCGGTGATGCGCCGCGCCGCCCGCTACGGCGACGCGTGGTTCCCGCCGCTGTTCGGCACGACGCCGCAGGCGCTCGCGGAGGCACATCGAACGATGAACGAGGAAGCGGCTGTCCACGGACGCGGCGACAGCGCCGTCTCGCTCTCCCTGCGCGTACTTGTCGACCTGCGAAGCGAACCGGACCTGCCGGGCGCTGAGAAGCGCGGCGCGCTCACCGGCGAGCCGCAGCGCATAGCCGCGACACTAGCCAAGTACGCGGAGGCGGGCGTCAGCCACTTCGTCTTCCTGCCGCAGGCGCGCAGCCTCGCCGACGTGCAGCGGACGATAGACCTTCTGAGCACGAGGGTCGTGCCGGAGTTGCGGTCATGACGCAGTCCGATTACCAGACCGGCGCCATCGAGGTCGCTCCCGGCGCGTACGCCTTCATCCAGGCTGGCGGCGCGACGGACGCGGGCTTCCTCGTCGAGGAGGAGGGCGTCGTCATCATCGATACGCTCATGACGCCCGCGCTCGCGGAGCGGCTGCTGGCCGAGGCCCGCCGCGTCACGGACAAGCCGGTGCGCTACGTCGTAAACACGCACTGGCACGGCGACCACCTCTTCGGCAACGCGCTCATGCCGCAGGCGCCCATCGTCGCGCACGACACCTGCCGCGAAGACCTCGCCACCGAGTGGGACACGCACCGCGAGTTCCTGCGCGACCTCTATCCCGCGATCTACGAGGAGTGGCGCGACCTTCCGCAGACACCCCCCAACCTGACGTTCAGCGACACGCTGACGCTCCACCTCGGCGAGAGGCCCGTCGAACTGCGCTTCTTCGGCAGGGCGCACACGCGCGGCGACATCGCCGTCTACCTCCCGACGGAAGGCGTGCTGTTCGCAGGCGACCTCTCCTTCCACCAGTACATCCCGAACGCGCGCGACGGCTTCCCGCTCGCATGGACCGATGCCGCCGACCGTGCGGCGCAGGTGGAGTGCGACGTCGTGGTGCCGGGGCACGGGCCACTCGGAACGCGCGCCGACCTCGCCGAGATGCGCGAGTGCCTGCTGCGCATCACGGACCAGGGTACGCGCAGTTTCGCTCAGGGGCACTCCGAGGAGCAGGCGCTGGCGTCACTCGACCTTGGCCCGTTCTCCGGCTGGGGGCGGCAGGAGGACCGCCTCCCTCCGCTCATGTCCCGCCTCTACCGCGAGCTGCGCGGCGAGTTCGCGGAGTAGCCCCGCGGGCGGGGACCTCACTCCGCGAGGAGCGCCGCAGTCTCATCGTAGAGGACTGCGATGTCCCGCTCGACGATCTCCCAGACCTGCGCATTCTCGATCCTGTCATACTCGTGCGCGATGAGGTTGCGGAACCCGATGATCTCCTGGTGCCTGGTGATGCGCTCCAAGGTCGCACTGTCCTGCCTGCCCAGACGGCTGGCTGCCTCGCCGATGATTTCGAACTGGCGCTCCACGGCGCTGCGGAGGAACAGGTCATCGAGGTAGTCGTCGCGTGTCTTTCCATCGGTGAACCGGACGATGTTTCCAGCGGCCTGGTTGATGTCGTAGAGCAGTTTCTTGGTTCGCAGTTCCACGGCGGAGCACTCCGGAGCAGGATGGGAGGCGGTAAGCAGGGGACGTTCCGGCGCCGTCGGAGACTCGTAGAGGGGCGTCCGGGGGCCGGTATCGACGGCCTGCCGGAAATACGGGTTGCGGATGGCCTGCTCTTCTACAAGGTCTACGTCCATGCCGAAGAGGTCCCGCAACGCGGCAGCGAGACGGAAGTAGGGTGCGGGCTTACTCCCGGAGGGGCGCGGCTCGAAACTGACGAGGAAATCGAGATCGCTCTCGCCGGGGCGGAACTCTCCCGACGCAGCCGAGCCGAACAACTCCAGCCGCGCGACCTCGTGCTCCCGGCAGAGCCTTGCAATCTCGTCTATGCGTTCTTCCACCAGCGGCGTCATCGCGGACTTACTCTCCGCCGCCATGATACCAGCAAGCGTCACGCCGCTTGCCGCGTGGAGCGCTCTCGCGTAGGGCCGAAGCGTTGTCCCTCAGTCCCACCTCGTGTTCGGCTTCGGCTCCAGCTCGCCGTCCACGTACACGTCCGCCTTGCCCTGCGGGAAGCAGACGTATCCTGCGATCTTTGCCGACTCCACCGTGGGGTCGCGGTACGTCCACGCGACGTCCTCGAACGTCTCGCCGCCCACGTCCGCGTGGAAGTAGCTCGCCAGCCCCTTGTAGGTGGAGCCGAGCATGCGCTCGCTCGGCCGGAGCAGGTCCTTCCGCACGTCCTTGCCGGGGATGTAGTAGCGGTGCGGCAGCCCCGTTTCCAGCAGCATCACCGGCTCGTCCGTCTCGGCGACCGTTACGCCGTTCAACTCGACGCGTACGCGCCGGGAGCTTCTCAGGCAGTCCACGCGGGTGTACGGGTCCTTCGGGCCGATGAAGACTTCCTCTTCCTCCTCGAACCACCCGTCCATCCTGTTCCAGTAGAACGCCACGTAGCCCCGCGCGTCCACGCACCCTTCGAGAGGGTCCTGGTACGCCCAGACGGCGTTCTCCTCAACCCGCTCGCCGACCTTGACGCTCCAGTACTGAGCGTCTCCCTTGATCGGTCAGAAGGTGCTCTTGTCGGTCTCTTCCAGCAGGTCTGTCCGCACGTCGGTCATCGGGAAGTAGTAGACGGGCTGGTGCCCCGTCTCGTACATGATGACTGCGGTCTTTGAGTCGACGAGCGTCTCTCCGCCGAAGGTCGCGCGTATGCGCTTGGGGGTCGGCTCCAAGAACGCGACATGCTCCGCGTTGCCCTTCGCCGCCCCGATCTCATGCGCCCTGAACGCCTGCGTCATACCGTCCTCCTTTCGCCTTGCACGCCCCTAGTTCCAGAGCGTGATGCCCATGAGCACGTTGCCGTGGTGTACGTCCTCGATGGCCTCGTTGATCTGCTCGAAAGCGTACCGCTTCGTGATGAACGAGCCAAGTTCTATGCGTCCCTGCGAGACGAGGTCCAGCACGTCCGTGACATCGCTCGTCCGCCGCATCGCCACGCCCGTCACCTTGATCTCCTTGAACGCGAAGCGCGAGTCGTTGATAGTGATGGGGCCGGGGGGCATGGAGCCCACGATGGTAGCCGTGCCAGTGGGACGCGTGGCCCGCACGATCTGATCCGCGGTTGCCGGGTTGCCGATGGCCTCGAACGTCTTCCGCGCCCCGCCCTTCGTGATCTCCTTCGTCGCCTCCACCGGGTCCTCGGCGGTCGCGTTCACGATGTGGGTCGCCCCGTAGGAGAGCGCCGCCTCCAGCTTACTGCCGACGACGTCCACCGCAACGATCGGGTACGCCCCGAAGAGCCTCAGCATCTGGATGATGTTCAGCCCCACGCCGCCGCAGCCGATGACCATCGCCGACTCGCCGGGAGCGAGGTGCGCCCCGTTCTTCACCGCGTTGTAGGCGGTCGTCACCCGGCAGCCGATCAGGCAGGACTCCTCGAGCCCCACGCCCTCCGGAAGGTGGAACACCATGTACGCCGGGACCGACAGCAACTGCGTGAACCCGCCGACGTTCCAGCGCGTGACGGCCTCGCCGTCCGGCCTCCGGTACGGCGAACCGGCCGGCCTCTGCTGGCAGAGGTTGGACAGTCCGGTGGCGCAGTACTCGCAGCGTCCGCAGGCATGGCGCATCCCCACGGTTACCTGATCGCCCTCCCTGAAGTAGTCGCGTTGGTTCATTCCCGCGCCCACGACGATGCCGGAGACCTCATGCCCCAGCACTGCGGGCGCTGACGTTGGAATCGAGCCCTCCTGCACCTTGAGATCGGTGTGGCAGACGCCGCACGCGGCCACTTGGAGCAGCACGTCGTCGTCGCCAACGTCAGGCGTCTGCAACTCCTCGATGACGAGGTCCTGGTCGATGCCCTGCAGCACCGCTGCCTTCATGCGCTCCCTCCGGGATGCCTACGCTTCCTCCAGCGCGGGGAGGATGGCGGGATTCTAGCGCACGCCGCCTGGCCCCGCATGATGAGTCCTGACATGCCGCCGCCGCTCAATGGCGCGAGGCGACGCGATCTGACGTGTGCTTGACGCGATCTGACGCATGCCTGGCGCAATCAAGCAGTTGTCTGACAGAACCGGACACAGCCATCGTTCCTGTAGAAGGCTGCGCCAGGAGTGAGTGGCGCAAGTCTTCGCGCGGAGCGTCCATATCTGTCTATTCCCGTCCAGCCTCGCAAGAACCGCGCCATGCAACCGCACACTCCACCCGGAATCAGCGTACGCGGTCGGAGTGCGACCGCGAAAGGCGCGGGTGTCAGTGGAGCGGGAGAGTGAACGAGCCACGCACTCTGCCATTCTCAGACGGGAAGCTGGTCGGCGTCCGGGGCCGCAACGACGCCGAACGCGGTGTTGATCGCCGAGATGTACTGGTACTGGCCGACGGTGGCAGCGAGCTCGACGAGCCATCGGACGCCCTTGCGGCCCTCCAGTGCGTCGAAGAGGTCTTGCTCGACCTTGTTGTTCCGCAGGAGTTGCCGTACGAACTCGACGATGTCGCGCTCGTCTTCTTCGAGGCCACTGGTGTCCTGCCTGTGCCTGACGACCTCGATGGCGTCCTCGCGCATGCCGGCGGTGCGTCCGGCTCTCACGTGCGCGGCCCACTCGTAGGTTGCGTCCTTCTCCCTGGCGACGGCGATGATGGCCAGTTCGCGCTCGACCGGGCTGAGGGTCGAGCCCAACCTGACCTGCGCGCCGGCCTCCATGACTTTTCGGGCAAGGCCGGGGCTGTGCATGAGGACAGAGAAAGGCCCGCGCACCCCGTGAAGCGTTTCGACGATCGCGTCGAACTCAGCGTGCCGATCCTCGGGGACCTGGGCCTTGTCGGTGATCATCTCGATGCGTGGCATGACTTCTCCTGGCGGCACCTTGTCGAGGACGGTCACGTCCGGCTATGGGCTAGTTCAGTCCACCGCCCACGAGTACCTCAGTTCCTAGCGTCTATTGTGTACTGCGAGTGTTCCGATGGGAAGCGGCGTTCCAGTGACACCCGCCCCTTACCCATCGCGGCTGCGTCCGGTACGCTGGATTGCACGAGAGCGCAGACCAGAGTGACGATGTGACCCAGGACACGCCCGACCCCACCGCCCGGGCCCGCGAGATGCGGGGCGTCGACTTCGGCCTCACGGCCGGCGACTACGCCACGCACCGCGCAGGTTTCCCCGACAGTTTCTTCGACCTGTTGGAAGAGCACGTCATGCCCATCCGAGGGACTCGTGCCGTCGACCTCGGCACGGGAACGGGTTCGGTAGCCCGGACGCTCGCTCTCCGCGGAGCGCGCAGCGTGACCGGCGTCGACCCCTCCGAGGCGCTCACGAGTCAGGCCCGGAGCCTCGATGAGGCTGCGGGAGTGAGCGTTGAATACGCCCACACGACTGCCGAGTCCACCGGACTGCCATCGGAATCGTTCGATCTCGTTATCGCCGCGCAGTGTTGGTGGTGGTTCGAAGCGGAGGCGGCGGCGAGAGAGACGCGCCGGCTGCTGGTCCCCGGCGGCCACTTAGTGATCGCCTCGCAGGACTGGCTCCCCTTGCCCGGAAGTATGGTGGAAGCCACCGAGCACCTGATACGGCAGGCCAACCCCGGTTGGACGCTCTATGGAGGGACCGGACGGCACCCCGGTTGGCTGGACGACCTCCGGGATGGCGGCTTCGCCAACGTCAGTAGTTTCGAGTACGACCTCTATATCCCGTACATGCACGAGGCCTGGCGGGGCAGGATCAGGGCGAGTGCCGGGATCGGAGCGACGCTCGCGCCGGAGCAGGTGGAAGCGTTCGACCAGGCTCACGCCGGTATGCTCGCCGAGCGGTTCCCCGGCGACCCACTACTGGTACCACACCGGATATACGCCGCCATCGGCCGTCGAACGGAGTAGCCGGGCCCGCCGATGGCGCGCGGCGGCGCGAGGTGGCACACTTAACCGATGCGCCTCCGCCCCTGCGGCGGGGCGCTCCGATCACCGACAGGAGAGCCCTATGTCCGTCTCTCTCGAATCGAAAGTCTTCCCCGTCACCACCGCCATCAACGGCGACGGCCACCTGGAGATCGGCGGCTGCGACGTCACCGCGCTCGCCCGCGAGTTCGGCACGCCGCTCTACGTCTTCGACGAAGCGACGCTGCGCAACCAGGCGCAGGGGTTCCTGACTGCCTTCCGCTCCCGCTACCCCAACAGCCGCGTCGTCTACGCCTGCAAGGCGTTCATCAATGTGCCGCTGGCGCGCTACCTCGCGGGCCTCGGCCTCGGGTTCGACGTGGTGTCGGGCGGCGAGATAGCGGTGCTGCGCGCCGCCGGGGTCGACCTCTCCACGGTCGACTTCCACGGCAACAACAAGACTCCGGAGGAGATAACGCAGGCCGTCTCGTGGGGCGTCGGGAACTTCGTCATCGACAGCTTCCACGAGCTGCGCCTGCTGGACGAGGCTGCCGGAGCGGCCGGGCGCACGCAGCCCGTCCTCATCCGCGTCTCGCCCTCGATAGACCCGCACACGCACCGCCTCACCACCACCGGCGTCCTGGACAGCAAGTTCGGCTTCCCCATAGAGACCGGCGACGCGGAGGAGGCGGTGCGGCAGGTGATGGCCGCGCCCAACCTGGACCTGCAGGGCATCCACTTCCACCTCGGCTCACCCATCTTCGAGATCGAGCCGTATACGGAGGCCATCGAGCGCGTGCTGCGGTTCGCGGCGCGCATGGGCGAGTACGGTCTGGACATGCGCCGCTTCAGCCCCGGCGGCGGCTTCGCCATCGCCTATACCGAGGACGACGCACCTCCCGCGATAGACGACTACGCCGAAGCCATCGTCAAAGCGCTCACGGACGGCTGCGCAGCCAACGGCCTGCCCCAACCGGAGCTCACGGTCGAGCCCGGACGCTCGCTCTCCGGCCCCGCCGGCGTCGCCGTCTACACCGTGGGCGCCATCAAGGAGGTCCCCGGCGTCCGCACCTACGTCTCCGTCGACGGCGGGATGGGCGACAACATCCGCCCCGCGCTCTACGGCTCCCGCTACATCGCCTCCGTCGCCAACCGCGCCAACGACGCCGCCACGGAGACCGTCACCATCGCCGGGAAGTACTGCGAGTCCGGCGACGTACTCATCCACGACGCCTCGCTCGCTCCGGTCCGCGCGAACGACCTCATCGCGATCCCCGCGTCCGGCGCGTACGCCCCATCCATGGCCAGCGTCTACAACATGAACGGCCGGCCCGCCATCGTCATGGCAGCGGAGGGTGCGGCGACCCTCATGCGGCGCCGCGAGTCGTATGAAGACCTCATCGCGCAGGACGTCGTCTGACCCATGCTCCGCCTGCACGGCCAGCACCTGCCCGTCCACACGCTGGAGCGCTCGCTCGCCGAGGGCCGCCTCCACCATGCGTACCTCTTCACAGGCCCCGCACACCTGGGAAAGACCACGCTGGCGGTGCAGTTCGCCCAGGCGTTGAACTGCGACGCAGACGAGCCTCCGTGCGGCGTCTGCCCCGGCTGCACGCGCATCGCCGAGGGCAACCATGCGGACGTACGCCTCATCAGCCTCGGCGAGGATGCAGGTTCTATCGGCATCGGCGCGGTGCGCGACATCATCAACTCCGCCTACCTGCGCCCCTACGAAGGACGCACCCGCGTGTTCATCGTCACCGACGCCGACCTCCTGACGCGCGATGCCGCCAACGCCTTGCTCAAGGTGCTGGAAGAGCCCCCGGACGACGTCGTGCTCATCCTCGTCGGCAACAGCCTGGACAACCTGCTGCCGACCGTCCGCTCCCGCTGCCAGACGCTCCACTTCCGCCCCCTGCCGGTGGGTGAGGTCGCGCGCATACTGCAGGACCAGCACGGTGTCAGCGCGGAGCAGGCTGAGGTGCTGGCGCGCCTCTCGCGAGGCTGCGTCGGCTGGGCCATCGCCGCGACAGGGGACGACACGATGTATGCGTCGGTGCATCAGCGGATGGAGCAGATCGTAGACGCCATCGAGGGAGGGTTGGAAGAACGGTTCGCCTACGCCGGCGAACTCGCGCGCCGCATCGACCGCGACCGCGGGGCAGGGCGTGAGGAGCTTTTCCTCTGGCTCCGGTGGCTGCGGGACCTCATGCTCGTGCAGCAGGGGAACCCGGCGGGCATCACCAACCTCTCCTGGCGGGAGATGCTCGAACGACAGGCCGCCGCCCTGCAACCGGCGGACGTCGTCAGGTGGGCGCACAACGTCACCGGGACCATCGAGGCCCTGGAGCGCAACGCCAACGTCCGGCTGGTGCTGGATGTGTTCATGCTGGAGGCGCCGCTCCTGACGGAGCGCGCGTGATCCGGAACGCACGACCACGGAGCGCGGAAGTTGTCATGCTGAGCGGAGCGGAAGCGTAGTCGAAGCATCTCTCAGGGAACGTCACAGAGTACGAAGCTCTCTCCCGAGAGATTCCTCAACTCCGCTCCGCTCGGAATGACAGGTCTGCGCGGATGGTCACGCCTGAACGAGCACTTCGGTCCCGATCTCCACGGTCCGGCGCTGCGCCATCCACGGCAGATAGATGCTCCACTCGTCCGGCAGGCTGCGGTGCATCAGGTGGTAGTAGGGGTTCGCCCTCGGCGGCATCGGCTCGCGCAGCAGGCGCATGTTCGCCTGCGCGGGGGTGCGCCCGGCCTTGCGGTGATTGCACGGCACACAGGCCGCCACCACGTTTTCCCACGTGTGCGGGCCGTTGAGCACGCGCGGCACCACGTGATCGAGCGTCAAGTCTCGCGTCTGCTTGCCGCAGTACTGACACGAGAACTGGTCGCGCCAGAAGACCTCCCGCCGGGACAGGCGGCGCGTGAACAGGGGGCGCTTGACCATGTAGAGCAGTCGTATGACTGACGGGATGGGGAACTGCTGGGACACGGAGCGATACTCGCCACTCCCCAACTCCAGCGGCTGCGCCTTCTGCCCCAGGACGAGCAGCAACGCCCGTCTCACGCCGCAGACGTTCAACGGTTCGTAGTTCTGGTTCAGGATGAGGACCGCTTCGGCCAGAGCGTTTCCTCCTAGCGGGCCCGCCGTCCGTTTCAGAGGCCACGCTCTCTCAAATCATAAGAGGGCCGTGGAGCGTAGGCAACCTCTGTGCGTTAATCGTAGCGAAGGTGTGGGCTGACTACGCGCTTCCCGTACCGCCGAACCGCGAACCCAGCACGTCGAACTCCGACGGCATCAGCCCCTGCAGGAACGACGTCGCGTCGATCAGCGTGCCTGCCAGCAGCGACTCCTCGACCGCCTGCCGCACTCCGTCAGACGGCACGGCATTCGCCGCGAGGGCGACGGCAGACCCGGCAAGCAGCCCGACGAGCAGGCCGATGGCCATCCCCGCTCCTCTGTCGACCCAGCCCAGCATCAGGATGCTCAGCGCCGTCTTGACCGAGCGTCCGATCAGCCAGGCCCCCACGGTCACCACCGCGAGGATGAGGATGAACATGACGAACTGCCGCGCCCCTTCGCTGTCCACCATCGGGACCGCCCAGTCGAGCGTCTTGTAGAGCCTGCTGGCAAGGACGACTCCCACGATGAGCCCGAGGAAGGTGAACACCCACTTCACAACGCCGTTCACCCAACCGAGGAAACCCCCGCCTACCACCAACACGAGGATGAGCAGATCTATCGTGTTCATTACCCGTCCCTGTTTGGAGTCGCTCCCGACCGGAGCGGGGAACCGGGTTCCACTATGCACGGACGGCGTTCCGCCTACAACGACGTAGCGCTGCACGCTTCGGGAACCCTGCGCGCCATACATGAATCCGCGGGGTGGCCCGGCGCGTAGTGTCCTGTAGCGCGCGTGCGGAAGGGCAAACAGCAATCGTAATCGAGGAGGTAGAGATGCGCAGAAAGTGGATAGTGGTCCCGGCTCTCGCGGCCCTGCTGCTGACCGGGACCATCGCAGGTACGGCATTCGCTCAGAGCGGCTCGTCAGACGATCCTTCCACCGTATCCCGCTTCGTGGAGATACTCGCGGGCAAGCTCGGCATCGGTGAGGAAGAACTGCAGACCGCGGTTGAGGAGACGAAAGCGGAGTTGCAGGCCGAACGGAAGGCTGCCCGGGAGCAGCAGTTGCGCGACAAACTGGCAGCGATGGTCGAGGAAGGCAAGATCACGCAGGCGCAGGCCGACGAGTACCTTGACTGGTACCTGAACCCGCCCGAGATCGCGCCCCGTGACTCCCGTGGCAAGTTCGGCTACGGACGAGGTCACTCCCGCGGCAAGCGGGATGGGTTCTGGGGGCACGGCTGGAAGGACAGAGGCGGAGACTCCGGTGAAACGTCATCGGGCTCGGTCGCTTCCTGAAGGGAAGTAGCCCACAGCAGAGAAGAGGGGGGCGCCCGGAGCGCCCCCTCTTCTCTTGCCTCTCGTCTTGTTGCTTGAGAGTGGCGCTCCCTAGACCGCGTAGATGGGGTTGTCCTTTGTGATGGTGCGCGTCTCTGCCTCGACCGCCTCCCGCACGAACTTCGGCAGGCCGAACATCCCCCGGTGCGCCGCGCCGTCGTAGAAGCGCAGTGGCGATGCGATGCGCTCGCGGACGCGTGCATCCACCTCCGTCTCGCTCATCGCGCCGACGTTGGGTGCATCCGCGCCACCGCAGGCCATGAAGCCCCACGTCATCCCGAAACTCGGGATATGCGCGTCGTAGCCGGAGACGTTATCGAACACGCGCTGCATCGTCCTGGCGATGGCAGTGAACACCTCGCGCACGGTCGTTGGTCCGGTCGGGCCGGACTGCGCCACCATGAGCCCGCCGGGCGCGAGCCGCGCACGCACCAGCTCATAGAACTCCACCGTGAAGAGCAGGTAGGCAGGTCCGCCTTCCAGCGGGTCCGGCACGTCGATGACGATGACGTCGAACGGCGTCTCACGCTGCTCGAGGTAGGCGAGCGCGTCCTCGTGCAACAACGTTACCCTCGGATCGTCGAACGCGCCTTGATGGTGGTGTGGAAGATGCTCCTTGCACAGATCGACCACGGCCTTGTCGAGGTCGACCATGACGACCTCCTCGACCGTGCCGTGGCGCAGCACCTCACGGATCGTCGCCCCTTCGCCGCCGCCGGCAACCATGACGCGCCGGGGGGCCGCGTGCGCAAGCATCACCGGCTGGACGAGCGCCTCGTGGTACACCCACTCATCGGACTCGGACGACTGCGTCTTGCCGTCCAGCACGAGCATCCTGCCGAAGGAGCCGGTCTCCAGCACCTGTACGTGTTGATAGGGCGTATCGCCCTCGTAGATGACCTGCCTGACGCTGGACGCCTGTACGAGGTCCGGCGTCAGGTGCTCCAGGTACCAGAGTGTCCTGGGTGAGAGCCCGTCCATCTCAGGCGGGAGTGGCGACGGAGAGGATGTCGAGGCCGCGGGGGACCTCTACCATCTTCGAATCGTCCGATTCGAGACCGGCGATGATGAGTTTGGCGGCTTCCGTGGGATCGAAGTTTTCGCCGCAGGTGAAGATATCCACGGCGGCGTAGGAGAACTCGGGCCAGGTATGGATGCAGAGATGAGATTCCGCGATGGCGACGACGCCGGTAACTCCCTGGGGGCTGAACTGATGGAAAATCTTGCCTATCACAGTTGCGCCGGTTTCTTCAGCGGCGCGTAGCATCAGGCCTTCCAGCAAGGGAAGGTCATCGAGCGATGTGGGATTACAGGAGCGGAGCTCCAGCAGAACGTGGCGACCCAGCGCTTCCAATCAAGCAGCCCCCCTTTCCGGAAAGTACCGCTTGCGGAGTTCCCCGCGGAACAAGCGGACACAATGGGGCATACTACCACCGGGATCATTCGCGATGCAAGAGAACGAAGCTGGTGCTCACCCCCTTGCACCCGTCGCGCGCCTTCACGCTTGACGCCCGGTGGGCGGCCTCCATAGCATGGGCCCATGGAAGACTACCTGCGGCAGTACGGACTCGTGCTCATGCTCTCGGCTGTCGCGGTCATCGTGCCGGCCAGCGTCCTCGTACTCTCACAACTGGCCACCAGGATCAAGGCGCGTCCGTTCCGTCCCAACCCCATCAAGTACACCCCGTACGAGTGCGGCATGGAGCCGGAGCGCGGCCGCTGGGAGCGCTTCAACGTCCGCTATTACCGGTTCGCGCTCCTCTTTCTCCTGTTCGACGTAGAAGTCGTCTTCCTCTTCCCGTGGGCGTCCCAGGCGGGGGTCCTTGGATGGTCCGCATTCGGCGCCATCCTGTTCTTCACCGCCGTGATGGTTGCCGGCTGGGCCTACGAATGGAAGCGCGGGGGGATGGAGTGGGACGAAACACTCCCCACGGCATCGGCCCTCGATGCAGGCCCGGACGCCTCCGACCCGGTAGCAGCCTGAGTCCTGGCGGGACCCGGCGCTAGACCGCGGCCTCCACTTCCTGGAGAAGCCGGGCCTGCTCATCCTGCAGCAGGGCGTTCACCACTGCGTCCAACTGCCCGTCCATGATCTCCTGCAGGCCGTGGACCGACATGCCGATGCGGTGGTCCGTGAGCCGGTCCTGCGGAAAGTTGTAGGTGCGTATCTTCTCCGACCGGTCGCCCGCCCCAACCTGGGAACGCCGGGCTGCCGACGTCGCCGCCTGCTGCTCGTGCAGCTGCTGCTCGTAGAGGCGAGAGCGAAGGACCGCCATGGCCTTCGTCTTGTTGCGAAGCTGGGAACGCTCGTCCTGTGACACGACCACTATGCCGGTGGGGTTATGGACGACGCGCACGGCGGTGGCGACCTTGTTCACGTTCTGCCCGCCCGGACCCCCGGAGTGGAAGATGTCTATCCGCAGGTCCTCCGGCTTGATATCCACGTCCACCTCGTCCGCTTCCGCCAACACGGCGACCGTGGCCGTAGATGTGTGGATGCGCCCCTGCGCCTCGGTTACCGGCACCCGCTGCACGCGATGGACCCCGCTCTCGTGTTTCAGGAGACGGTACGCGTCGGACCCTTCGATCTCGCACACCACCTCTTTGAGTCCGCCCTGCTCTGTCTCGCTGGTGTTGACGATGTCCACGCGCAGGCCGTGCCGCTGCGCATACCGCTGGTACATCCGGAAGAGGTCGCTCGCGAAGAGCGCAGCCTCGTCCCCTCCTGTGCCCCCGCGGATCTCCATGATGACGTTCTTGCTGTCGTTCGGGTCCTTCGGGAGGAGAGCTTCACGCAGCGCCCCGTCGAGTCGCTCTATCTCGGAGGCGAGGCCTTCGGCCTCTTCTTCGGCCAGGGCTGCAACCTCCGGGTCTATGTCGGAGGCGAGCTCTCTCGCTTCGGCGAGTTCATTCCGGGCGGTCTGCAGCTGCTCCCAGGCGTTCACCACGGGCAACAGCGCGGCGCGCTCCCTGCCCAGCCTGGTGAGTTGGGCCGGGTCGGCAACAACTTCCGGAGAAGCGAGGAGCGTGTCGATCTCCTCGCGGCGCTTCAGCAGATTGTCCAGCCGTTCGACCATGGCGTAGCGCTCTCAGAATGGAACCCCGGCGGGCCGGGGAACGTAGTTAATCAGCATAGCATAGCGTCGGAGCGGGGCCGCTGCCGTGACTGACACACCGTGCCAAACAAGCAACCCTAACTCATTGGAGACGGTCCCCCTACGACATAGAATCGCTCCATTGTCCCCGCTGTGGACGATAGGTTGCCAACCTGTGTGAGGCCTAATGCGGATACCTCTGCTCTCTCCAGCCATCGCCCTCCTCCTCGTCGCCCTCGCGATGATGGTGAACATCGCCTGCGAGGGCGATCCGACGATCGTGCCTGTCGTTGCGACGCCAACCCCACTGGCCACGGCCACGCCTACCCCCACAGCCACACCCACGCCTACGCCTACCCCCACAGCCACACCCACGCCTACGCCAACCCCCACACCCACGCCTACGGTCACCCCCACGCCTACCCCACCGCACACCCCCACGCCGACCGGCACGCCTACCCCCACCGCCACGCCACGACCTGAACAGGTCATCGACTTCTCCACCAGGGCGATGGTGAGGCTGATGGCGAACGAGACCGTCTGGACCGGCGCCGTCATCCACGAGAGCGGCGAGATACTCACCACGTCCCTGGCGCTGGGGAACGCCCCGGTTGCCGATTTCGTTCTGAGCAACGGCGCCCAAGGACAGGCATGGGTGGTCGGCAGGGACGACCAGGGCTCAGGACTGGCCCTGCTCCGTCCCATCAACCCATCACCCCCCTACGACTCCATCCAGCTCTCGGCCGATCCTCCTACCATCGGGAACCAACTCGGTCTGCTCCAGCACTCGAGCTTCTCTCCGGCGTTGGACCAGCGGATCACGCGCGTCAACGGGTATAACGCTTCCCCTCTGGGATACAGCTACATCAAGTTCCAGGCAACCGGGTCCACCGCGGACGGAGCGATGCTGATCAACGCTCTGGGGAGGATCCAGGGCATCCGCATGCCTGAACTCTGGCTGCTGCAGCGCCAGGCGTGCAACCCGGGCGAGGTGTGCGCCGTCGATGCGGCACAAGTTGGAACGACCGCTATCCCCGCGCTGCGGAACGGCGTCATACACATAGCGCCGCCTCCGTCGTCACAGGAAGGACCGGGCGATAGTCCCCCCGCCATACCCGTGATCTACAAGGGAAACATAACCATAGACGGCGCAAGCGCCCCGGCCGGGACCCAGCTATACGCCAGGCTGCGCAAGTCCGGACAACCTGACTACTGGGAGTCAGACCCCGTCGGGCCTGAGGCCGGTCTCTACATCCTCAACATATCGGCTCCAAGCAATAACTACGCCGGGGCCATCGTAGAGTTCTGGGTGGACGGTAAGCTGGCCGAGGCGAGGGGGACTTTCGATAGACCCGCGGGGTCTATAGTACCGTTGGACCTTGCGTTCTGATCGGCGCGCCTGCGCGGTGAGAGCCGAACAGGTCGCCACAGGCTCGCATGGTGCGCGTTCGGACTTGTAGAGATACGGATGAAGGGCCGCCACGCCCGCCATCCTCGCAACGAACGGAACGAGGCTGCGCGCTGAAGAGCGGGCGACTCCGATAGACCATGCGGAAATCCCTGCGCATACCAACCCTGATCGTCCTCGCAGCCTTCTTCGCGCTGGCGTTGGCCGCTGCCTACAACGACGCCACAGAAGAGGGGCCTGCTCCGGAACCCGCACCCACGCCAACCCCAACGGCTGCGCCGACTCCCACCCCAACCCCAACGGCTACGCCAACTCCCACTCCAACCCCAACGGCTACGCCGACTCCCACCCCAACCCCAACAGCCACTCCCACGCCAACCCCGACGGCTACGCCGACTCCCACCCCAACTGCCACGCCGACCCCGGCTCCGACGCCGATACCCACGTTTACCCTGGAGGAGGCCGCGGCCCGCACCCGGGATGCTGTCGTGAAGCTCTCGCTCGGCGAGAACACGTGGACAGGCGCCATCATCAGCGAGAGCGGAGAGATCATCACCGCGTCCGCTCCCCTGGGGAACGCTCCGGAAGTGACCTTCACGCTTGCAGACGGCACTGAAAGGACCGCGTGGGTGACCGGCAGGAACGATCAGCAGGGGCTGGCGCTGCTCACACCCCTGGGCGACCCCCGCACCTACGACTTCGTGTCCCTCTCTGCCGACATCCCCAACATCGGCGACCGCATGGTGCTGGTGCAGTACGACCCGTTCAACGGAGCACTGGACCCGCGTCCGGTAACCGCGAGGGGCTTCATCTTCTCGTCCCTCGGTTACGGCTTCATCCAGCTGCACATCGGTGAGAGCTCTGCCTTCGACGGCGCCGCGCTGGTCAACGACAGGGCCGAACTGCAGGGCGTGCGGATGCCCGCCTCGTGGCTGACCGCGAGGGGTGTCGGCGCGCCGAGGGAGGTCTACGCGGCCGCGGCCGCCGACATCGGCAGCAGGCTCATCCCGCAGTTGCGGACCGGGTACACGCAGATCAGCCCACCGCCGGAGGACACCACCGGCCCGGCGGGCCCGCCGCCTCAGATCCCGATCGTGTTCATCGGCAATGTCACCGTGGACGGCCAGCCTGCTCCCGCCGGCGCCCGGCTGTACGCGAAGGTGAGCAAGGAGGGACGCCCCACGCTCTGGTTCACCCGGCAGGTCTCCGACGCGGGCGAGTACGACTTGCCGATATCGTTGAACGTCTCCACGTACCTCGGAGCGACCATCGAGTTCTGGATGAACGCGGAAGCCTCTCTCCTGACCGCCGAAGTCAGCCGTAAAGACAACAACACGCACTCCCTGGACCTGGCGTTCTAGCCCGCGCTGTCAGCGCGCCCCGTCGGGTTCCTTCCCCCTTGATGTGGGAAGGTCAGAGCCTGCCCCGTACTTGATGCGGGGATGGGGGTGCATAGGGCGTGGGCGGGGCGTTTGATCCCCTCTCTCTACAAGGGGAGAGGGCCAGGGAGAGGGTACTACGGGGGTGGAGGAGTGGCGCAGCCCGCGCTGTCAGCGCTCCGCCGCATCCGCCGCCTGCGCCAGGGGCAGCTCGCGCTGCTCGCTCGTCGCCATGTCCCGGTACGTCACCGTCCCGTTCTCGAGTTCCGCGTCCCCCAGGATGAACACGCCGCGCGCCCCGAGCGCCGACGCGTAACGGAGCTGCGCCTTCAGGCTGCGCGGCGGCGCGACGACCACCGCCGCGCCCGGGCCCGCGCGGAGCCCCGCCGCGAGGCGGACGGCCTCAGCCTTGGCCCGCTCCCCGCGGTACGCCATAACCAGCGGCGCGGATGCGGCGTCCCGCGGCTCCGCGCCCTGCTCGCGCAGGTTCAGGATGAGGCGCTCGATGCCGGCCGCGAAGCCGATGCCCGGCGTCGAGCGCCCGCCGAGCTGCTCGATGAGGCCGTCGTAGCGGCCGCCCGCGCAGACGGCGCTCTGCGCGCCCTCGCGCGACGGGTGCACCTCGAATACGGTCCGCGTGTAGTAGTCCAGCCCGCGCACGAGCGTGTGGTCCAGCCGGTACGTGATGCCGAGCGCGTCCAAGTACCCGAGTAGCTCCTGCCAGTGGTCGCGCGCCTCGTCCCCGATGTAGTCGACGCTGCGTGGCGCGGAGGCCATGAACGACTCGCCCGCGAGCTCCTTGGAGTCCAGCAGGCGGAGCGGGTTGGTGTCGAGGCGGCGGCGGTCGTCCCGTCCCATGTGGGCCGCGTGCGGGCTGAAGTGCTCGCGGAGCGCCTCGACGTAGCGCGGACGGTCGGCGGCGTCGCCGATGTTGTTCAGCACGAGCGTCATGCCGCCGAGGCCGAGGCGCTCCATGCTCTCCATCGCCAGTTGCAGCACCTCGAGATCGACCGTCGCGTCCGGATCGCCGATCGCCTCGATGCCGAACTGGTGGAACTGGCGGAAACGTCCGGCCTGGGGGCGGTCGTAGCGGAACATGGGGCAGAGGTAGTAGAGGCGCACCGGCAGCGGCTGGTTGTGCAGCCCGTGCTCCAGGTACGCGCGGCAGACCGCGGCGGTGCCTTCGGGACGGAGCGTGATCTCCTGCCCGCCCCGGTCCTGAAAGCTGTACATCTCCTTCTGGACGATGTCCGTCTCTTCGCCGACGGTGCGGGCGAACAGCGCCGTGTCCTCGAAGATGGGCGTGTCGATGCGGGCGTAGCCGTACGCCCGGGCAGCCTCAGCGACCGTGCCGTACACGAACGACCAGTACCGCTGCTGCTCCGGCAGGATGTCGGCTGTTCCTCTGGGGGCCTGGTGCATCGGACCTCTCGTAAAAGACGGGGTGCGGCCCATTATAGGCACTGGGCCACCCTCACCCCCAACCCCTCTCCCAGGGGGAGAGGGGAGCCTGAGGTTCAGGATGGGGGTGAACCGCCGCCGCAGAGGTAGGTAGGTGGTGTTCCCCGCCCTCTCCCTCGGGGAGAGGGTGCCGCGCAAGCGGCGGGTGAGGGTGGGCGCGCCAGCGCCGGTGTCTGCTCCCCTCTCCTGAGCGTGTGGGTGAGGGCCCTCGGGGTGGAGGGGCCCGGAATGACACGGCATCGCAGAGAGGTCTCAATTAACGGAGGCAGCACGTATAATGCCGGTGTGCATAGTCTTCTCGAAAAAGTGCATGGCTACCTGCCCGGCGATCGCGCCGAGATGATCGAGCGGGCGCTGGGATTCGCCGCGGATGCGCATGAGGGGCAGAAGCGCCGCTCCGGTGAGGACTACATCGAGCATCCCATCGCCGTCGCCGAGTACCTCGCCGACCTCAACCTGGACGCTCCCACCGTCGCCGCCGCGCTCCTCCACGACGTCATCGAGGACTGCGACGTCGGCGTGGACGACCTGCGCAGGGAGTTCGGCGAGGACGTGGCGAAGCTGGCCGACGGCGTCACCAAGCTCACGCGCATGGACACCATCACCGGCGACGCTGAGCCGCTCGTGGCCCGTACCGACAGCGAGGCGGAGAGCCTGCGCAAGATGCTCGTCGCGATGGCGAACGACATCCGCGTCATCCTCATCAAGCTGGCGGACCGGATGCACAACATGCGCACGCTCCGCGCGCTGCCGCCGGACCGACGCGTCGCCATCGCGCAGGAGACGCTGGACATCTACGCCCCGCTCGCCCACCGCCTCGGCATGGGTGAGGTGAAGTGGCAGCTGGAGGACCTCGCCTTCCGCTACATCCAGCCGAACCAGTACCGCAGCATCTCCACCCTGCTCTCCACCAAGCGGACCGAGCGGGAGGCGTACATCAAGCAGGTGACCGACGTGCTGCGGGACGAGCTCGCGAAGATGGGCTTCGACGCCGAGGTGACCGGGCGCCCCAAGCACATCTACAGCATCCACCGCAAGGCGCAGTCCTACGCCGCGCAGGGAAAGCAGATGAGCGACATCTACGACCTCTTCGCGGTGCGCGTCCTCGTCAACACCGTGCAGGAGTGCTACGGCGTGCTCGGCCTCGTGCACTCGCTCTGGCGGCCCGTCCCCGGCCAGTTCGACGACTACATCGCCAGCCCCAAGGAGAACATGTACCAGTCGCTGCACACGACGGTGCGCTCCATCGGCGGGCTGCCGGTGGAGGTGCAGGTGCGCACGCACGATATGCACCGCATCTCCGAGTACGGCGTCGCGTCTCACTGGAGCTACAAGGAGGGCGGAGCGAAGAGCAGCCAGTTCGAAGAGCGGATGACGTGGCTGCGCCAGTTGCTGGAGTGGCAGCGCGATGTGAGCGGGACGGACGAGTTCCTGGAGAACGTGACCGGCGACCTCTTCGGCGACCAGGTGTTCGTCTACACCCCGAAGAACGAGATCCGCGAGTTGCCCGCGGGCGCGACACCCATCGACTTCGCCTACCGCATCCACACGCAGATCGGCCACAAGTGCATCGGCGCGAAGGTGAACGGGCGGCTCGTCGCGCTCAACACGCCGCTCAAGAACGGCGACACCGTCGAGGTGCTGACGAGCAAGGTGGCGCGCGGGCCCAGCCTGGACTGGCTGAACCCCCATCTGGGC
The DNA here is from genome assembly GCA_034422795.1 of Dehalococcoidia bacterium. Lineage (GTDB taxonomy): Bacteria > Chloroflexota > Dehalococcoidia > Lucifugimonadales > Australimonadaceae > Bin16. Next base: position 14,829 of record DAOUJK010000063.1, on the reverse strand, counting down.
TACGTGAAAACGGCGAGCGCGCGGCAGGCGATACGCTCCTGGTTCCGGCACCAGGAGCGCGACACCAACATCGAGCGCGGGCGCGCCGTCCTGAAGAAGGAGCTGAAGCGCCTCTCCGCCCAGGTGGAAGAGATAGAGATAGCCCGCTGGTTCCAGTACGAGTCCACGAACGACCTGTACGCGGCCATCGGCTCCAGCCTCGTCACCATAGCCCAGATCGCCGGACGGCTCTCCGCTGCGCAGGCGGCCGCGGAGCGCGCCCTGCCGAAGGAAGGGCTGGACGAGCCCAACGGGCCCGTGCTCGGCAGCGTCAGCGTCCTCGGCGTGGGCGACCTGCTCACCCGCATGGGCGAGTGCTGCAACCCGCTGCCCGGCGACGAGATCGAGGGTTTCATCACCCGCACGCGGGGCGTCACCGTCCACAAGGTGGACTGCCCGAACGTCCGCAGCGTGACGGAGACGGACCGCATCGTGCCCGTGACGTGGGGGCAGAGCCGCAACGTCTTCCCGGCCCGCATCGTCGTCGAGTGCTTCGACCGCGTGGGACTGCTGCACGACATCACCGGCGCAACCTCCGCGGAGCACGTGAACATCGCCGGCTCCACGACGGAGCCGACCGAAGGCGGGATGGTCGTCATCCACCTGAACACGCAGGTGACGAGCCTGGAGCAGCTCTCGCGGCTGTTCACGCGGATCGAGGGCGTGCGGGGCGTGCGGAGCGTCAGCCGCACGGCAAACAAGCCGCCGCCCCGCCCCGCATCGCGCAACGGCGCAGCCGCAAAGAACGGCGCCGCTCCCCGTAACGGGCCCCCAAGCCGCAGCGGCAAAGCCGCGGCTCGCCGGGGCGCGCGCTCCCCCCGCGGCTAGGGGCCGCGCCCCCGTCGTCTCGCGAGACAGGCGTTCGTCGTTCCTGCGGAGGCAGGGACCTCGCAGCCCCCTGAGGTACAGGAGTCCCGTCATTCCCGCACCGGCGGGGAATCCAGAGTGCGCGGGCAGCGCACACGGTGGGGCGAGGGCCGTGGGGGTTCAGGGAAGTTCGCCTGTGATGCGCCCTCTCTACCGCGACGGTTCGACGATGTCGAGGAGAAGTTGGGAGCAGCGATGAGGTAGGCTAAACGCTCTCGACCTATTTTTCTTCGTAATCGGGGTGCGTTATCCCTTTACCTTTCATCCAACTTCTTGCCTTGGCGATTTGATGAATCCAACGCGCATTTGACCTGCAATATATGAAACGATATGCGTGAGTTGCTGTAAGCCGATTGCACGTCGCATCGAAGCGGTCATTTGTCTCCAGAACATGCTTCACGCTATAGTCTTGTCCTTGGTGAGCATATAGTAACCTACGCGAAGACAGCGGCACCACTATCTCGCAATCTTCGAAACTAACGCCGCGATTGATGTAGACTGGATTATCTGACGTCAAGTAGTAGTTCCCGTGGCTGGCGGTAACTATGTTCCATTCCATCAGGTTGAAGGCTTCTCCCAGACCCTCAGAGTAGTATATGTGTCTAGTGATTGCCCCATACCTCTTGGGGTCACTCCTTACCGAATGAAGAGCACCCCTAAAGGTGGCCATCGCTTTCGAGTCCCTTTCGAATTGTGTTTCTAGGTCCTCCAAGAGCTTAGCTTCTGCCTTTGGCAAATAGTCTTCAACCCGTTTCCATCTGGCAGGTCCACGTGACGTCATTGTGACCACATAATCTACTACGCTCATTCTTTCATCCAGATTGATGTCGTCCCCCTCTCTGAGTTTCTGTAGTGCATCCCCCGCGCGGTCTTCAATTTCTGCTAGTTCTTTTTCAATATCATCTGGATATGCATCTTTGTAGACGGCAGCGTTGTTGATAGAGGACTTCAGAAAGCATCCCCGCTGCTTATCGTACTGCCAGATTTTTTCAGCATCATTGAGGGTACTGAAGTGTCTGAGGTAAGCACGAGGTGTGTGATGTTGCCGCATGTCGCTTCTGCTGTGCCTTAGTTAACTGTCTAGGGATTGTAGCAGAGATTTCTCTTCTCCCTGCCGTGCGGAGAATCCTTGCACCGGCTCGGAATCTACTATAGCCTCTCGAATGTCTTAACGCTCGGACGCGCGGCTCTGCCTGCGTAGATCACATCCAGCATGGACAGTAGAGCACCACGCCTTTCTGATGTTCATATGTGCATAGAGCGTTGCGATACAAACCTTGCTCATGCGACAGAGGGCACCTTGTGCCCTCCCGAAGGAGAACCGGATGGAAGGCGACCTTGGCCTTGGGCTGGTGCTTCTGGCATTTCTCTTCTTTGGATGGGGCGGCCTTTTCACATGGCGGCGCTTCAGGAGGGATAAGGGCGCGGTCGATCCGAAGGGGGCCTACCCCGGCGACCCCAAGGCCCGCGTCATGGGGCGGGTGCTGGACGCCGTCACACGGTCCATAACCAGCAACCTCGAACGCACGGAGATGTCCTACCACCCCGGCGACCCACGCGAGGTGCTGACGCTCATCATGGACATCGAGCAGTTCCGCCATCTCAGGAAGCACCGCGGGATGATGCAGTACGAGGGCATCTTCGTCGAGCGCGACATCGAGAGGAGATGGGCGAGGAGGCCACCCTCCATGCGGGAGTGGGAGGGCATCGAGCTCGTCGTTCCTATCGCCATCAAGGCAGCATTCGATGCGGACGTCTGGATAAACACCGTGCGCTTCTGGGTTGGGGACATGGAGAACTACGCACTGACGATCTGCCGTGTGAGCGTAGAGGCGAAGCGATTGCAGACCCCCACGACGTACAGCTGGCGGTTCGACAAGCGAGCGAAGGGGTACCTGGCGCCCGTGACGCCCCACGGCAACCGGAGCCCGTCCTTAACAGCGGCGGGGTTGGCAGAGGACCCGTACGACTTCGAGCAGCAAGTGGCCCAGATGCTACGGGGTAGGGGCTTGACGGTGGAGGTCACGGGTGGGACAGGGGATGAGGGTGTGGACATCATCGCCTACGACAACACCCCCGTCACAGGCGGAATGAGCCTGATTCAGTGCAAGCGATACAGCCCTGACAAGAAGGCTGGAGTGGCGGAGGTCCGCGAGTTGTACGGGACAATGCAGGAAAAGCAGTCGGCAAAGGGTGTGCTGGTGACGTCGTCCACGTTCACAGCCGGAGCACTGAAGTTCGCAGAAGGGAAGTCGATAGAGCTGATAGACGGGGCGAGGCTGTCGGAACTGCTTGTAGGGACGGAGCAGCCCATGCGGCCGATGCACCCCATGGAGTCCATACGGCCCGCGAAGCCCACGCAGCCGGTGCCCGATGCGTTTCTACAGGCGGAGTATGACTTCCGGGGCCCGGCATCCGAGGAGAGTCAAGAGAAGCAACTGGCACGGATGACAGAAGAATGGCTGCGCAGATTTGAGCTGGGAAGAGAAAGGGAACCGCTGCTGACGGATCCGTCGCTCATTACCCCAGCGCTCTGGGAGTCGATGGACCCGTCGATCAGGCAGATCGGAGACACAGCAGCTGCCCTGAACCAAGCAAACTTTTTTGTGGGCGTGAATGAGGACGACGCGCATGTCCTAATCGAGGCCATCAAGAATGGTGCGGACCCGAACCATACACTTGAGAACGGTACCAATGCGCTGATACTGGCGGCTGGCCACGGCCACACGGGTATTCTAGGGATACTCACCGCCTATGGGGCCGACATCAATAAGCCGTTTAGCGCGGAGGGATTGACCGTTCTACATTTCGCTGTCGGAATGTCGCGGCCTAGTGTCGTTCGGCAACTCCTCGCCACTGGAGCCGACATGAATGCCCTGACAAGAGAGGGACATTCCCCGCTGGACGTGAGTATCTCACGGTGGTTGGAGCCTGACTTCAACCAAGGTGATGTCGACATCATACAAGCACTGGTTGCGGCAGGTGCGGACACGAAGGCGGCCTACGAACTCGCTATACAGGTTGGACTCGACAAGTCGGACGCAGCCCAAGGCGTGTTGGACCTGCTACGCCCACCCTAGACGAGGTGGTGCTGTTCTCCGCGCGGGCTGTCGCCCCCAGTGACACCCGCCTCTTTCGCAGTCGCCGCCTAACCGCGTACGCTGGTTGCATCCCGTTCTTGGTGAGCCTGGTCGAACCACGTGCGGACAGCAGCCATAGAAAGCGCCTATAGCTCGGGGCCAGCCATAGATATGGTCTATGGGTCAGCCGCAAACTTTTGACATCATTGCACACCTTGTTCAATCTTCACGGGAAGCAGGCCGTGGCCTTGCGCAGAGCAACACAAGGTGGCCAAGGTGGCCAAATGGAGCGCCCGGTTTACTCGTAACGCCGCTGACAAGGTGGCCAGATTGCGGAGCCGGTTGGCCACCTTGTTCAGGGCCTCTGGATTCTCGCCTGCACAGGATGGTTCGACAGGCTCACCATGAGCGGTGGAGTGGGGGCCGCGAGGTTCCTGGCTCCGCAGGAATGAGGGACGAGCGAGGTCCGCTATTCGCGCTGCGCGGAGTCCGGCGCGTACCCGCTGAGGCGGTCCTCCAGGCGGCGGAGCGTCTCCTGGGTCGTACGGAGCTCGCGCAGCAGCTCCTCGCGCGAGGGCGGCTCCTCCAGCGTCTTCAACTGGTCGACCTTCGCCTTGTCTAGGTTGTTGATGACGACCGCGATGAAGAGGTTCGCCACGACGAACGTGCCGCCGACCACGAAGCTGAGGAAGTAGAGCCACGCGAGCCCGTGGTGCTCCATCGCGGCGTACATGATGTCCGTCCAGTCCTCCAGCGTGATGACGCGGAAGAGCGACAGCAGCGAGATGCCGAGCGTCCGCCAGTGCGTGGGGTCGGCCTCGTGGAAGAGGTGGTAGCCGACGATGGCGTAGATGTACACGACGATGCTCATGAGCATCATGATGTTGGCGACGCTGGGGATGGAGCGTACGAGCGCCCCGACGATGAGCCGCAGCTCCTTGATCGCGGAGATGAGGCGCAGCACGCGCAGCAGGCGTCCGAGCCGCGCGACCATCGCGAACGATCCGGTGGCCGGCACGAGTGCGAAGACGATGATGGCGAAGTCGAAGACGTTCCAGCCATCGCGGAAGTAGCGCTGCGGGGTCGGGGCGAGCGCCAGCATCTTGAGCGCGGCCTCCACGATGAACACGCCGAGGATGACCCGGTTGCCCATCTCGATGGCGTCGCCGTACTGGTCGACGATGGCGGGGGAGGTGGCGAGTCCGAGCAGCGCGCCGCTCGCGAGGATGAGCGCGATGATGGCGTATTCGAATATGCGCGCGCCGACGATGCGCTGCGCGATGTGGGCTGTGCGGTCCATCGGGTGTCGTCCTCCGTCGCGGGGGTGTCGGTCGCGGGGAAATCATAGCAGCGGGGCCGGTGCGGCCTCGGTGTCTGATCCCCTCTCCTGAGGGAGAGGGTCAGGGTGAGGGCCCCAGTGGTGCGGGCGGGTTAGGCAAGGGTCCTCTCAGGAGAGGGGTCGATCAGTGACATGCGGCGGTCGTTGGGCAGGGCGCCCGTTGCTATAGCCCGTTGCTATAATCGCCGCGCACGGAGGAGATGTCGATGAGTTCACCGGACCGCATGGAGATGCACGCACGAGCCATAGCCAACCTCGTCCAGGCGATGGACCGCATGGAGGCGGAGCAGCAGGCGCACGACAGGCACCTGCAGACGATAGAGGAATGGATCCTGGGGCACGAGGAATGGATGCGATCCCACAACGAATGGGTACAGAGCATCCAAACTGAGAGCAGGCAGAACCGGGCCCGCATCAGGGAGATCATCACCGAGCTTACGAATATGCAGGCCGGCATCGCACGGCTGGACGCGGCATCGTGAGGAGACGTCGATGAGTTCACCGGACCGCATGGAGATGCACGCACGAGCCATAGCCAACCTCGTCCAGGCGATAGACCGGATGGAGCAGGAGCAGCAGGTGCACGACAAGCGCTTGGAGGCGCACGAGGAGTTGATGCGCAGGCACAACGAATGGATGCGAGGACACGACGAGTGGATGCTGGAGCACAACGCGTGGATGCAGAGGCATAACGAGTGGGTGCAGTCCCACAACGACTGGATGCAGAGGCACAGCGAGTGGGTGCAGTCCCACAACGACTGGGTGCAGACGCACAACGGATGGATGCAATCCCACGACGAGAGGGCACAGGACATCCAAACTGAGAGCAGGCAGAACCGGGCCCGCATCAAGGAGATCATTACCGAGCTCACGAATATGCAGGCCGGCATCGCGCGGCTGGACGCGGCATCGTGAAGTTCGGGCTCTCCCTCTCAGGACTCCTCCAGCACTCCGGCGACGGCGACATGGTGCAGCGGTTCGCCGACGTGCTCCACCTCGTGCGCGTCGGTCGCGAACTCGGCTTCGACTACATCTACGCCGGCCAGCACTACCTCTCGCACCCGTTCCAGATGCTGCAGCCGCTCATCGCCCTCGCGCGCATCAGCGCCGAGGCCGAGGACATGGACCTGCTCTCGACCGTCCTCATCCCGCTGCAGAACCCGGTGCAGATGGCCGAGGACGTCGCGACGCTGGACGTGCTCACGAACGGGCGCGTCATCATCAACGCCGCGCTCGGCTACCGCGACGAGGAGTACGAAGCGTTCGGCGTCACGCACGAGGACCGCATCGCGCGGATGTTCGAGAACCTGCGCCTCGCCAGGCAGCTCTGGGCCGGCGGCGAGGTGACGTTCGAGGGCCGCTTCACGAAGGTCACCGGCGTGCACATCGGCGTGCGCCCCATCCAGCAGCCGCACCCGCGCATCTGGATCGCCGCGAACGGCGACGGCATGGTGCGGCGCATCGCCCGCAACGGCGAGACGTGGTACCTGAACCCGCACGCCCCGTTCGACACGCTCGCGCGCCAGGTGGAGCTGTACAAGACGGTGCGCGCGGAGCACGGCCATCCGCCCGTCGACACGCTGCCGATGTCGCGCGAGACGTTCGTCGCGCCCACGCGCGAGGAGGCGGTCGCCACGGCCCGCCCGTTTCTGGAGGGGAAGTACAAGGCGTACGCCGCATGGGGACAGGACAAGGCGCTCCCTGGCGAGGAGGACTTCACCGCGCCGTTCGAGGAGCTGGCCGAAGGGCGCTTCATCGTCGGCAGCCCGGACGACGTCACCGCGGACCTGCAGCGCTTCGCCGACGTGGGCGTCACGCACGCGTCGCTGCGCTTCGGGTGGCCCGGCACCCCGCGCGAGGTCGTCGAGGGCGCGATACGCCTCGCCGCCGCCGAGGTCCTCCCCGCGCTGCGGTAGGCGGACCCAGAGACCGCGTGGAAGTCAGCGCACACGACCGCCAGCACCTGGAACGGCTCGAAGAGGGGCTGTGGCGCACCGAGACGCGGTTCGACCGGGCATGGATGGAGGGCATCCTCGCGCCAGGCTTCTTCGAGTTCGGCAGGTCGGGCCGTGCCTACAGCCGCGAGGACACGCTCGCGATGGCGGCACGGCCCATCGACGCCAGGCTCGAGAACCTCGACGCCCGTCTCCTGGGCCCGGACGTCGCGCAGTCACCTATGTGACTGTCGAGACGTATACGGACGCCGAGCAGGTCGCGAACCGCAGTTCCGTCTGGCTGCGCACGGAGGACGGCTGGCAACTGCTGTTCCACCAGGCGACCGCCGTTGCATAGAGCGCCAGTGCGGGCCTCTCGCGCTCACGTAAGTCTCCGCTGCGGGATGGCGTACAATGCGGCCGAGGGCACCGTGGAGCAGTGAGCATGGAGTTGTACCAGTTGGACTACGTGCTGCACGAACCCTGCGAGGAGCAGGGGTGGTTCTACATGGCTGAGATACCCGAACTTCCCGGGTGCCGAGCTTGGGCGGAGACACCTAAAGAGACTTTGGCTGAGCTGTGCACGGTAGCTGAGCACTTCATTCTCTCCTACCAGGACCGTGGCAAACCTCTGCCTGCGCGGATCTGAATCAACCCGGCCAACAACCGGGAAACCACCGTCCCAAGGCATGCCAATCGAGATCTGGCCACAGGGACCATCCACGGGATTCGGAGAGACTTAGGCATCGGCAGGCAGGAGTTCGACCAAGCGTAGGGCCTGCAGTTGGACTCTCAGCAACGAGAGACGCCTACCCTCCCCGCGCGTCCAGCTCCTTCACGAGCGTCTTCGGCGCGATGGCGCGGTAGCTCTCCTCGACGCACTCCAGCAGCAGGTCGAGCGGCGGAGCGCCGGCGTCGTCCTCCCCGAACGTCATCTCCACCCAGCCGCTCTTGCCGAGGCCGTAGCCCGCCGGACGCGCGAACGGCAACGAGAGGACAGCGCTGGCGGAGTCGGGCAGCTTCACGCCCATGCCGAACCCGGCGCCCGGCACACCGAGGAACGCGAACACCTTCTTCCCCACCTTGATAGCGCTCTCGCCCCACGGGTGGTCCTCCCATGCTCCGGGCAGCCCGAGCGCGTACTCGCGCACCGCCTCCTTCAACGAGCTCTCCACGTTCCGCGCCTCCGTGCCGTCGTGCGGCGCAGCATAGCACCCGGGGCCGGGCACGCCGCGTTATCCTATGGCGACACCCGCTCGGAGGAGCAGCGCATGACGCTCGTCTACGATGGCCCGCATCTCGTGTTCAAGGTCGCCGGCATGGGGCCGTACGACAACAACGGCTACGTCATCGCAGACCCGGCCACGAAGGAGGCGTACCTCGTCGACGCGCCCGCCGAGATCGAGCGGCTGCTGAACGAGGCGGACGGCTTCCGGGTGAAGGGCGTCGTCGTGACGCACACGCACCCGGACCACGTCGCGGGCTACGCCGACCTCAAGCGGCTCACCGACCTCCCCGTCTCGGTGCACGAGAGCGACGCCCGAAGGCTGCCCGGCGAGCCGGACGCGCTGCTCGCTCACAACGACGAGCTGCATGTCGGCACGACGCGCATCCGCATCCTGCACACGCCGGGGCACACGCCCGGCGCGATATGCCTGTTCGCCGACGGCACGCTCGTCTCGGGCGACACGCTCTTCCCCGGCGGCCCGGGACGCACGAACACACCCGACGACCTGCGGCAGGTCGTGGCGAGCATCGAGGAGCGGCTGCTCACATTGCCGGACGGCTCGCTCGTGCTCCCCGGCCACGGGGCGGACACGACCCTCGCCACGTCGAAGGCGGAGTTCGCCGTCTTCAAGAGCAAGCCGCAGCCCGCCGACCTGCACGGCCACGTGTCGTGGACGGCGTAAGTCGCCCCGCTCTCAGGGCGCGTCCGGTATCCTGTTAGGACTATGCTCACCAAGCGCATCATCCCGTGCCTGGACGTCACCGGCGGGCGCGTCGTCAAGGGCGCGTCCTTCGTGAACCTGCGCGACGCCGGTGACCCGGTCGAGCTCGCCGCCTTCTACGACCGCGAGGGCGCGGACGAGCTCGTCTTCCTCGACATCACCGCCAGCTCGGACGGGCGCGAGACGATCATCGACGTGGTGGAGCACGTCTCGGAGCAGGTGTTCATCCCGCTGACGGTCGGCGGCGGCGTCCGCACCGTCGAGGATGTGCGGAAGCTGCTCAACGCGGGAGCGGACAAGGTGTCGATGAACACGGCTGCCGTGCAGAACCCGGAGGCGTTCGCGGCAGCGACGGCGGCCTTCGGCAACCAGTGCCTCGTCATCGCCATCGACGCACGGCGCATCGCGCCGGGCAACCCGTCGGCGGACCCGCTCTTCCTGCCGGACGGCCACCCCGGCAAGGGCGCGCTGGCCGTCGACGCCGACTCGCGGTGGGAGGTGTACGTGCACGGCGGGCGCACGCCGACGGGCATTGACGCGGTGCGATGGGCCGTCTACGCGGCGGAGCTCGGCGCCGGCGAGGTGCTGCTCACCAGCATGGACGCCGACGGCCACCAGGACGGCTACGACCTCGAGCTCACGCGCGCGGTGGCGGACGCCGTCCCCATCCCCGTCATCGCGAGCGGCGGCGCGGGTTGCATCGAGCACCTCGCGGAGGCGGTGACGGTCGGCCACGCCGACGCGGCGCTCGCAGCCTCCATCTTCCACTACGGCCAGCACGTCATCGCGGACGTGAAGCGCTCGCTGGCGGCGCAGGGCATCCCGACGCGAGAGGTCCACTGACGCGATGACGAACCTCCGCAACATCGAAGTCGTCGCCTTCGACATGTTCAGCACGCTCGTGAAGAACGACACCGCCGAATGGCAGATGGCGCACAAGGCGATCGTGGAGCAGCAGCGACTGCCCGTCGACGCCATCGCGTTCTGGAAGGAGTGGGCCACGCGCGACGTGCAGTTCCGCAAGGCGCGCACCAACATGGCCGACCCGGAGGCGAGCCCGCCGTTCAGGACGTACTGGGAGGCGTGGCGCGACGCCTTCATCGGCACGTTCGACGCGATGGGGCTGACCGGGAACGCGGAGCAGGCGGCGTCCGATAGCGTGACTGCCCTCGCCGCCAGGGACGCCTTTCCCGAGACGAACGAAGCGCTCGACGCGCTGGGGAGGACGCGGACGCTCGCCGTGCTCTCCAACGCGGACGACCGCTTCCTGTACGGGACGATCGCGCACAACGGGTGGGACTGCTTCGCCTATGTCCTCTCGTCGGAGGAGGCGCAGGCCTACAAGCCGGACCCGCGCATCTTCGCCCGCCTCGTGGACGAGATGGGCGTCGCGCCGGAAGCCGTGCTCTACGTGGGCGACTCACCCTACGACGACGCGCACGGGGCGAAGCTCGCCGGCATGCAGACCGTGCTCGTGCAACGGACGCAGGACACGCCGGGGCGCACGCCGCCGCCGGAGAACGGCGCGCTGCTGCCGCCGGACCACGTCGTGAGTGATCTGTCCGAAATCCCGGCGCTGCTGGACTGAGCGCCGCGAACGCGGGAGGGACCCGATGACGACCGCAGAGAACGCACGGATACAGCTGGACGCCCAGGGGCTCGTGATGGCGATCTGCCAGGACGAGGCCACCGGCGAGGTGCTGATGGTCGCGCACATGAACCCGGACGCGGTCGCGCGCACGCTCGAGTCGGGCGAGATGCACTTCTACAGCCGCTCGCGCCAGGCGCCATGGCACAAGGGCGAGACGTCCGGCGCGTTCCTGCACGTCTCCTCGGCGCTGGTCGACTGCGACGGCGACGTGCTGCTCTTCAGGGTGCGCGCGGACGGCCCGGCGTGCCACACCGGCGAGCGCTCGTGCTTCTTCACGCCGCTGCCGGGGCAGCCGGAGTACGACCGGGGCGACGCGGGCCCCGGCGTGCTCTCGGAGCTCTTCCAGGTCGTACGCCAGCGACAGCAGGAGCGCCCGGAGGGCAGCTACACGACGTCGCTGTTCGAGAGCGGCACGGCCCGCATCGCGCAGAAGGTGGGCGAGGAGGGCGTGGAGGTCGCGCTCTCCGCGGCCACGCGGGACGCGGCCAGCCTCCCCGGCGAGGTGGCGGACCTCCTCTACCACACGCTCGTCCTGCTCGCCGACGCGGGCATCTCGCCCGACGACGTCTGGGCGGAGCTGCGCAAGCGCCGCGGGTAGCACCCCCCTGAGTGGCGCGGCGCTGCCCCGCCGATTACACTCCCGACGCACCCCCTGTATCGGAGGAGGAGGCATGGCGCTGACCGCTACCGCTGACCGTCCGTACGGCTGGCGCGCACGGTGCGGGTTCATCACCCCGACGCCCGCGCACGAGAACAACGCGTACGAGTTCTACCTCATCGCGCCGGAGGGCGTGACCGTCGTCATGACCTCGCTCGGCGTCGTGCTCTCGGACCGGGAACGGTCGTACGGCGAGGCGATCGACCGTCTGCCCGCCGCGACCGAGGAGATCATGACGCGCCGGCCGCAGTCCATCATGCAGGCTGGCGTGCCGCTCATCGCGACGCGCGGGTGGAAGTTCGAGGACGAGGTGCTGGGCCGCATCGCGAGCGTCACCGACACCCCCGCGGCGACCGACCTCGGCTCGTGCATCAGGGCGATGAACGCGCTCGGCATGACCCGGGTCGCGATGCTCACCCCGTTCGACGACAGGACGCACGCGCAGCTTGCCGGGTACGTCGCGAACGCGGACATCGAGATCGCGAACGCGGGCTCGGTGGTCGGCGAGGTGGCGGGCGGCGAGCTGCGCGCGTACGAGGTCTCGACGATCGACCTCGGCATCGTGCGGCGGATGGCGGCGGACCTCTTCCGCGCGACGCCGGGCGCCGACGGCGTCTGGATCACGGGCGCGCTCATGCCGAGCGTCGCCGTCGTCGACACGCTGGAGGAGGAGCTCGGCGTGCCGGTCGTGAGCAGCATGCAGGCTATGGCGTGGCAGTCGCTGCGCCTCGCCGGAGTGGACGACAGGATACCCGGCTTCGGCCGGCTGCTGAGGGAGCTGTAGCCATGTTCGAAACGAAGAGCATCGGCCTCGAAGAGGCCCTGAAGGCGAAGGACGCGATCTTCGCCGAATTCGCCGCCGGCACGGACAACCCCGGCGCGCTCTGCATCACCGACGCCCACGGCGAGGAGGTGCTCTGCGCCCGGGTGGACGGCGCCCCGGCGCGGATGCTGGGCCGCGCCCGGGCGAAGGCGTACACGGCCGCGCGCGTCGGCATGAACACCGTCGACTTCCGCGACCACGTCGTGAAGGCTGACCGGCGCACGCTCGACGACTGGGGCGACCCGAAGCTGACGACGCTCCAGGGCGGGCTCGCCATCGTCTCCGGCGGGCAGGTCGTCGGCGGCATAGCGATGAGCGGGAACTCGACGATACGGGACGAGGCGCTGGCGCGCATCGGACTCGAAGCGATGGGGGTGGAGTGATGCCCGCATACCTGATGGCGGACGTGCAGGTGCACGACCAGGAGTCGTACCAGGCGTACGGGGCGCAGGTGCCCGCGACGCTGGAGCCGTACGGGGCGAAGTTCCTCGTGCGCGGCGGCGCGAGCGAGGTCATCGAGGGCGAGTGGCAGCCCCACCGCCTCGTGGTCATCGAGTTCCCGGACATGGAGTCGCTGAAGGCCTGGCACGCCTCGGACGCGTACCAGGGCATCGTGGGCATACGCTGGGCGGCCGCGACGGCCTCCGTGATCGGCGTGGAAGGAGTCTGAGACATGCCGGCGAAAGAGACCATCAGCCTGGAAGACGCCGAACGCGCCGTGGACGCGGCGATGGCCGCCGCGCGGCCCAACGAGCGCCCGTTCGCCGTCGCCGTCGTCGACGAGAGCGGCGCGCTCGTCTACAAGGTGCGCCGCGACGGCGCGTCCGCGACCGACGTCCGGAACGCCGAGCGCAAGGCGTACACCGCCGCCTACATCGGGCGCGACACCGTCATCTACCGGCAGCAGATCTCGCACGACGGCCGCACCGTCGCCGACTGGTCGAACGACGGCGTGACGACGCTGCACGGCGGGCTGACGCTGCACCGCGCGAGCGAGGTCATCGGCGGCATCGGCGTGAGCGGCACCGGCGACGAGGACCGCGACGAGCGGCTCGCGCTCGCGGGCGCCGAGGCGATGGTCAAGCCCGCGGGCGACGCACGGCTCGCCAACGCATCGATACGACCGAAGTTCCGCAGCGCGCCCGGCCCCGCGCTCAGCGACAAGGGAGCCCCCGGCAGGGGCAACAAGCGCGCGACCACGCGCCTGCCCGGCCTCAGCGCGCCGGACGCCGCCGCGCCGGACCTCGTGCAGGTCGGCGGCCTCTTCTTCACCTCCGGCATCCGCGGCATCGACCTCGAGACCGGCGTCATGCCGGACGACCCCGCGGAGCAGTTCCTCAACGCGTGGCGCAACCTGCGCACGCTCGTCGAGGCCGCCGGGCTCTCGACCGACAACATCGGCCTCGTCACGAACTTCATCGACAGCCAGGACTTCCGGCCGCACATCAACACCGGCTGGCTGGAGCTCTTCCCGGACGCCGGCAACCGGCCCGCGCGCAAGACGACGTCCTACCCGCTGCCGCCCGGCGAGGGCGTCGAGCTGCAGGCGATAGGCGTCGCCGGGCAGACGCGGCAGTGCATCGAGGTCGCCGGGCTCACGCACCGGGACCCGCTCCCCAACGGCGCGCGCCTGGGCGACTACGTCTTCTCGTCCGTCATCGTGCCGTGGGACCTGTCGACCTCCCTGCCGGTCGTGGGCGAGGACGCGCAGACGGACCAGTGCTTCGACAACATGCGCGTGTTCATGGAGCACGCGGGCGGCACGGTGGACGACGTCGTGCTGCAGTGGGTATATCTGAACGACTTCGCGTACCAGCCGTACATGGTGGACGTGTACCTGGAGGCGTGGCCCATCGGCCAGTACCAGGCGGCGCGCAAGACGTTCCGCTACCCCATGGGCGGGCAGGTCCAGATACAGGTGATCGGCAGGCTCAACGGCGAGCGGACGAACCACGAGATCGAGGGGCACGGCCACCACGACCCCATCCCCATGGGCGCGCGCATCGGCGACCTCTTCTGCTCGTCCGGCGTCTCCGGCGTGGACACGGAGGGCCCGGACAAGCTGGAGCCGGTGGCGGGCGTCGCAGGGCAGGCGCACCACGGCATCCGCAACATCAAGACGCTGGTGGAGACGGGCGGCGGCAGCATCGACAACGTCGGCCTCATCCAGCTGCTCATCCAGGACTACGACGACCTGCCCGCGATCGACGCGGCGTGGACGGCGATGTTCCCGGACCCGGACGACCGCCCGGCGCGCCACGTGCTGAAGATGGGCGTCCAGCGCGGCAACCGCGTCCAGCACCACATGATGGCGGTGCTCTAGCCCCCCGTCTTTCCAGCGCAGGCTGGAATCCAGAGGGTACGCCAGCGCCGCCCTCCGATTAAGAGGGCCAACGCCCTTGAATTCTGGCCCCCTTAATCGCCGGTCCACGAGTAAACCGGAGTGTCGATCTGGCCACCTTGGCCCCCTTAATGCAGGGTGTTTCGCA
>DAOUJK010000062.1:0-12068 GCA_034422795.1 Dehalococcoidia bacterium | reverse complement strand
GGCGGCCCGTTCGCCGGCGGTCTCCAGGTTGTCCAGGTTCAGGACCTCGTTCTTCAGGTAGAAGTCGAGCTCGCGGTGGAGGAAGCCGGACAGATCCTTGTGGATGAAGAAGTCGGAGTCGTTGCGGCGGGTGTACTGGCGCAGGTGGTGTTCCAAGTGGGACACGGGCTCGTCCTTGCCGTTGCGCCGGCGTTCGCCGGTGAGCGCGGCCAGGGCGTCCGGGGCGTCGTTCAGCCGTTGCGGAACCCCATCAACGGCGGAGGCGATTATCTTGTCCTGCTGCTTCTGCTTACCATAGCTGACGCCTTCCTGCGCGGTAAGAGGCCGGTACTCGAACGGGACGGTGACGGAGCGGGCGGACTCGTTCCATTCCGCATCGTCGAGCATTGGCAGGAAGAAGCGCCTGTCGCCCTTGTTGTTGTCCCGCTCCAGGTCGGCGTCCCGCAGCCGGAAGTGGACGGCGACGCCGTTGGGCGCGTTCCAGTCGTAGTCGCGGAAGTGCGCCTCGGTCTTGACGTAGTACTGGTCGCTGTTGGCCCAGTGCAGGTAGACCTCTTCGCCGTTGTAGGGGATGGCGTATCGCTGGTTGCGTCCGTAACGGCGCTTGGAGATGAAGTCGCCGTCTTCGTAGTAGCGGCTGAAGAAGGCGTGCAGGTGGTTGTAGATGGTCGTCTCGGTAGAGTCTCGGCCGTCCGCGCCCGCGGCGGCGGCCCTTGCTTCCAGGTAGCGCTGAAATATCGGCCGGGCCGGATTCGCATCCGGCCCCAGCTCACCATCAGGGCCGATGGCGTCGTCACCCCAGTCTTCCAGAATGCGGCTAGCCAACTCTTGAACGCGGTCGGCAGCTTGGTTCTGCTGGGCCAGCGTCCCGGTGCTCAGTGCGGCGTCGATGGCGGCGGGCAGCTTCTCGGTGACGAACCGCTCCACGACGTCGCGCTTGTGGTTCATGATGCGGTAGATGCCGAAATCGAGGTCGGCGCAGTCGAACTGGAACAGCTCGCGCAGCAGGTCCTGGAACTTGGTCATGGGGTCGCGCTTGGTGGTGTCGGTCGCCATGGGGTGTGACCTCAGCATAGATGTTCTGTTCGGGGTAGTTTAGCACAGGGGCGCGTTGTGTGCTAGCGGGAAGGGGGAAGGGATTTTCGCGCTCGCGCATTCGGCAGGCTCAGGGCAGGCTCCTGGCGCTCCCCCATCAAAGGGAGAGGGGAAGCGCGGTTACCCCTTGACGGGGGAAGGGACTTGTCGGATAGTCCCAGTGGAATGGCGAAGTGAATTGCGAATTGGAGGCGACTGTCTTGAAGGCACGAATAGACAAGTGGGGCGACAACCTGGCAATTCAGATACCCCAGTCTCTGGCGTCAGAGGTTGGCCTTGAGGCGGACGCCGAGGTCGAGTTGACGGCCGGAGACGGCGAGTTGTTGATTAGCGTGAGGAAGGGAGCCAAGTCCAGGTTGGAGCGCAACGTTGGACTGATTGACGCCACGGACGAGGAGGAAGACGAGGCGCTGGCGCGGTGGGCGACAGAGGGGAGGACGGACGAGAGGGTGAGTCGTGAAGAGGTGATGGCGATACTGCGTAGCGCGGATGAGGGTTGAGTTCACGCCCGGATTCGCAAGAGACTTGCGGCGGCTGCGCGACGAGGCCATGCGCCGTAGGGTCGAGCGCACAATCGAGGAGTTGGAGGCGGCGGATGCGCTGTCCGAGTTGTCCGGGGTCCGGCGTCTCAATACCGAGAGAGGGCACGACTATAGGATGCGGATTGGGGAGTACCGGTTGGTGATGGAGGTTGAGGGTGGCACGGCGGTGATGGTCAGGTTCGGTCACCGGCGGGACGTGTACCGGCGGTAGCGCCCTTCGCGCCTGGATTCCCGCTTTCGCGGGAATGACGAATGGAGTGAGCGGGAATGACGATATGGCGGAAGGGGGAGAGACTGCGGCACCCCCATCCTAACCTTCCCCCTGCGAGGGGGAAGGGGCAACCGGTAGGGTCACAGACCCGGCGCTAGGCCGTTTCGAGTGCGCGGAGCTTGGCGAGGAGCTCTTTGACCCTGTCGATTTCGTACCTGATTTCCGAGATTGGGACCAGGTCCATGTAGAAGTTTCTGTGAAGGTTGGTGGCGACAGAGAACAGCAGGCGTATCTCAGCGTCTCCGGTATCGGCGACGAGCCTTCTGACGATGTCGTATGTGTCCACATGGCGCTCGTATTGCCAGCCGCGCAGACCGGCAATGACCTTGAGTTGGTGAGCGACCGCACCCCACGCCTTTTCCGAGGCCTGTAGTCTGTCTTCCCTGGCGAGCTCTTCTTCCGCCTGGGCTATCAGGCGTCCCGCGTGAATGTCGTGGCCTTCGATGGAGTCTGCGTTCGTCGTCAAGGGAGAGGGGACAAGTGGGAGGGGTGGACCCATTGGGCGGTGTGGGAGGAGCGGTAGATGGCGATGATGGCGCGGAGGACGGTCTCGGAGAAGTGGATGTCCATCATGGGCTGGCGGTCTTCGAGGATGGCGTCTATGAAGTCGGCGGCGGCGCCGTCGAAGCTTTCGCGCCAGTCCATGGGGAGCTGGAACGAGATGGTCTCGGAGCCGCGGTGGAGGACGAGCGGGGGAAGGTCGAGCATTTCGCCGGTGCAGCGGGTGACCCAGAGGACGCCCTCGGAGCCGATGATCTCCATGAACTCGTCCGCGGCGTAGTAGGACGTCCTGATGGGCATGTCGGGCGCGGCGGCGTACTCGATGGATGCGAGGGCGTCGCGGCCGGCGTACTTCCAGGTGGCGGAGGCGGGCAGCTCCATGAGGAAGTTGTCGTCCGAGCGGGTGACGATAGCGGAGACCTTTTCCACTTCCCCGCCCCACCAGATGGCGGTGGCCACCTTGTGCCAGCCGTCGTCGTAGATCATGCCGCCCAGGTTGCGGTCGGGGTCCTGCCGCCACTCGTAGGCGCCCTCGGTGAAGGGGATGGGGCTTTTGCGGACATCGCCGCGGAGGGTGCGGATGCGGACCATGCCCAGCTCGCCGATGGCGCCTTCCTGTATCAGCTCGCGGGCCTTGACGATGGGCGGGTAGTACAGGAAGTTCTCGGTGGTGCGGTAGAAGGTGGAGGCGCGGTCGGCGGCGTCGGCCATGCGGCGGATGTCGGCGACGGAGCCGGCGGCGGGTTTCTGGCAGGAGACGTGCTTGCCGGCCTGGAGGGCGGCGATGGACTGGTCGGGGTGCAGGAAGGTGGGCGTCAGGAGCTCGACGGCGTCGATGCGGTCGTCGGCGAGGACGTCGTCGTAGCTGGCGTAGATGCGGGGTGATATGCCCCACTCGCGGGCGCGGAGTTCGGCGCGCTCGGGGACGGGGTCGCAGAGGGCGGCTACCTCGCAGCGGGGGTGTGCGAGGTAGCCGGGGGCGTTGAGCTGGGAGATGGTGCCGCAGCCGACGATGGCGAGGCGGATTTTTCGCATGGTTGGACCTCTTCACCCCCATCCTAACCTTCCCCCGTCAAGGGGGAAGGGACAACGCACCCCCATCCTAGCCTTCCCCCGTCAAGGGGGAAGGGACTATCTGATTGAGGCGAGGACTCGTTTGGCGAAGCCGTCGAAGTGTTCGGTGGCTACCCAGCGGAGGACTACGACGAGGTCGTTGTCGGGGTCTACCCAGATTTTGTTGGCGCCGGCGCCGAGGTGGTAGAAGCTGGTTTCGGGGACGCTGGGCATGAGTGCGCGGTCGGTGTTGAGGAACCAGTTCATGAAGCCGTAGGTGGGCTGGATGGGCGTTGGGGTGGTGGCCATGTCGACCCACTTGCGGGAGAGAAGCTGATTGCCCTTCCACTCGCCGCGTCGGAGGGAGAGCAGGCCGAATCGGGCCTGGTCGCGGGCGGAAATCCACATGCCGCCGCCCCAGTGTCCGCCGCCGCTGACGGACCACATCTGTTCGCCGTCCACGTCCACGTAGGAGTTGCGGTAGCCATTCCACTTCCAGGTGTCCGAGGCGTCGATGGGGTCCATGACGTGCTGCTTGAGCACCTCGGGCAGGGGGCGCTTCCAGACGCGGAGCAGGGAGAGCGAGAAGCGGTTCACGCGGACGTCGTTGTACTCGTAGGCGGTTCCGGGCTCTTCGACGGGGCGGTAGAGGTCCTCGTGGTTGCCGGCGGAGTAGTGCTTGTCCCAGAGGGTGCCGTCCCACTCGCTTATCTGGCGCAGGGAGTGGTCCCAGGTGATCTTGGCGTTGTGCGGGGAGTCGTAGCCGCCGTCGTCCACGTAGTCTGCGACGCGGTCGTGGACGTCGCGGATGAGGCCGCGGTCGTAGGCGAGACCGGCGACGGTGGAGAGGAAGCTCTTGGTCACGCTGAAGGTCATGTCGACGCGCTCGGGCTCGCCCCACTCTGCGACGAGGTAGCCGTGGCGGAGGACGACGCCGGTGACGGCGCCGCGGGTCTTGGTGGGACCGAGGGTCTCGCCGTTGTCGTGCTGCTTGTTGGCGTTGTTCTGGCGGATCTGCTCGGCGAGGTCGCGCAGGTGGCCCTCGCGGTGGGTTTCGTTGGAGTAGTCGATGGCCCTCTGGAGCAGGTCGGGGTCCATGCCGACCTGATCGGGGGAGCGGCGCTCCCAGTCGGCACCGGGGCCGGGGAAGTAGGTGGTGGCGGTTCGGGTGGTTTGGGTGGTCATGGTCGCCTCCATCGTATGATGGGGGATTGTAGCACAGCGGGCGGGAGAAGGGACTTATTCACCCTCACCCTGACCCTCTCCCATCAAGGGAGAGGGGACCAAGTGGAGTGCGGAGGCGGTGGAACCAGCGGCGGAGGGCGGTGTTGGAGGCGACGGTGAGGAGGGAGAGGGCCATGGTGCGGTAGACCCAGGCGCGGGTGACCTTGGAGGGTCGGTCCGGGTCGAGCCAGCGGGGGTTGCGCGCGACGAGGGCGAGGGTGGCGACTCCCATGAGGGCGGGCCAGAGGACGGCGAGGCGCAGGCGGACGCAGCGGCGGGGGATGGCGAGCGCGTAGGCCTCGGCGTCGGCGAAGCGGTCGAGGGCGACGCGGAGGGCGCGGGCGAGGACGGGACGGGCGCGGTCGGAGTTGGCGGGGTCGAGCAGGTCGGCGGGGGCCAGGCCCTCGTCGGCGAGCCAATCGGCGGGGAGGTAGCAGCGGCCGGCGCGGAGGTCGGCGGGGACGTCGCGGAGGACGTTGGTGAACTGGAGGGCCTTGCCGAATCCGACGCCGAGCGCCGACATGCGGGGGGCGTCCCAGCGCGACAGGGCGGGGGTCTTGGCGACGGACATGGCGGTCCAGAACTCGCCTACGCAGCCGGCGACGAGGTAAGTGTAGCGGTCGAGGTGGTCGGACGTGGGGAGCGCGGTGGGGACCTCCGCCCCTGGGTTCCCGCTTTCGCGGGAATGACGAGAGGGGGTGCGGGAATGACGAGTGGGGGTGCGGGAATGACGAGTGGGTTGTGGGAACGATGTCAGGTCCATCTCCATGCCGAGGGTGAGGGTGAAGACGACGGAGCGGATGCGGGCGGCGTCCTCGTCGGGGAGCGAGTCGAGGAGCGCGAGGAGGGATGGGATGGCGTCGGCGAGGTCGCGCTCGGCGTCGGTGGCGGCGAACTGGGCGGCGAGGTCGGCGAGGGCCGCGGCGTCGTGGGAGCGTGGATTCCCGCCCCGTATCGTGGTACGGGGTGACGTTCTTTCGCGGGAATGACGGGAGGGCGCGCGGGACAGGGTGTCGCGGAAGCGGCGGAGGGCGTCGAGGCGGGCGTCGGTCGGCGCGGCGCGGGCGTCGGCGATGGTGTCGGCGGCACGGGCGAGGAGGTAGGCGAGGCCGACGGGAGCGCGGAGGCGGCCGGGCAGGACGCGGATGGTGAGGTAGAAGGCGCGGGAGACGCGGCGGAGGACGTGGGTGAGGAGTCGGCGGCGCTCGCGGGGACCGACGGGTGGGAGTCGGCGGCCCTGGCTCCCGGTCATGCGATGTGCGTCCTAGGCCTCCGCCAGCCGGCGAGCGTCGTGGATGAAGTCCGCCGTCTCGCGGATGAGGAGTTCTATGTCCTCGATAGGCTCGCACCAACCCGTATAGAAGCAGTTCCCGTGCAGGGAACCTTGCCTTTCAAAGTAGCGCGCTCGCAGGCTGCGAAAAGCCGGATCGGCAGCGGCCATCGACTGCAAGGCCCTGGTGGTGTCAGGCGACTTGGGGGGAAGACTGCCAGTGCGCGCCAGCACAAGGGCGTCTATGGCGCGCTTGGCGGCGCACCAGGACTTTTCGGCGGCGTCGCGAATGTCGCCGGCGGCCATGCGGTCGAGCGCCGCCTCTTGCATACGCGCGGCGTCCTCGAACACGAGGGCGGGCGTGGAGATAGTGGCCATGGGGCGTCTCCTTGCCGCATATGATAGCACACGTGGAAGACTGGGAATTGTCACGATGGATGGGGACAAGTATCATAATGCGGCGGCCCGGAGGCGAGTGTGCCCGCGTGCACGGGTCTTACAATCTCAAGAAAAGACATCCGAGGAAACACTGTACATGGCTACGGAAGATCAGATTCAGAAGGTTGTGAACAGCCTTTATGAAGTCGAGGGGTGCAATCGCTGCGGAACGCGGCTGCGGTTCGGGGACTACGATTGCCCGCGTTGCGGCGCGGACATCGAGGACAACCTGCGGGACTGGGCGGAACGGCTGGTGGACGACATTCTGGTGATGGAGGACGAGGAGTGAACTCCGGCGCCGAATCGACGGACGGACCGGCGTTGCGGCGAGAGGACAGGCGGGCGCTGGAGATACTGGCGCGGCTGGGCGCGCGTCCGGCGGCACCGTTACACGAGCGGGACGTCGCGGAAGTCGTGGAGAGCACGCTGCGCGAGAGCGGGCTTGAGCCGTGGCGGGACGAGTTCGGCAACGTGCTGGCGCGCTACGCCAGTCCCGCCGACGCGGAGGGGCAGCGTCCCATCGCGTTCGTGGCGCACATGGACCATCCGGGGTTCGAGCTGATCGAGGGGACGGGTCGGCGCTACGTGGCGCGTGCGCTGGGCGGCGTGCCGGCGGCGGCGCTGGCCAAGCGGACGGCGGCGCTTGCGCTGCTGCCGGGCGGCGAGCGGGTGGCTTGCGAGCTGACGCCGTACGAGGAGCCGGAGCGGGAAGGGTCGGACCGGCTGGTGGCGGCGACGCTGGCGGAGGAGGTCGAGGTGGCGCTGCCGGCGGCGGTGGTGTTCGATCTGCCGGACTTCGAACTGGACGGCGATACGATTCGGATGCGGGCGCTGGACGACCTGGCGGGGTGCGCGAGCGTCCTGGCGGCTGTGGAGCGTCTGGCGGGCGAGGGAGCGGAGGCGGACGTGTTCGCGGTGTTCACACGCGGCGAGGAGGGCGGGCTGTTCGGGGCGCGGCTGATGGCGCAGGCGGGGACGCTTCCGGCTGACGCGGTGGTGGTGTCGGTGGAGTCGAGCCCGGTGATTCCGGGAGTTTCGCAGGGCGAAGGGCCGGTCATCCGCACGGGGGACGCGATGAGCACGTTCGACGGGGGCGCGGAGCGGGCGCTGATCGACGCGCGGCAGAGGATACTGGAGGGCGACCCGGACTTCCGGTGCCAGCGTCAGTTGATGAGCGGCGGCACGTGCGAGGGGACGGCGTTCGCGATGTACGGGTACAGCGTGACGGGAGTGGCGTTCCCGCTGGGGAACTACCACAACGGAACGTCGGGCCTGCGGGACCCGGACGGCGGCGTGGGCGCGGAGTACATCGCCCTACCCGACTTCCTGGGCGGCGTGGAGTTGATGGCGGAGGCGATGCGGGGGTCGGGCGGCGCGGCGGGGGAGCGCCGGCTGCCGGACGTGGGAGAGGATGTGCGGGAGCGGATGCGGGCGACAGCGCGGGAGTGGGCGGGGGCTTCACCCTCACCCTAGCCCTCTCCCATCGAGGGAGAGGGGACAAGCGGTTGGGGGAAGGGACTTTGCCTCCCTAGGGTTCGCTTCGGTCCCAGCTGGGGAGGACCCAGTAGCCGACGCGGGGGACGTCGACGACGGTGGGGAGACCCTGGGCGCGCTTGAGGCGCTGGATGTTGTAGAGGTGGGTGGTCTCCTCGAAGTAGACGTGGCGGATGGTGGCCTCCAGGGTCATGCGGCCCTCGGCGCCGTCCTGGCCGGGGTTGAGGCCGGTTGGGTGGGCTTGGGACATGAGCACCCACGCGCCGTCCATGCCGTAGGGGATGGTCGCGGTCCGGGCGAATCCGGCGTCGCGGTCGGCCAGCACGGAGCGGACCAGGTCTATGCCCTCGCGGAGCTTGGGCATGATCACGTCTATGTCGTGGTAGACGTCGTCGTCGAGGCGACGGTCGGAGGGGGAGTCGGCCATGCCCGCGACGCCGTCTACGCCGTGGCCGTCGGGGAAGAGCACGTCGACCCAGCGAATGAGCATCCACCTGAAGGTGAGCGAGGCCATGTGGCTTAGCTGCATGCGAATGCTCCATTCGCTCCAGCCCCACCTGTCCGACACGAAGTCGAGCTGTTCGCCGGTGAGGCCGTCGACCTCGCGGGCGATGAGGTCGTAGAGGCCGTCGAACTCGGGGAAGAGGCGCGCGGCGGGGGCGTCGTCGGGGATGTTGATGTTGGGCATGGTGGACCTCCTGTGAGTCACCCCCATCCTGGCCTTCCCCCTGCGAGGGGGAAGGGACTCTTCGGAAGTGGCGGGTGTGGTTGGCGTGGGGCTAGAATATGGCATCCATTGCGGGCAGCGTCAAGGGGCTGTCGCAAGCGGTTCCGTTTGCTTGTGGGGTTTCCAGTGATCGATAGCATGATGCCATGACGGTTGAGGAGTTCATACCGGGGACAGCCAGGATGTTAGTCTGAGCGCCAACCCACTTACAGGAGGATGAATTGCGGCTACTGAGGACAAAATGGCCTCACCTGATTCTCACACTTATTCTCGTCTACGCCGTGGTAAGCCTGTTTCCTCCTGCGGTGTGGAGCGACAACATTGCGACCGTCTCGGTCATCATCGGCCTCATTGGGGTTTCGACCTTCGTGTACTTCAAGTGGCTCAGGAACGGGTTGCACTTTCTCCATACATGGCCGACTCCAGAAGTGAACGCCGGGATTCGCCGTTTCATGTCCCTTGGGAACTTCTCCCCCAGGACGGCGCGTACTCCGAAACAGGTTGTACTGTCCATGCTGATCACGCCCCTCATTGTTCTGCCACTTACGTTGCTGATGGTGATCCTGGTCAATGGACTCGAAGACTTCGGCCCAACGGCGTTGATGTTAGCTGTGAGTATTCCGCTTGGCACTCTCCTCCTCGGGCCTGTCTTTCACGGTCTGATCTTCAGATTGAGGGCCAGGTACGACCTCACCAACGCTCTTCTTTCCGTGCTGATTTACCTGCCGGTAGCCACAGTCATGTCTGCTGCTATGTTTCACCTGAGCCTGGCCCTGCTGCACAGGGAACCGGATTCATTCAGCATCTCACTCGGCGACCTCTTCATTCCTACCTACTTCGGGACCCTGATGTGCGTGCTGACCGTGCTTCTCTATAGAGTTGGCATCCAGTCTGCACCTGCCCCGTCGCTGACCACTCACAGTCTATACCGGATGACCGAGGTCACAGTGTCCCTGGCGTCGTACGCAGTTCTGGCAGTCGTAGTGCTCATCGCGGTGGGGTAGAGGATCTGACCGCGTGTCTAAGCAGGGGCTGTCGCAAGATGCCCGCCTCGCTGCTGGTCGCTGCATTCGTCAGTTTGCAACAGGGACGGGAGACGCCTGTGAAGCTGGAGCCGAGAGTGATGTCGATTTCCTGGGATTCATCGACCATCAGGTTTCTCGGCCCATAGCAGTCCCCGTCCCTTCCGATAGTCGTACAGAGTCATCCTGAGAGTTGCCTGAAAGGTGTGTTTTCATGGTAAAGTCGCCCTGCAAGCCGTCTAAACGGTCTATTTTCACGGTAATGACAGTGGTGGATTAGCTCGGGATGGCTGCGTGTGGTCGTCAGGGATGACTGCGGCATTTCAAGAAGAAGGAGGTGCGGTATGGACCTGGTGTTGATGGGCGGGAACGTGCTGACGATGGACGGGCGGAACAGCCGGGCGGAGGCCGTTGCGGTGCGGGATGGCAGGCTGCGCGCGGTGGGGGCCAACGCGGAGGTGGCAAAGCTTGTGGGCGACGATACGCGCGTGGTGCATCTGAACGGGCGGACGCTGATGCCGGGGTTCGTGGACCCGCACAATCACTTCAGCCTGACGACGTTTCAGCCGGTTTCGGTGGACTGCAGCGTGCCGCCGCACGCGAGCGTCAACAGCATTCTGGACGCTATCGCCAACGCGGCGAAGGACGCGCCGCGGGGCCAGTGGCTGTGGGGATGGGGGTTCCGCAGCCGGATGATGCCGGACGGGGCGCGTCTCACGCGCGGGCAGCTCGACGAGGTGGCGCCGGACAATCCGGTGTGCGTGATGGACGGGTCGGTGCACGCGTGCTACGCGAACTCGGCCGCGCTGGGGATAGCGGGCATCGACCGGCACACGCCGGACCCGTCGCACGGGCAGATACTGCACGACGACCGGGGCGAGCCGGACGGGACGCTGTGGGAAGGGGCGATGGACCCGGTCTACAACCTGTCGATGCGCGGCTTCATCGACTACTACGGCGAGGACGGGGCGGCGGAGCTGGTGCGACAGAACTGCCTGCGGCACCTGGCGAGCGGGATAACGTCGGTGGGCGACGCGCTGGTCACGACGACCGCGGCCGGGCTGTACCGCGCCGCCGAGAGCCGGGGGATGCTGCCAATGACGGTGCACCAGATGCTGGGCGGCCAGGGCTTCTTCGCGGCGCCGGAGGAGGCGTCGCGGGGCGAGCTTGGGGACGGCAACGTGTCGGACAGGCTGCGTGGGGGCACGATGAAGATGTTCATGGATCCGGTGTTCCCGAGCGCGGCGCTAATCCGCTTCCATCCGCACGGCGACGAGGAGCGAATCGGCGAGCGGTACTACACGCAGGACGAGGCGGACACGCTGACGGTGAACGCGCATAGCCGCGGCTTGCAGGTGGCGATCCACTGCCTGGGCACGTGGGCGATCGAGCAGGCGCTGAACAGCTTCGAGGCGGCGCTCAGAGAGCGGCACGTCGAGGAGCCTCGGTTCCGCATCGAGCACTACGGGTTCCCGACGCCGGAGCTGATGCGCCGGGCGGCGTCGCTGGGCGTGGTGCCGGTGGTGCAGCCGCCGTTCGTGTACACGGGCGGCGACTCGGCGGTGGGTCGCGCGGCAGAGCTGGGCGGCGAGGTGGGGGCGCACCCGTTCCGGTCGATGCTGGACGCGGGGCTGAAGGTGGCGGCGAGCTCGGACTGCCCGTGCGCGCCGCTGGAGCCGCTGCTGGGGCTGTACTCCATCGTCACGCGGCGCACGCGCGACGGGGCGCCGGCGGGGGCGAGCGAGGCGGTGACGGCGGAGGAGGGGCTGCGGATGTACACGGCGAACGCGGCATACGCGATGTCGCGGGAGTCGGAGGTGGGGTCGCTGGAGGTGGGCAAGCGGGCGGACCTGCTGGTGCTGAGCCACGATCCGACGAGCGTGGCGGCGGAGTACATACGCGAGATTTACGTGGACCAGACGTACGTGGACGGGGAGATGGTGTGGGAGCGGTGAGGGGGTGGGTGGTGGTCGCCACTTTCACCCCCATCCTGCCTGGCCTTCCCCCATCAATGGGGAGGAGCCTACCCTGAGCTTATCGAAGCATCAGGGTGGGGGTGAGAAGGCCCCTACCGGTCGCCCACGCGCTCACCATGTGGATCGCGGGCTTGCCGGCGACTCTGTCGTAGGAGCGCCGAACCGACGAATCAACGAAGAAGCTTCTTGACTGGCCACTAACATCGCCGGCGCGAACCTCACACCCCGTCAATGACTCGTACCGCTCGCGAAGGATCCTTTACACGGAACTCTGTGCGAGCACTAACAACCAATTCAACGTATGTTTGAAGCTTCCGGAGTTTCGATTCCTGGTCAGGTTCACTAGGTAGTGTTGACATTTCATCTTAGCCATATGAGAGCGCCTGTGAAGTGGAGGAATCCGAGGTACCTGCTCGCCAGTTTGTCGAATCGGGAGAAGATGCGGCGGAAGTGCT
>DAOUJK010000061.1:0-50685 GCA_034422795.1 Dehalococcoidia bacterium | reverse complement strand
TGCTCGCCTACCCGGACGGCTGCACGCGGGGCGAGACCGTCTTCGACCCCGCGACGGGCTTCCCCATCGTGGGGGTGCCCCCGCTCTCCGAGGAGCGGACCTACCCGAAGGAGCAGGCGCTGGTCGACCTCGTGGCGGCGGAGCGCCTGGAGGGGCGCCGGGTGCTGGTGTACGCGACGCACACTGGCACGCGCGACATCACCGGACGGATGGCGGGCATGCTCACCCGGCACGGGTTCCGGGTGGCGGTGATGAAGGCCGATGCCGTTGAGCCCCAGCGGCGCGAGGCGTGGGTCGCCGAGCAGGTGGAGAAGGGACTCGACGTCCTCATCTGCCACCCGAGGCTGGTGCAGACCGGCCTCGACCTGATCGAGTTCCCAACGATTGCGTGGTTTGAAACGGACTACTCGGTCTACACGATGCGGCAGGCATCGCGCCGCTCGTGGCGCATCGGCCAGACGCGGCCGGTGCGGGTGGTGTTCATGGCCTACAGGAACACCCTGCAGGCCGACGCCCTGAAGCTGGTGGCGAAGAAGCTCCAGTCTTCACTGGCGGTGGAGGGGGAACTGCCGGAGGACGGCCTCGCCGCCTACGGCGACGACGGGGACGACCTCATGCTCGCGCTGGCGCGGAAGATCGTGAACGGCGACGAGGATGAGGCGGAGACGGTCGAGGCGGTCTTCGCGGCAGCGCGGGACGCCGAGACCGAGGCCGAGGAGTTCCTGGTCGACGACGGCTGGGGAACGCCGGAGGCCGAGCCGGAGACGGTCGCGGTGGACGGCACGGCCACCGGCATCGAGCCGGTGCTCGACAACGGCCGCAACGACGAAACCCCGGAGTCAGCGCAGACGCTGTTCTCCTGGGCGGAGTTCATGGCTGAGGCGCCGGTCAAGCCAACAGGCCGCAGCCGCAAACCCCAGCCCGCGAGTCTTTCCATGTTCGAGTGGGCGCTCGGCATGGAGCGGGAGCGCGAGGTAGAACCGGCCGGCGTGGGGCGCTAGACCGGAGCGTCAGGGGGGAGGGCACCGAGTGTGCCCTCCCCCCGCCTGCTCATGTATGTCGCCCTTTTGCGTTTAAGGCGGGCAACTCGTCCACATGTGCGGGCTTGTTGTTGCCCAAGTCCCTGGTTTCCTGAATCGGTCCAAGGGAGCATGACCTGACCGTTGCCACGGCTGGCACCCGGCCATCGCTGATGTACACATGGCCGACCTGATCTATGAAATCGAGAACGGACCAGCCGACGACGACTATCCTCCGATGAGGAAAGCGGGCGAAGGCTCCTAAGGCATCGGTCTCAGCCAGGCTGCGAATGTCGATTCCTAAGGATGCCGACACCGCGACCGGCCCGGCATGGGCCGGAGGCCCGTGCGCCTGCCCAACCGCAACGCCTTCTCCGCGACGAGCGAGCACCTGCAGCACCCATCGGGGACGAGGCCGGCGATATTCATCCGAAACACCGATCACTGTCCGGGGGACACCGCTTGTCGTGCTCGATGATGAGGTCCATTAACCGCTCAAGCACGAGTGACGGGTTCCGATGGACCGCACTGGCCCCGTGCTCTTGGATCGCTGCCCACGACACGCTGCTAATCGTCCCTCCAGCGACGATATGCTCACGGGTGCGGTTCCAGTGACCACCCCCAACCTCGTACTTCAGGGCTTCGCGCTGCTCGTCCGTGAGCGGTCGGCGCGTACGATCGATTGCAAGCTTAGCGATGGCGAGGGGGTCGCCCTCGTTGAGCACGGAGCGAACTTCAGCATCCGCTGCAGCCTCACGTGCGGACGTCCTGTCTCGGTAGGCTGACGCGATTGCTACCGCAACACCCGTAGCTACCGCCACGACGAAGCCGCTCACCGGGTCGACAATCGCAGCACCTGCTGTAAGAACCGTGCCGACTAGCGGAATAAGGTGCCACCAGTGAGAAACCATGAGCGCATGATATACGACCGGTTACCTGATTTTCGGGTCCGAAGTTGCTTAGTCGCCTCCATCGCATGCTGTACCGCATCACGAGGGCGCAGGCGGGCGGGACTGTACCGGAGTCTCGGAGTCCCAGCCACAGGGCAGGAGGAGGTACCCTCATCGCTAAGACCCGAGAAGATGCGTTGAGGAGCCAAATCGAAGACCTCCACGCCAATCCGCGCGACTAAGAGTCTCTGCTCTCCCGCAGGCTTCGGTCCGACAACCTCCGAGCGATCACACACCAGCCGGTATGCTCATAAGGGCGCCCACTCCACAAGGCCTGAGCCAGTGGGGAGCTTGCGGAGTCGGCTGGGATCAAGAGAGCAGCAGATACAGCGGTACGAAGCCGCGGACTACGCCTCCGCCAGCCTCACTAGGATTCGGGAGGTCGCAGGTGCTCCGGTGTTTCAGAGCAGTAGCGCTGACGCTGCGCTCACCGCCGCCGACACAGACCGGCCTACGCGGTCGTGGGGCGATGGCGGAAGCGGCGGGTGTCACGTACTAGCTTCTCTTTCCACGACTGCCGTACCATACAATAGTACGCTGAATACTCTTCTGCCAAACAATTCACCAGATGGTTGCTTCAGTAGAATATCTAGGTTGCAAGTAGCCTCTTGAACATCAGTTATGGTCGCCCCCGTAGATAGCCTCTGTAACTCTCTAGTGGCTTCACCATAGATTTTTGTTCTCTCGCTGTTCGAACCATATAACACTGAACTAATGCCGCTAACGATGGTGTCCAAATAAGTAGCGTTGTGCGTTTCAGTGTCATTGTCATCTTGTACAATTACTGCTATTCCCCTTGCAATAACTTGTATATTACCTCCTGTGATCATCTTGATCTTTGGGTGTGGGCCGCTATCCAGTATCTCCAATACATGTAATGTTTCCAATACTTGCAAACGCACTCCAACTACTGCGTTTGCTCTCAATGTGTTCACTTCGTTTGATAGATTGATAAGCGCCTTCTGCAATGCTACTTCTATTCCACGCGAGATTTCTCCCTCACTAATGGGTTCAAGTTTCACAGCCTCCAACCCAATTGATTCAACTGAGTTGGCTATTTCAATGATTCGCTTGCCTTCAATTTGGTCCGTCGTCACCACAATCATCGGTTCACTCGTCCTCATTCCTACTACTTATGTTCCGTTTGCACACGAGCCGCAACCCTACCTACCTCTCCCTACCCCGTCAACCCCCAATCTCGACCCGCCCAACGGCGAAGCGCTCTCCCCGGGGCGGGGATGATTGACCGTATTCGTCTGATCCCCAGCACACCGCGCTACCATCAGGGCGCAACGCGCACACAAACCCCCCGCCTGCGCTAAGGGATGCGAAGCGCTCACCTTCTGGCGGAGGCAACAGACTGGCACCCTCTCCTGCCCAGCAAGCAGCCCTGCCATCAGGCCGCAGGGCACAGGCATACGCGCGGCTATTGCTTATAGATGTGAACCGGTCATCCTCCGGTGGTGAATAGGGTCTGAACCAGCAAACAGCGCTCCCATCACGGCGCAAAGCGCATGTGTAGCGCTCTCCAGTACTAATGGAGGTGAAACGCTCATCCTCTGGTAGTGGATACCTATTCGCAAGCGAATTTGCTGCTGCAGTGCCTGCCTCTCCCCAACAAACAGGGCTACCATCATGCCGCAAGCCGCATGTGCGCCTACCATGGCTACTGATAGATGCGAATCTCTCACCTTCTGAGAAGACCGCATAGTTTCCCCAACAAACGACACTGCCGTTAGCACGAAGAGCACATGTATGCCTATCGCCACTGCTGACAGAAACAAATCGTTGACCTTCCGGTGGAGATGTCCTACCACCTGCGCCTTCTCCCCAGCAGACGACACTACCGTCATGCCGCAATGCACACGTGTGATACTGACCGCTACTAATGGACACGAACTGCTCGTCTATTGGCGGAGAGGCCTGTTGAAAACGGTTCCAGCCCCAGCAGGTAGGGCTGCCGTCATGTCGCAGCGCACATGCATGAAACTCACCGCTGCTCAGTGTCATGTGCTCCTCCGATGCGTGAAAGTCTGCCGGAGGAATGGGAGACGGCGTCGGTGTAGGTGTGGGCGTATATGTCGGCGTCGGCGTGGGATTCGGCTTGAGCGACCACCAGCCACAGGCCTCGGAGGCGCGGAAGCCGGCGTCGGTCGGCAGGATGGCGACGGTCGCAGGGGCGGTCGTTGAGTCCTTGAACAGTACGTCAGCGCCCTCAGCATCAAGCCTGCTAAGGCGCGCCCATTCGCACGTTCCTGATACCTCCATGGCCTCATAGACGCCGGGGGCGACTTGCTCGCCGACGAGCCACGCGCCGGACGGGAACGCAGTCCAGGGGAACGGTGCGGGGGTTGGGCTCGGAGTGGCGGTGGGCATCGGAGTCGGTGAGGGATTCGGCATGGGTGTTGCGGTTGGGGTTGGGGTAGACGTAGGCGTTAGCGTGGGTGTCGGAGTCGGTGAGGGAGTCGGCATGGGTGTTGCGGTTGGGGTTGGGGTAGACGTAGGGGTAGGCGTTAACGTGGGTGTCGGAGTCGGAACTGGGGTTGCCGTAGGTGCCGGTGTTGGCGCGAGAACAGGGGGAGGTGTCGTGACCAGCGCCGGTGTGGGGCGAGCGCCAACTTCCACGAGGCCGACGGTAGGTGGGGCGGAGTCGCACGCCGCGAGCGCAAGGAGCGTGAGGGAGAGGAGCACAAGCGTTCGCACGGGGCAGCGTCTCCGGTCGTGGCATGGCGGCGAGTGTAGCACAGGGCTAATGGTTGAGACTTGGATGCGGCCACCGTGGGCGATTCGGTTGGGCGGGTCCTGTTGCCCGCAGGCCCCAGCTCTCGCAGGCTGCCGCCACCTTCACCCAGCGGGGTCAGCTCCTATCGGCGTAGCCTAGGTCTCCGCCACCGTCTCCCTGAAGGTCAGCAGCCTTGTTGCTCGCGCTGGCGCGGAAGATCGTGAACGGCGATGAGGATGAGGCGGAGACGGTGGAGGCGGTATTCGCCCAGGCCAGGGACGCCGAGAGCGCCGCCGAGGAGTACCTCGTCGATGACGGCTGGCAGGCCGTGGAGACCGAACCGGAAACGGTTGCGGTGGACGTCACGGCCTCCGGCATCGCGCCGGTGCTCGACAACGGCCACGACGAGTCCCCGGAGTCGGCGCAGACGCTGTTCTCCTGGGCGGAGTTCATCACCGAGGGGCCGGTGAGGCCGAAGAGCCGAAGCCGCAAGCCGCATCCCGCGAGCCTCTCCATGTTCGAGTGGGCGCTCGGCATGGAACGGGAGCGCGAGGTGGAGTCGGTCGGCGCGGGCCGCTAGACCGGAGCGAAAGGGGGAGGGCACAGCCGATGCCCTCCCCCTTCGCTGCTCATGTATGTCGCCTTTTTGCGTTTAAGGCGGGCAACTCGTCCATGTGGGTGGGCACTGTTGTCCGGCATTCCGAGGTGGGTCGTCCGGCGCGAGCCTACCGTTTGGTTCTCACGACTCCCAACCGGCGCCGGTCCTGCTTCCCAGCAAAGTACGGACGCGTCCGACCGCGATGTCCCGCAGCGCCAAGACTCGTATGTCTGGAGGACTTCGCAGCGCAGGGCTTCGGGTTGGCTCATTCGACACGTGGCGAACCCGCGTAAAATGGATCCATGTTGGCTATTGCGGCAAGGGCCGCGGTCTTCTCCTTGTGCTTGTCCCTCCTCGTGGCGGGGGCCTTCGTCATACACTTCGCCATCGGGTGGACGACCTTCGAACGGGAGGACCTCGAGTTCGGGGCCACCTTTCTGTCCACCCTGTCAATCCTGGTCTGGCCGGCGTCCATGCCTCTGGGCCTGGCATTGATTCTGCTTTACCGGCGCTCCCGCATGGTTGCCCATCTCTGCGCCGTGGCGTTGATTCCGCTCTCGATGGCAGGCTTCATAATCGCTGGCCTACTGCAATCGGGGATTCTCGTTATCGCTGTAGCAGCTCTTTCCCTGCCGGGGTGGCTTGCCCTAGCGGTAGTCAAGTTGTGGCAGAGGCGACCCTGACCCGGCATACTCGCTTGACGACCTGCCCCTGTCCGCCTTCCACCCCTGGGTGCAGAGCAACGGCCCATCCGCACCTGCATCCACCTCTGGAATAGTCGTCCAAGCGCCTGCAGGGCATCCCCTGGGAATCGAAGAACGGCACGACCCTGTCGAACCCGCTGATGACGAAACCCTCGCGCGCTCCAGCCCCGCTAGTCACGGTATGCACTGAGACCACACCGGTGGGAGTTCAACCGACCCTCTGGGTGTCGCCAATACGGTGTAGAGGTGCTGGACCGCCGCGCGGTAACCCCAATGAGTTCTCTAGGCAGCGTTACTGGGAAGGCAGAATCTTCGGCGGATTCGGTGAGCCCGAGTTGTCTGCGGTAACTCAGGAACTCTCGGTCTGACCCATGGACAGCCCAGCAGGAGAGTGCTATGGCATTCTCCCATAGTACCGGGTAGTCCACTGCCCGGCCCTCGACCGTGATCTCCCAATGTTCGGTCTGGCGGTTGTGGCTGCAAGCCGTGACGGTCGCCACGAGCTCTGCGTCGGCCTCATCGGCCAAGCACTGCAAAGCGTTGTCCGTGAAGAGGGATTCGCCGGTCGAGATGTAGATCGCCGTCGCGACCATGCCCTCAAGGCCCATCGCGTCCTCGATGCGGAGCTGCACCGAGTGCAGCACGGTGATGGTCTCGCCCACCGTCCGCATGATGGCGACGTACTGGTCGTCGGATGCGTGCAAGGCCCAACACGACAGGCTTTGGGTATCGAGGGCGACCCTGAATCTCTCCGGGGGCGCGCCGGAGTTGAACAGTTGCTCTTTGCTCGGCACGTTCGCCCGGAGACAGTCTCGCCCAACGCTCAACCTCACGTTCCAATGGGCTGATACATCAACGGGTTCCGACGTCTCATCGGTTTCTCCTTCCGCCGGTCACTCCTCTAGGAGCCGCCGGACCTCAGCCATGCGTTCCATGCGGTCTCGTAACCAGGGCCCTGCTGCTCCATCAGCGAGCGGTACTCCTCGTACCGGCCCTGGCGCATGAGCGCGAGCAGGTCATCGATGAAGCCACGATCGTGCTCCATCAGGAAGCGCACGGCCAGGTGGCGATCGTCGTATGGCGTCGGGATGGACCCTGAGTGCAGCATGATGTCGGTCAAGGCGTATTCGGAGCGATGCTCAGGCGGCGGAAGGTGCCCCGTGACCTCGGCGGCGAAGTACTCGGCGAAGCCCTCCGTCCACCAGTGGATGCTCGGAGCATCGAGGTTGCGGCCGTGCAGGTTGAACCGCCCGTCAAGGTAGTGGGCGTACTCGTGCTCCAGGTTCCAGATCGAGGGCTGCGGGCCTTCCGGCGTGTCGTACTCCGTGAGGACCAGCCGGGTGACGTCGGCGGGGTCTTCCGGGTCTCCCTCGAAGTAGATGCCGCTGCAGGCGTCGGGATAGAAGCCGAGCGCCGCAGATTCGTAGTCCAGGCAGGACTTCGCGTCTGCGAACACGTACATCTCAAGCCGTGTGTTCACGTCGCCGGCCACCGGCTCGCAGCCGGTCGCGCATATCTCGTGGAAGGAGTCCGCGTGCTCTTGGAGCCGCGCACAGGCCAGCGCGAGATCGTCGACCTCGAGGCCCTGGGCGTACAGGGCCACGGTGCCGCCACACGCGGTCGGAGGGCACTCCAGCTGGTGCGGGAGCAGCCGGTCCCGGAAGTTGGCCGTAAACCCGTCTCCCTCGTACCAGTCGCACAGGCCGTACCTCTCACAACCCCCCGGGTCGTTGTAGTCCAGTTCAGCGACCATCCGGAGCCAGACCGCCTCACCTTCCGGCGTGTCATACTTGTCGAGGACGGCCAGCACGGTCGGAAGCATAGCCTCGAAGTTGGTCGTGTCCCTGTACTTCGACAACCGCGCGAGCTCGACCGCCAGCCGCTCCATGATCCACTGCGACCCGGAACCCAGCCAGCCCTCATTGAGGACGAAGTCCGAGAACGCCTGCAGCAGCGCGGGGTCTTCGCCGTACACGTCACCCATCCACCCTGTCCGGTGGCCCCAGTAGATGATCTCCAGCATCCTGAGCATGAGCTCCTGCTTGTCGTCGTCGGAGGCGGCTTCGTCATCCCAGGCGTTGATCCACTCGACGACGACCGGGATGTAGGGGGCCTGCACGCTCAGGCCGTTCACGACCCACTCCACGTCGCCGAGTCTCGCGGCACGGTCGGCGCTGGCGCCGAGAGCAACCCAGACGTCGACCGCGTCCTTGGCCGCCGAGTGGACCGTCGACCCCGGCCCCATCGGGTACGGCTCTCTGCCCTCCCACTCATCGCCCTCACACTGGCTGGCGGCACGACACCAGTGGTTGATGTCAGCGGCCTGCACCATGTACTCGAACAGCTTGACCGCGTTCCCGGACTGCGGCCCATCGGACTCGACGAAGGAGCGGGCGGCCGTTGCCGCGGCCAACACGTTCGCTTCCCTCGATGCCGCTATCTGGACGGCTGGGTCCGACACCCAGCTCAACTCCCGGATGCAGTTGAGGCTTGCCTGTTCTACCAGGGACACCACCTCCTCCGGGGTCGCGTCGACCAGGGGACGGAACAACTCGGCGCATGTGTCCTCGTGCACCGCCGGTGCAGTGGGTGGTGCGTGCTCCGGCGTAGCCGTCGGAGTCGGCTCCGGCACAGCATGGAGTGTAGCTGCGGCCGTTGCGGTCGGCGTTGGCGTTGTGGTGGGTGTGGGAGTGGGTGCTGCGGCACTACAGCCGAGGCAGGTCACGAGCGACACCAATGCCAGCAGGGCCGGTCGCATCATCCGTTCACCCCTCGATGAGGCAACCGTGTTCGGCCAGCGCCTCCTTGAGTGACGGGTCCATGACGCGGAGCGTCGGGGCTCTGCGTCCCTCATCATCGAGTCGTTGTTTCTCGTTGGGGGAAGAAGAGCATGGCGACTTTGATCCAGAAGGAAAGACCAGGAGACTTGACTGTCTCGCTTCGTTCAACCTACATGGCAGCACGGGCACCGGCCTCGAGTAGTCTTGCTAGGCTAGCCCCACCGTTCCGTCGCCCTTGCTACCCTCCACCACTATGAGTCCGAGCCCATCTTCGTACAAGCCTGTCTACCCTATCACGACTCAGCATGGTGACGACGACACCGACGAGGAATGCTGCCCGTGTGGTGTGCCCCACGGCCTCCGACGGCTAGGTGAACCTGCACCGCGGGGTCGAGCGTAACGGCGCCGCATCACGATGCCTCGGATGAATGGGATAAGGAGGCCATCGGACCTTCTCGACTAGAAGACACCACATCAAGTTGGGAGGGGGGCGTCCCACAGCTGAATCGATTCATCCACGTTCTGGAGCATCTGTGAAGCTAGTGTTCGTGCAGCCCCTGCAGTTAGGGCAGTAACCGCCACCAGAGGTTCAGGACCCTCAACTAGGAACCGCAGCGTGATTTCCGCTTGGTACTGCTCAGGGCGTGCATTGGAGGGAATCTCGATGCTGTAACCGGACATCATGTAATGTGGGAGGTTGGGTATCCCTTGAAAGTCATGGTACGCAAACGGATCAGTCACCTTCGTCCTCCATTCCAAAAGGGTTCCTGCCGGTCACCGCGTCTCTCGCTGCGGTCATCCGCTTTCGATCAACGCGCAGCCCAAGTGCTCGTCTCCTAACGTTCGTATTCCGAACAGGCTTCCACATAGGGGTCATGGGATCACCGCCCCTTGGGGACCTGTGCCGCAGATGCGACACACCCTTTGCGGTCGATTCTCTCCTTGCGGGGTTCGATCCAGTGGAACAAGTACTGGTTGGCGTAACCTGCGTACTGCCCGAAGTGTTCCCTCGCCCACTGGGCCACCCGGTACTGCTGCGCTTCGGTCATGGTGCGGGAACTGCGTACCCTCTCCGGCAGCCCTGCCGGCATCGCCGACAGGTCACAGTGACTCAGGGCCCGCCGTATCCACCGGTCGACCGGGAAGGCGTCCAGCCTGTCCAAGGACATCAGTGCCACGCAGCCGGCGATCTTCGGGCCGATGCCCCTGTAGACGTCCAACCGCTTCACCGCCGCTTCCCCCGAATATTCTCCGGATTCCTTTAACTTCAGCAACAGCAGCGGGTCGCGGGACAGGCAAATGGCCATCTGAAGGATATTGCGAGGCCTTGACGGTAGACCCAACCCTAGGTCCGTCAGGACCCTTTCCCCCTGTTCGGCAATTTCAGTGGGGTCCGGGAAGACGTGTCGAACCTCGTCGTCTAAGCGGACCTTGCGGCGGCTCAGTTGGGCGATTCTCTCGACGCATTCCCTGATACCGTGGATGCTGTTGGTCCCGGAGCACAGGTAGGCCACGAGGCATTCCCAGGGCTCTTGGCGAAGCAGCCTCAACCCGGGGTACCGCTCAACGGCCCAAGCGACGGCCTCGTGCCGCCTCAGTTGGCTGTAGATGTCTCCAATGTCGTCGCCCAGCCGGAAGTAGTTGTGGATTTGCTCGTCTAGGTCTACGTCGTAGCGTTCGCCGTCTTCGCCGCCGATACGGTACTCCAGCTCCTCGCCGGTCTGACGGAGGTGCACCAAGTAGTCTCCTAGCACGCCAGAGTACCAGCCTCCGGCGTTTCCTCGCAGCGGAGCCGGCAGGTCACCCGCATTCCGCTGGTGGCTCGGTTCGTCCCCCACCTTGCGCCATCGGAAGGCCTGACCCATTTCTACGCTTCGCGCTAGGTCAAAGGGCTGTCTAACGCTCATCCAGCGACTCATGTCGGCCAAACTCTCCTACCCGCGATTCGGGGTTGCCCTTCTGCTTAGTCTACGCCTCCGCCGGTTGGCAGGGCAGGCCGGGACACCATTGCGTAGCGGGCATCGGTCGGGGAATCTGTCTCTCGGTCACGGCGCGTGCGATGGCTTCCATGCGTGATTCCAAGTATCGCGCTGGCTCTCAGAGGAGATTTGGTTTCTCACCTACATACCCTGAGTTTTTCTATAGACGGTCGAATCTGAACCGCTAACGGTGTCGGCTCTCTGCATGGCCGCAGCACGGACGCTCCAGAAACTACTTGCCTAATCGTCATGTTCGTTGTTGTTCCTTCCGAGCCTTCAGCATGGCATCAGCGAGACTGTAAGCTGCCCCTGCGATCGCGTCGTGGGTGAGCAGTTCGTTGGGAACAGTCCCTAGTTATAGAGACTATTCCGGCAGCAACCTGACCCGGCGAGCCCAGTCAACGCAGGCTCATGCTTTCCTGAGGCTCGTAGCGCACGTTGTTCTACCCAAGTTACTGAACGACCCGGGAGCCTGGACGTTGCCATGAAGCGAACGATGTTGCTTTGCAGCCATCTTGGCCGCGCTTTCCTTCTTGGATGCCTTGACGGTGGCTAGAATCACTGCGAACTTGGCTGCGGCAGCGCGTTAGGAGACGTAAGTATCAAGGCTCGCTGAGTTGAGGAAGCCCCTTTGCCTTGCTCCGTCGGAGGGCTCACTGCCACGGACCGTGGCTCTCGGCGCGCCGCGCCGCCCTTGCCTCGTCGCTCGCCGCGTCGAACGCGATTTCCAGAGTTAGCAGGGGCAGTGCTGCTACGGCGGGCACAACCCATATCCACGGACCCGCCGTCAACGCGAGTAGCGCAGAGGTTACCGCGAGGGACACCGCCGCCGCTCCCCAACTGTGGTTCCTCAAGTCCTGTAGCATGCTGTAGCCTCCTCTGTGTGCGCTTGATAACGGATGCGTAGTCGGTTCCAGACCGGCTAGGCGGCACGGTGGCCTGGCGTGGCGGTCGCGGCACCGGCGGCATGATTGCCAGCCGCGAGATGATCGGCGCTTCCTCGTTCATGGCACCCGACTTCGGCAACAGCTCGTAGTATAACGGTGCCGACCTCACGGGGCTTCGGGATGGTATGGCGGAACTTGAACCATCGTGGCCGACCGCTACAATGAGCGCAGCTCAACTGGAGGAAGGCAGGCATGGAGCGGCGACATCATGGACATCAACGCTGAGTTCGCCAGCTTCCTGGTCATCATCGGCTTTCTGGTACTCGCACTCTTAGGGGTAGGCGGACACCGACATCGTCGCAGGCATCGGCGGCGACGTCGCAGGTACCACAGAGCAACCGCAGTGGTGGTCAACCAGGGACGCATCCTTCTGGTGAAGCACAACCGCCAGAACGATTGGGCTTTACCAGGAGGATACATCAGGGCAGCCGAAGACCCGGGCCACCGCGCTGCCCTGGAGGTTGCCGAAGAAACCGGAATCCTGACTGACAACCCCCAGTTCGTGGGTCGCTACGCAGGTACTGTCGCCTCACATGAGATCTTCCTTGCTCGGGGAGAAGGCCAACCCCTTGCCAACAGCCGCGAGCTGCAAGACGCTTGCTGGTGGGATGGGACCCAGCCCCTGCAAGTACAACAGCATGTCAACGCCATACTGGTGATCGTCCGCAACTGGATGAGAGAAGGCTATCCACGGACCAGCACGGAACAGACCGGAGCACACTTGCCCGCCTTGCAGCACTTCATGGACACGCTGCCAGAAGCGAGTAGTAACAGCCCCGGACAACAATGATCAGGCGTAGAGGTCATCACCACAGACGAACAGGCAGGAGAGGCAGACATCATCGCAGGCCATATCCCCCCAGCGTACTCTTCCTCCTCCTGCTCATGGCAGCCATCGCTGGCTATTACTACTGGGGCACCTTACAGCCCAACTCATATCCGCAGGCGCCAACGCCGACCGCTACGCCAACGCCGACGCCTGATCAGAATCTAGCCGCAACGCCTGCGCCGACGCCTAGTGCAACGCCCACAGTAACGTCAACATCAAGCCCCACGCCTCGTCCGACTGCGACGCCGCAACCTCAGCCTATACGAGTGCATAAATCTGTGTGGGAGTGTTTTGCTGACCGTCCGAACAGGCGAAGTACGCGTGCTGACGACTACCTCGCCGGGTGTGGGGGATGGGCGATGAACGTCATCGAAAAATGGGACAAGGACCGATTGAGCGTCTACGTGGAACCTCAAGGAGACAGCAGGTACAGGGAAATGGCGGTAGAGGCGCTGGAATACCTGAGCCCGATGCTGCGCCTCGACTTCGCCTATGGCGCATCCGAGCGCGAGGCCGACCTGCGTGTGTATGCCGGTGTCCCTTCTTCCTGGTACGCGCGGATTGACCAAGAAGCCTATTGCGCAGCGACAGCAGGGTGTGGTGGCCCTGATTGGATAAGAAACAACACAATTACCCAGGCATCGTTCAGTGTCTGGTACGACCCCGACGCTGACGAAGACGACATCAGCCATACCGCGGTCCACGAGGCGCTCCATGCGCTGACAGGAGTCGACCATTCAACTGATTACACGAGCATGATGTCGCACAACAGCGCATTGCGACTGCCTTATCTGCTGCCGTGGGAAGAAGAGATGTACAGGTTGTACGGCGACCCTCGGGTACTTCCGGGTATGTCCGTGGATGACGTGAGGGGGTTGGTAGAGGTCGTACATGAGACCCCGACAGCCGATCAAGGCATCATGGCGGCAGTGGAAGGTTACCTGCGATTCGTGGAGAGCGATACAGTGAGGCTCCGAACAGACGTGAGGTTTCTCGATGGTAGATGTGACGTACACAACTATGAAGGAACCGTCACGCTCTCGGGCATCGATAGCTACGGCTACAAACGCGTTGACTTGAGTGAAGTGCCTTCAGCGCAGACCAATGTTGATTTCGACGTCGAGCGGTTGCTGGTCTATATCGCGCGCACAGGAACGGCTGTGATGGCGAGGGCGAATGACATCGTTACGCTCAGGGGGATGCTGTCCGACGTCGGGTTGCTGGATGCTATTTGGCACACGGGTTACACCTTGGATTACGAAGTCATGCTCGACGAAGAGGGCTACTTGCAGTCCTTTCGCATGGACTGGGACTATCGCGTCATCGGTAACCATTGTGCTCAGATCAGAGCCGTGGGTTCGAGCTTCATCTACGAGTAATTCCGAACCACAGAGAGGCAGGCGGTGGGGCCTCCTGAAGACTAAGGAAGGTGTTTCCTATGCTGGAGTCTTGCTATATGCTCCACGCCTAGGGTCACATGGGAAGACGTGTTCCGCAGCCTGCCGAGGAGCTGGCGTACGTATCGACGGGGCCCGGCCGAAGGGGGAATGGATGCCTGCTGCATTCGGTCTCGTATTCAATGACAGAGGTGAGATACTCCTGATCCAGCGAGGTTATGGCAGCAGCAAAGGCAAGTGGAGCCTTCCCGGCGGTAACAGGGACAAGGGAGAAGACTTGAGTGAAACGGCCCGCAGGGAGACACACGAGGAGACAGGCATCCGGATGACTGTCGACGGCCTGTACGCGAAGGGTAATCGACACCATTGGGAAGTCTGGCGCGGAAGACAGATCGGTGGGCACTTGCAGGTACAGCGGAGAGAGTGCCTGGACGCGAAGTGGTTCCAGAAGGATATGCTGCCCGACGATGCCAACCTGGCATTCGGCCTTGACAAGAGAGTCATCGGGAAGTGGGCGGGCGAGAACCAGGGAAGCCGAAGGGTGCATTACCCAGGGTCCAGAATGTCCAGGTCGGGCTTTGCCCTCGTCGTTAACGACCAGAATGAAGTGCTCTTGGCCCAGCGAAGGGGAGGCAGCAGGGCAGGCAAGTGGAGCCTTCCAGGCGGCAATGCGGCAGACGGTCGTAGTCGTCGGGATGCTGCCATCAGGGAGACGCGGTCGGCGACGGGCATAGACTTCGTCCCTGAACGCCTGTACTTCGAGAACCGACATCAAGCTCAGGTCTGGTTGGGAACGCCTCGCCAGCCGGTACACACTCTGGCCAATGCTCGTTGGTTCCCCATGACAGGGCTACCTGATGACGACAGTTTGGCGTTCGCCATAGACGTACGGACCACAGAAAAGTGGGCCGCTGAGCACAACGGGACCGCTCGTATCAGCTACGCGTAACGGCTTGTAGCAGGCGCATGTTTCCTAGCAGGGGCGAAGTCAGGAATATCGGCATCGTCGTGAGTTCGCCCGATGTCATCCGCCCAGTCTCTGCGTCCCTCATCATCGAGTCGTTGTCTCTCGTTGGGGGAAGAAGAGCATGGCGACTTTGATCTCCATCACGACAACAATTGCGAAACCGACGTAGAGCGCTGTGGCAATTAGCCACGACAGGGTTGGCGCCTTATCGACGAGAAGGCTGAAGCCAGCCGTCATACCCAGAACGAACGCGAAGAATACACTGAGACCGCGAAGGGCCTGACCGGATGAGGACAGTCTAGTTTTCTTTGTCCACGTCCGTATTCTACAGGGCAACAGTGGTTCGATGAGGACCACGATAGAGACAACCAGACAGAGCAAGGCCATTGCGAGGGACACTTGCGGCGCGGTGAGCTGCGGGACTATCCCGGCCATCTGGAATCCTAGACCCTCCGCAGACAGACCGTGCGTATACGCGAAGAGTAGTAGGAACCACGTGGCACTCTCTTCTATCTCCAACCGTGGCCGACTCTTGAACCAAGCCTTCATGCTGTGGGCCACACGTGCTGGTGTCTCCAAGGATCTGCCTCCTGCGAGACTTGGTTACTCTGGCCTCGCTGGCCGACTTGGCGTCTTTACGCCAAGGACGGCCACTTGAGTATGCCACAGATAACCCATAGTATATACATGTGTTAGTCGTCGGAGAGGCAACTCATCGTGCCCAGTCGTGTGCGGCAGGCATCCGCGATACACATAGCAAAGACCCGGGTAACTCGTCAGAGAAGCAGCAGTGCCAACCATCAAACACGACGCCTTCTTTCGCCGCCATCCGGTGTTCGCCGGAGAGGAGCTATCCGAGTATCTCTCCTCCGGCGGCGAAGCGGGAGCAAGAACGCGAGAATCCCTGGTCGGCTACCACACCAAGACCGGACGCT
Source organism: Dehalococcoidia bacterium (assembly GCA_034422795.1). Taxonomy (GTDB): domain Bacteria; phylum Chloroflexota; class Dehalococcoidia; order Lucifugimonadales; family Australimonadaceae; genus Bin16. Next base: position 34,858 of record DAOUJK010000061.1, on the reverse strand, counting down.
TGGTCAGGGTTCGGCGGGGGCTGTTCGCCGTCATCCCACCGGGGGCCAACAGCGATAGCTATCCTATAGACCCCTTCCTGATCGTGTCTAGGCTCACGCCGGATGCGGTCCTGTCGTACCACACAGCGCTGGAGTTCCACGGGCGTGCGTACTCAGTCTGGCGACAACTCACCTACTTGACGTCGCGGCCACTCGAGCCGCTGACATTCCGAGGCCACCTCTATCGCGGAGTCAGATTCCCGGAGGCGCTAACCCGTGCCGGCAAGGAGCAATTCGGCGTGTCGACGGCCGAGCGTGCCGGCATGTCATTGAGGGTCACAAGCCTTGAGCGCACACTGGTGGACGTTCTGGACCGCCCGCACGTCTCGGGAGGCTGGGAGGAGATATGGCGCTCCCTGGAGACGGTGGAGTTCTTCAACCTCGACAGAGTCGTGGAGTATGCCCTTCTGCTTGGGAAGGCAACCGCGGCATCGAAGGTGGGCTACTATCTAGAGGAGCACCGAGAATCCCTGATGGTTGAGGAACGCCATCTCAAGGCGCTCCGTAGTCGACGTCCACGGCAGCCCCACTACGTCGACAGGAGGAGAGGCAGGGACGGGAGCCTCGTGACCGCATGGAACTTGGTACTCCCTACCGAGGTGGTTGAGAGGTCCTGGGCCGAGGTGACATGAGAGTTTCTCCTGAGAGACTGGCATTGGATGCGGAGGCGACCGGGTTCCAGCCGGATGTGCTGGAGAAGGTCGTACAGCTGCTGGGATTGCTCGATGCCATCCACAGCCATCCGTTCCTGGTGGGAAGGCTGGCCCTCAAGGGAGGGACTGCTCTGAACCTCTTCGTGTTCGACGTACCGAGGCTGTCTGTTGACATCGACCTGAATTATGTGGGCGCCGAGACCACGGAAGCCATGCTGGCTGAACGTCCCCGTGTCGAGCAGGCGATACAGGCCGTCTTCAGCCGAGAGGACTTCAGCATCAGAAGGATTCCCGAAGAACACGCTGGAGGCAAGTGGTCTCTTCGCTATCAGGCGGCTTCCGGCCAGAGCGGCAGGATCGATGTGGACATCAACTACATGTACCGCGTGCCCTTGTGGCCGGTCACGGCCATGGATTCCCGGGCTGTGGGTAGCTGGCGGGCAACCGGCATCCCGGTGGTTGACAAGCACGAACTGGCGGCGGGAAAGCTGGCGGCCTTATTGACCCGCCACAGGGCGAGGGACCTGTTCGACAGCAGCCTGCTCTTTGCCATCGACGGTTTCGATGTTGCAAAGCTGAGAACCGCATTCGTGGTTTACGGGGCGGGGGTTCGGAGAGACTGGCGCACCGTCTCTATTGGGGACGTGGCATTCGACCCTGATGAGCTATCCAGCCAGCTTGTGCCCGCGCTGCGCGGTGACGGCATGCAAGGTGTTGATGCGGTCGCGTATGGCAACAGTCTCGTAGACAGATGCCAGGAGGCGCTGTCTGAACTCTTGCCATTCAATGACGAGGAGCAGGCATTCTTGGACCTCTTGTTAGACGCCGGGGAGATTGACGCGAGCCTCCTGACAACCGATGCGACGTTATCCGAGCGCATACAAGCTCAACCTCTTCTTGCATGGAAGGCTCAGAACGTGCGACGACATAAGGGAATCCTGACGGACCACACCGATGGAGATTATGCAAGGTGAGCAGTGTATCCGACCAGAGGACCTTCTCCATCGAATGGTGGTTTATGGATTCCGATCCATTGGCGCGATGACATGTCGGGGCCTTCTAGTCTTGGCTTAGCATTCCCAGACTGCCCCGAGTACCTCTCAACTAAACACAGTGAGTGTTACATCCATCTGGATACTCCAAGGAGTGCTCGTGTTCGCCGCCGCGGGGCTGTTCCTAGCAAAGGGCTGGTTGCCCCCGCGACCGCAACTCCCACACTGTCCCCCACCCCCAGTCCTGCACCGACTCCAGCACCCGAACGGTCGGCTGGAGAGATTGCCAAGCTGGTTCGCACAGAGCTTGAGTGGCGGTTTCAACATCAGATCCAGGTCCACGGGGTAGCCAAGTAAGTAGTTCCCGGTAGAACACACTGTTGCCGAACCACCGATACTGTTACAGTTTGACGTCCTCGCCATCAGCCCGTTCACGCCGCGCCCAGTCACGGCTCGCCGCCAGCCCCTTCCCCACACCCCACAGGAAGAGGGTCAGAGCCGCTGCCAGCACTACCACCGTGATCAATACCCGCGCGCCGTCCGTTTCCGTGCTATCGCGTAGTATCTCCACACCGGCTCGAATCACCGCCGTCGCGAGCATGATGCCCGCTGATGCCCACCCCACCGTTCGGGCCATCGCCCATATCGCCGTCACGAGTTCCCTCATGGTCTTGCCTCCTTACAGTTTTGAGTAGCCGATACGGCCCTACCAGCACCCGATGCGCCCCTCCCGCACATCTGCAACCGCTTCCTCGTAGGTGCCGATATAGGCCATGCGGAGCTCGATGGAGGCGTACACCTCCGCGGCGGCGAACATCCTGTCCGTGTCCACAATCAGCATCCGTATCTCCTCGAAGACCTCGAGTTCCCCGTGATTGCAGGCGTCTAGCCGCCCGTCGCTGTACCCACGCATCCACGCGGCTGTCACGGCGGCCTTGCGCTCATCCAGAGTCGAGCGCTCCCAGGTGAAGTCGGTATACGGGTACTGGACGTTAGGATGCTCAACGTTGCCCGGCACGCTGGACGGCGCGGGCACAGAACAGGCGGCGAGGAGCAGGGCGAGGGGAACTACGGCGAAACGGAACATAGGAACCCCCTTGCGGCGCGGATTGCGCTTGCCACGGCTAGTCCTCCCCCGTAGGGGGCCGCAAGGGGGCGCGGTTCGCGCGATCCCTTGCAGGACTAACCGTGGCGGCGACACCCTACGCCCCGCCTTGCAAACGGCGCAACTCGGCTTTGACAGCCCATGTGGGCAGGAAGACAGCGGGAAAAGTGAAGGACCGCTGGGGTGTAGGCCGGCGGCCTGATGTGCAATCTCTCCCAAACAAGGAGTAGATATGCAACCTGGGCCCAGCATAGAACGCAATAGGGGGCGGCCCGTTACGACTCTCATTGCGAAGCGAAACACTACCCAGCGGTGACCAAGGACCGTGGTAGCTATTCAGAATCGGGGCTTGTAATGTTGAGCGAAGCCGAAGGTGGGATTCTGTGGGACATCCCGAACGGAGGCCCTACAATGCTGTCTCCCACCGGAAAGTTCGCAATACAGCAGCCTCAGGTTTCACCATACGGGCGCCCCGCTGACATTCGTAGAGGGCTGGTTGCCACTTGCACCAGCTAACGCCTTCTCCTTGAGAGCGCGCTGCCAAGCCCCGCCACGGCTGAGACGAGCAGTATGCCAGTCCAGAGTAGGCTGTCGGGGGTCAGTAGGTACGCGGCAATCTCTAGCAGATCCAGCGGCAAGCCATACCAACCCTCCCGGAATGCAGTCCGAATCAACTCGGCCATCAGGCGCTCTAGGAACAGGTCGAAGTACCGCTCGACCATCAGGCCTGCAAACACGATAGGGAGCCAGTACGACGCCCTCATGTGATGCCGCCTACGTCGAGCGGCGTAGGGGTAGGCCGCGATTTAGGAGTGAAGCGCAACTGCCACGAGGCTGACGACGCCGCGACGACGACTATCGGGAACCGGGTCTGTACATGCCCCACGGGGCCGACCTGTAACTCAACGACATCAGCCCACGCCTCGCCCCGCTGGTTCGCTATCCGATGCTGCCCCACCTCTAGCGTGAACACTCTGTCTTCGCACATCTGGCCCAGCGCGGAGTCGATACATGCCGAGTTACCCGATACCTCAATCTCTAGATAATACGTGCCCTCTGGCAAGTCCATTATCTCTGTGGACGGGCCGCGACCGTTGAGCGCCGCCGACCCGGGGCCGGAGCCAGAGGAGCCGAAACCATTCCCGCAGGCCACGGGTAGCGCGACGGTGGCTATCAGCGCGACAGCGATGATGGTCTTGCGCCAAGTAGTCATGACAAGCCTCCCAGCGCAGGCTTCGGTTTGGCGGGTGCCCACTGGCCCACGCGAGCAGTACTTGCAGCAGCAACCTCCCCGTCACGCAGGCAGGCCAGCGGGCACAGGCAGGCTCGCGGGCTAGCCTCGGCAAAGCGCGGCACCGCGCTCTGCGAGGGTTGCTGTAGCGTCGTTCACCCTAGCACATCTCCAATAGACCGCGTTCACGCCTGCTTGACTGTAGCAAGTCCCCAACGCTGGAGTGGCGTTACCATCGACGCAGTAGCTAGGAACAGCGACAAGGCAAACAAGCCAGCCACCAAGCTTAGGAGCACTAATCCCGAATAGTCGGGCACCGTGAAGATAAGCAGCTTTGTGGTGCGCTGCGAGCCTTCCCACATGCCCCACGCCTGGCCCATGAGAAACAGGACGCGCCCCTTGGAGGAGCAGGAGCGGCTGCGGGCCGCGTTCCTAGCCGTGGTGAGCCACGATCTGAGGATGCCCCTGACCTCCGGTAATGGGCGCGGGCACCAACAGGGCAGGATCACAGTGCCAACGCGAATCTGATCTGAAAGGTTCTTGATTTCGTATAGGCTGGTACCCCCGACAGGACTCGAACCTGCAACGCCCGGGTTAAAAGCCCGGCGCTCTGCCATTGAGCTACGGGGGCCTCCCTTACAGGCTACCGCAAACCGCCGCCGCTCGTTCCATCCACCTGGAAGTAGCGGTCCGGTCCCCCTGCCCTAGAAGAGCCCGAGCCGCTCCAGCGGCCAGTAACCGAACCAGAGCTCGCCAACGATGTTCTCCTCCGGTACGAACCCCCACCGGCGGGAGTCGTCGCTCTGCGCCCGGTTGTCGCCCAACACGTAGTAGTGGCCCTCCGGCACGGCGCGCTCGATGATCGTCTCGCCGGACGAGTGTTCCACGTACGGTTCCACGACCGGCTCCCCGTTCCGGTAGACCTCACCACGCTCGATCTCGATCACGTCGCCGGGCTTGCCGATGATGCGCTTGACGAAGTTCTGCCGCTCGTCCCGCGGCCAGCGGAAGACGACCACGTCGCCGTAGTCCGGCTCGCCGAACAGACGCCACACCTCGCCCGGCGCCGCGCCCAGGCCCGGTATCCACCGGGCCACGCGCTCGGCGTCAACCGTCTCGTAGGCGAGCTTGTTTACGAAAACGCCGTCCTGGTCCTCCAGAAGCGGAAGCATGCTGGGGCCTTCGACGCGATAGTTCTGGATGGCGCCCTGCAGCAGCAGCATGAAGAACGCCGCGAGCGCTATGGTCTGGATGGTTTCACGCAGGATCGAGCGCATGTCGAGGGAACGAACGCGCCGGTCTGCGCGTACTCTCTAGTATACGTACTGCCGCAGTGAACGGTTCACCGGACCGAGGCCGCGGGGCCGCGCCGACCTTGTCCGCGCTATCCTTACCGACAGCCCGGATGCCAACCGCCCGGCAGAAAAGGAGAACGAACGATGGCTTCCCTTCACCCATCCCAGGCAAAGAAGGCAGTCCTGCTGCTGAGCATGGCGCTGCTGGCTGTGGCCGTGCTCGCCGGGTGCTCCGACAACGGGGACACGAACGGCGCCGACGGCCCCGTAACGGCCGACCCGCGCAGCAGCACCATCGTCTACGACACGAACAGCGGCATCCACGCGTCCGGGCTCGGGACCGTCTCCGGAGAGCCGGACATCGCGGTCATATCACTCGGCGTCGAAGCCTTGCGCGACACCGTCAGCGAGGCACGGGCCGACGCTGCGCGCGCTCTCACAGCCATCGTAGAAGAACTGCGCTCGGCGGGCGTCGCCGAGGACGACATACGAACGGCCCACTTCTCCATCAACCCGCGCTACGAGTACGTGCGCGACGGCCAGCAGATGCTGCTCGGCTTCCAGGTCACGAACACGCTGAACGTCACGCTCCGCGACCTGAACGCCACCGGCGACATCGTGGACCGCGCAGTCACCGCGGGCGGCGACCTCACCCGCGTGCAGAGCGTCGGCTTCCAGATCGAGGACACGACCGCGCTGGAGGAAGAGGCGCGCATCCTGGCCATCGAGGACGCGATCGCAAAAGCGGACCTCTACGCGGAGCAGCTGACGGTCGTCCGCGGCCCGCTCGTCTCGATATCGGAGAGCAGCTTCGACCCGTTCCCGGTCGCTGAGGCGCGGTTCGCGGTTGCGGCGATGGACTCGGCGGGCCCGCCCACGCAGTTCTTCGGCGGCGAACTGGAGGTGAGCGTGCGCGTACAGGCGGTGTTCGCCATCGAGTAGCGAGTCGCCATTCAAGCGGGGCCGGGAGACCTCCCAGGGAGACGTGCAAACGTGCACGAACGTTCCCCGACAGATGCTTCGACTCCGCCTCCGGCTCCGCTCAGCATGACAGCCGCCTGGCGACGTCCGCGGCGGCACGCCTCTACACCTCCAGGGGCGTATCGTCGCGGTTCGCCCACTCTCCCATCGAGCCGTCGTACATGCACACGGACTCATGGCCGATGAGCGTGAGGGCAAGCATCGCGTGCGACGCACGCACGCCACCCTGTCAGTAGACGTGGACCGTCTTCTCCGGCGTGATGCCGAGTCCGCGCGCTGTCTCTTCGATCTCCCCGGCGGACTTGAACGTGTCGTCCTCCGCCACGAGGTGCACCCATTCGAGGAACGCCGCGCCCGGCACGTGCCCTACCCGCGCATTGCCGCGCGAGTTCGCTCCCGTGTACTCATCCTCGGTCCGCACGTCCCAGATGACGGCGTCGTCCGCGCCGATGGCAGCCTTCAGCTTGTCCACGTCCGATGCGATGGCGCGATTCGGAGGCTGCGGAGTGAACGTCACGTCGCTGCCCGCGACACGGGAGGGGCCGGACTCGACGTCTCTGCCTTCCGCCGTCCACTTCGTCCAGCCGCCGTTCAGCACCCGGACGTTCGTGTGGCCGTAGTAGTTCAGCACCCACCAGAGCCGCGACGCGTCCCTGCTGTGGAAGCGGTCGTAGCCGACGACGAGCGTGTCGTCGCCGATGCCGACGGACTCGAACCAGGCCTTCGCCTCATCCGGCGGCGCGACGAGCCTCGTCTGCTCCGATCCCTTGACCTGCCAGGTGGGCGAGAGCGCAGCGCCAGGGATGTGCCCGGTCTCGAAGTCGCTGCCATCCTGCGCCATCTCAATGACGCGCAGGTCCGGGTCCGCCAAGTGCTCCGCGAGCCATTCCGTCTCGACGAGCAGATCGTTCCGTGGATAGTCAGCCATTACCCACCTCCACGCAGAAGATTACGAGGCAGAACGCGCGACAGCAAGCGGGGCTGATGTCTTCCCTCTGGAGAGGGGCAGGGCGCAAGTCCTCTGTCCGGCAGCGCGGCTGTGCGATGGAGTTGCGCAACCATGAAGAGGGGGCGGTGCGCCCCCTCTTCATGAAGTGAACTCTGGTCCAGCCCTTACGAACGCGCTCGCGCGACGAGGTGCTCCACGTGGTGGTTCTCCTCGCAGTCCGTGGCCGAGTACTCCAACTGCAAGGTCACGTGCCCGATGCCGTGGCCGTAGGCGATCCCCCGGAGCCGGGCCAGCATGTCGTCCTCGCTCCCGCGGTAAGCCGAGTCCACCAGCACGTGGGCGGTCATCGCATCGTAGCCGGACGTGATCGTCCAGGCATGCACATCGTGGATGATGGTCACGCCCGGAATGTCCTCCATGTCGCTGCAGACGCGGTACATGTCCAGGTGCTTGGGCGTGCCCTCGATGAGCACCTTGAACACCCGCATGAACAGGCCCCACGAGCTCCGGAGGATGAGCAGGCCGATGCCGATGCTCAGGATAGGGTCGACGATGAACCAGCCCGAGTCCGGGCTCGTCGCGAACGCAAGGATCAGCCCGCCGGACACCACCACCCCGATGGAGCCGAAGAGGTCCGCCATGACGTGCTGGAACGCCCCCTCCGCGTTCAGGCTCTCTCCCGCCGCGCGGTGCAGCACGTAGGCCGCCGCGATGTTCACGAGCAGACCCGCCAGGCCTACGCCGAGCAGCAGCGGCCCCTCGACCTCGGGCGTCTCCCGGATGCGGTGGTACGCCTCGAAGAATATCCAGGCCGCGATAACCCACAGGCTCAGCGTGTTGAACAGTGCAGCGAGCACCTCGGTCCGGTAGTAGCCGAACGTGCTCTCTACCGACGCAGGGCGTTCCGCGATCCACATGGCGAACAGCGCGAGCAGTATGGCAGCAGCGTCCGTCAGCATGTGACCCGCGTCGGCCAACAGGGCAAGGCTGCCCGAGAGTATCCCGCCGGCTACCTCGACGAACATGAATGAAGAGATCAGCCCCAGAGCGAGAACCAGGCTCTTCTTACTCGCTCCCCGCAGATCGTGGGCGTGGTCATGGTCGTGATCGTGCCCATGCCCGTGGTGATCGTGCCCGCTGTGTCCATGGTCGTCATGGTCGTGCTCGGCGTGCGCGTCGTGGTCGTGGCCCTCATGGCCGTGGTCATGCCCGGCGTGCGCGTCGTGGTCATGGCCCTCATGCCCATGGTCGTGCCCGGCGTGCGCGTCGTGGTCGTGGCCCTCATGGCCATGGTCGTGCCCGGCGTGCGCGTCGTGGTCGTGGCCCTCATGTCCGTGGTCGTGTCCGGCGTGCGCGTCGTGGTCGTGGCCCTCATGGCCATGGTCATGCCCGGCGTGCGCGTCGTGATCGTGGCCCTCGTGGCCGTGGTCATGCTCGGCGTGCGCGTCGTGGTCGTGGCCCTCGTGGCCGTGGTCGTGCCCGGCATGCACGTCGTGGTCATGGCCCTCGTGGCCGTGGTCATGCTCGGCATGCGCGTCGTGGTCGTGACCCTCGTGCTCGTGGCGATGTTCGGTTGTCACAGCGGCACGGCTCCCTTCATGCAAGGGCGGCGACCCGGCATATCCCAAGCCGCCGCCCAAGCTGTGTACCGGTGATCCGCCGGTACAATAAGCACTAAGCCGTGGTTACGCTGCGTGGGGTGCGTGGTGGGGGTCGTCCGCGTCCGCGCAGTGCTCCTCGCCGTGCTGGTGGCAATGCTCGGCGCCGTGCTCGTCGAACTGCTCACCCCCGCCGAGGGCTACGCAGGCTGCGTCGCCGTGGACGTGGCAGTGACCTGCGCCGTGCTCGTGGCAGTGCACGTCGCCATGGTTGTGACAGTGCTCGCCTTCATGCTCGTGGCAGTGGTCAGCCGCTTCGCTGTGGTCATGTTCGTGAACGTGGGTCGTCATGTTTCCTCCTTGAGTGCTCGCTCCCAAATCAGCCGCAGGACTCACGAGAGATTGTTTACCCCTCACGCGTAAGTGTCAATAAGGTGCTGACAACTGATACTGGGTTGCATCCAGACATACCGTTCTCTGCACAATTTCATGCAATGTTCCCTTCCCGTAGAACAGGACGACGCGCCATGAGGGCGCTGAGCGCTCCCGCGCCCAGCACCACGCTGAACACCGCCAGCGCTATTGCATACGTATCGGTCGTTTCGTACACGTATCCGGCAAAGACCGGCCCCACCGCGTTCGACGCCACCACCGCCGGGTGAGCGATACCCCGTATCGTTCCAAGCGAGTCTCTGCCGAAATATTCGGCGTAAACGACCGGCAGCATCGCGAAGACGCCGCCGAAAACCGACGATTCGGCGAGCGTGAAGACCACCATCGCCCCGCCAGGCGGCACGAACCCCACCACGGCCATCGCCACCGACGCCCCCGCCATGCACCCCGCAATCACGACCCGGTAGGAGGTGCGTCCCATCACCCAGGCCGCGGCGAACCCTCCCACGAGCATCCCCACCGAGTGGACCAGCAGCAGCGGCCCCACCAGGCCCTCCTCCAGGCCTCGATCGAGAAAGAGGGGTATGCGGTGCAAGCCGAAGCCGCCGCCGGCCAGCATCGCGCCCATGTGCGCGAAGAGCAGCAGCCAGAACGCATGCGTCCGCACTGCTTCCCTCGGACGCCACTGGTGCTCGGTCCGCACCGGGCGCGAGCGGTCCTCCTGTCCAGCGAGCGGTGCGCGACCGTCCGGCTGCAACCCAACGTCTTCGGGCTGCCGCGAGACGATGGCGATGAGTGGAAAGAGCGCCAGCAGTGCCATCAGTGCGCCCACCGTCCAAAGTGCCTCGCGCCAGCCCAGCGCCGCGATGAGCGCCGCCCCCAGCAGCGGCCAAAGACCGAGTCCCAGGCGGCTCCCGTTCACTGCCACCGCCGTCGCGAACGCCCTCCGCCGCACGAACCAGTTGGCGATCACGGTGTGACCGCCCAGGTTCTGGATGCTCATCAACGCCGTGCGTCCCACGATCAAGCCGAGGTACAGTCCAACGAGACTCTGCATGAAGCCCAGACCCGCTATGGACGCGGCCATGAGCAGCGCGCCACCGCCCATCACCAGCCGTCCGCCGTACCTGTCGAGCGCCCGGCCGACCAGCGGCCCCGCCAGCGCAGCAGCAATCGTTCCGGCGCTGAACGCCCCGGAGACCGCCGTGCGCGACCACTTGAACTCCTCCGTCCACTGGGAAAGGAATACGCTGAACATCGGCGCGGCGACGGCGCCGCTGATCGTCATCGTAACGAGCACCGCCCCGGCGACCACCCACCCATAGTAGAACGGCGTGCGTTGCGCGAGACTTCGGAACACGGCCCGTCGAGACCTACGCGCCGCGGCTGACGGGCGCATCGACCGCCGAGCTCTTCACCAGGGTTTCACGCGCCACGAACATCAGCAGCGCCGCGGCGACGAGCAGCACCGGCGCGTATACGAAGAACACCTGACCTGCCCCGAGCTGTACCGCCAGGAAACCGCCAAGCAGCGGACCGGTGATCGCGCCCACCTCCGACACCGTCCGCCGGGCCGCCTGCAACCTCGCCCGTACCGCCTCCGGGGCCACATCGTACGTCGACGTCGCGACCGACCCCAGCGACAGCCCGTTCGAGAAGCCCATGAAGACGGCTATCGCGATGAGCGGTCCCAGGCTGCCGGTGAACGGGATGAGCAGGAACGCGATACCGGGCATCGCCGTGCTCGGCACCGTCGCCCACTTGCGGCCTATCTTGTCTACGACGAACCCCGCCGGCACGATCATCACCAGCGAGCCGAAGGCAACCACCAGGAACAGCTCGCCGATCTGGCTGGGAGTCAAGCCGATCTCGTCCATATGCAGCGGCACGATGGCCTGGTACGCCGTGCGGTAGAGCATCATGCTCGCGGTGGCGAATATCAGGACGAGGTACGTCGCCCTCAGGCGCGGGTCTATCTGCAGGTACAGGTTGTACAGGCGCTCCAACCGGCTGCCCGCCGCCGGGGGCGCCGCGGAACGCGCGACGTGCGGCCGCTCGGCGCTGGGGATGAGCACGCTGACAAGGAAGACGAACGCCGCGATACCCGTGTAGATCGCGAACACGGCGCGCACACCAACGTCCTCGCCCACGTTGCCGCCCAGCCAAGCTCCCAGACCCATCCCCACGCCGTGGAACCCCATGAAGCCGCTCATCAGCCGTCCGCGCTGGTTCGGTTTCACCAGGTCCACTCCGGCGATCTCGCGCCCCAGCATCCACATGCTGTCAGCCGCTCCGGCGACGAACAGCCCGATGAGCAACGGCCAGAACCACTGCGTCACCACGCCCAGTGAGACTGCCAGCGCCATGGCCACCGGCCCGCCGAGGACCGCCGGTTTCGTACCGAAACGGTCTATCAACGACCCGCCGAGCGGCTGCCCGATCAACCGCCCCATCATGAAGGCGGTGACCACCTGCGCCGCGAACCCGCCGGATATCTCGAATTCACTCGCCAGCACCGGGATGATGGGCGGCAGCATCCCGTGCGCGAACCCGAGCAGGATCGTCGTCAGGTAGAGCATCGTCAGCCCACGGACGATCGGGCTCATCGGGCCTCCACTCGGCGCACGGGGATGTCGCCACTATACCACCGCCCTTCCCTCTCCCCGAGTGAGAGGTCGACGCGCTCGCGCAGCGGGTGAGGGTTGGCAGGCGTCCGCTATACTTGACGGACACTCCCTGTTACTCATCGCCCACCCCAGGAGACTACCGATGGCCCAGCCCGACCTTGCGAAACTCGTCTCCCTCGCCAAGCGGCGGGGGTTCGTCTTCCCCTCCAGCGAGATCTACGGGGGCATCGGATCGAGCTGGGACTACGGCCCGCTCGGCGTCGAGTTGAAGCGCAACGTCAAGGAGGCGTGGTGGCGCGCGATGGTCTACGACCGCGACGACATCGTCGGCCTCGACAGCGCCATCATCCAGAACCCGCAGGTGTGGGTCGCCAGCGGCCACGCCGCGAACTTCACCGACCCCCTCGTCGAGTGCACTGGGTGCCGCAAGCGCTTCCGCCCCGACCACCTGGACGACCCCACCAAGTGCCCGGTCTGCGGCTCGGCGCTCTCCGCCCCGCGCATGTTCAACCTGATGTTCAAGACGTTCGTCGGGCCGGTCGAGGACTCCGCGAACCAGGTCTGGCTGCGCCCGGAGACCGCGCAGGGCATCTTCATCAACTTCGACAACGTTCTCACCGCCATGCGCAACAAGCTGCCGTTCGGCATCGCCCAGATCGGCAAGTCGTTCCGCAACGAGATCACGCCCGGCAACTTCATCTTCCGCACGCGCGAGTTCGAGCAGATGGAGATGGAGTTCTTCGTGAAGCCCGGCGACGACGACTACTGGCACCAGCACTGGATAGAGCAGCGCTTCAACTGGTACAGGGACCTCGGCATCAAGGAGGAGAACCTCCGCCTCCGCGACCACGACCCGGACGAGCTCGCCCACTACGCCAAGGCGACGGCGGACGTGGAGTACAACTTCCCGTGGGGCTGGGGCGAGCTCGAGGGCATCGCCAACCGCACCGACTTCGACCTGAGCCAGCACGAGGCGGTCTCCGGCAAGACGATGAAGTACTTCGACCAGGAGGCGAACGAGCACTACTTCCCGTACGTCATCGAGCCCGCCGCCGGGGCCGACCGGGCCGCGCTCACGTTCATGTTCGACGCCTACGACGAGGAGATAGCCCCTACCGGCGACGGCAAGGAGGAGGTGCGCACCGTCCTCCGCTTCCACCCGGACATCGCTCCCGCGCAGGTGGCCGTCCTCCCCCTCAGCCGGAACGCCAGACTCACCCCCACCGCCCGCGACGTGCACGCGCAGGTGCGCCGGGCGTTCCGAGCCCAGTACGACGACGCTCAGTCGATCGGCCGCCGCTACCGCCGCCAGGACGAGATCGGCACGCCGCTCTGCGTCACCGTCGACTTCCAGACCGTGGAAGAAGACCAGGCGGTCACCATCCGCAACCGCGACACCATGCAGCAGCACCGCGTCCCCATCGCCGAGCTCAACGACGCGCTCCGCGCCGCCCTCCGCGACATGGGCAGCACGCGGGGGTAGGATAGAAGCATGGGCGCTACGTACGCAGACCTCAGCCTCTCCGGGGCGTCCGCGTCGGACACCCTCAGGTGCCTCGTTGACACCGGCGCCACCTTCACGAAGATACCCCAGACCCTCGGACAGCGGCTCGGGCAGGAGATCGTCCGCAACGTAGAGGTCGAACTGGCCGGTGGTCGTGTAACGGTCAGGCAGCTGGCGCTTGCAAACGCGGAGATGGAAGGCGTCAGGAGCCCTATCCTCGTTACATTGGCCGAGGAGGGAGCCATCCCGCTCATCGGGGTCACGACGCTGGAGGTCCTTGGCTTCAAGGTCGACCCTGTCACCGAACGGCTCGAACCCCGAACAGCGATCGAGTACCAGGCAACCGCTCAGGCTTCGCTCAGCAAGTCGTCAACCTGTCGCGCGAGCAACGGCAGCTTGTTCACGACGATATCCCAAACGAGCGCATCGTCGATATGCGCGTAACCGTGGGCTATGACATTGCGAAATGCGATGATTTTCCGGTAGTCACTGATGCGCTCGGCAAGAGACTCATCTAACTCAGCAAGTTCGGACAAGGCCACACCGACAATCTCGAACTTACGCTCTACCGCGTCCCGCAACATCTCTTCCGCTTTGTAGTCAGGGAACCCTTTGCCTGCGGTGTACTCCTGCAACTTCCGTATAGCGGCCTGGATATCAGTCAGGTAAGTCTTGGCCTCACGCTGCATACAGCAATTCCCTGCTCTCTTCGACGGCCTCGCGGAAGTGCGGGTTCTTGATCGCCGAGTCCATCACGAGGTCAACCGGGCGCCCGAACAGGTCCTGCAATGCGAAGAGCAAGTCGAAGTAGCGGTCAGCAAGGCCGGGCTCGCCGGCAGACTGGAACTCCACGAGAAAATCAAGGTCGCTCTCGGGGCCAAAGCGACGGTCGTCTGCCCCGGAACCAAACACGTCCAGCCGCTGCACACGGCAACGGCGGCAGAGCTGCTCCAGTTCGGCGGCGCGTTCTGCAATGAGTCTCACCACGGCGGCCTGCCTCTCTCGTTCCTCTGGCGCCGAGACAAGGCGCTCGGGGTGAGTATACCTGTTGTAGCATACCGCCATGCGCCTCCTGCACATCTCCGACATCCACGTTGGCGTCGAGTCCTACGGACGCCCCGCCTCCCAGGCCGACCTCGACACGCTGCCGGACCGGTTCGCGCCCGGCGTGGACCGCACGGAGTATCTCGGCGTCAACACGCGCCTCCTCGACTTCCTCGCGGCGATGGACTACGCCGTCGACTACGCCATCGAGGGTGGCATCGACCTCGTCCTCTTCGCGGGCGACGCCTACAAGGCGCGCAATCCCACCCAGACCCACCAGCGCGAGTTCGCGCGGCGCATCGCCCGCCTCTCCGCGGCGGGCATCCCCACGTTCCTCACCATCGGCAACCACGACCTGCCGCACGTCGCCAACCGCGCCACCGCGCTCGAGATCTTCCCTACGCTCAGCGTCGCCAACGTCACCGTCGGGCAGAAGCTCGGCACCCACCGCATCGCCACGAACGCCGGGGACGTGCAGGTCGTCGCGCTGCCGTGGATACGCATCGGCCAGTACATGAACCGCGAGGAGACACGCGGCAAGACGCTGGAGCAGATCAAGCAGGAGGTCGAGGCGGGGCTCGTCACGTACCTCCAGGAAGAGGTCGCCAGGCTCGATCCCGCCGTCCCCGCCGTGCTCTGCGCCCACGTCAACATCGCCGGCGCGAAGACCGCATCCGAGCAGTCGATGATGCTGGGGAACGACCACGTGCTCAGCCTGGGCACCGTCGCCATCCCGCAGTTCGACTACGTCGCGCTCGGCAACATCCACAAGCACCAAGTGCTCACGGAGCATCCGCCGGTCGTCTACGCGGGCAGCATCGAGCGCGTGGACTTCAGCGAAGAGCGCGAGGACAAGGGCTTTGTCATCGCGGAGATCGATCCCGCGCGTCAGCAGGGCGAGCGACTCGTCGGCTACGAGTTCGTGCCGACCCCAGCTCGCCCCATGCTCACGATACGCGTCGCCACGCGTCCGCTGGAGAACCCCACGGAGGCCGCGGTGCAGGCCGTCGACACGCATCCCGCCGACGAACTGGAGCGCTCCATAGTCCGTCTGAGGATCGAGATGCGCGCGGAGCAGGAGCCCGCGTTCCGTGAGGCCGACGTGCGCGCGGCGCTCGCCTCCGCCTTCTACGTCGCGGGCATCGAGCGCCGCGTCGAGCGCGAGCGGCGCACCCGCCTGCCCTGGGAGGACGCCGAGCGCATCGAGCCGATCGACGCCCTCCGTCGCTACTTCCAGTCGAAGGCCACGGCGGACGACCGGGAGCAGACGCTGCTCCGGTACGCGGAAGATCTCATGCAAGAGGAGTTGGCGGAGCAAGAGGGGTAGGCGTGGCAGCGTTGCGCGTGCCCTCGTGCGGTGTGGGATAATCGCGCCAGGCAACGCGACAGGAGGCACGCGAATGCTGACCGAATACATCCGTGCTGGGATGCGTAAAGCGCACTACGAAGTGCTGGATGATGATGGCACGTTCCTCGGAACGATTCCCGGTGTGCAAGGAGTATGGGCGAACGAGGATACCCTTGAAGCCTGTCGCGAGGAATTGCGCAGTGTATTTGAGGACTGGATCCTCTTCTCTCTGCAGATTGGAGCAGAACTGCCTCTCATAGACGGTATGGACCTGAATATGGCCAAGAGCGCTTGATGCCTCCGTTCGGGCCTATGTCCCGACGAGACTTGATTGCTGCACTTCGAAAGGCGGGGTTCACTGGTACTCACCAAACGTGGTCGCCACGGGTTCATGCTGAAGAACAGCCTTCGTATCAGTATGCCCAACCCACACAGGCGTGAGATTGGTTTGCGTCTGCTATCTACGATCCTCCGGCAGGCGGAGATCAGCAGAGACGAATGGGAATCGCTCTGACGGAGTGCTCCGCGTTGACACAGCCTCTGTCGAGTGCTACACCCCACCCCGAACGAATCCCAAGGAGAGCGACATGACAACCAAACGAACACTTGGCGTGGCGATGGCGGGCATCGGCGTGGGCGGCACGGAGATGCTCCCCGCCTTCGAGCAGATGGAGGAGATCGACCTCATCGCCGGGGCGGATATCAACCCGCTCACCCGCGAACGCTTCCAGGCGCGCTACGAGGCGAAGGCGTACGCCAGCATCGAAGAGCTGTGCGAGGACGACGACGTCGAGGCGGTCTGGATCTCGACACCCAACAGGTTCCACGCGCCCATGACCATCTACGCGCTGGAGCACGGCAAGCACGTCGTCGTCGAGAAGCCGATGGCGCTCAACCTCGAGGAAGCGCAGGCGATGTGCGACGCCGCGAAGCGCACGGGCAACGTGCTGATCGCGGGGCACACACGCTCCTTCATCCCGCCGTTCCGCAAGATGTACAGCATCATCGAGTCCGGCCAGCTCGGGGCGGTGAAGGCGATCAACTTCATGGCGTACACGGACTGGCTCCTGCGCCCCCGCGTCACCGAGGAGCTGGACCTCGCGCAGGGCGGCGGCCTCGTCTACCGGCAGGGCCCGCACCAGATCGACACGGTGCGCCTGCTCGGCGGCGGCATGGTCAAGAACGTGCGGGGCGTCGTCGGCCAGTGGATGCCGGAGCGCCCCATCCCCGGCTACTACTCCGCGCTGTTCGAGTTCGAGAACGGCGCGGTCTCCACCATCATCCACAACGCGCACGGCTACTTCATGGGCGCGCAGCTCGTCCCGTGGGGTCACGACCGCCAGCGATACGACGAGGCGGAGCGCATCCTGGTCCGCGACGGCATGATCAACGGCACGCGCGACGAGGAGTCCGACAAGCAGGCGATCCGCATCGGCGGCGAGCGCGAAGTCGAGGTGTTCAAGCGCGAGGGGCAGAACCGCGACCCCGGCGGCGAGCCGTGGGTGCCCGCCGAGCCCGGCTTCGTCGTCGTCTCCTGCGAGCGCGGCGACATCACCCGCTCAGCCTACGGCATCACCATCTACGACAACGAGGGCCACCACACGATCGACCTGAAGCCGCCTTCCGGGTGGGCCATGAACCGCCGCGCCGAGCTCAAGGAGCTGTACGACGCCGTCGTCAACGGGGCGCCCGTCTACCACACGCCGGAGTGGGGCATGGCCACGCTGGAGGCGACGCTCGCCGTCATCGAGTCCGGCAAGACGGGCAAGATGATCGAGCTGCAGCACCAGGTGCCTGTCCACCCTGAATACGCCAACGCCAAGATATTCGACCAGCTTCCCTCGGAGGCAGGCGTGCTTGTGGCGTAACCGGCAATAAGCGTATCGGTAACACGTGTTATCGATACGCCATTATCGATACTCAAGGTTGCAACCGGCGGCTGGAAGGACTACCCTCCGCGCGACGTACTGGCGCGACGCAGGCAGAGGGGGCCTTCCAGCCGTCGTGCGTCTACTACATAGCCGCTCTCGCGGTAAGTATCAGGAGGAGGACATGTTCAAAGGTACGAAGGTTTTCGACGTCCACGGCCACGTATCGGCGCCGGACTCGGTGCGCACGTGGGTAGTTGGAGGGTTCTCCTCCGGCCACCTCGGCGAGAGCCCGCTGAAGAGCGGCTCCGGCTCCGGGGGCTTCAGCGATGAGGCGTTCAACCGCACGAACAACATGCACCGGGAGTACATGGATGAGCGCAACATCGACGTCCAGGTCATCGGCCCCCGCCCCTTCACAATGATGGGCTGGATGGCGCGGCACCTGATGACGCGCTGGACCGAGTTCACGAACGACACCATTCATAAGCAGGTGGAGTTCGACCCGACCCGGTTCCTGGGCGCGACGATGCTGCCGCAGGACGCCAATGCGGACGACCTCAGCCACTGCATCCCGGAGTTCGAGCGCAACCTGGACCGCGGCTTCGTCGGAACGTACCTCAGCCCCGACCCCGTCGGCGACCACAAGTCCCCCGGCATGCACGAGCCCTACTGGTACCCCGTCTACGAGATGTGCCAGGACCGGGATGTGCCCGTCTTCATCCACGGCACGAACTGCATCGACCCCCGCATCGGCCACATCCCCGGGAACTACCAGGTCGGGTTCGTCGTCGAGACGTTCCTCGCGACCCGCATCCTCGCCTACAGCGACCTGTTCTCGAAGTTCCCCAACCTGCGCATCTGCATCGCTCACGCAGGCGGAGCGCTGGACCGGTTCATCGCTTCCTCCCGCCACCGGGGCAACTGGGAGGGCGACAACCTCTTCTTCGACACCTGTACCTACGACATCGACTACCTGGAACTCGCCATCAAGCAGTGGGGCGTCGCCAACATAGCCTTCGGCACCGAGGCGCCCGGCTCCGGCCGGAACGTCCGCCAGGAGAGCGACCACCCGTCCCACACCGCGGTCGGCCACACCTCGGACGACCTGCTCCCGGTGCTCGACTACCTGCCCTCGCTGTCGGAAGAGGACAAGCTCACCATCATCAACAAGAACCCGCTGAAGGTCTTCCCCTCCTTCGCCAACGTCTAGCGGGCGACTCCGACACGCCGGAACGAGAGAGAGGGGCAGGGAATCCTGCCCCTCTCTTCTGTCTGCGGAGTATGGACTCCTTCCCCATCGATGGGGGAAGGCTGGGATGGGGGTGGACAGGCCGGTTCTCCTACTCTTCCGAGGCCGGCCCGTGCGAGTGGCGGACGTTGTCCCCCATGTTCAGGTCCAGCGCCTTGTACACCGGCTCGCCATGGTCGAGCCTCCCCACGATCTCATCCATGTGCTCGTTCGGCTCGTCATCGAAGGCGGTGCCCATCCTGCGGAAGAAGTTCGCCATCGAGGCGGGGTTGGTGTAGTCAACGCCGTCGAGCAACTCCGCCTTGTTGAGCTGGTCCGGGCCCGGGCGCGGTATCTTTGTCTTGAACGTGGAGAACAGTCGCCGGGTGTCGGCGCTCCCGCACCGGCCGCACGACGCCGCGGCATCCGAACGCATCGACCGGAAGAAGGCCGCCGATTTGGCATCGCATATGTTGCACCTGAACTCGTAGATCGGCATACTTGCCAGTCCTCCCCCGCTGCTCATGTCTCAACAAGGCCCATTCTAGCCGCCACGCGCAAGCTCTGCCTCATCTCCTGCCCGCCAGAAGAGCCGGAACCAGTCGTCGTTCTCGATCTTCGCGAACGAGGCCGTCGCGATGCGTACCTTGAACAGGTGGTACTGCTCGGGCTGGTCCTCCGGCGACCATCCCATATGCTCCAGGAGCGCCGCCGCCCACGCCTGCCGCTCCGCTTCATCCGTCACCTCGATGGCGATGCCGGCCATCTTGAACTCGCCGTCCTTGATCATCTTGTCGTGCACCGCGCTCATCACCATGCATCGGGGGTCGCGCTGCAGGTCCTGCGCCTTGTACGACTGCCAGATCATGCCGAGGTAGATCTCGCCGGCGAAGAAGAAGAACTCCACCGGGCTGATGCGCGGGGAGCCGTCCTTGCGTATCGTTCCCAGCAGCACCAGTCCCGTCTCGTTGAACAGCCCCCGCCCCAGTTGCGCCAGCTCCGGCGACGCTTCCTCGAACGCTCCCCACGACGCCGATTGTTCCATGTCCGCCTCCGCTATCGCCTCAACAGGGCGCTCGCTCCCTCGACCCGCGCGCCGAGCGCCAGCACCCGCTCGCGCAACCGCCGGTCGGATGTGTAGACCAGTGCGTCCACGCCGGAGGGCAACGCGCCCAGCAGTTCGACGATGCGGTCGTCCGCGGCATCAGCGCCGTGGCGCTCGGCGTACTCTACGCTGAGCCCGCTCACGAGGCGCGACGCCCCGTCCGGCGGCGCGCCGTCGAACACGACCGTCCAGGCGCCAGGGCCGCGTGCGAGCGGCGCCAAGTCGGCGACGAGGCGCTGCGCAGCCGCAACGCGATCGCGCCACCAGCCGTCAGGACGCGAGCCCATGACGTTGTTGCCGTCCACGAACACACGCGTGTCCGCGTCCACGTCACCTTTCCTCCGCCTGCTCCCGGAGTTCGGCGAGCTTGTCGAGCGCCTGGCGCGGCGTGAGGTTGTCCAGGTCCAGATCCCGCAGCTCCGCGAGGATGCGCGACGCCTCCGGCGGAACGCCGCCGAAGAGCGGCATCGCGCTCTGGGGCGGGGCGCCCGGCAGCGGACGCTTCCCTCGGGTGCGCCCCGGCGCGGGCATGCCTTCGTGCTCGGCGAGCAGCTCCCGCGCTCGCGCGATGAGCGGCCTCGGCAGCCCGGCGAGTTGCGCCACGTGAACGCCGTAGCTCCTGTCCGCTCCGCCGGGCACGATGCGGTGCAGGAAGGCCACCTCGCCATCGCGGTCGGAGACTGCGACGCTCAGGTTGCGGACGCGCGGCAGGCGGTCGGCGAGCGCGGTCAGTTCGTGGTAGTGGGTGGCGAACAGCGTCCGGCAGCCGAGGCGGGAGGCGTCGTGGATGTGCTCGGCCACGGCCTGCGCGATGGAGAGGCCGTCGAACGTCGAGGTGCCCCGTCCTATCTCGTCGAGGATCACGAGCGAGCGCCGCGTAGCGTGGTGGAGTATCGCGGCGGTCTCGACCATCTCGACCATGAACGTCGACTGCCCGGTGGCGAGGTCGTCCTGCAGGCCGACGCGCGTGAAGATGCGGTCGACCAGCCCGACCTGCGCCTCCGCCGCGGGCACGAACGAGCCGACCTGCGCCATCAGCGCCGCGACGGCCACCTGCCGAAGGTAGGTGGACTTGCCCGCCATGTTCGGGCCGGTGATCATCACCAACTGGTTCTCGTCCGTGGAGAGGTCGGCGTCGTTGGGGACGAACGCGCCACTGGGGAGGAAGCGCTCCACGACGGGGTGCCGGGCGTCGCGCAGCACGAGGCGCTCGCCATCGTCCAGCACGGGCCGGACGTAGCCGTAGCGGACGGCGGACTCGGCGAGCGACAGCAGCGCGTCGAGCGTCGCAAGCGCGGCGGCGGTCGCGAGGATCCCCGAGGCGTACGCGGCGACCTCGCGGCAGACCTGCTTGAAGATGGCCGTCTCCAGACCCTGCAGCCGGTCGCCCGCGCTGAGCACGCGGTTCTCGTGCTCTTTCAACTCCTGCGTGTAGAAGCGCTCCGCGTTGACGAGCGTCTGGCGGCGGACGTAGTCGTCCGGCACGCTCCCGCGGTGGGCGTTCGAGACCTCCAGGTAGTAGCCGAACACCTTGTTGTAGCCGACCTTGAGGTTGGGGATGCCGGTGCGCTCGCGCTCCTTCCGCTCCAGCCCCGCGATGTAGGAACGGGCGTCCTGCGCGGCCATGCGCACCTCGTCCATCTCCTCCGAGTAGCCCTCCCGCACGACTCTCCCCTGCCCCACCTCGCCCTGCGGGTCGTCGGCGATGACCGACGCGATGCGCTCCACGGCTCCCGCGCACGGGTCCAGTTCCAACGTGAGCCACGCCAGATCGGGCCCGGCCTCCTCCGCCAGCGCGCGCAGGGCCGGGACTCGTTCCAGCGAGCGGCGCAGCCCCACCAGTTCGCGCGGGAAGGCGACGCCCGTGCCGACGCGCTGCACCGCGCGTTCGAGGTCGGATACCTCGGCCAGTTCCGCGCGTATGCGCTGGCGGCGGACGTCGGACGCGTGGAGCCAAGCAACGGCGTCGAGGCGGCGTTCGAGCGCGTCGAGGTCGAGGAGCGGCTGGCCGAGCCAACGCCGGAGCAGCCGTGCGCCCATCGGCGTCTCGGTGTGGTCGAGCACGCTCAGGAGCGACTGGCCTTTCGCTCCCCAGCGGCCTCCCTCGAACAGTTCGAGGTTCCGCCGCGTCTGGGGGTCGAGCGCCATGAACGTATCGGTCGAGTACGTCCGCAAGCCGGTCAGCAGCGACAGCGTCGCCGCGTGGGTGCCGCCGACGTAGTCCAGGACGACGGCCGCTGCGGCGGTCGCGAACTCCAGCCCCTCGCATCCGAAGGCGTCGAGCGAGCGCACGCCGAAGTGGTCGAGCACCCGTCGCCGTGCGGCGTTCGGCGCGAAGCTCGCCCCGTTCACCCGCGTCACGTGGCAGTCCGGGGCCTCGGACGGCATGCTGGTGGCGTCCGACTCGGCCAGGAGCAGTTCGGACGGCGCGAGGCGCGCTATCTCCTGCGGGACGGCGCCGGAGGGGAGCTGCGCCACGGCGAACTCGCCGGTGGTGATGTCCACGAACGCGATGCCGGACTGCGCGCCGCCCTGCGCCACGGCGACGAGGTAGTTGTTCGCGCCGGAGTCCAGCATCCCGGGCTCGATGACGGTGCCCGGCGTGACGACGCGGACGACATCCCTGCTCACGAGCGTCCTGCCGTCCGGCTCGCTCGTCTGCTCCGCGATGGCGACCCGGTGGCCCTTGCGGACGAGCTTTGCAAGGTAGCCGTCGAGCGCGTGGTAGGGGATGCCCGCGAGGGGGACCATCTCGCCCTGCCCCATGTCCCGCTGGGTGAGGACTATCTCGAGGTCGCGGGCGGCGAGCCGGGCGTCGTCGTCGAACGTCTCGTAGAAGTCGCCCATGCGGTACAGGAGCAGCGCATCCGGATAGCGCGACTTTATCTCGAGGTACTGCTTGCGGACGGGGCTGGCCACAGGGGGATTCTAGTCAGCCAGCCCGACAAACGGAATGCGGGGCTGGCATTCGAACACCGATGGCAACCCTCACCCCCAGCCCCTCTCCCAGCGGGCGAGGGGAGCCAAACACACCTCACCATCCTGTGCATCGATGTTGGAACTCAGCGTAGCGCGGGGCGGAGGGGGAATGGCAGCGAGGCTGCTATACTTCTCGTGCGCAGATACGCACCGCAACCGGACCGCCGCCAGGAGACGCGCATGACGTACAGTCACCCCCCGCGCAGGCCCGCCGACGAGACTGCCCGCCTCGGCGACGCGATATACGAGCGGGATATCCGACGGCACGTCGAGGCAGCTCACCGCGGGAAGTTCGTCGCCATCGACGTCGACAGCGGCGCTTGGGCTATCGGCGAAGACGAGCTTGCCGCAGCGAAGCGCCTGCGCGACGAACGGCCGGAGGCACACGACGTCTGGCTGCTCCGGGTCGGGTACCGGGCGGTAGCGAGCATCGGGGGCGGCTCCCTGGCGAGGGCGGAGTGATCGATGGGATGGTGAACGCCGCTCATGAAGCGGTCGTCAGCCTCCTCGTGCAAGGCCCGACAGGGCAGACCCGCAGTGTGGATGCCGTGATAGACACGGGTTTCAGCCGCTTCCTCACCTTACCCCCAGAAGCAGTGGCAGCGTTGGAACTGGCCCTTGCGGGGCGCAACCGTGTATCTCTTGCCGACGGCAGCGAGGCAAACCTCGATGTCTACGGCGTCACGGTGCTCTGGGACGGTCAGCCGAGGGATGTCGTTGCCTACGCTGCAGGTACTGTGCCGCTCATAGGCATGTCCATGCTCGAGGAACATAGCCTGTATGTCCATGTCACAAACGGCGGCCGCGTCGCCATCCAAGCCGGAGGATAGCAACCTCCTCCCACAAGCCTCGCAGCCCTGTGCTGTGGCTCTCCGGGTGAGGTACTCAGCGAAGCGCAGGCCTGAGCGGGACCTCCCGCGCGAACTCCTCGCGCCAGGTCTCCGGCTGCACGTCGATGTACAGCTCGATCTCGTTGCCGTCCGGGTCAAGGATGTAGAGGCTGTGGGTCTGGCCGTGGTCGTTGGAGCCGACGACGCGCACCCCGGCCTCCTGCAGCTCCGCGAGCGCCTCTTGCAGTTCCTCGTCCGTCGTGCCGATCTTGATGCCGATGTGGTACATGCCCAGGCGCTTCCCTTGCGGGATGGGCTGTGCGTCCTCGCCCACCTGCATCAGGTAGAGCTCGTGGTGGGTCCGCCCCGTGGAGTACATCGCCGTGTTGGGGCGCTGCCCCTCGCGGCGTATCTCGCGGAAGCCGAGGACGTCCGTGTAGAAGTGGCGCGAGCGTTCGACGTCCGCGACGAACAGGACGACGTGGCCGAGTTCCTTGACTTCCATGAGACTGCTCCTTTCCGGGGGCTAACGCCCCGGAGTGTATACGGTCGGGGAGACGTTTCGCGGTTTCACTCCTGCGGACGGCTCATTTCCGCTCATTCACCTCTGATTTCGGGCTGTCCGATGGGCTGTTAAACCGCTCATTCCAGCTCATCGGCAGCTCATTTCAGGTCATCCTCTGCTCATTCAGGCTCATTTCCGCTCACTCAACGTTCGTTGCCACCGCCGCCCGTGAGCGCGAGCCGCCGCATCACGGGGACAGCGTAGCCGAAGCGGATGCGACCGCGAAAGGGGCATGTGTCACATGGCCATTGCCCGTTCGGCACAACGCTTCCTACGATGCGGTAACAGCTCCGCTCCAGTTGAGCCGTGTGCTACCATCCCAAGGAGTGACGAAACGATGACCACCCAGCCAGCAGCCACAATCGAGCAGCGCGTCAGTCGCCTGGAAGGCGCCTACGAGCAGGTCAACGAACGCCTGGGCGACCTCACGCAGGCCGTCGCCAGCCTTCGCACTGAGTTGCGCTCCGATATGAACAGGCAGTTCCACACGGTGCTGGTGCTCCTGGGAACGTCCTGGGCAACGACGTTAGGCGGGATCATCGCCATCCTCGTCAGGGGCTGACCTACCGGCCACGCTGGATTCCCGCCTGCGCGGGAATGACGGAGGAAGGGTTCACCCTCTCCCTAGCCCTCTCCCCTCGAGGGAGAGGGGACCAATCGCTACTCGTCTTCCTTCCAGAAGCGCTCCTCGTAGAGGTTCCAGTCCTGGCCGGCGAGGCGCTCCTTCACGTCCTCGATCATGCCGGGGTTGCCGCAGAGGTAGATGGCGGTGTCGTCCTTCGGCAGGCTCCAGCGCTGCATGTACTCCTCGACGAGCGTGTTCACCCTGCCGGTGGGGCCGTTCCAGCTGCGGTTGCGCTCGGCCTGCGGGCGACTGACGGTCGTCACGAACGTGACCAACTCCGGCAGGCGCTCGGCGAGGCGCGCGAGCTCGGAGTCGTAGACGAACTCGTCCTGGTGGCTGGCGCCCTCCATCACGTAGAAGTGATGGCCGCGGATGTTGTCCTTCAGCGCCTGCCGGATCATGCTGACGTAGGGCGCAACCCCCGTCACGGTGCCCAGCATGAGGTGATGGTGGAACTGCGGCTGGAAGACGAACAGCCCCTTGGCGCGCGGGCGCATCGACACCGAGTCGCCGACGTGGAGGTTCCAGAGCAGCGGCGTGAGCTTGCCGCCGTACTCCGGCAGGACGTACTCGATGAACAGCTCGATGAGCGACTCGTACGGTGCGGACGCTATCGAGTACGGACGCTCGATGCCGCCCGTCCCTATCGTGATGTACTGGCCGGGCTTGAAGCGGAACGGCTCATCGGGCCGGAGCCACATGAGGAAGAGGTCCTCCGCCACCTCCTGCTTCTTGGCCACGTATGCACGCGGCAGCTTCGCCAGACGGTCCTGCGCTTGCGTCATGTTCCTCCGCTACTGTGACTGTACCGCCGCGATACGAACAGGCACGGCGTTCAGCCGGGGGATGTGGTTCATCGGGTCCGGGCGGTCGGACGCGTCGACCTCGACCGCCAGCTCGCCGAAGAGCGTCGTCAGCGACGCCATGCCCGCGGGCACGGCGTCCGAGAGCACGACCGTGCCGCGACGCTCGACGCCGTCGGCGGTCGTCACCGCTGCCGCGTCGCCCTCGTTCAGGTTGGCGGCAGCGGCATCCGCGGGGTTGAGCACGAAGCGTTCCTCGCGCTCCACGCGGTTGCGTTTGCCAACCACCGTCACGTTCGGCTTGCGTCCCGGCTCGATGAGCACGCGGCCATGCGCGAGCATGAGCGGGAACTCTGTTCCGACCGCGGGGCGCGGGTGCCATGCGACGGGCTGCAACCGCGCCTTGCCGTGGCGGAAGCGGTCCACGAACAGTTGCCCGTCGTCAGACGCGTCCACCGGCGCGCACGGCCACTGCAGGCCGGTCAGCACGTTGCCGGTGTACGCCACCTGCGTCGGCTGCGGCTCGTCACTGGGCGTCGTCACGATATCCAGCCGCTCGCGGAGCAGCCGCTCCCAGGAGACGCCGGCGTACTCGGGCACGGCCTCCGCTATCTCGTCGAGCACCTGCGGAGGGCCGTCCCAGGCGAAGCCCTGCGCACCCATAGCCTGAGCGACGGCGCAGAGCACCTCGAGGTCGCTGCGGGAGTCGACACGCTTGTTCTTCGCGACCTTGCGGAGCGGCTGCACACGCCGCTCGACATTCGTGTACGTGCCGGTCTTCTCGGCCCAGACCTCGGCGGGAAAGACGACGTTCGCCCGCTCCGTGACCGCAGACGGAAACGCGCTCGTGGCCACGAGGAACTCGAGCGCGTCGAGGCCGCCGGTCACATCGCCGAGCGTGCCGTCCTCATAGTGGACGTGGTCACCCAGCATGAGCATCGCCTTGATGCGGCCCTCGCGCGCCTGGTCGAACATGTGCCGGTTGCCCGAGCCGTGTTCGAGCGGCACCGGGGCGCCCCAGAGGGCGCCGAGCGCCTCGCGGGCCTCCGGCGCCTCCTGGATGAGGTTGTGGCCGGGCATGGCGGCGGGCCAGACGCCCATGTCCATCGCGCCCTGCCCGTTGGCGCCCTGGTAGAGCGGCATGACGCCCGCGCCGCGTTTGCCGACGTTGCCCGTGGCGACGGCGAGCGCAGCGACGAGCCGCGACAGGGTCCGGCGCGTGCCGCCGATCGAGCTGTCGCCGCCGAACAGCAGCGCAGCGGGGCCGAACCCCGCGTAGAGACGCGCCGCCTGCTCGATACGCTCCGCGGGCACGCCGGTCTCGGCGGCGACGGCGTCCAGCGTGAACGGCGCGAGGCAGGCGATCAGTTCGTCCCAGCCCTCGGCGCGCTCGTTGACGAAGTCCATGTCCGCCAGCCCGTTGTCGACGATGCAGCGCAGGAGCCCGCCGAGCAGGACGGGGTCGGTCCCGGGGTACGGCCGCAGCCAGAGCGTCGCGTAGCGGGTGAGCTCGACCTCGCGCGAGTCGACGACGATGAGCTGCTGGGTTCCGGCGCGGACGGCGCGTTTGACCGGCACGCCGATAACGTTCTGTTCTTCAGTAAGGTTTGCACTCACCACCATGACGGCGGCGGAGTCCGCCAACTCCCACACGGTCATCGTTCCAGCGAAGTAGCCGAACACGTCCTGCAGTCCCTCGACGACGCCGGGGCGGTCGTTCGACGCGACGTCGACGCTGTTGGAGCCCATCACAACGCGGGTGAACTTCTGCGCCGCGTAGAGCTCCTCGTTCGTGTTGCGCGGACTCGCCATCAGCGCGAACGCGGGGCCCTTGTGCGGCGCGAGGCCCGCCGCGGCTGCGGCGATAGCCTCGTCCCACGAGGCCTCCTGCAGTTCGCCGTCCCTGCGTACGAGCGGCTTGCGGATGCGGCGCTTGTCGTTGACGTACTCGAACCCGAATTTCCCTTTGAAGCACGCCTGCCCCATGTTGGCGGGGGCGTTCAGCTCCGGCACCGCGCGCACGACGCGCTCCCAGTGGTTGACCTCGTAGGTCATCGTGCAGCCGACGGGGCACTCGGCGCAGACGGACTGCTCGACGCGCGCGGGACGCTCCCACTTGTAGGCGGTCTCGGTGAGCGCGCCCACGGGGCAGACGTCTATGCACGCGCCGCAGAACTCGCAGCCGGACTCCAGGAGCGAGTCGCCCATGACCGTGCCGACGAGCACCTGCCCGGCGCGCTCGGTCATGCCTATCGCGACGTCGCCGCGCAGTTCGTCGCACGCCCGGGTGCAGCGCGCGCAGACGATGCAGAGGTTGTAGTCGCGGTCGTAGAAGGGGTCCTTCGTCTCCACCTGCAGGTTGCGGTACTGGTACGTGAGCGGAGAGACGAGCTCCTGCGCGTGGAAGCGCGTCGTGTCCTTCAGTTCGCAGCGCTCGTTCTTGGGACAGGTGACGCACCGGTCAACCACGTCCACGTGGCGGAGGCAGATATCCTGCGGACCGCAGAGATCTATCCGATGGCACGTAAGACATCCGTGCGGGTGCTCCGACAGCAGCAGGTCCAGCGTCGTGTCGCGCACCTTCACGGCCTCGTCGCCCTTCGTGTTCACCACCATGCCGTCGCGGACGGGCAGCGTGCACGACGCGGGCGTGCCGCGCTGGCCCTCGATCTCGACGACGCACATGCGGCACGCGCCGTACGGCTTCATGCCGGGGTGATAGCAGAGGTACGGGATGTAGATGCCGGCATCGTTGGCGGCCTGCACCACCATCTTGCCGGGCTCGGTCGTGACCTCCCGCCCGTCTATCGTTATCGTGATCTCGTCAGCCATGCCCGCCCTACTCCGCCGCCCCCGCAGCCTGCGGAACGGCGGGCTCGATCTGCATCACGAAGTCCGGCTTGACCGACGCCGTAGGCGTGTCGCCGGACATCTGCGCACCGCGCCGCGTGGACTTCGGCCCTACGAACGCCCCCAGCGGCGCCGCGCCGTCGGCGAACTGCGCCTCGAACTCGCCGCCGAAGAAGCGCACCGCGCTCGCGACGGGGTTGTAGCCCAGCTGGCCGTGGCCGCAGAGCGAGCCGCCGCGCATGTTCACGCCGACGCGCTCCATCAGCTCCATGTCGCCGGAGCGCCCCTTCCCGTCGGCGATGCGCTCCAGTATCTCTAGGATGTGGCTCATGCCGAGCCTGCACGGGAAGCACTTGCCGCACGACTCCATCTGGTCGAACGCGACGAGCGTGCGGGTGAGGTCGACGACGGAGCGCTCCTCGTTGCAGACGATGAGTCCGCCGGAGCCGAACATCGCGCCCGCCGCGACCATCTCGTCGAAGTCGAGCACCATGTCGAACTGCTCCGCGGGCAGCACGCCGCCGAGCGGGCCGCCGGTCTGCAGGAACTTGAGCGCCCTGCCGTTGGGCTCGCCGCCACCCATCCCTTCGATGACTTCACGGACGGTCAGGCCGAACGGGACCTCGACGAGGCCGGGGTAGCGGACGTCGCCGGAGAGGCAGGCGATGGCCGTGCCGGTGCTCTTCTCCGTGCCGATGCTCGAGAACCATTCCGCTCCGCGCCGCACGATCTCCGGTGCGTAGCTGAGCGTCTTGATGTTGTTGATGTTGGACGGCTTGCCCCACACGCCGTAGGCTGCCGGGAACGGCGGGCGGAACCGGGGCATGGAGCGCTTGCCTTCTATCGCCTCCATCAGCGCCGTCTCCTCGCCCGCGACGTACGACTCGCCCACGAGCGAGACCTCCACGTCGAACGAGAACTCCGTGCCGAGGACGCTGCCCCCGAGCACGCCGTTGTCGTAGCACGCCCGGATAGCGGCGCGCGTGCGGTCGATGGGGGAGTCGTGGCCGTGGCGGATGAAGACGATGCCGTTGGACGCGCCGGTGGCGTACCCCGCGATGATGCAGCCCTCGATGAGCGTGAACGGGTCCGACTCCAGGATGGTCTTGTCGTTGAACGCGCCGGGGTCGCCCTCCTCGCAGTTGCAGAGGATGTACTTCTGCGGCGCGGGGTTGCCTGCGAGGAAGCCCCACTTCATGCCGGTGGAGAACGCCGCCCCCCCGCGTCCGCGCAGGCCGGAGTTCTTCACCTCGTCAAGCGTCTGCTCCGGTGTGAGCGACGTGAGCGCCTTGTCCAGCCCGGAGAAGCCGCCGCGCGCGACGTACTGGTCGAGATCGGTGGGGTCTATCTGCCCCGCGTTGCGGAGCGCGACGCGCACCTGCCCGCGCATCATCGGCAGGTCTTCGAGGCGCGGAACACCCGGCACGTCCGAATCGACGCTCGCGAGCGCGAACTCGGTCACCGGCTCACCGCCAACGACGTGCCGCTGCACGATGGTCTCGACCTGCTCAGGGTGGACGTTGCCGTAGAGGATGCGCGGACCGTCCGGCACATGCACGTCTACGACCGGCTCCGCGTAGCAGAGGCCTGTCGTTCCCACCTCGGAGATCGTCGCCTCCACGCCTGCCTTTTCAATGGCCTCCCGCAGAGCGGCGAGCACATCGAGCGCGCCCACGGCCTCGCCCATCAGCCCCGTGCCGACACGCACCCACGGCCTGGCGTGCAGTTCGTCCCACCGCGCCGCCGCGCGCTTCGCCAGGGCCTCGTACGCTTCCGTCACGCTTCCCGCTCCATGTCGGCGATCCTGATACGCTCGACGCGGCTCACCGCCTCGTCGAGCGACATGCGCCCGGCCAGTTCATGGTCGAAGCTCATCGCAGGCGCGTGCGGGCAGACGCCCAGGCAAGTGTTGTACTTCAGCGAGATGCTCCCATCCTCCGTGTCGCCCTCCCCGTCCAGGCCGAGGTGGCTCACCAGGCCTTGCAGGATGGGCTGCGCTCCAAGGACATGGCACGTCGGCCCCCAGCAGACCTCGACCGAGTGGCGCGCCGGGGGCGTAAACCGGAAGTTGGGGTAGAACGAGGCGACAGCCCAGACCTCGTTGACGCTCGCGCCCGTGCGCTGTGCAACCTCGTCGACGGCCTCGTAGGGGAGATAGCCCAGTTCGTCCTGAGCGGCGAGCAGCGATGAGAGCACGGTGACCGTAGGCGAGGGCTGTTCCGCTATCGCCCGGCGCGCACGTTCGCGCAGGGACTCGGACGATGCGGGGCCGGGGGCGCCGTGCGGTCTGGAGGTGGTCGTCATGGGCAGCGTCTGTTCGTGAAATTCCTAACGAACGGTGTGCCGCATCGTAGCACGGGGGCAGAGCGCGGACAAGAACGCCCGACCGGTAGCGGTCACGTCCCGCGCAGGCGCGGCTGCACCGGATCCGGGGTCTCGTAGGTCACGAGCCGCGCGGTGGTCATGCCCTCGATGGCCCTGATGTCCTTGAGCATCTCGTCCGTCACGAGGTCGTCGAACCCCACGATCATCGTGGCCGCGCCGCGCGGGGCCGCGCGCCCCACCTCCATGAAGGAGATGTTCGCGTCGTGTTCACCCGCTATCGTTCCTACCCTGCCGATCATGCCGGGCTGATCCGTGTGCGTGGTGAAGAGCATGTACGGCGCGCTCGGCTCCATGTCCAGGGTGAAGTCGTTGAGGCGGTTCAGGTGCACCGTGCCGTGCACCGACGTTCCCGCCGTGTAAACGACACCACCGGTGGAGCGCACCTCGACGCCCACCAGGTTCAGGTACTGCTCCGCTCCTTCGGGGTCCTTCTCCTCGACGATCCTGATGCCGCGTTCCTGCGCCATCGCCTGGGCGTTCACAAGGTTGATGCGCATGTCCGTCGCCACGCTGAGCACACCCACCAGCGCCGCCGACGCCAGTATCTCGGCGTCGTGGTGCGCTATCCCTCCGGCAACCCGGACCGTGACGGACTCCAACTGGCCGTCGGCGAGCTGGATGGCGAGGCGTCCCATGGTCGTCGCGACGGGCAGGTAGGGGCCGAGCGCTTCCATGACCTCCCGCGGAACGAACGGCATGTTGATGGTGTACTGCGCCGCGCCGCCGCTCAGGATGGCGAGCAGCTGGTCCACGACTTCGATCGCCACCTCCACCTGCGCCTCCTCCGTGGACGCGCCGAGGTGGGGGGTGAGCACCGCGCGCTGCTCCTCGCGCAGGGGCAGGTCCTGCGGCGGCTCGACGGGATAGACGTCCAGTGCGGCGCCACCGATCCTGCCGCTGGCAAGCCCCTCCTGCAACAGGCGCTCGTCTACCAGTCCCCCGCGCGCCGCGTTCACGATGCGGACGCCGTCCTTCAGGAGCGCGAACTCCGGTCCGCCGATGAGGCTCTTCGTGCCGGAGGTCAGCGGCGTGTGGATGCTGATGAAGTCGGACTCGCGGAGCAAGCGCTCCATCGAGACCGATTCGACGCCGAGGCTGCGCACGCGCTCCATCGAAACGTAGGGGTCGTACGCGACGACGTGCATCTGGAAGGCGCGCGCCCGGTGCGCGACCTCGGAGCCGACGCGCCCGAGGCCGACGATGCCGAGCGTCTTGCCACGCAGTTCCACGCCCATGAAGCGGGAGCGCGTCCATTCGCTGCGGCGCATCGAGGCATCTGCCTGGGGGATGTTGCGCGCGAGGGAGATCATCAACGCGAAAGCGTGCTCAGCAGCGGCGATGGTGTTCCCCGTAGGGGAATTCACAACGGCGATGCCATGCTGCGTAGCGGCCTCCACGTCGATGTTGTCGACGCCCACGCCCGCGCGCCCGATGCCGACCATCTTCACAGCGTGTTCGATGATGCGCTCGGTGACCTTCGTCTCGCTGCGGACAATCATCGCCTCGTAGTCACCGGCCATGGCGCAGAGCTCGTCCTCGCTGAGGCCCTTGCGAACGTCCACCTGGTGCCCGGCGGCTTTCAGCCGCGCGACCCCGAGTTCGTCTATCGGGTCGGCGATCAGGACTCGCGCCATTCCAGCCTCCGGTCGTTCCTGCGTCCTTTGCCGTCGTTCCCCCGAAAGCGGGGAGTCGGTTGGTCCTGAGGCCGCGCGGTGGGCGCGAAGGGCCGCCCAAGAGATTTCCCGGCTCCGCTGCGCTCCGCTCGAAATGACAACCTGCGGCGCAAGCCCCCGCGAACGACGGTCACGCCTGCCCCACCGCCGACGCCTGGCGCCCGAGCTTCGGCAGCGCGTCCTTCAGCGCCCCGAACACGTCGTCGATGTCCTCCTGGTTCACGTAGCCCATGTGGCCGATGCGGAACACACGCCCCGTGAGCAGGCCGCGACCCTCTGCCGCGATGATGTCGTAGTCGTCGCGCAGCATGGCGAGCAGCGCCTCGTCGGTGATGCCCTCAGGCACCCAGGCGGCGGTGACAGTGTTCGAGGCGAAGCGCTCGTCCTTGGCAACGAGGCCGATGCCCATCGCCTTCAGGCCGTCGCGCGTGTACTGCGCTATCTCCTGGTGGAAGTCGTAGACGGCCTGCATGTCGCCGCGGGCGAGCATCTGCTGGACGGCGTAGTCGAGCCCGAACAGGAGCGAGATGGCGGGCGTCCATGGCGTCTGCCCTGACTTCAGCGACTTCTCCGCCTCCGTGAGGCTGAAGTAGAACTTCGGCATCTTCGAGGTCTCGGCGGCCTGCCACGCGCGTTCACTGAAGCTGATCATGGCGAGGCCGGGCGGGCACATCCAGCCCTTCTGCGAACCGGCGACCACCACGTCCAGCCCCCATTCGTCCACGGGGAGCTTGATGGAGCCGAGCGAGGAGATGGCGTCAACAAGGATCATCTTGTCGAACTCGCCTTTCACGATGCCCGCGATGGCCTCGAGGTCGTTCGTGATGCCGGTGGACGTCTCGTTGTGGGTGACGAGGACGGTCGTCACGTCCGGGTCGTCCTTGAGGGCCTGGCGTATCTGCTCCGGGATGGCGACGTCGCCGTCGGGGAACTTGAGCTCGTTGACGCTCGCGCCGTAGGCCGAGGCGATCTTGAGGAAGCGGTCGCCGAAGTTGCCGATGGTGACGCCGAGGACGCGCTCGCCGGGGGAGAGCGTGTTGACGACGGCGGCCTCCATCGCTCCGGTGCCGGAGGACGTGAGGACGTAGAGGTCGTTCTCGGTCTGGAAGGCGCGCTTGAGATTGGCTGTCGTGCGGCGGAGCATCTCAGCGAACTCGACGCCGCGGTGGTCGATCATCTGTTTGCTCATCGCCTCGTACACGTCCGGCGGGACGGGCGTGGGGCCGGGCAGTCGCAGGTTGGCCATCGGAGCCTCCTCTCAGGCGGCGCGCACGATACTGCGGGAGCAGCGGACCGAGGCAGCGCGGGCGCGCAGGGGTGCGTCAGAGCGGCGGCCCGAGCGGTGCCGCCGCCTGCGATTATAGGCGTTGTGCGCCCATTGCGACAAGCGTCTGTGCGCCGTTTCACAAACGCTGACGCTATCGCTCAGGGCAACCGAGACGCCATCGTCGGCCCTCAGAGGTTGTCCCACTCATCTTCGGTGAGACCGGCCTGCTGCACTATGCGCCGGATGACCCAAGTGGAGATATCCCGAGGATGCATGGGCACCGTCACGAGATGGCCTGCCTCATCTCGGAATCGCAAGTGGCCGCCTTTCTGACGGATAGGAGTGAAACCCGCCCTGCGGAGGCGCTGTACGACTTCCCTAGAGTGAAGCGGTCGGATGGGCACGAGCGGGCAGCCGTATCCTGATGAAGATGCCCTCTTCCTGACACGCCTCTACCGGCACTTCCTTCCCCTCTTCGATGAGCCCCTCAATATGGAAGAGAGCCATTTCGCGCACGGAGTCCAGGGCGGAGGGTGCATCCGGGCCGTCATCCGCGATGCCCAGCGTCGGGACGTCCGCAACGATCAGGTCCGTCTCCTCATCGCGGAAGAGACATACGCGGTACTCAGCGAAAACACCAGCCATCCCCTGCACCTCAAGGCAAGTGTATCACCCTCAGCAAGGGCAAACAGACCCCGGGGCACTACCCCTACCCCTCCAGCGTACCCTCCGCCTTGTACTCCTGGCCGAGCTTGACGTACTCGTCGGCCCTCACAGGTTGTCCCACTCATCTTCGGTGAGACCAGCCTGCCGGAGTATGTCCCGAATAGTGGGACGCGGGACATCGCCTGAATGCACGGGCACGGTGACTCTCCTCCCGTTCACGTGGCTGAGGCGCAGGTGGCTGCCGCGCTGGCG